>NZ_JBITES010000009.1:0-441224 GCF_044455405.1 Streptomyces sp. NPDC051243 | reverse complement strand
CCCCCCCCCCCCCCCCCCCCCCCCCCCCCCCCCCCCCCCCCCCCCCCCCCCCCCCCCCCCCCCCCCCCCCCCCCCCCCCCCCGACCCACCCACCGCCCCGTAAGCACTACGCGCAACCCCACCGAACCCGCACCGGCGCCGCAGGCATCAACGCGCACCCCCACCGGCCGGGAACAGACCGCCCCAGGCCCCACCCCGACTACCCTGCTGGTCATGACGCCCTCGGCCGCCACCCCCGCCTACCGCCGCCTCAGCGTCGAGGAGCGCCGCACCCAGCTCCTCGACGCCGCCCTCGCCCTCTTCGCCCACCGCACCCCCGAGGACGTGTCCCTGGACGACGTCGCAGAGGCAGCCGGCGTCTCACGCCCCCTGGTCTACCGCTACTTCCCGGGCGGCAAGCAGCAGCTGTACGAGGCCGCCCTCCGCTCGGCCGCCGAAGAGCTCCAGCACTGCTTCGACGAACCCCGCGAGGGCCCCCTCCTGCCCCGCCTCTCCCGCGCCCTCGACCGCTACCTCACCTTCGTCGACGAGCACGACACCGGCTTCAGCGCACTGCTCCAGGGCGGCAGCGTCGTGGAGACGTCCCGCACCACGGCGATAGTCGACGGGGTACGCCGCGCCGCCGCCGAGCACATCCTCAGCCACCTCGAGGTCACCGACCCCGGCCTCCGCCTGCGCATGACCGTGCGGATGTGGATCACCGCGGTCGAGGCGGCCTCCCTCATCTGGCTCGACGAGGACAAGCAGCCACCGGTGGAGGAACTGCGGGACTGGCTCGTCGAACAGTTCATCGCCGTGCTCTCGGTCACCGCGTCCCGGGATCCGCAGACCGCCGCGCTGGCCGAGAAGCTCGCGGCGGATGGCTGACACTGGTGCCGTGAAGAGCGAAGACACCCCCTTCGAGGGCGGCCCCATGGACGGCCGCGTCCTGCCCGTGCTCCTGGGCATCACGGGCCACCCGCCCAAGACGTACCGCATCCCCGTCCCCGACCCGCACGGCGGCCCGCCCACGGTCCTGGTCTACCACCGCGTACCGCGCACCCCCGGCGCCCGAAAGGGCCTGACCCAGCGCTGGAAGTACGCGTACGACCCCGAGGGCCGGCAGAGCCGCCGGCTGAACTGGCCGTGGTCCAAGCCGGACGCCACGCCGCGCGGCAAGCCGGACGACACCGACGGGTGACCGGATTACGCCGATCCGCGCACACTTGACACACAAACCCGGCAACCGCGTCTAAAGCTCTCGATGCGGAGCAGAGAGCCTCTCCGCACCGGAGGTGATGACGTGTCAGGAAGGCTTCTCCGCCTGGCGTGTACGGCTGCCGCGGCGACGACGGCGGCCGGCACACTCCTCGCACCGACCCACGCGACGGCTGCCCCCGAACCACGAGAACCGCAATCGACGGCCGCCCTCGAACCGCGAGATCCCCAGGGGTCGGCCGCCGCCCCAGAATCCCAAGAGCGCACGGTGACAGCACTCCTGACGGACCTTCAGCGTCTCTACCGCGAGGCCGAGCGGGCCACGGAGACGTACAACGCGACCGAGGAGGCGCTCAGGCGGCAGCGTGCCGAGGTCACCCGTCTGGACACCGCCCTGTCCCGCGCCCGCCTCGCCCTGCACGACAGCCGGGCCGCCGCGGGTCGTCTGGCCCGTCAGCAGTACCAGAACACCACGGACATCTCGCCGTACGTACGCCTGCTCCTGGCCCGCGACCCCCAGCACGCCCTGGACCAGGGCCACGTCATCGGCAAGCTGGCCCGCGAGCGCGCCGAGACGGTCGGCCGGCTGACCGGTGCGGAGCGCAAGGCCGACGAGCTGGCCCGCAAGGCCCGCAAGGCGCTGGACGGTCAACTCGCCCTCGCCGAACGCCGGAAGAAGAACAAGGACGCCGTGCACAAGCGCCTGAAGGAGGTCGAGGAGCTGCTGGCCTCCCTCACCGCCGAGCAGCTCGGCGCACTGGCCGAACTGGAGAAGAAGGACACCGCGAAGTCGCAGCGGGCCCTTCTGGCGTCGGGCGCCCTCGCCGGGGACGACCGCAAGCCGTCCCCCGAGGGCGCCCGGGCGATCCGCTACGCCAAGCGACAGCTCGGCAAGCCCTACAAGTGGGGCGCCGAAGGCCCCAGGTCCTACGACTGCTCAGGCCTGACGTCCAAGGCCTGGGCCCACGCGGGAACGCGCATCCCCCGCACGAGCCAGGAGCAGTGGGCGCGGCTCAAACGGATCCCGCTGACGAAGCTGCGCCCCGGTGACCTGGTCGTCTACTTCCCGGACGCCACACACGTGGCCATGTACCTCGGCAAGGGCCAGGTGGTCGAGGCCCCGCGCACCGGCGAGAAGATCAAGATCTCCGAGATCGCCTCGAACCCGGTGCTGGGAGCCGTACGCCCCCGGGTCAGGTCCCAGAAACCTCCGCGAGATAAGCCGCGGTCTTCTCCGGCTCATAGAAGTAGTTCTCGAAGTCGGCCGGGTCATTGAACCCGTTGGCGAACCGGTCGGCGACCGGCGGCAGCTGCCCCGCCGCGCCGATGAGGCCGAGGATGTGCTCCGGCGGCGGCGCCAGCATCGCGTTCGTCCACTTGGTGACGTGCTGCGCGGTGGCCCAGTACCGGTCGAAGGTGCCGCGCATCCACGCCTCGTCGAACTCCTTGTCCCCGTGTTCGAGGATCGAGGCGAGGTAGGCGGCCGCGCACTTGGACGCGGAGTTCGACCCCTGGCCGGTGATCGGGTCGTTGGCCACGACGACGTCCGCCACGCCCAGCACGAGCCCGCCACCGGGAAGCCGGCCGATCGGGTTGCGCACGGTCGGCGCGTACCGCCCGCTCAGCACACCTCCCGCGTCGGTGAGCTCGACCTTGGTCGCCCGGGCGTACTCCCACGGGGTGTACTTCTCCATGAGCCCCAGGGTCAGGGAGAGGTGCTCCGCCGGGTCCTGCACGCCGTCGAAGACGTCGAGCGGCCCGCCGGGGATGCCCTCCCAGAACAGGATGTCGGCCCGCCCGGAGGTGGTCAGGCACGGCATGACGAACAGCTCTCCGACGCCGGGGACGAGGTTGCAGCGGACCGCCTCGGTGTCCGGGTGCTCGGGGCGCGGGCCCAGGCCGTGGACGTACGACACGGCCAGCGCGCGCTGCGGCTCGCCGTACGGGGACCGCTCCTGGTCCCGGCCGAACATCTGGACCAGCTCGCCCTTGCCCGCCGAGACCATCACCAGGTCGTACGTACGGGAGAAGTAGTCGAGATCGCCGACTGCCGCGCCGTGGATGACCAGCTGTCCGCCGCGCTGTGCGAACGTCTCCATCCAGCCGGCCATCTTCACCCGCTGGTCGACCGACTGCGCGAACCCGTCGAGGTGCCCCAGCCAGTCGATCGCGCGGGCCGCGGGACCCTCGGCCCAGGAGCCGGGGGCCGCCACCGAGACGCCGAGTCCCTCGATCTTCGGGGCCTGGGACTCCCAGAAGTTCAGCTGGAGATCGCGCTCGTGCTGCAGTGCCGTGTGGAACATGCACTGCGTGGACATGACCCGGCCGGAGCGGATCTCGTCCGCCGTCCGGTTGGACATCAGGGTGACCTCGTACCCGTGCGACTGGAGTCCGAGGGCGAGCTGGAGTCCGGACTGGCCGGCTCCGACGACGAGTATCTTCCGCATCCGGGGCTGTTCTCCTACTCGGGGATCTACTCGGGGGTTTCGTCCAGCGCGTGCCCGACCAGGGACAGGAGGGTCTCGATCACCGAGATCCGGCGCCGGGCGTCCATGATCATGACAGGTATGTGCGCGGGGACCGTCAACGCCTCCCGCACGTCCTCGGGCTCGAACAGCTCGCTGTCGTCGAAGTGGTTGACCGCGACGACGTACGGCAGGCCGCAGCTCTCGAAGTAGTCCAGCGCGGGGAAGCAGTCCTTCAGCCGCCGGGTGTCGGCCAGGACGACCGCGCCGATCGCGCCGCGCACCAGGTCGTCCCACATGAACCAGAACCGCTGCTGGCCGGGCGTGCCGAACAGGTAGAGCACCAGGTCGTCGTCGAGCGTGATGCGGCCGAAGTCCATGGCCACGGTGGTGGTCAGCTTGCCCGGCGTCGAGGTGAGGTCGTCGGTCTCCTCGCTCGCCTCGGTCATCAGCGCCTCGGTCTGCAGGGGCGTGATCTCCGAGACGGCGGTGACCAGCGTGGTCTTGCCGACGCCGAAGCCGCCGGCCACGACTATCTTCGTGGCGATCGGGGCCCGGGTGCGGTCCGTCTGCCAGGGCTGTTCGGGCCCCTCTGCGTCGAGGAGCGGGGAGACACCGCGAACGGCGTCAGAGACGACGGAGTCCACTCAGCACCCTTTCCAGCAGCGCGCGGTCCGGCCGGCCCGTGCCGTGGCCGGTTCCGGTGCCGTACACACGGATCTTTCCCTGGTCCGCGAGGTCGCTGAGGAGCACGCGGACCACGCCGAGCGGCATCTTCAGCAGCGCGGCGATCTCGGCCACCGTGCGCATACGGCGGCACAGTTCGACGATGGCCCGCATCTCCGGCATGACACGGCCGTACGGACCCGTGAGGGAACCATTCGTCAGTTCCTTGCGCTCCTCGGCGGCCTCCAGGGCGGCGGTGCTGCCGACGATCGTCTCGACGAGCAGGACGTGGCCGAAGCGGGTACGGCCGCCGGTGAGCGAGTAGGGCCGTACGCGGGCGGGTTTGCGGTCGCCGCCGCGGACGGGGAGCTGGGGCCGGTTCTTCGGGGCGTTGCTCATCGGGTACCCCCTGCAGACGCGGTCTCGAGGGATTTCCGTAGCTCGCTGCGCAGTTCGGGGGTGAGGACATGGCCGGCCCGGCCGACGAAGAGCGCCATGTGGTAGGCCACCACGCTCATGTCGCATTCGGCGGAGCCGTGCACGCCGAGCAGCGAGCCGTCGCTGATGGACATCACGAACAGGCTGCCCTCGTCCATCGCGACCATCGTGTGCTTCACCCCGCCGAACTGCATCAGCTTGGCGGCGCCGATGGTGAGGCTGCCGATGCCGGAGACGATGGTGGCGAGGTCGGCGGAGGAGCCGCGGGGGCCGGTGGGCCTGTCGTTCCCCGCCTCCCGGGCCGCCTCGTTGTGGGCGTGGTCCGAGGAGAGCAGGAGCAGGCCGTCGGAGGAGACCACGGCGACCGACTGGATGCCCGGCACCTCCTCGACCAGATTCGTCAACAACCAGTGCAGGTTGCGGGCTTCACTGCTCAGTCCGAAGGTACTGGGCGCGGTCAACTGCTTGCCTCCTCGACTGTGCCCCCCGTGGCTGCTTCGGATTCACTGCTGGGTGTCGCGTTCTGGCCGGTCTCTTCGGCGATCTCCGCCTGTACGTCGCGATAGCCGGCCTCCGCTCCCCGGCGGAAGCCGCCGAGCCTTCTGCGGAGGGCTTCGGCGTCGACACCGCCGGTCCGCTGGCGCGGGGCCTGGACCGGGGCGGTGATCTTCGGGGTCCGCTTGGGCAGACCCTTGTCGGTGACGAGGTCCTCGGCCTCGTCACCCTCGCCCCTCTCGTCCGCCTGGTCCCTCTCGTCCCGGGCACGTTCATGGGTGTCCGGTCCGATCGCGTACGGGTCGGTGACCGGGGTCGGCGTCTCCTGGGCGGGTCCGTCGGGCTGTTCCGGGATCAGGAGTTCCATCGTCGTCTCGGCGGGCGCCGCCTCCGGCTCCGGTGCCGGTGCCGGTGGGTCCTCCTGCGCGCCCTCCTCCGCAGTCTCCCGTACGGCCTTCTCGGCCAGCGCCACCAGCGGGTCGCCGTCCTTCGAGCGGCCTCGCAGGACGTTGGAGTTGGCCTCCGCGTCGGCGCCGGGCAGCGAGAAGGTGTGGGTACCCGTGCGGTGCGGGGAGTCGGAGGGGACCGCGGCCGCGGGGGCCGCCGCGAGGAGGCCCTTGGGCAGGACCGCGACCGCCGCGATGCCGCCGCTCTTCTGCTCGCGGAGCTGGACGCGGACGCCGTGGCGGTGGGCGAGGCGGGCGACGACGTACAGGCCGAGGCCCAGGCCGTCGTCGCCTTCCTGGTCGTAGGAGACCTCGGGGTCGAAGTCGGCGAGCCGGGAGTTGAGGCGTGTCAGGCGCTCGCCGGTCATGCCGATGCCCTCGTCCTGGACGGAGAGCATGACCTCGCCGTTCTCCAGCAGCCAGCCGGAGATCTCGACGGGCAGGTCGGGCGGGGAGAACGAGGTGGCGTTCTCCATGAGCTCGGCCAGGAGGTGGGAGAGATCGTCGGCGGCGAACCCGGCCACGTGCGCGTGCGGCGGCAGCGCGGCGATGCGGACGCGCTCGTACCGCTCGATCTCGCTGACCGCCGCGCGGACGACGTCGACGAGCGGGACCGGCCCGGCGTGCTGCTGGACGTGCTCGGTGCCGGCCAGGACGAGGAGGTTCTCGCTGTGCCGGCGCATGACCGTGGCGAAGTGGTCGAGCTTGAACAGGGTGGCCAGCCGGTCCGGGTCCTGCTCGCGCTCCTCCAGGCCCTCGATGACGGCGAGTTGGCGCTCGACGAGACCGAGGGTGCGCAGGGCGAGGTTCACGAAGGTGGCGCCGATGGTGTCCCGCAGCCGGTCCAGCTGGGCCGCGGACTCGGCGAGTTCGGAACGCAGTTCCTCGCGGGCGTCGGCCATCTTCTGCCGCTGGCCGACGAGGTGCTTGCGGTCGGACTCCAGCGTGGTGATGCGCTCGTGGAGGGCGACGGCGTGCGCGTGCAGGGCGTTGACGGAGTCGACGACCTGGGCGAACTCGTCCTTGCGGCCGGTGAACTTGACGGGCTCCTCGGCCGCCGGGTCCTCGGCCCGGGCGAGCCGCGCGGAGCCGATCCGCAGGACGGCCAGCGGCCGGGTGAGGGAACGCGCCATGGCGGTGGCGACGCCGACGGCGAGCAGCATCAGGGCGCCGAGGATCGCGATGCGGATCTCCAGCGCGGTGACGTCGTCGTCGCGGAGGGCTTCGAGGTCCTTGGTGCGGCGGTCGTAGAGGGCGGACTCGACGCCGCGCATCGCGTCGACGCGGGCGGAGAGGGCGGCCTCGGCACGCTGGGTGCTGGTGTTCAGGTCCCGGTCGGAGAGCGCGGCCTGGTCGGTGAGGGAGGCGAGGTACCGGTCGGCGGTGTTCACCTCGGGGCCGGTGACCGTGGAGTCGTAGGAGGTGCGCGCGGACTTGGGGGCGCTCTCGTGGAAGTCGGCGAGGGCGGCGTCGGAGCGCAGGCGGGCCTGCTGGGCGGCGGCGCTGAGCGCGGCGCGCTGCTTGGCGTCGGCGGCCGAGGAGGTCTTCTGCGTGGTCGCGAGGCCGGTGACCGGGTCGATGACGGTCTCGGTGGTGGTCGGCACGCTGAGGGCGGCGAGGAGCAGCCCGCGGGCGGCGGCGGCCTGCTGCACCGCGGAGTCCAGCTCGGCCAGCGCGTAGGAGCCGGATCCGGCGCGGGGCGGCAGTTGCTCGGCCAGCCGCTCGGCGAGCCGGTGGAGTTCGGTGATGGTGGCCGAGTAGGCCTGGTGCGCCTCCAGCGCGGTGCTCTGGCCGGTGAGCGCGGCCCGGCGCACGGCCGCGATGCCGTCGAGGTCGTCGCGGAGCGAGGCCGGGGCGTCGGGGTCGGCGCGCAGTTCCTCGACCTGCCGGTCGACGCGGGCGCTGCGCTGCTCGCTGGGCGCCTTGGACTTGGGCCGGCCGGCGGCGATGTACGGCGTGACCTCGTCGCGCTCGTCGGCGAGGGAGTGCGCGAGCGTGAGCGCGTCCTCGGTCTGCTCGGCGAGGGTCACCAGTTGCTGGGAGTCGTGCAGCTGCCCGGAGGCGGCGACGATCGAGGGGACGCCGGCCCCGGCGATGGCGGCCGCCACTACGGCCACGGCGACTATCAGCCGGTTCCGTACGTGGGTCGGGCGCCCCTTGCCGGCGGGTGTGACGTCGGTGGTGGTGCCGGGAGTGGGCTTGGTCCCCCCTGCGGAGGCCGTCTGCTTGCCTGAGCGACGAGGCCGCATCTTCTGCACCGGTGCTCGCATTCCTGACTCGTGATACCCATGGGTCCGGATGACGCTCCGTCAACTACCGCCGACCTCGCGTACACCCCTCCCCCAAGCTCGACTTGCTCGAGCAGGGGGTGTCCTCACCGGTCCCCGACCCTCCCAGTGCCGGTGGGCAACGGCCGCGCATCACCTGACCCGCCACCCGAAGGAGTGAACCCCGGAGGGGAGTTGGCGGGCAAGTTTCTCTGGCGGATGCAGATGCCTTCCGCGGCGGGCCGGTTGGACCTCTGCGGCAGGCGATGGCAGTATTCGCCGCCACGCCTGGCAGGAGCGCTCCATTCCACCTCAAATCAGGCGCCTGACCTGCGCGGCTGCACGCTTTCGACAACCGATGCGACCCCTTCGCGAACCTTGTGAAGGCCTCGTGCAGACTGACCGAATGCGAACAGAGCTTGTCTCCGAACCCGGCGACCCGGCCCGCCCCAACGAGGACTTCGCCAGTGTCGGACTGCCCGCCTCGGGACAGGGTGGCGCGCTGGTCGTCCTGGACGGAGTGACCCCGCCGAGGAGCGGGACGGGCTGTCTCCATTCCGTCCCCTGGTTCACCGCACGGCTCGGCGGAGCCCTGACCGAACTGACCGTTTCACTCCCGGATGTTCCGCTCGGGGACGCGCTGGCCCGCGCCATCGCTCGTACCGCTGACGCACACCGGGAAACCTGTGACCTTTCTCACCCGCGCACCCCACAGGCAACAGTGGTCATGGCGCGGTGGTCGCCGGAGTCGGTGGAGTATCTGATCCTGTCCGACTCGGCCCTGCTCGTGCAGTCGCCGGACGGCACGGTCACACCCTGCCTGGACGACCGCCTGGCCCGGCTGCCACGGGCGTCCCTGGCCACGGACGCGTTGATCGACGCCCACATCCGCAACAAGGAGGGCGGCTTCTTCACGGCCGCCGCGGATCCGTCGGTGGCGGACCGGGCGGTCACGGGGGTGCTGGGGCGGGCGGAGGTGCGGGCGCTGGCGGCGCTCACGGACGGGGCGACGAGGTGGGTGGAGAAGTTCCGGGAGGGCGACTGGGCTGAGTGCTTCACCGTCGTACGGAAAGAGGGGGCGCGGGCGCTGGTGGACCGGGTGCGGGCGCTGGAGTCGGCCGACGCCGAGGAGCGGGTGTATCTGGGCCGGAGCAAGACGCATGACGACGCGACGGTCGTGTACGCGCAGTTGTGATCGCGCGGCCCGGCGCGGGAACGCCTGGTTCGGCGTCGGGGCTCTTCTCCGTCTCCCGCCCTCCGGCCTACTTCTCCATCCCCCGGTTCAGCTGGTTCAGCAACCGCGCCAGCTCCGCGACCTCGCCGCGGTCCCAGTGGGACAGCTGCTCGACATACCGGGCCCGCCGGGCCTCCCGCACCTTCGCCACCCGGCCGCGCCCCTCCTCGGTGAGGTGCACCAGCCAGGCCCGTCCGTCGGCGGGGTCCGGCTCGCGGGCGACGAGTCCGAGGTCCTCCAGGGCACGCAGTTGGCGGGACATGGTGGCCTTGCCGACGCCGATGTAGGCGGCGAGCTCGGTGGCCCGCTGGCGCCCTGACTCACCCAGCCGTACCAACAGGCCGTACGCCGCGGACTCCAGGTCAGGATGGACCTCCCGGGCCATCTCGCCCTGCTTGGCCCTGGCGCGCCGGAACAGGACCGTCAACTCGCGTTCGAGATCGAGGAATTCGGGCTGGTCCATGCCACGCTCGGGCACTCCCCCGGCAGGGTCGCCCCCGGGCCCGACTCGCCGACCCTCGCCGTTTCCGTCTTCGCGCACGTCAGCCCCTGCCTCGTGTTTCCCGGTCCGGAAAGTTTCCTTCGACCGCCGTCGTCGCCGCAGCTCCGCCAGTATTTCGCAGGCCCAGACCAAAGGCAGCCTCCGGACCCCCTTCCACCTGCGCTTCTCCGTGCCTGGCTTCTCCACCAGGGGCTTGACCGGCATGCACACGCCACCATCCATGACCCCAATGGCGGCCGCACCCCTACGCGTTTTCCCACCGAGCACCACCGAGCCTTCGGAGGCACGCTTGTGCCCGTGCACCGACCCGAACCGCTCCGCACCCGGCGCGCGCACCTCGCCGGGCTCCTGCTCACCGCGATCCTGTCCCTCGTCCTCGCCACCCAGCCCTCCCCCGCGTCCGCGGGCGACGACACCCCACGCCGGGGTTCCGCGTACATGGGCATGGGCGTCATCGCCCACGACGGCGTACACGGCGTCCCCCCGGGGACCATGGCCACCAAGACCGAAGGCGTGGACGTCTCCAGCCATCAGCGCAACGTCGCCTGGTCGACCCTGTGGAACAGCGGGGTGAAGTGGGCCTATGCGAAGGCGACCGAGGGGACGTACTACACCAACCCCTACTTCCCCCAGCAGTACAACGGCTCCTACAACGTCGGCATGATCCGCGGCGCCTACCACTTCGCGACCCCGGACACCACCAATGGCGCAACGCAGGCCAACTATTTCGTCGACCACGGCGGCGGCTGGTCCCGCGACGGCAAGACCCTGCCCGGCGCCCTGGACATCGAGTGGAACCCGTACGGCGACACCTGCTACGGCAAGACGCCGAGCGCCATGGTCACCTGGATCCGCGACTTCGTGAACCAGTACAGGGCCCGCACCGGCCGCGCCCCCGTCATCTACACGGCGACGAGCTGGTGGAAGCAGTGCACCGGCAACTACAGCGGTTTCGCCTCGGCCAACCCGCTGTGGATCGCCCGGTACGCGACGGCGGTCGGAGAGCTGCCGGCCGGGTGGAGCTACTACACGATGTGGCAGTACACGTCCTCCGGACCGACGGTCGGGGACCACAACAGGTTCAACGGAGCGCTGGACCGCGTCCGGGCATTGGCGAAGGGCTGACCCGTCGCCGTACGGCGGAATGTCGTACGGCGAAGGCCCGGGCCTCCCTCACGGGACCCGGGCCTTGCCTGTCCGGACGCGTCCGTCACGCCGCGACCGGAACCTCCGGAGCCACGCCGTCGGCGGCCGGCGACAGGGCCAGTTCCAGGACCTGGCGGACGTCGGTGACGGCGTGGACGTCGAGCTTGTCCAGCACCTCCGCGGGGACGTCGTCCAGGTCGGGCTCGTTGCGCTTGGGGATGACGACGGTCGTCACCCCGGCGCGGTGGGCGGCCAGGAGCTTCTGCTTCACGCCGCCGATCGGCAGCACCCGGCCCGTCAGCGAGACCTCGCCCGTCATCGCCACGTCCGTGCGGACCAGGCGGCCCGACAGCAGCGAGGCCAGCGCCGTCGTCATCGTGACGCCCGCGCTCGGGCCGTCCTTCGGCACCGCGCCCGCCGGGAAGTGGATGTGCACGCCCCGGTCCTTCAGATCGGCTACCGGCAGCTCCAGTTCGGCGCCGTGGCTGCGCAGGAACGACAGGGCGATCTGCGCGCTCTCCTTCATCACGTCACCCAGCTGGCCGGTCAGCGTCAGACCTGCCGCGCCCGTCTCCGGGTCGGCCAGCGACGCCTCGACGAACAGCACGTCCCCGCCCGCTCCGGTGACCGCGAGGCCGGTCGCCACGCCCGGTACGGCCGTACGGCGCTCCGCCGGGTCCTGGGCCGACTCGGGCACGTGGTGCGGCCGGCCGATCAGGCCGCGCAGGTCACCGTCGCCGATCGTGAACGGCAGCTCCCGCTCGCCCAGTTCGTGCTGAGCCGCCACCTTGCGAAGCAGCCTCGCGATGGACCGCTCCAGGTTGCGCACGCCCGCCTCGCGCGTGTACTCGCCGGCGAGCTTGCGCAGGGCGCCCTCGTCGATGGCGACCTCGTCCGTGTTCAGGCCCGCTCGCTCCAGCTGGCGCGGGAGCAGGTGGTCACGGGCGATGACGACCTTCTCGTCCTCGGTGTAGCCGTCGAGGCGGACCAGCTCCATCCGGTCGAGCAGGGCCTCGGGGATGGCCTCCAGGACGTTGGCGGTGGCCAGGAAGACCACGTCCGACAGGTCCAGCTCCACCTCCAGGTAGTGGTCCCGGAAGGTGTGGTTCTGCGCCGGGTCCAGCACCTCGAGGAGAGCCGCCGCCGGGTCGCCCCGGAAGTCGGATCCCACCTTGTCGATCTCGTCGAGCAGGACCACCGGATTCATCGACCCGGCCTCCTTGATGGCCCGCACGATCCGGCCGGGCAGCGCGCCGACGTACGTACGGCGGTGACCGCGGATCTCGGCCTCGTCGCGGACGCCGCCGAGGGCGACCCGGACGAACTTGCGGCCCATGGCGTGCGCGACGGACTCGCCGAGCGAGGTCTTGCCGACGCCGGGCGGGCCGACGAGCGCCAGTACGGCACCGCCGCGCCGTCCGCCGACGATCCCGAGCCCCCTGTCCGTACGGCGCTTGCGCACCGCCAGGTACTCGGTGATCCGCTCCTTCACGTCCTCCAGACCGGCGTGCTCGGCGTCCAGCACGCCCTTGGCGCCCTGGATGTCGTAGGCGTCCTCGGTACGGGAGTTCCACGGCAGTTCCAGAACCGTGTCCAGCCAGGTGCGGATCCACGACCCCTCGGGCGACTGGTCGCTCGTCCGCTCCAGCTTGTCGACCTCCTTGAGCGCGGCCTCGCGGACCTTCTCCGGCAGGTCGGCGGCCTCCACGCGGGCGCGGTAGTCGTCGGACTCCTCGCCGTCCTGCTCGCCGTTCAGCTCGCGCAGTTCCTTGCGCACCGCCTCCAGCTGACGGCGCAGCAGGAACTCGCGCTGCTGCTTGTCGACGCCCTCCTGGACGTCCTTGGCGATGGTCTCGGCGACGTCCTGCTCGGCGAGGTGGTCGCGCAGTTGCTGCGTGGCGAGCTTCAGCCGGGCCACCGGGTCGGCGGTCTCCAGGAGCTCCACCTTCTGCTCGGTGGTCAGGAAGGGCGAGTAGCCGGAGTTGTCGGCGAGGGCGGAGACGTCGTCGATGGCCTGCACCCGGTCCACGACCTGCCAGGCGCCGCGCTTGCGCAGCCAGGCGGTGGCGAGGGCCTTGTACTCCTTCACCAGTTCGGCGACCTGTCCGGGCAGCGGCTCGGGCACGCTCTGGTCGATGTGGGTGCCCTCGACCCACAGGGCGGCTCCGGGGCCGGTCGTTCCCGCACCGATCCTCACCCTGCCCCGGCCCCGGATCAGTGCGCCCGGGTCACCGTCGGCCAGCCGGCCCACCTGCTCGACGGTGCCGAGCACACCGGTGCTCGCGTACGTCCCGTCGATGCGTGGGACCAGCAGCACCCGTGGCTTCCCGGGCTGGGACCGGGCGGCGGCCTGCGCGGCCTCCACGGCGGCGCGTACATCGGCGTCGTTCAGATCCAGCGGGACCACCATTCCGGGCAGCACGACCTCGTCGTCGAGCGGCAGCACAGGCAGGGTGAGCGGTGTGGACGTCGAAGCCATGATCTCCCCTTCGGCAGTCAAGTTGAGTTATGCCGACTCAATGCACGGGGGAGCCCGAATGTTCCCAGGCCTCCGTTCGCTGTGAGCGATCACCCGGCACACATGCCGTGACCTCAGGTTTCCCGGACAACGCGGATATGCGGATATTCGGTTGCCCATGCCCCGTCCCCTCGCCGACCGTCTTCCCGTGACAGACAACGAGACCCTTCTCGCCGCCTACGACGGCCAGCTGCGTGGCGCGCCCCCGACCCCGCCCTCGGGCGTGACGTACGAACAGGACGGCCCGCTGCTGCGGATCGTCGGCGGATTCCGGGGCCTCGTCAGCGGCCCGCGCTCCCTCGGCGTGCGCGGCGCCGAACTCGACCGGCTCATCGCCCGGCAGCGCGACTACTTCGCGGCGCGCGGCGAGGCGGTGGAGTGGAAGACCCGGTCCCACGACGACCCCGCCGACCTCACCGACCGCCTGCGTGCGGCGGGCTTCGCGCCGGAGGACGAGGAGACGGTGCTGGTCGGACGCGCCGCCGACATGGCCGCACGAGAGCCGCTCCTGCCGGAGGGGGTGACGCTGCGTCGGGTCACGGCCGACGCGGACATGCGCCGTATCGCCGCGATGGTGTCGGCCGCGTGGGGCCAGGACTGGAGCTGGCTCGCCGCCGATCTGAGCGGCCGTGTCGCGTCCGCGCCCGACGAGATCGCCGTCTATGTCGCCGAGGCGGACGGCGAGGTCGTCTCGGCGGCCTGGCTGGTCTTCCGCGAGGGCACCGAGTTCGCGAGCCTGTGGGGCGGGTCGACGCTGGCCGAGTGGCGCGGCCGCGGTATCTACCGCGCCCTGGTCGCCACCCGCGCCGCCCTCGCCGTCACCCGCGGCGTCAGGTATCTGCATGTCGACGCGTCCGACGACAGCGCGCCGATCCTGCGGCGGCTGGGCTTCACCGCGGTGACCACCACCACGCCGTACGTCTGGTCACCCGAGGGCGGCTGACTCCGGTCCGTGCCACCGCCGCACCACCGGCCACATGCCGACCCCGATGACCAGGGCGATCAGATGCCCCCAATTGGTCAGCGGATCGGTGAGGTTGAGCAGGTCCTGGACCAGCATCCCGCAGAACAGCCCCAGTACGGGCCACCGCAGCCACGGCCGCAGCAGTCCGGCCAGCGCGCCGACGCTCGCCGCCACGCCGAAGCTGATGCCGTAGTCCAGGCGGTGCAGTGAGCTGTCGGGGAGGTGGCCGACGAGCACCGCGAGTCCGACGGGGCCCTCGGTCGCGAGGGTCGCCAGGACGTGCCCGGCCAGGAAGACAACGGCCGTGCGGGCACCGCCGATCCGCCGCTCCAGCGCGGTGAGCACGAGCAGGAAGCAGAGTGTGTACGGCGCCACGATCCCGCCCGCGACCCACAGCGCGCTGGCGAGCAGCACGAAGACGGGGGTGCTCACCAGGTGGGCCACATCGGTGCTGGAGCCCTGGTGGAGTGCGTGGACGAGGGCGGGGTCGGCGTAGGCGGCGACCAGGGAGGTGACGGTCAGTACGGCGGCGTAGGCGAAGGTGAACGGGGTGCCGGCGGGGGTGGGGAGCAGCCGCCGGGGACGGACGGCACGGGGTCGGGGTGCGGTGGCCTCGCGTGCGGGCGGCGCGGTGACGACCGGCGCCGGGGACGGCGGAGCGGTGGCGCTCAGGGGTCCGCGCTGGCGCGGCATCCCGTCCAGCAGCCCGGCGAGCTCGGGCAGGCCCGCCTCGCCGGACTCCGAAGCAGAGCCCGTCACACCCCCAGCCGCAGAACGTTCCAAGGTGAGGCGCTCCTTCCGTTTCCCTCAGCCTTGGTCCGCCGCCCGCCCGTGTCTGTGAGCGACGCCACACGGGACTCGATTCTCAGCAACCTCTCAAGAAGCTCACGCGTCTCTCCAGGACGCCCACGCGGGCGCCGGACGAGTTCCCGGCCCCGCGTCAACCCGGAGCGCTCTGCCGTACTCCCGGAGGTAATTCACTCGGCCCTCCCGGCCCCGGCTGCCAGGATGGCCGGATGCCCACTTCGTACGACACCCCTGAAGTACTGGACCGTCACGAAGGCCCCCACGGCGAGGTCGTGCTGCGGCGGCACGGCGATCAGCTCCAGATCATCGTGAACGGCTGCTTTCTGATGGACACCTCCGACGGGCGTTCGGAGCGGCTGCTCGTCGACGCGGCGCTCGCCTCGCTGGACGGGCGACCGGAGCCTCATGTGCTGATCGGCGGGCTCGGCGTCGGGTTCTCGCTCGCACATGCCGCCGCCGATCCACGCCCGGGACGGATCACCGTCGTCGAGCGCGAGAGCGCGATTATCGGCTGGCATCTTGACGGACCCTTGTCGCACTTCTCCGCCGGGGCCCTCGCCGATCCGCGCACCGAGATTCTGGAAACGGATCTGGTGGCGCATGTGCGTGAGACATCCGCCACGTATGACGCACTGTGTCTCGACATCGACAACGGGCCGGACTGGACGGTCACCGAGGGGAACGACAGCCTGTACTCGCCCGGTGGACTCGCTGGCTGCGCAGGGGCGTTGAGGCCCGGTGGGGTGCTTGCCGTATGGTCCGCCCAGCCGTCTCCGGAATTCGAAGAAACCTTGCGTAATGCCGGATTCCAACGGGTGCGTACCGAAGAGATCCCCGTTGCCCGGGGCGTTCCGGACGTCGTGCACCTCGCCGTACGACCTGGATAGCCGTGGCGCGGTGACTCCCCGTACTCTGCTTCTCTGACGCGGATCATTCAAGCGTCAATCGCAAGCATGCGCAGGCATAGCCAGTAAGCGGGATCACCCCACGGATTCCGGAAAGCAACTTTGGGGCGGGCGATGGAGCAGACACACACCTCCCACAACGGCACGGCGGCGACCCCTGGCGCACAGCGCCGGGTTCTCGTGGTCGAGGACGATCCGACCATCGTGGACGCCATCGCGGCCCGCCTGCGCGCCGAGGGATTCCTCGTGCAGACCGCGGGTGACGGCCCGGCGGCGGTCGACACGGCGGAGGCCTGGCAGCCCGACCTGCTGATCCTCGACATCATGCTGCCGGGCTTCGACGGCCTGGAGGTCTGCCGCCGGGTGCAGGCCCAGCGGCCCGTCCCGGTGCTGATGCTGACCGCGCGCGACGACGAGACCGACATGCTGGTCGGGCTCGGGGTCGGCGCCGACGACTACATGACCAAGCCGTTCTCGATGCGGGAGCTGGCGGCACGCGTGCATGTGCTGCTGCGCCGCGTCGAGCGCGCCGCGCTGGCCGCCACGACCCCGCGGTCGGGCATCCTGCGGCTCGGCGAGCTGGAGATCGACCACGCGCAGCGGCGGGTACGGGTGCGCAGCGAGGACGTCCACCTCACGCCGACCGAGTTCGACCTCCTGGTGTGCCTGGCGAACACCCCGCGCGCGGTGCTCTCCCGCGAGCAGCTCCTCGCCGAGGTGTGGGACTGGGCGGACGCCTCCGGCACCCGGACGGTCGACAGCCACATCAAGGCGCTGCGCCGGAAGATCGGCGCCGAGCGCATCCGTACCGTGCACGGCGTGGGCTACGCCCTGGAGACGCCGACGCCATGAGCGACGGCCCGGCCGCGGGAAGAGGCCCCGGGGAGCCCTGGGGCGGCGTACGTCCGTTCTCGATCAAGACCAAGCTGGGCGCGCTGGTCGTCACCTCGGTGCTGATCACCACCGGACTGTCGATGATCGCGGTGCGCACCCAGACGGAGCTGCGCTTCATCACGGTCTTCTCGATGATCGCCACACTGCTCATTACGCAGTTCGTGGCGCATTCGCTCACCGCACCGCTGGACGAGATGAACACCGTGGCCCGGTCCATCTCGCAGGGCGACTACACGCGCCGGGTGCGGGACAACCGCCGGGACGAGCTGGGCGACCTGGCCGAGACGATCAACCTGATGGCCGACGAGCTGGAGGCCCAGGACCAGCAGCGCAAGGAGCTGGTGGCGAACGTCTCGCACGAGCTGCGCACCCCGATCGCGGGTCTGCGGGCCGTCCTGGAGAACGTGGTCGACGGCATCGCCGAGGCCGACCCCGAGACGATGCGCACGGCGCTGAAGCAGACCGAGCGCCTCGGCCGGCTCGTGGAGACGCTGCTGGACCTGTCCCGGCTGGACAACGGCGTCGTACCGCTGCGCATGCGGCGCTTCGAGGTCTGGCCGTACCTGTCCGGTGTGCTGAAGGAGGCCAACATGGTCGCCTCCGCGCGCGCGGGCATGGCCTCGGGCTCCGGCAGCCACACCCGTACGGACGTCCATCTGCACCTCGACGTCTCCCCGCCGGAGCTGACCGCGCACGCCGACCCCGAGCGCATCCACCAGGTCGTCGCCAACCTCATCGACAACGCGATCAAGCACAGCCCGGCGCACGGCCGCGTGACGGTCAAGGCGCGGCGCGGGACGCTCCCGGAGTCGCTGGAGCTGGAGGTCCTGGACGAGGGGCCGGGCATTCCCAAGTCGGAGTGGCACAAGGTCTTCGAGCGGTTCAACCGGGGCGCCGTGCGCCGGCCGCACGGGCCGGGCAGCGACGGCGGTACGGGGCTGGGGCTGGCGATCGCGCGCTGGGCCGTGGATCTGCACGGGGGCCGCATCGGCGTGGCCGAATCCGAGCGAGGTTGCCGGATTCTTGTCACGCTTCCAGGGCAGCCATCTGTGCCAAGTTGACGTAAAGTTCGAAGCGGAGCCACAAGATCCATGTGCGTCCTGACTGACGGACACGTGTGATCAGGTACAGGCCCTCGCCTTCGGCGTGCCGGGCCGTGGTCGAGGCATCCCATCTGCGGTCTCTCGAAGCGGAACCACGCTTGTTTCCCGCCATTTCCAGGCCCGAAACACGCTTCCCGATGTGACTTACACGACGATGACCTTGCTCGGCCTCACCTTCCCGGCCATGGAGGCGTAGCCTTTATTCCCGCTGTCCATCACCTTGTGAAGCGGAAGAGGGCGGTTGCCGCCGTGTCGCCACAGTCCCCCAGTAACTCGAGCATCTCGACCGACACCGACCAAGCGGGCAAGAACCCCGCGGCCGCGTTCGGTCCGAACGAGTGGCTCGTCGACGAGATCTATCAGCAGTACCTCCAGGACCCCAATTCGGTAGACCGCGCCTGGTGGGACTTCTTCGCCGACTACAAGCCCGGCGCCGGCGCCGCGGCTCCGGCGGGTACTGCGGCCACGGGGGCCGCAGGGACCACCAGCACGGCACCACCGGCGGCTCCCGCAGCCCCGGCTGCTCCGGCCGCCCCGTCGGTCCCGGCACCGGCACCGGCCCCGGCCGCCGCGAAGCCCGCGGCCGCCGCTGCTGCCCCGGCCCCGGCTGCGGCGAAGCCCGCCGCCCCCGCCCCGGCCGCGAAGCCCGCTCAGCCGAAGAAGGCCGAGCCCGCCGCCGCTGCCGCCGACGGTCCGGAGCTCGTGACGCTGCGCGGCCCCGCCGCCGCGGTCGCGAAGAACATGAACGCCTCGCTGGAGCTGCCCACGGCCACGTCCGTGCGCGCGGTCCCGGTGAAGCTGCTCTTCGACAACCGCATCGTCATCAACAACCACCTCAAGCGCGCCCGGGGCGGGAAGATCTCCTTCACGCACCTGATCGGCTACGCGATGGTGCAGGCCATCAAGGCCATGCCGTCGATGAACTACGCGTTCGGCGAGAAGGACGGCAAGCCGACGCTGATCAAGCCGGCGCACGTCAACCTCGGCCTCGCCATCGACCTGGTCAAGCCCAACGGCGACCGCCAGCTGGTCGTCGCGGCGATCAAGAAGGCCGAGACGCTGAACTTCTTCGAGTTCTGGCAGGCCTACGAGGACATCGTCCGCCGCGCCCGCGACGGCAAGCTGACGATGGACGACTTCACCGGCGTCACGGTCTCCCTGACCAACCCCGGCGGCCTCGGCACCGTCCACTCGGTCCCGCGCCTGATGCCCGGCCAGTCGGTGATCATGGGCGTCGGCTCCATGGACTACCCGGCGGAGTTCCAGGGCACCAGCCAGGACACCCTGAACAAGCTCGGCATCTCGAAGGTCATGACGCTCACGTCGACCTACGACCACCGGGTGATCCAGGGCGCCGCGTCCGGCGAGTTCCTGCGCCAGGTCGCGAACCTCCTCCTCGGCGAGAACGGCTTCTACGACGAGATCTTCGAGGCGCTGCGCATCCCCTACGAGCCGGTCCGCTGGCTCAAGGACATCGACGCCTCGCACGACGACGACGTCACGAAGGCCGCGCGCGTCTTCGAGCTGATCCACTCCTACCGGGTCCGCGGCCACGTCATGGCCGACACCGACCCGCTGGAGTACCGCCAGCGCAAGCACCCCGACCTGGACATCACCGAGCACGGCCTCACCCTGTGGGACCTGGAGCGCGAGTTCGCCGTCGGCGGCTTCTCCGGCAAGTCCCTGATGAAGCTTCGCGACATCCTCGGCGTCCTGCGGGACTCCTACTGCCGCACCACCGGCATCGAGTTCATGCACATCCAGGACCCGAAGCAGCGCAAGTGGATCCAGGACCGCGTGGAGCGCGGCCACACCAAGCCGGAGCGCGAGGAGCAGCTGCGCATCCTGCGCCGGCTGAACGCCGCCGAGGCCTTCGAGACCTTCCTGCAGACGAAGTACGTCGGCCAGAAGCGCTTCTCCCTGGAGGGCGGCGAGTCCGTCATCCCGCTGCTCGACGCGGTGCTGGACTCGGCCGCCGAGTCCCGCCTGGACGAGGTCGTCATCGGCATGGCCCACCGCGGCCGCCTGAACGTCCTCGCCAACATCGTCGGCAAGTCGTACGCCCAGATCTTCCGCGAGTTCGAGGGCAACCTCGACCCGAAGTCGATGCACGGCTCCGGCGACGTGAAGTACCACCTGGGCGCCGAGGGCACCTTCACCGGCCTGGACGGCGAGCAGATCAAGGTCTCCCTGGTCGCGAACCCCTCCCACCTGGAGGCGGTGGACCCGGTCCTGGAGGGCGTCGCGCGCGCCAAGCAGGACGTCATCAACAAGGGCGGCACGGACTTCACGGTCCTGCCGGTGGCCATCCACGGCGACGCGGCCTTCGCGGGCCAGGGCGTGGTGGCCGAGACCCTGAACATGTCGCAGCTGCGCGGCTACCGCACCGGCGGCACGGTCCACATCGTCATCAACAACCAGGTCGGCTTCACGGCGGCTCCCGAGTCGTCGCGCTCCTCGATGTACGCCACCGACGTGGCCCGCATGATCGAGGCGCCGATCTTCCACGTGAACGGCGACGACCCCGAGGCGGTCGTCCGCGTTGCCCGTCTGGCCTTCGAGTTCCGCCAGGCGTTCAACAAGGACGTCGTGATCGACCTCATCTGCTACCGCCGCCGCGGTCACAACGAGTCGGACAACCCGGCCTTCACCCAGCCGCTGATGTACGACCTGATCGACAAGAAGCGCTCGGTGCGCAAGCTCTACACCGAGTCCCTCATCGGTCGCGGCGACATCACCCTGGAAGAGGCCGAGCAGGCGCTGCAGGACTACCAGGGCCAGCTGGAGAAGGTCTTCACGGAGGTCCGCGAGGCCACCTCGCAGCCGGCCGCCGTGGAGCCCTCCGACCCGCAGGCCGAGTTCCCGGTGGCCGTCAGCACGGCGATCACCACGGAGACCGTCAAGCGGATCGCCGAGTCCCAGGTCAACATCCCCGACCACATCACCGTCCACCCGCGTCTGCTGCCGCAGCTGCAGCGCCGTGCGGCGATGGTCGAGGACGGCACCATCGACTGGGGCATGGGCGAGACCCTCGCGGTCGGCTCCCTCCTCCTCGAGGGCGTCCCGGTCCGCCTGGCGGGCCAGGACTCGCAGCGCGGCACGTTCGGCCAGCGCCACGCGGTCATCATCGACCGTGAGACGGGCGAGGAGTACACGCCGCTGCAGTACCTCTCCGAGGACCAGTCGCGGCTGAACGTCTACAACTCCCTGCTGTCCGAGTACGCGGCCATGGGCTTCGAGTACGGCTACTCGCTCGCCCGTCCCGACGCGCTCGTGATGTGGGAGGCGCAGTTCGGCGACTTCGTCAACGGCGCCCAGACGGTCGTGGACGAGTTCATCTCGTCGGCCGAGCAGAAGTGGGCACAGACCTCCGGTGTGGTCCTGCTCCTGCCGCACGGCTACGAGGGCCAGGGCCCGGACCACTCGTCCGCCCGCCCGGAGCGGTTCCTCCAGCTCTGCGCGCAGAACAACATGACGGTCGCGATGCCGACCTCGCCGTCGAACTACTTCCACCTCCTGCGGTGGCAGGTGCACAACCCGCACCACAAGCCGCTGGTCGTCTTCACGCCGAAGTCGATGCTGCGTCTGAAGGCCGCCGCGTCGAAGGCGGAGGAGTTCACGACCGGGCAGTTCCAGCCGGTCATCGGCGACTCCTCGGTCGACCCGGCCGCCGTCAAGAAGGTCGTCTTCTGCGCCGGCAAGGTCTACTACGACCTCGAGGCCGAGCGGAAGAAGCGCGGCGTCACGGACACGGCGATCATCCGCATCGAGCGCCTGTACCCGCTGCCGGGTGCCGAGCTCCAGGCCGAGATCGCCAAGTACCCGAACGCCGCGAAGTACCTGTGGGCCCAGGAGGAGCCGGCGAACCAGGGTGCGTGGCCGTTCATCGCGCTCAACCTGATCGACCACCTGGACCTGGCGGTCGGCGCCGACGTCCCGCACGGCGAGCGCCTGCGCCGCATCTCGCGTCCGCACTCCTCGTCCCCGGCCGTCGGTTCCGCCAAGCGGCACCAGGCCGAGCAGGAGCAGCTGGTGCGCGAGGTGTTCGAGGCCTGAGCCCGAAGAACGGGACGCCCGAAGAACGGGACCGAGTCCCTGATTCGGGGCTGAGCCTCTGAACCGGCTTGAACGCAAGGCCCGGTTCCCCGTCCGTGCGACAGGGAACCGGGCCTTCCGGCGTCCACGGCCAACTCGCCCGCCACACCGCCCAGTCGCAGGTTCCACGGGCCGGACGGCGTCTCGCGCGCGCGTCCTGGGCCGGGCACGCACGCGTGGCGGCCAGGACATATCCTCACTGCATGTACTTCACCGACCGAGGCATCGAAGAACTGGAGAAGCGGCGCGGCGAGGAGGAGATCACCTTCGAGTGGCTGGCCGAGCAGCTGCGCACCTTCGTCGACCTGAACCCGGACTTCGAGGTACCGGTGGAGCGGCTGGCGACATGGCTGGCCCGGCTGGACGACGAGGACGACGACGTGTAGCCGAGCTGGAGGAGATCGGACGGCGCGCTCACGCTGAGCGTTCTGCTTTCGGGGCGCCCTGATGCGGGGCGCCCTTCTGCTGTGTACGGCTCTGCTGTGTACGGCGATCAGTCCGCTGCGCACGGCGATCAGTACGGCCGTCAGTCCAGCGGCCGCACCGCGCTGTACGCCAGCCCCAGCGCACCGTGGGCCAGCAGCACCGCGCCCGCGACGATCCAGCCGCCGCTTCGGTGCCGCAAGCCCCAGGCCGTGAGGGGCAGACCGGCCGCCACCTCGGCAAAGGCGAGCACCCGGGCCCGCGGGCCGCCCGCCCAGGGCAGCCAGGGGCCGAGGCGCCCGTCCTCGGCGTCCAGTTCCGTACGGAAGGCGTTGCGCCAGCCCGACCACTCGATCCTTACGTGCGGCTGGTCGTGGATGGCCTCGTGGAGGCTCTCGGCGCTGTCGCCAGGGGCGAGGCCGGGCGGCAGGGACACGCCCGCGCGCGTGAGGACGGCGATGAGACCACGCATGCGTGCCCGGGCGTCGGCCGCGCTGTCGGGACGCGTCAGCTCTTCCAGGGACTGCATGTCGAGGACCGGGTCGAGGCCGAGCCGGCCGGCGAAGGTGCGCATGGCCTCGTCCTCGCCGACCGGGGTGCCGTTGGCGAGCCAGACGTAGCCGACCGGACGGCGGAAGCCGGAGGCGAGGGTGTATCCGGCGCGGTCCGCGTCCCACCAGAGGGCGAGGACGGGCCAGGGATGGCCGACAGCGAGCGCGGTGGCCCAGCCGGTGAGCACGCGGTCGACCGGCTCGCCGCCCTCCTGCCAGGGCCCGCCCTCGGGGACGAGCACGCTCCACTCCGCGCCGGCCGGCGAGAGCAGCATGTGTTCGCGCAGCAGCTGGGCGGCGGAGGCGACGGGCTCGGGCTCCGCGCGGCAGAGCAGCAGGGCGCCCGGGGCGGGTCGGGCCTGGCGGGCGGTCCTGGAGTCTTCCGGCGACATGGCAACACGCTAGGCCGGTTGTCCATCCCGCGTGATTTGTGATCACCAGAACGAGTGCCTTGACTTTCCTCGCCCACGATATATCGTGTTTTACGTAAGACGCGATATGGCGTGTCGTGTTCAGGCCCGGCCCGTGCGGCCGCGTCCGGTCGCCCAGGAGGTCCGCACCATGTCCGAGTGGTCCGTAGCCGAACCCAGGAAGCTCAGCTTCGACGAGCCGGTGAGCGAGCTCCAGGTACGCATCGTCAACGGCACTGTGAACGTCGTGGGGACGGACGAAGGTTCCGCCCGGCTGGAGGTTTCCAGGATCGAGGGGCCGCCTCTGGTGGTGACCCAGCAGGGCGGCACGCTGACGGTGGCTTACGAGGACCTGCCCTGGAAGGGCTTCCTCAAGTGGCTCGACCGCAAGGGCTGGCGGCGCAGCGCGGTGGTCTCGCTGGCGGTGCCGGCCGACACCCGGGTGGAGGTGGGCGTGGTCGGGGCCGGGGCGGTGGTCTCCGGCATCCACGGCCCGTCGGTCGTCAAGGGCGTCACCGGCGACACGACTCTCGTCGGCCTGTCCGGCCCGGTCCGCGCCGACACCGTCTCCGGGAACCTGGAGGCGCAGGCGGTCACCGGCGACCTCCGCTTCAACTCCGTCTCCGGCGACCTCACGGTCGTCGAGGGCTCCGGCCCCTCGGTGAAGGCCGACTCCGTGAGTGGCGCCATGATCGTCGACCTCGACCCGGAAGGCCCGACCGACGTCCGGCTGACCAGCGTCTCCGGCGAGATCGCCATCCGGCTGCCGGCGCCGGCCGACGCGGACGTGGAGGCCAACACCGCGAGCGGCACGATCTCCAACGCCTTCGAGGGCCTGCGGGTCCACGGCCAGTGGGGCGCCCACAAGATCACCGGCCGCCTGGGCGCCGGCACCGGCAAGCTCCGCGCGACGACGGTCTCCGGCTCGATCGCCCTGCTGCGCCGCCCGCCGAAGGAGGACGAGCCGTGGGATGCGGAGGCCTGGGAGGAGCCCGAGCCCGCCAAGGACGAGGGCACATCGAGCGGCACCTCGGAGACCTCGCCGACGGACCCGACGACCACCCCGGCGAGCAGCCCGCACCACACCTCGGGGGACAATTCCGTCTCCGGCCAGGGCGACACAGCGGGCGACGGCAACGGCGGCGGATCCACCGACGCCGCCACCGACTCCGCGACCGCCGCCCCGGCCGACGGCACGACCGACAAGAAGGTGCTCTGACATGCCCCCCGTCTTCGCCCATGGACGCCTCCGCCTCTACCTGCTGAAACTGCTGGACGAGGCCCCGCGCCACGGCTACGAGGTCATCCGCCTCCTCGAAGAGCGCTTCCAGGGGCTGTACGCGCCGTCGGCCGGTACCGTCTACCCCCGGCTGGCCAAGTTGGAGGCCGAGGGCCTGGTCACGCACACCACCGAGGGCGGCCGCAAGGTGTACGCCATCACGGACGCCGGCCGCGCGGAACTGGCGGACCGCAGCGGCGAGTTGGCCGATCTGGAGCTGGAGATCAGGGAGTCGGTCGCGGAACTCGCCGCCGAGATCCGGGCCGATGTGCGCGGCGCGGCGGGCGATCTGCGGCGCGAGATGCGCGCGGCGGCGTCCGAGGCCCGCAAGGGCAATGACACCAAGGCGGAAACGCCCTTCGGCGACTTCTCGGACTACACCGACAAGGAGGCGTGGCGCGCCGCCAAGGAGGAGATGCGCCGCGCCAAGCAGGAGTGGAAGGAACAGGCCCGCCGCGCCAAGGACGAGAGCCGCCGCGCCCGCGAGGAGGCACAGCGCGCCCGGCGACAGGCCAAGGAGGCCCAGGACCACGCCCGGGCCCAGGCACAGGAGGAGATGCAGCGCATCGCCCGCCGGGTCCAGGAGCATGTACAGGACCACTTCGCGCGCGGTGACTGGCCGACCGGCGTCAGGGAGGGCCTGACGGAACTGGCCAAGGAGTTCGGCGACTTCGGGAAGGAGTTCGGCAAGGACTTCGGCTTCGGCCGCCAGGGCTCCCCCAAGTCGGCGCAGCAGCACCCCGACTACTCCGAGACCCCGGAGGACTTCCCCGCCGGCTACGAACCCTCCTGGGCCCACGAGACGCCCAGCGGCGACCCCGCCCGCGACCTGGACCGCCTGCTCGACCGCTTCCGCGACGACATCCGCGACGCGGCGAGGGACCACGGCGTGACGGCGGACCAACTCCGCGAGGCACGCCGCCACTTGTCGACGGCGGCGGCCCACATCGGAGCGCTACTGCGCACACCGCGGCCGTGATGCCGGTCTCCTGGGCGGTACGGCCACGAACCCGGCGTACTGCCCAGGATCCGGTCGGCCCGCCCGGCGCCCATCCGGGCATCCCGGGCACATCCCGACGCCCCAGTGCCCCTCCCGGCTTTGCGGCGAGTTCGTGCGCGCGTCCTGCCACCCCGACGCCCGTCACTCGACGCCCGTCACTCGATGCCCGTCACCCGACGCCCGTCACCCGACGCCCGTCACCCGACGCCCGTCACTCGGTGCCCGTCACCCGACATCCGGCGCCCTGCGACGCACCCTCGCACCCCGCCCGTCCACAGCCCTCAACCGGCCAGATCCCCCAACCGCCCATCCCGCCAATCGCCCTCACCCTCAACCGGCTTTGGCCTCTCCGCCGCCATACAGCACTCGCATGAGCGCCTCGTACGTCACCCCGTGATCGGCGAGAGCCTCGGCGGGCACGCCGGGGCGGCTGGTGAGAGCCAGCAGGATGTGCTCGTCACCGATGTGCCGGTCCCGTCGGGACGTTGCCACGCGCAGCGCCCGTACCAGCACGTCCTTGGCATCCCGGCCGAACGGACGGTGCCCCCACCAGGACCCCTTGTCCCTCCGCCCCCCGGCCATGGCCCCCACTCCATGGACCTCCTCCACCCGGGCGACGATCTCCCCCACATCGATCCCCAACCCGGCCAACGCATCGGCCTCGGCCTGCGAGAGCCCTCCCCGCCGCCGAGCCTCGCCCAACGCCGTCCGTACGGACTCCAGCCACTCCCCGCCCCCGAGCGCGGCGAGCGCGAACGACGCCCGGCTGCCCTCCCGATCGAGCAGGGCGAGCAGCATGTGCTCGGCCTCGACGGTCTGCGCCCCGCCCCGCTCGGCGTGCTCGACGGCACCCGTCACCACCGCGCGGGCATCCTTGGTGAACCGCTCGAACATCAATGCCTCCCGTACTTCTTGTGCACGGCCTGCCTACTGACCCCGAGTTCCGCGGCGATCTCCTGCCAGGACCACCCCTGATTGCGCGCACTGCGCACCTGCACGGATTCCAACTGCTCCAACAACCGGCGCAGGGCGGCAACGGCCCGCAGTCCGACCCGCGGATCGCGATCCCCCGCCCGCTCGGCGAGATCTGTTGCTTCGGTCATGATGTCAACCTACGTTGACACGGCTCCTTTCGTCAACCCTGGTTGACAAGGCAAAGCAAACGGCGGGTTCGGGGCGATGCACTGCCCCGAACCCGCCGCGAAAACCGGCAACGGCTCCGTCAGTTGGTGAGCACGATCTTCCCGAACTGCTCCCCCGACTCCATCCGCTCGAAGCCTTCCCGGGCCCGGTCCATGGGAAGCACCTCATCGATGACAGGCCGCACCCCGGTGGCCGCGCAGAAGGAGAGCAGATCTTCCAGCTCATCCTTGGTCCCCATGGTGGACCCCACGACCTTCAGCTCCAGGAAGAAGATCCGCGTGAGCTCGGCGTGCGAGGGCCGGTCGCCACTGGTGGCACCGGAGATGACCAGAGTGCCCCCGGGCTTCAGCGATTTGACGGAGTGTGACCACGTGGCAGCGCCGACCGTCTCGATCACGGCGTCGACCCGCTGAGGCAGCCGGGCCCCGGACTCCAGCGCCTCCACAGCCCCCAACTCCAGGGCACGCTTGCGCTTTGCCTCGTCCCGGCTGGTGGCGAAGACCCGCAGCCCCGCGGCCTTGCCGAGCACGATGGCGGCGGTGGCGACGCCGCCCCCGGCACCCTGCACGAGCACGGAGTCCCCGGGCCGTACGCCCGCGTTGGTGAACAGCATCCGGTAGGCCGTCAGCCACGCGGTCGGCAGACAGGCTGCCTCCTCGAAGGAGAGTTCCTTGGGCTTGGGCAGGATGTTCCAGGTCGGCACGGCGACCTGCTCGGCGAACGTGCCCTGGTACCGCTCGGTGAGGATGGACCGGGGCTCCCTCGGACCCACCCCGTGTCCGCTCTGTCCGATCACGGAGTGCAGAACGACCTCGTTGCCGTCCTCGTCGACGCCGGCGGCGTCACATCCGAGGATCATCGGCAACTTGTCCTCCGCGAGGCCGACACCCCGCAGCGACCACAGGTCGTGATGGTTGAGAGAGGCGGCCTTGACGTTGACGGCACTCCAGCCGGGGCGGATCTCGGGAGCCGGCCGCTCCCCCGACTCCAGTCCGGAAAGCGGCTGGTCGCGGTCGATTCGGGCGGCGTAGACAGCGAACATGACGTTGACGATAGGTGCACACGTCGATCGACGGAACCGAAGCACCCTGTGAGACACGCCCTCTTGTCAAGGCGTCCGACTCGGCACAACCACCCGAACGGCCGCACCCGGGCACAGAACTCCAGAGGAAGAAACCGCGCAGGCAAATGGCCCCGCCCGAACCGGACGGGGCCATTCAACCGACACTCACGTCAGCGACCTTCGCATCCGTGACACGCGCATCAGTGACACGCGCATCAGCGACACGCACGTCAGCGCCGAGCGACACCCTCCGCCCGGGCCGCAGCCGCGACCGCCGCGGTGACCGCCGGGGCCACCCGCTCGTCGAACGGCGACGGGATCACGTAGTCCGCGGCGAGGTCGTCACCCACGACCGCCGCCAGCGCCTCCGCCGCCGCGATCTTCATGCCCTCGGTGATCCGGGAGGCCCGCACCTGCAGCGCGCCCGCGAAGATCCCCGGGAACGCCAGCACGTTGTTGATCTGGTTCGGGAAGTCCGAGCGCCCGGTGGCGACCACGGCCGCGTACTTGTGGGCGACGTCCGGATGCACCTCCGGGTTCGGGTTGGCCATGGCGAACACGAAGGCGCCCTCGGCCATGGAGGCGACGGCCTCCTCCGGCACCGTACCGCCGGACACGCCGATGAAGACGTCAGCGCCCTCCAGTGCCGCCTCCAGCGACCCGGTGATGCCGGCCTTGTTGGTGAACCCGGCGAGTTCCCGCTTGACCGGGGTCAGGTCCTCCCGGTCGGCCGACACGACGCCCTTGCGGTCGGCCACGGCCACGTCCCCGATGCCGGCCTCGACCAGCATCTTCGCGATGGCGACACCGGCCGCGCCCGCACCCGAGATGACGGCCCGCAGATCACCGATGGACCGCCCGCTCAGCCGCGCGGCGTTGCGCAGCGCCGCCAGCGTCACGACGGCCGTGCCGTGCTGGTCGTCATGGAAGATCGGAATGTCGAGCCGCTCCTGGAGCTTGCGCTCGATCTCGAAGCACCGCGGCGCCGAGATGTCCTCCAGGTTGACGCCGCCGAAGGACGGGGCGAGTCGCACCACCGTCTCGACGATCTCGTCGACGTCCGTGCAGTCGAGCGCGATCGGAACCGCGTCCACGCCGCCGAACTGCTTGAACAGAATCGCCTTGCCTTCCATCACGGGAAGGGAGGCCTCCGGGCCGATGTCCCCGAGCCCGAGCACCGCCGTGCCGTCGGTGACCACGGCCACGACGGACGACTTCCACGTGTAGTCGTGGACCAGCTCCGGCTGCTCGGCGATCGCGGTGCACACGCGCGCCACGCCGGGTGTGTATGCGAGGGACAGGTCGTCCTTGTCACGGACCGGCACGGTGGCCTGCACGGCCATCTTGCCGCCGCGGTGCAGCGCGAACGCCGGATCGAAGGAATCGAGGGGCTCGCCCCCGCCGTCCTGATCCGTATTGCTGTCGCTGCGAGGATTGACGATCTCCGCTGCCACTTTGTTTTACCCCTTAAATCTTCATTGGTTGAGGGTGGCCACTCCTGGTGAGGGGTGGGCGGGACCGCGTATGCCCGATCTGTTGATGCGTACGGGTCATACGCGATGGGCGCGCCGCACACGCGCCCTGAGCCCCGGATGAGGGGTGTAAAGAACCTTCTTACCGGACGGACGGCACCGACGACGAGTCCAATACGTGCAAGATCACATGACGGGAAGGGAAACAGGCACACCGACAACACGAATCGGACACGACCCGGCGACGGAATCGCTGTGATTCATGGCTGAATAAGCGGACAATCGACACCGGAAACCGCAAAAAGCCACCGGCACCGACAAACGCCGCACGCGCCCGTTCCACATCCCGAGATGCGCCGAAGATCTTCCGGCCGGAAGGACAGATTCCCGCAGAAGGTGCGGTCGTGATGTACCGACCTGAGGCGGTTCGGGGGTAACCCGTTATCCGATTTTGACATGGCGGGCGGCCTGAATGGCTCAGTCCGAATGGCAAGATGCCGTAATCACACGAGGTCGCGACACTCGAAGGTGTGTGTTCCCGTCGACCTACGAAACCAAGGCACCTGCCGAACCCATCGCCAGATGCCTGCCCCATCGGCAACTCCACCCCATCCGCCGGAGGAACCCACCATGACCGCACGCTCCATCCGCCGTTCGTCCGCCGCGCGCTCCAGGGCAGCCGCGGTAGGTGCGATCGCGGTCGCAGGCGCTCTGATTCTCACCGGCTGCGGTGACCAGACCGAAAGCGGCGGCAACGGCGGCACGAACGAGACGGGGAAGTCCAGCGCCGCCCCGCTGTTCGACAAGCTGCCCAAGAAGATCCAGGACGCGGGCGTCATCAAGGCCGGGACGAACGCCGAGTACGCCCCGATGGAGTACCAGGAGGGCGGCAAGATCGTCGGCGTCGACCCCGACATCGCCGCCGCGCTGGGCGAGAAGCTGGGCGTGGAGTTCCAGTTCACCTCCGGCTCCTTCGACGGCCTGATCACCGCCCTGAACTCCGGCCGCTACGACGTCGCCATGTCCTCCATCACGGACAACAAGCAGCGCCAGGAGGGCCTGGACGACAAGGGCAAGAAGCTCGGCCCGGGTGTCGACTTCGTCGACTACTTCGTGGCCGGCACCGCCGTGTACGTCCAGAAGGGCAACCCGAAGAAGATCAACTCGATCGAGGACCTCTGCGGCCAGACGGCTGCCGTGCAGCGCGGTACGACGTACGAGCAGGCGCTGAAGGACCAGTCCAAGAAGTGCACGGACGGCGGCAAGAAGGCGATCAACATCGAGTCGTTCGAGAACGACACCGAGGCCCAGACCCGGGTGAAGTCGGGCGGCGCGGTGGCCGGCGTCAACGACTACCCGGTCGCGGTCGACCTGGCCCGCAAGGCCGACGGCGGCAACGCCTTCGAGGTCGTCGGCGAGCAGATCGACGCCGGTCCGTTCGGCATCGCGGTGAACAAGGACAACAAGGAGCTCACCGCGGCCCTCGAAGAGGCCGTCAACGCCATCATCGAGGACGGCACGTACAAGAAGATCCTCGAGAAGTGGGGCGCCGAGTCCGGCGCGATCGACAAGGCCGCGATCAACGGCGGCAAGTGACCGTCCCGAGCAAGACTGAAGGGCAGTCACAGTGACTGACAAGTTCGACAAGGAGCCGGCCGACGCCGACCCGTCGGCCGTCGCCTCCAAGGACGGCGGGGCCCTCCCGCCCGAGGCGATCAAGGCCATCCCGGTACGGCACTACGGCCGTTGGGTCAGCGGTGTCGTCGTGCTGGCCCTGGTGGCCCTGCTCGTCAACGCGTTCGCCACCGCCGAGAAGATCCAGTGGCAGGCGGTCGGCGACTACGTCTTCGACGAAACGGTCCTCGCGGGCGCCGGCCGCACCCTGCTGATCAGCGTTCTCGCGATGGTCATGGGCGTGGTCCTCGGCGTGATCCTGGCCGTGATGCGCCTGTCCAAGAACCCGGTGACGAGCTGGGTGGCCTGGGTCTACATCTGGTTCTTCCGCGGCACGCCGGTCTACGTCCAGCTCCTGCTGTGGTTCAACCTGGCGCTGATCTTCCCGGTGCTGAATCTCGGTCCGATCTACAAGGACGAGATGGTCGACGTCATGACCCCGTTCATGGCGGCCCTGCTGGGCCTGGGCCTGAACGAGGCGGCGTACATGGCGGAGATCTGCCGCGCCGGTCTGATGGCCGTCGACGAGGGCCAGACCGAGGCCGCGCACGCGCTCGGCATGAGCCACGGCAAGACGCTGCGCCGCATCGTGATCCCGCAGGCGATGCGGGTGATCGTGCCGCCGACCGGCAACGAGTTCATCAACATGTTGAAGACCTCGTCGCTGGTGTACGCGGTGACGTACAACGAACTGCTGCGCGCCACCTCCACGATCGGCTCCACGTCGTACGCCGTGATGGAGATGCTCTTCGTCGCGTGCATCTGGTACCTGGTCATGACCAGCGTGTTCAGCGTCTTCCAGTACTACCTGGAGCGGCACTACGCCCGCGGTTCGACCCGGAACCTGCCGGCGACGCCGTGGCAGAAGATCAAGGCGAACATGCTCGGACTGGGTCGTGAAAGGGGTGCTGGGGCATGACCGCCATGGTGAAGGCCGAGGGCGTCCACAAGTCCTTCGGCGCCGTCCAGGTCCTCCAGGGCATCGACCTGGAGGTGCAGACCGGCGAGGTGTTCTGCCTCATCGGACCCTCCGGCTCCGGCAAGTCGACGTTCCTGCGGTGCATCAACCACCTGGAGAAGATCAACGCCGGTCGGCTGTACGTCGACGGTGAGCTGGTCGGCTACCGCCAGAAGGGCGACAAGCTGTACGAGCTCAAGGACAGCGAGGTCGCGCAGCAGCGCCGGGACATCGGCATGGTGTTCCAGCGGTTCAACCTGTTCCCGCACATGACGGCGCTGGAGAACGTCATGGAGGCGCCGGTCCAGGTCAAGGGCACGAGCAAGACCCAGGCAAGGGAGCGCGCACGGGAGCTGCTCGACCGCGTCGGCCTCGCCGACAAGGCCGGGAACTACCCCTCGCAGCTCTCCGGCGGTCAGCAGCAGCGCGTGGCGATCGCCCGGGCGCTCGCGATGGACCCGAAGCTGATGCTCTTCGACGAGCCGACCTCGGCCCTGGACCCGGAGCTGGTCGGCGACGTCCTCGACGTCATGCGCGACCTCGCCGAGTCCGGCATGACGATGGTCGTCGTCACCCACGAAATGGGCTTCGCCCGCGAGGTCGGCGACAGCCTGGTCTTCATGGACGGCGGCGTGGTCGTGGAGTCCGGCGACCCGCGCGAGGTCCTGACCAACCCGCAGCACGAGCGGACGCAGGCGTTCCTGTCCAAGGTGCTCTGACGGTACGACGGGGAAGGGGCGGTACGGCGATGTCGTACCGCCCCTTCGCCATGCATGCTCCTCCCCGCCGTGACCGGCGTCGGCCTACTTCAGCGCGAGCATCAGCGTGTCCGAGGGCGAGCACCACACCGGCCGTGCCTCCCCGAAGCCCCTCTCGCGCAGCACGCGCGCGTGCCACTCGGCGGACGGCATGTCGCCGTCGGCGTGCTCGCCGTAGATCTCGAAGCGCCGGGCCGTGGGCTCGGCCAGTACCGGGTCCTTGGCGGCCAGCTGCCACCACTCGGACCAGTCGAGGGCGCCGTCCGCCTTGGCTTGATCCATGCGGGCGTGGCGCTGGGCGCGCTCCGCCGCGTTGATCCGGGGCGTCGACTCGTCGATCATGTGGTCCGCGTTCAGGAAGACACCGCCGTCGCGGACGAGCTCCGCGACCTGACCGTAGAGGGTCGCGAGGGGTTCACGGTGCAGCCAGTGCAGGGCCGTGGCGGTGAGGACGGCGTCGTACGAGTCGTACGGCAGCCTCGCCAGCCAGTCGGGGTCCTTGAGGTCGGCCGTGACGAGCGTGACCCGGTCGTCGCCCGCGAAGGTGCCCTCGGCGATGGCGAGGAGCGCGGGGTCGAGGTCGACGCCGGTGCTGGTGGCCTCCGGGAACCGTGCGAGCAGCCGGGCCGTGATACTTCCCGTGCCGCACGCGAGATCGAGCACGCGCGGGGCGGGGCCGACGAGGGCCCCGACCATGTCCAGCATGATCCGGAAGCGTTCCTCGCGGTCGGGCATGTACCACTCCTGCTGCCGGTCCCAGCTGTTCTGCCAGGCGGACCAGTCGGCGGTCGTGGTGGTGTCCGTGTCCGTCATAGAGCCCCTCCATCGCGCACGTCACAGAAACGCTTCACGTAATACCCTGGAAGCACGATCAGCTGTTACCCGACCGCACCACGACGATAGAACGCCTCCGTAAGGACTACAAGTGGAACTGGCCTATTACTCGGATTACGCCGTACGACTCGTCAACACCGAGGACCCGGCCCGGGGCAAGGACTCGCTGACCTCGGTCGAGGCCGTCCGCGATCTGTTCGGCGTCAGCCAGGAGGCGGCCCGCCGTGCCACCGACGCCGACGTCACCCGCTTCCGCTCGGTCCGCGCGCGGCTGAGGGCGGTCTTCGAGGCGGCGGACGAGGGCGACGAGTCGACGGCGGTGAACCTGCTGAACTCGCTCCTGCTGGAGTTCCCGGTGAGCCCGCAGATCTCCGGCCACGACTTCCGGGACGACGACGGCCGCCCCCTGTGGCACATGCACCTGGCGGACCACCCGTCGAACGCGACCGCGGGCTACGCGGCGATCGCGGCGATGGGCCTGGCGTTCCACCTGACGGAGTACGGCGTCGACCGGCTGGGCCTGTGCGAGGCGGCCCCGTGCCGCAACGCCTACCTCGACACCTCCACCAACCGCTCCCGGCGCTACTGCTCGGACCGCTGCGCCACCCGCGCCAACGTGGCCGCCTACCGCGCCCGCAAACGCCTGGAGGCCGACCGGTCCGCGAAGACGGGCCGCACCGCCGACAGCGCCCAGCGCGCCAGCGCGAACGGCGAGCGCTGATCGGGCTTGCGGGGCCGGTAGCGCAGCCGGACCCTGCCCAGGATCAACTCGTCCGGCACCACTCCGTAGTCGGTGCTGTCACCACCGGCGTAGGCGTTGTCCCCGAGCACCCACCAGCCGCCTTCCCGCCGCTCCGCGGCCCGCTTGACGACGAGCAGGTCCTGCTGGAACGGATGCCGCAGGATGACGACGTCCCCGGCCCTGATCCGGCCCCGGTGGACCACCACGAGCAGATCGCCGTGGTGCAGCGTGGGCACCATCGACGGCCCGGTCACCTCGGCCCACCCGAAGGGCCGGCCCGCCCGCTCGCGCTCGGTCTCCTGTGACAACTCCGGCATCCCCGGCACCTCCCCGGTACGGTCCTCCACCAGTCTCAGTCTGACCCTGGACTTTTGTCCTAAGCCCATGGGGGCACCCGCGAAAACCCGTCTTGTAGGGAGTAATGTCCCACCTGAGAAGACGATCACGAGGAAGGAATGCTCCATGCTTTCCCGCCTGTTTGCCCCCAAGGTCAAGGTCAGCGCACACTGCGACCTGCCCTGCGGTGTGTACGACCCGGCCCAGGCCCGCATCGAGGCGGAGTCGGTGAAGGCCGTCCAGGAAAAGATGGCCGCCAACGACGACCCGCACTTCCAGGCGCGTGCCACCGTCATCAAGGAGCAGCGCGCCGAGCTCGCGAAGCACCACGTCTCGGTGCTCTGGAGCGACTACTTCAAGCCCCCGCACTTCGAGAAGTACCCGGAGCTGCACCAGCTGGTCAACGACGCCCTGAAGGCCCTCTCGGCCGCCAAGGCCTCCACCGACCCGGCCACCGGTCAGAAGGCTCTGGACTACATCGCGCAGATCGACAAGATCTTCTGGGAGACCAAGAAGGCCTGACCCCAGGCACTTTCGTTCTCCCGGACTTCGCAAGGGGGCCCGACCGGTTCGCCGGCCGGGCCCCTTCGCGTACCCCGACGGTTTCACGGGCTCAAGGTTGCGTGAATTCGCGGTGATTGTGTTCACGCGGCAGACAGTGGCTGCCGCTTGTTCACATCCCGTAGGTTCTGGCGTGCCCACCTGGTCATTCGCACTCCAGTGCTGGTGGGCTCACGGGGGAAGCTGAGCGGCCTTCAGATCTCGTCCCGACCAGTGCGGTCGGGGCGGCGTTCGGTGTGCTCTGCGACAGCGGGCGAGTGGGATCACCTCACCCGGCGGCCGGCCCCCGCCGGATGGAACGCCGATCCCTTGGAGAACGCTCGCTTGAGACCTCGCCCATTCCTCTGGTCGATCCCCCTGCTCTGGACCGTGGCCCTCGGCCTTTGGGGGCTGTCCCGGCAGCACAGTCTGTGGCGGGACGAGGCCGCGACCTGGCAGGTTGCCCGGCGGTCCGCCGGGGAGATCTGGCACATGCTGGGGCAGGTCGATGCCGTGCACGGGCTCTACTACCTGCTGATGCACGGGCTTTTCGAGTGCTTCGGGGCCGGCATCGCCACACTGCGGCTGCCTTCCGTGCTGGCCATGGCGGTCGCGGCGGCCTGCGTCACGGTCATCGGGCAGCGGTTGGCCGGGGTCTGGGCGGGACTGGCCGGAGGGCTGGCGTTCGGGCTGCTGCCTGCCGTGCAGTTCCATCTCCAGGAAGGGCGGCCGTACGCGCTCGTCACGGCCGGAGCCGGGATATCGACCCTGTTGCTGGTGACCACTCTGCAGGGCCGTGAGCGAGCGGTGCGCTGGGCCGCGTACGGGGGCACGGTCGCGGTGTGCGGGCTGCTCAATTGGCTGTCACTGCTGATCCTTCCCGCACACCTGGCGACGCTGACGTGGACACGGGCGGGGCGCGGCACGTACGCGCGCTGGGCCGCGGCCTCGACGGCGGCCGTCGCCACCGTGCTGCCGCTGATCCTGTTCAGCCGGCGCCAGGCCGGCCAGGTCTCCTGGATACCGCCGCTGACCTGGCACATGCTGATCGGCCCGGCGATCCTGCTGGCGATCGGCGGCCTCGGGGCCCTGCTGGACCGGCCGCGCGCCGGCCGGTTGTCCGTCGCGGCCGTCGGGCTGCCGCTGCTCGTGGTACCGCAGCTCGCCCTCATCGGCCTGTCCCTGGTCAAGCCGCTGTTCCTGGACCGCTACATCCTGTTCGGCATGCTCGGCCTGGCGCTGCTGATCGGCACGGCGCTGGGGACCGCTGTACGGGCGACCAGGCCGCGCTTCCCGAGAGCCTCGCTGTGGCTCGTCCCGGCGGTGGTCGCCGTGGCGGTCGTGGCGCTGTTGCCGCAGTCGCTCGCCAAGCGGTCCCCGGCCAGCCGGGTGGACGACGTGCTGGCGGTGGCGGCCGACGTGCGGCGGCTGAAGGAGAACGGGGACGCGGTCGTCTTCGTGCCGGCGGCCCGGCGGGACACCGCGCTGGTCTCCCCCGGTCACTTCGCCGGGCTGCGGGACATAGCGCTGGCCGAAAGCCCGGTGAGTTCGGGGACGTTGAAGGGCGAGGAGGCGGATCCGGCCCGGATACGGTCCGCGATGCTGGCACAGCGGCGGATCCTGCTGGTCACCGACGCGTCCGACGTGGCCCGGCCCCTGTCGAACGAGCGGGACAAGGCGAAGGCCGCGGTGCTGGAGGAGTACTTCACCGTGGTGGCGGACGAGCAGGTCCGCGGGCGGCGGGTGACGGTGTACGAACGGTTCGGACCGGCGCGGAGGTAGAGGCACGGCCGGCGTGGCCGTAGTGGCCCGGCCGGCATGGCCGTAGAGACCCGGCCGGCATGGCCGTAGAGACCCGGCCGGCATGGCCGTAGAGACCCGGCCGGCATGGCCGTAGAGACCCGGCCGGGTTTCCGGCCGGGCCTTCGCCGCTGTCGCGGACCGGAGCTGTCAGTGGAACTGCGGCACGATCAGATAGATCCCGTACGCCACCACCGCCGCGCAGGCGAGGAAGCACAGCCCGGCCTGCGCGAAGCCGAGCGTGGACGTGGCGCCGTCCTCGCGTGTCCCTTCGTAGCGGGCCAGGCCCAGCACGCCGAGGGCGAAGACGGCGACCACGGCCACCGTGACGGCGAGGCTCACCGCGGCGACCTGGCCGAGTGCGGTCCAGTCGAGGTTCATGGTGTGAACTCCCTTGTCTCAGGCGCCCCTGTCCGGGCGCCCGTCGTTTCAGACGGCCGTCGGGTCAGGGCGGCCGTCGTGTCAGGCCGCCGTGCCGACCCGCGTCGGCTCGGCGCCGCGGACGGTGACCTCGTGGGTGTCGTTGACGTTGTGCGCGGACACCGGGTTGCGGCGGGAGACGAGCACGATGCCGGCGGCCACGGCGGCGCCGACCAGCGCGACCACGGCCGTACCGACGTTGCCGCCATGCGTGACGGCGCTCGCCGCGACGCCGCCCACCAGCGCGGCCGCCGGCAGGGTGACCAGCCAGGCCACGACCATGCGGCCGGCCACCCCCCAGCGCACCTCCGCGAGACGGCGGCCGAGGCCCGCGCCGAGGATGCTGCCGGAGGCGACCTGGGTGGTGGACAGAGCGAAGCCGAGGTGGGCCGAGGTGAGGATCACCGTCGTGGAGGCCGTTTCGGCCGCGAAGCCCTGCGGGGACTGGATCTCCGTGAGGCCCTTGCCCATCGTGCGGATGATCCGCCAGCCGCCGAGGTAGGTGCCGAGGCCGATGGCCAGACCGGCCGAGGCGATCACCCACAGGGGCGGGCCCGCGTCATGGCCCAGGGCACCGGCCGAGATCAGGGTCAGCGTGATGACGCCCATCGTCTTCTGCGCGTCGTTGGTGCCGTGCGCGAGGGAGACCAGCGAGGCCGAGGCGATCTGGCCGAGGCGGAATCCCTTGGTGACGGACTGGTTGCGGGCCCGAGAGGTGAGCTTGTACGCCAGGTAGGTGGCCAGCAGCGCCGCGACCCCCGCCACGATCGGCGAGGCCACCGCCGGGATCAGCACCTTCTCGACAACCTTGTCAAAGTGCACGCCGTGCGCCCCCGCACCCACCCAGACGGCCCCGATCAGCCCGCCGAACAGCGCGTGCGACGAACTGGACGGCAGGCCGACCAGCCAGGTGAGCAGATTCCACAGGATCGCCCCCACGAGCCCGGCGAAGATCATGCCCGGGGTGACGAGTGTGTCGTCCACGATGCCGCCGGAGATCGTCTTGGCGACCTCGGTGGACAGAAAGGCGCCGATGACGTTGAGGACGCCGCTGATGAGCACGGCCGTCCTCGGTTTGAGGGCCCCCGTGGCGATGGACGTGGCCATCGCGTTCGCCGTGTCGTGGAATCCGTTGGTGAAGTCGAAGGCGAGGGCCGTCACGATGACGACCGCCACCAGGAACGTGATGTGGTCCATTCCCCAATGCAAACAAGCGCGAGCCAATAGGCGGGGAACTGACGGCAAAGCGTGTCCCAGGAGCCGGCGCGCGGTTGGTAAGGGTCCCGCAAAGCCGGTGTGGTGACCTCCGGGGACGCCGTTCGGCCGTACCGGGCCGGCGACACCTGGTGGGATCTACGATCGCCTGATGAGCATCCGCTGGACCTATGCCTTCGTCGACCGCCCCGCAGCGTCCTTCGAGCGGGCCAACGCCTTCTGGACCGCGGTGACGGACACCCGGCTGTCCGAGTTCCGCGGCGAGCAGGGGGAGTTCGTGACGCTGGTGCCCGGTGGCGGGGCCGACGCCTGCGTCAAGGCCCAAGGGGTCGACTCGGGTGCCGGCGGCGCGCATCTCGACTTCGCCGTGGACGACGTACCGGAGTTCGTGAAGGCCGCGCTTCGGCTGGGCGCGGACATGGCGGCCGAGCACGAGGGGTGGGCCGTACTGCGGTCACCCGCCGGGCAGTCGTTCTGTGCCGTGCCCTGGCACGGGGAGTCGGTGCGGCCGCCGGTGGTGCGCGGGAACCGGCTCGACCAGGTCTGCGTCGACGTACCGCCCTCGCGCTACGACGCCGAAGTCGCCTTCTGGAGCGGCCTGTTGGCCGACTGGGCGTCGGCGCCCGGCTCCCGCCCCGAGTTCCATGTGCTCAGGCCGCCGGCCGGGCTGCCGATCCGTGTCCTGCTCCAGCGGCTCGACGAGGAGCGGCCCGCATCGGCCCACCTGGACCTCGCCTGCGCGGACATCCCGGCGACCCGCGCCCGGCACGAGTCACTGGGCGCCACGCTCGTCGCCCCGGGTGCCCATTGGACGGTGATGCGCGATCCCGCGGGCGGCCTCTACTGCCTGACGGGCCGCGACCCGCAGACGGGCGGACTGCCCGGCCCCAGCGGGTCCTGACGCAACCAGCGGCCTCAGCGCGAGTTGCGGAGGCGGCGCAACCGGCGGACTCAGCCCGAGGTGCGGAGGCAGAACACCCGCGTCACACCGCCCTCGTACGCGGAGGGGCTGGGGCACGCCGACCCGACCTCCTGCGGAAGCGACGGCGTCGGACTCGCCTCCTCCCAGCGGTACGGCCCCGGCGGCTCGGCCGCGTCCTGGAGCCACAGCGTCGCCCCGCCCGCGGCGGCCACGACGATCACCCACGCCGCCACGACCCAGCGCCACAACCGGTGCCGTCCGGTCAGCTCCACGGCTCCACGTCCACCACCGCGGCAACCGGAATCGGGCCGTACACATGCGGGAACTCCTCGCCCCCGGGCTGCGGCGCCTCGTACTTGAGCGGCACGCCGAGCCGCGCCGGATCCACGACCAGCACGACCAGTTCGTCGGGGCCGTCGTAGGAGCCGTACAGGAAGTCCGCCACGGCGGGGAGTTGGGCGCGGGTCGAGCAGTGGATGAAGCCCTCCTCCTGGAGCGTGCGGCCACGCGTCGACATCTCGTACGTGCCGTGCTCGCGGGCCGCGTCCCACAGCCGACGTTCGGTGATGTGGAGGATGTACGTGTGTTCGGGCATGAGGCGAGGTTACGACCTCAGCCGGGCCGCCCGCTCGTGCAGATAGCGCTGCTCCGGCAGGCTCAGGGTCTTGGTGGCCGCGGCCTCGTAGGCGGCGCGCGCCTCCTCGTGCGCCCCCGCCCGCTCCAGGAGGTGCCCTCGCACCGCGTCCAGGCGATGCCCGGAACCCAACTCGCCCTCCAGCGTGGCGAGTTCGGCCAGTCCGGCACGCGGGCCCCGGACCATGGCGACGGCGACCGCGCGGTTGAGGCGCTCGACGGGACCGGGGACCAGGCGGATCAGGACGTCGTAGAGGCCGAGGATCTCCTGCCAGTCGGTCTCCCGGGCCGAGGGCGCCTCGTCGTGGACGGCGGCGATGGCGGCGCGCAGCTGGTAGGGGCCGGCGGGGCCGCGGGAGAGGGCGCTGGTGACCAGGGCGACGCCCTCGTCGATCGCGGCCTTGTCCCAGCGGTCGCGGTCCTGTTCGTCGAGGGGGACGAGCTCGCCGTGCGGGCCGGTGCGCGCGTCGCGGCGGGCGTCGGTGAGCAGCATCAGGGCCAGCAGGCCGGCCACCTCGCCGTGGCCGGGCAGGAGGCGGTGGGCCTCGCGGGTCAGCCGGATCGCCTCGGCGGCGAGGTCCCGGCGCTGCAGGCTCGTGCCCGAGGTCGCCGTATAGCCCTCGTTGAAGATCAGGTACAGGGTCTGCAGAACCGCGGGCAGGCGGTTCTCCCAGTTGTCGGGGCGCCCGAAGCGCACCCCGCGGACCTTCTGTTTGGCCCGGCTGATGCGCTGGGCCATCGTCGCCTCGGGAACGAGGTACGCGCGGGCGATCTCCGCCGTGGTCAGACCGCCGACGGCGCGCAGGGTGAGGGCGATCTGGGCGGGCGACGTCAGGTTCGGATGGCAGCACAGGAAGAGCAGGGTGAGGGTGTCGTCCTCGCGGGGAGCGCGGTCCGTACCCGGTGGCGGGGCGGTGAAGGCGTCCCTCGGCGACAGCGCCGCGACCTTCTCCTCCCGGGCCCGGCGGGCGTCCTCCGCGCGCAGGGCGTCGGTCAGCCGGCGGGCGCCGACCCTGATCAGCCAGCCGCGCGGATTGTCGGGCACACCGGTGCGCGGCCACTGCTCGGACGCCGCGAGCAGGGCCTCCTGTACGGCGTCCTCGGCGGTGTCGAAGTGGCCGTACCGCCGCACCAGCGCGCCGAGGACCTGCGGCGCGCGGCGGCGCAGCAGGTCCTCGGTGGCGGTCGGGTCGGCCATCGGCGGCTCAGCAGTCTCCGGAGCCGTCCTGGATGGGCCGGATCTCCACCGGGTACACCGGGGTCCCGGCGGGCTGGGGGCAGCGGATGATGCGGTCGGCGATCTCGGTGACCCGCTCCAGGCTGGCGCAGTCCAGCACCCAGTAGCCGGCCAGCAGTTCCTTGGTCTCGCTGTACGGCCCGTCGGTGATCACCGCCTTGCCGTCCTCGCCCAGGGTGACGTGCCGGATCTTCGCGGGCTCGGCCAGCCCCTGTCCGTCGATCATCTCGCCGGTCTCGGCGAGGTCGTCGTTGATGGCCTGCATGTAGGCGTACATCGCCTGGATGTCCTCCTGGCTCCAGGCCGCGGAGTGCTCGGACGCCTTGCCCTGCATCGCCTCGTAGTCCGCCTGCGTGCCCTGCACCATGACCAGGTACTTCATGACTGAACTCCTTCGGTTTCCGTCGGCTCACCGCCGTCGTGGGCGGCTTTCACAGGGGACGTCGGAACCGATCCGGGATTCTCGACACGGGGCTCAGGATTTTTTCGCGGCGGGCTTGGTGGCTGTGGCCGGTTTGGTGGCCGTGGTGGGCGTGTCGGGCTGCTCGTGCTTCTCCGCGCGCTCGGCGCCTTCCTCGGCGTACGCCTCGCACTCGGGGTTCCGGCAGGGGCCGGCCACCCAGGTGGGGACCCAGGCGCCCAGCGTCTTGTGGCGCTTGACGACCGTATCGACGGGCTGTCCGCAGACGGGACAGACGTGCTCTTCGCTGCCCATGTCCTCAGAGTAGGGCGGGAGGGGGCTCAGCGCTTCCTGCTGTACGTACGAACCACCGCGCCGTTGCCGAAGGCGCGGACCTCGTCGAGGGTGAACTCCGTGAGGGCGAAGTCCGAGCCGAACATCGGCATGCCGGTGCCGTAGACGATGGGGTAGCTCTTGATGACGAGCTCGTCGATCTCGTCGAGCAGCGCGCCGGCGAGCTGGGAGCCGCCGCACAGGTAGATGCCCAGCTCGCCCTCCTCCGCCTTCAGTTCGCGGACCTTGCCGACCAGGTCGTCCGAGACGATCTCGACGTCCGGATCGGGCGACTCGGTCAGCGTGCGCGAGGCGACGTACTGGCGCAGATGGGCGTAGGGGCTGGTGATGCCCTCCTTCAAGGCCAGGTCGTAGCTGGCCCGGCCCTGGATGATCGTGTCGAACCGCCTGTTCTCCAGATCGTCGCAACCGAGGGCGCGGCGGCCGTGGGTCGGCAGGGTCTCCGGGTGCTCCTCCTTGAGGAACGCCAGGAACTCCTCGTCGACGAAGCGGATCATCGCCGAGCCGTCGCCGTCCGGGCCGCCGATGAAGCCGTCGAGGGAGCAGGCGATGAAGTAGGTGAGCTTTCGCAAGCCGGTCTCTTTTCGTAGGGTGGGCACACAACCACTCTGGTTGTAGTGCTTCAGTTGTAGTACTTCGCTTGTAGTGGTTGCAAGGCATTTCCCGGAGCGGCTTGAAGTGATAGAAGGGATTCCGAATGGCGGGCAATCCGGAGCGTCGGGCAGCCCTCGTCGACGCGGGCATCGAGGTACTCGCCCGCGAGGGGGCGCGCGGACTGACGTTCCGCGCGGTGGACACCGAGGCGGCGGTGCCGGTCGGCACGGCTTCCAACTACTTCACCGGGCGCGACGACCTGTTCCGCCAGATCGACGCCCGGCTGCACGTCCGGCTCGCGCCCGACCCCGAGGTGATCGCGGGGCTGCTGACCCGGCCGAAGGACCGCTCCCTGGTCACCGCTTTCATGCACGACCTGATGGGCCGCGCGACCCGCGACCGCACCGGCTATCTGGCCCTGCTGGAGATGCGCCTGGAGGCGGGCCGCCGCCCCGAACTGCGCTCCTCCTTCACCAAGTCGGTACGCGGCGACCTGGAGGAGGGCATCGAGTTCCACCGCAACGCCGGGCTGCCCGGCGGCGACGAGGTCGTCACCGTGCTCTACCTCGCGATGCTGGGGTTGCTCGTTGAGCACCTGACCCTGCCGGAGGTGCTGGACGGCGTCCTGCCGGGGGTCGACGTGCCGGACGGACTGGTCGAACGGATCGTCGCCACGGTCGTGCCGGAAGGGTAGGCGGCGTGGCCGGAGGGGCCGTTCAGGGTGCACGTGCGTCAGCGTTGCGTGTGGGGCGAACGGTGCTTGTGATGAGAATCGTGTCTACTGGCTCACAATGCCCGGCTCCGGCTCAACCGCGGGGCTCGCGCCACATCGGCCACATCCGGGGGCCGTCGGGGAGGTCGAGGGGGCGGCCCTTGAGGTCGAAGCCCAGTCGCTCGTACAGCTTCCGGCTGCGGGCGTTGCTCGCTTCCAGGTAGGCGGGCAGCCCCTCCTGATCGCAGCGGTCGAGGGCCGAGGTGAGGAGTGCGGTGCCGAGACCCCGGCCCTGGTGCTCGGGGGCGACGGCGATCATCCACAGGTACTCGTGCGCGGCGCCGGCGGGGTGGATCTCGGCGGTGAGCCGGGCGATCTGCTCCACGCGCTCGTTGTCCGGGTCGACCTCGGCGCGCAGCCGGGCGGGGCCTTCGTCGTCGGCGTGCTCGGGATCGAGTCCGTGGTCCTGCGCCGGTACGGACAACCACAGCGCGCAGGCCGTGCCGTCCTCGGTGACGTCGATACGTCCGTCGTCGAGCACGATGTCGGTGAACGCGGCCATGAGCCTGGGGTGCCTGGTACGGCGGCGCTCCTCATCCGGGAACACCCAGCCGCTGACCGGATCGTGATGGAAGGCCGCGTCCAGCAGCCGCCCCACCAGCTCCCGGTCCCCCGCGCCCGCCGTCCGGATCGCCACGCCCATGTCCACCCGCTCCCTTCTGTCAACCGGCCTTGATCGTAGGGGGATTGGGGTGGCCGCGTCCTTCGTGGCAGGAGTTTGTGTCCTTCGTGGCAGGAGTTTGTCGAGATCCGGCCGGTGCGGGGGCGGCGGTACGCGGGGGCCGACCCGTAACACCGGGCGGATGTCCGGTACCCCGTTCCGCACGGTGCGCGGGCGGCCGTACGCGGGGACCGACCCGCAACGCCATGGCGGATTCCGGTACTCGTTCCGGCCGGTGCACGGGCCTCGATACACGAGGACGGGCCCGAAACACCGTGGCGGATTCCGGTACTCGTTCCGGCCGATGCACGGGCCTCGTTGCGTGGGAACGGGCCCCGCACACCGTGGGGATGTGCGGGACCCGCCGGCCCGGAGCCCCTCGACCGCCGTACGGGGTCAGGAACCGTACGGCCCCGTGGCTCCGGGGTCTTGAGGAGTGCCGTCGGCTGCCGCCGCGGCCCTCAGTTGCTGCGTCGGGTCACGAACTCCGCGAGGGACAGGAGTCCGCCCGCTTCCTCCGGGTCGGGAACGGCCCGGGCCAGTTCCTGCATGGCGCGGGCCATCCGGTCGGCGGCCTGGGCCTGCGCCCAGTCGCGTCCGCCCGCCCGCTCGACGGCGAGCGCGGTCCGCGCGACGCCGTCCTCGTCGGCCGTGTCGTACGGCATCTCGTACAACGCGGCCAGTTCCGCAGCCGCCGGGCCACCGGAGGTCAGCGCGGCGACGACCGGCAGGGACTTCTTACGGGCGGCGAGATCCGCACCGGCCGGCTTGCCGGTGTGGCTCGGGTCGCCCCATATGCCGATCACGTCGTCGATGAGCTGGAAGGCGAGCCCGGCCTCACGGCCGAACGCGTCCAGCGCCGCCACGTCCTCGTCCGCCGCCCCCGCGTACAGCGCGCCCAGGGCACAGGCGCACCCCAGCAGGGCGCCCGTCTTGGCCTCGGCCATGGCGAGCACCTCGTCGAGGCCGACGTCGCCGGGGCCCCGCTTCTCCATCGCCGTGTCCGCGTGCTGGCCGGCGCAGAGCTCGACGACGCAGTCCGCGAGCCGGGCGGCGGCGGCCGCGGACGCCGGGTGCGTGTCCTCGGCGAGCAGCCGCAGGGCCAGCGCCTGGAGGGCGTCCCCGGCGAGGATCGCGTCGGCGTCACCGAACACCGTCCATGCGGTGGGCCGGTGCCGGCGGGTGGTGTCCCGGTCCATCACGTCGTCGTGCAACAGCGTGAAGTTGTGCACCAGTTCCACCGCCACGGCCGCCGGTACGGCCGCCGCCCGCGCCCCCGGTCCGCCGAGCGCGGCGGCCGCCGTGAGGACGAGGGCGGGACGGATCGCCTTGCCCGCGTTGCCCGCCGCCGGGGTGCCGTCCGCGTGTTCCCAGCCGAAGTGGTAGCGCGCGATCCGGCGCATCGAGCCCGGCAACGACTCGATCGCGGCGCGCAGTTCGGGGCCGACCGACGCGCGGGCCCGCTCCAGGATCACCGCCGCCTCGGGCCCGTCGAGCGGACCGGTCACGGTGGTGTGCCGCGTCGTTCGCGTTGTCGACTCGGCCATGGGGTCCCCCTCGGAGAGTCCGCGGACGGTGGCGCCTGCGCTGCGGCTGGGCGCATACGACGGGGGTCTACCCGCCCTGCCGCGCGCAGACACGGCCCCGAGGTGCGGAAACGTCACCTCCAGCGACCGATCTCGACGTTCTCCAGCACACCGAGGGCGTCCGGTACCAGCACCGCGGCCGAGTAGTAGGCCGTCACCAGGTACTTGATGATGGCCTGTTCGTTGATGCCCATGAACCGGCACGACAGGCTCGGCTCGATCTCGTCCGGGATGCCCGACTGCTGCAGCCCGATGACGCCCTGCTCGGCCTCGCCGGTACGCATGGCGATGATCGACGTCGTCCGGGCGTCGCTGACCGGGATCTTGTTGCACGGGTAGATCGGCACTCCGCGCCAGGTCGGGATGCGGTTGCCGGCGATCTCGATCGTCTCGGGAACGAGGCCGCGCTTGTTGAGCTCACGCCCGAACGCGGAGATCGCGCGCGGGTGGGCGAGGAACAGCTTGGTGCCGCGGCGCCGGCAGAGCAGCTCGTCCATGTCGTCAGGGCTCGGCACGCCGTCGTGCGGCTGGAGCCGCTGGTCGTACTCGCAGTTGTGGAGCAGCCCGAACTCGCGGTTGTTGACGAGCTCGTGCTCCTGGCGCTCCTTCAGGGCCTCCACGGTCAGCCGGAGCTGCTGCTCGGTCTGGTTCATCGGCTGGTTGTAGAGGTCGGCCACGCGCGTGTGGATGCGCAGAACGGTCTGGGCGACGCTCAGTTCGTACTCACGGGGCCTGGCCTCGTAGTCGACGAAGGTGTGCGGGATGTCGGGCTCGCCGCTGTGGCCGGCGGCGAGGTCGATCTCCTTCTCGCCGTACTTGTTGGTGCGCTGCTCGGGGGCCGCCCGCAGCTGTTCGAAGTGCTCGCGCAGGGAATCCGACCGCTCCGCGACCTGCTCGACGTCCTGGCGGCGCAGGACGAGCACCGTGCACGCGGTGACCGCGCGGATCGTGTACTCCCAGATCGTGTCGGAGTCGAGCAGTGCCTGCTCGCCGAGGTAGGCCCCGTCGGCGAGGACGCCCAGTGACTCGTCCTCTCCGTACGGCCCGCTGCCGAGCTTCTCCACCCTGCCGTGGGCCAGCAGATACACCTCGTCGGTCCGGCTGCCGAACGAGGCGATCAGGTTCCCTGCCGGGAACTCCCGCTGCTGGCAGCGCTGGGCGAGCTCCAACAGCACGTCCTCGTCCTCGTACGACCGCAGGGCCGGCAGTTCGCGCAGTTCGGCGGGGATGACCTCGACGCGGTCGCCGGTCTTCACGAACGTGATGCGTCCGTCCCCGACGGCGTAGGTCAGACGCCGGTTCACTCGGTACGTGCCGCCCTGCACGTTCACCCAAGGCAGCATGCGGAGCAGCCAGCGGGAGCTGATCTCCTGCATCTGGGGTGCGGACTTGGTCGTGGTGGCCAGGTTCCGCGCAGCCGCAGTACCGAGACTCTGCTGCGGCTTGCCCTGCTCCGTGCGGACCTCTTCGCCTACCGACATAAGGAATTGCCCTCCCGGTCATGCCCCGATGCCGATCTGGCACCGCGCATCGCGATCTGCCCGGCAGAGCCTTCCATCACGGGGTGTGTCTGTGCTATTACCCGAAAGAGCGGGAATGGATCATCGGCGGACTGGGCAAACTGGGGCCGCCTGTCCAGTCGTTGTGCCGTTGCTCCTGGCTGTGCGCCTGGTGGTGCTTCGGGCTGACCGCCTGGCCGAAACAGCTCGCACACCGTGCGATTCGAGGAGTCCCGTCCGGTCCTTTTCGGTAAAGCACGGGTACGGGGCGGCCGCGTAAGGCGGCCGACGCACGGTGTGAAGGAGGCGGTCATGGCCTCACCCATGTCCGCGAGCAGATTCCTGGAGAGACTACGGGCCGAGGGCGCCACGGTCGTCGAGGTCGGCGACTGGGAGCACCACAACCGCAACCACGTGGGCCCTTGGGGCCCGGTCCACGGCGTGATGATCCACCACACGGTGACCAAGGGCAGCGAGCACACGGTGGAGCTCTGCCGCAAGGGTTACGAGGGACTGCCGGGGCCGCTGTGCCACGGCGTGATCACCAAGGACGGCCGCGTCCATCTGGTCGGCTACGGCCGGGCCAACCATGCCGGGCTCGGTGACGACGACGTCCTGCGCGCGGTCATCGCGGAGAAGGCGCTGCCGCCGGACAACGAGGCGAACACCGACGGCAATCGGCACTTCTACGGCTTCGAGTGCGAGAACCTGGGGGACGGCAAGGATCCTTGGCCACAGCCGCAGTTGGAGGCGATCGAACGGGTCTCGGCGGCGATCTGCCGGCATCACGGGTGGACGGAGCGGTCGGTGATCGGACACCTGGAGTGGCAGCCGGGGAAGGTGGATCCGCGGGGGTTCACCATGGCGTGGATGCGTGAGCGGATTCGGGAGCGGCTGAAGTAGCCTCCGGTGCTTGGGCCGGGGGTGCCCGCGGCGGCCTGTTGCTGTCCGGTGGGCGTGCGCGCAGCGCCACCGATTGTGTTGTGGGTTCGGGCCGGGCCGGGGGGGGGTACACGCCGTCCGCTGTGGCGGCGTCGGGCGACAATGGGCGTGTGACCAGCCCCGAACCCGTGCCCGATCTCGCCGCGCTCCGGCCGCGGCTCCCCTCGCCCTTGCAGGAGGTGGTCGACGAGCGGTTCGGGCGTCGTGGGGTGCGGCTGTTCCTCAAGCGTGATGACCTCATTCACCCTGAGCTCATCGGCAACAAGTGGCGCAAGCTCGCGCCGAATCTGTCGGCGGCCGCCGGGCGCACCGTGGTCACCTTCGGCGGGGCCTACTCCAATCACCTGCGCGCCACCGCCGCCGCGGGACGTCTTATCGGGCTGTCCACGGTCGGTGTGGTACGTGGCGAGGAACTCGCCGACCGGGAGCTCAATCCGTCGCTGGCGCGGTGCGCGGCCGACGGTATGCGCCTGCGGTTCGTCGACAGGTCGACGTATCGGCGCAAGTCCGAGCCGGATGTCCTGTGGGGCATTCTGCGCGGCATCGGCGCCGAGGACGCTCATGTCGTGCCCGAAGGCGGCAGCAACGCCCTTGCCGTACGGGGGTGCCGGGCGCTCGGTGAGGAGTTGCGCGGACGGGCCGATGTGGTCGCGGTCGCCTGCGGTACGGGCGGGACGCTGGCGGGGCTCGCCGCCGGGCTCGGTCCCGGTCAGCGGGCCTTGGGCGTGCCCGTCCTCAAGGGCGGCTTCCTGGGCGATGACGTGCGGGGCTTGCAGGCCTCGGCGTTCGGGGGACCTCGGGGTGAGTGGTGGCTGGACGAGCGGTTCCACTTCGGGGGGTACGCCCGTACGACCCCCGCACTGGACTCCTTCGCCGCGGACTTCGAGGAGCGGCACGGGGTGGCCGTCGAGCGTCTCTATGTCGCCAAGTTGTTGTACGGCCTTGTCGCCCTCGCCGAGGAGGGTGCCTTCCCGCGCGGGACGGTGATCGCGGCGGTCGTCACCGGAGCCCCGATGGAGGGATGACCAGGGCTCACTGGGCCTCCCGATAGGCAGCCGCCTCCTCCAGGTCGAGTCTGCGCAGCAGGGTTCGCAGCATCTCGTCGTCGATATAGCGACCGTCCCGCAGCTTCACGAACACCGCGCGCTCGGCGCCGATCACCTCGCGGGACAGGCGGCGGTAGGTGTCGTCGACGGACTCGCCGGTGATGGGATTGGCCTGGCCCAGGCGTTCCCAGACGGAGTTGCGGCGGCGTTCCAGGACCGCTCGCAGGCGGGCGGCGAGGGGATCGGGCAGGGCGTTGCGTTCGTCGGAGAGGAGCTCCTCGAGGCGTCGTTCGGCCGCGCGGGAGGCCTGTGCCTGGGCGTTCGCCTCGGCGAGGGTCTCGGCCTGCGGGTCGCGGGTGGGGAGTTTGAGCATGCGGATCAGCGGCGGCAGCGTCACACCCTGGACGACCAGGGTGCCGATGACCGTCGTGAAGGTCAGGAAGAGGATGAGGTTGCGCTCGGGGAACGGCTCGCCGCCGTGCACCGTGAGCGGGATCGAGAACGCGATGGCCAGCGACACCACGCCCCGCATGCCGGCCCAGGAGATGATGAACGGACCCTTCCAGGTCAGATCACCCTCGCGCTCGCGGATCCGTGCCGACAGTTTGTGCGGCAGGAAGGTCGCCGGGTACACCCACACGAACCGCGAGACCACGACCACGGCGAACACCACGAACGCGTACCCGGCGGCGCGGCTGCCCTCGTACTCGCCCAGGCCCTTGAGGACCACCGGCAGTTGCAGTCCGATCAGCGCGAACACCGACGACTCCAGCACGAACGCGACCATCCGCCACACCGCCTCCTCCTGGAGCCGGGTGGCGAAGTCGACCTCCCACGCGCGGTGTCCGAGGAACAGCGCGACGACCACGACGGCCAGCACGCCGGAGGCGTGCACCTGCTCGGCGGCGGCGTAGGCGACGAACGGGATCAGCAGGGAGAGCGTGTTCTGCAGCAGCGCTTCCTTGAGGTGCGTGCGCAGCCAGTGGATCGGCACCATCAGCACCAGCCCCACACCGACGCCGCCGACCGCCGCGAGCAGGAACTCGCCGATACCGCCGGCCCAGGTGGCGCCCTCACCGACGGCGGCCGCGAGTGCGACCCGGTAGGCGGTGATCGCGGTGGCGTCGTTCACCAGGGACTCGCCCTGCAGGATCGTGGTGACCCGGGACGGCAGGCCCACGCGGCGTGCCACCGCCGTCGCCGCGACGGCGTCCGGTGGCGCGACGACCGCGCCCAGCACCAGCGCCGCGGTCAGCGGCAGTCCCGGGACGACGAGATAGGCGATCCAGCCGACCGCGAAGGTCGCGAAGAGGACGTAGCCGACCGACAGCAGCATCACGGGCCGCAGCTGAGCCCGTAGATCGAGGTAAGAGCTGTCCGTCGCCGCGGTGTGCAGCAGCGGGGGCAGCACCAGGGGAAGCACGATGTGCGGGTCGAGGGTGTACTCCGGCACGCCCGGCAGGTAGGAGACGGCCAGTCCGGCGGCGACCAGCAGCAGCGGCGCCGGCACGGGCGTCCGCCGTGCCGCAGCGGCCACGACCGCGCTCCCCGCCACCAGCAACAGCAGCGGCATCACATCCATACGCCTCGCCCACCCATCACCGCTCGCCCTGGTCCGCGCCGCCCCACCGGCGACCCGTTCATGGTCGTCGCCCGCCGTCGTACATCGCCGCCGCGGTCCGCCCTCGATTTTTCCGCGCCCTCGCACGCGTGGCCGTCGTAACCTGGCAATCATGAAACAGTGCACGCACGCCGACGCGCTGCCGCACCCGGAACCCGGCCCGCTCAGCGAGACGTGTCCCGAGTGTCTGGCGGAGGGGGCGCACCCGGTGCAGCTGCGGCTGTGCCTCACCTGCGGTCACGTCGGCTGCTGCGACTCCTCGCCGGGACGGCACGCCACGGAACACCACAAGGAGTCCGGGCATCCGGTCATGCGGACGTTCGAGCCCGGCGAGGCCTGGCGCTGGTGCTTCGTGGACCACGTACTCGTGTGACGGGGACGTACGCTGGACGACCGGGGATCCGGACGGTTCGACCGTCTGACGCCTGGGTACGTCAAACCGGCGCGCGCTCTTCCCAATTGGGCCCGCAGACCCCTAGCCACGGAGCGTATCCGTGTGTTTACTATGAGTGACAGCAAGGGGTTGGGGTCCTGGGGACAGGAAACTTCGGAGCGCGATAGCGTCACCGCTGAACCACACATCGCGTTACCCCGGGGGGCGACCCTCGGCCCCGAGAAGCTTGTACCACCTTGGAGGTGAGGGTGTCCCAGATCGCAGGCGAGCCCGCGACCCAGGACTTCGTGGAAGTCCGGCTGCCGGCTGCGGGTGCCTACCTGTCGGTGCTGCGTACGGCGACTGCCGGCCTCGCCGCCCGTTTGGACTTCACCCTCGACGAGATCGAGGACCTGCGCATCGCGGTCGACGAGGCCTGCGCGATCCTGCTCCAGCAGGCCGTGCCCGGCTCGGTGCTCAGCTGTGTCTTCCGGCTGGTCGACGACTCGCTCGAAGTCACCGTCTCGGCCCCGACCACGGACGGCCACGCTCCCTCCAGGGACACCTTCGCCTGGACCGTCCTGTCCGCCCTCGCGGGCAAGGTCTCCTCCGCCGTGGACGAGGACAAAACCGTTTCGATCAGCCTCTACAAACAGCGCGGCGCGGGACCCGGGCCGGCGTGAGGAACGGGGACGGGCCGGTGCGGGACGAAGAGCGCGGCACACGGGAGCTGCCGGAGAGCACTCCCCCCTGCTCGGACGGAGCCGGGAGCCTGGGGGCGGGCCCGAGCGGTCCGAGCGGCTCCCGACGCATGGCGGACGGCATCGACGGCATCCCCGAGCAGGCTCGGCCGCACCCGGAGGACGACTCCGCGGAGGCCGGCCCCCTGGCCGAGGGACGGGATGACGAAGCTGCGGTGCAGGGCGCGCCTCTGGGCGGGCGTATCGGGGTCTCCCCTGTCCATGGGGGTCCCCCTGCTCGAGCGAAGCCGAGAGTGGGGGCGGAGGCGAGGGCTCGGGAGAGGGCGACGGGCAGGACGATGAGCGAGCACGAGCGATACGCCGAGGACGAGGCGATGGGCGCGCACAGCGCGCAGGCCACGCAGCACGACCCTCAGGACCGCAGCGGGGCGCGCGCCATGTTCGTCGAGCTGCGCAAGCTGCAGGACGGCAGCCCGGAGTACGCGGAGCTGCGCAACCAGCTGGTCCGTATGCACCTGCCGCTCGTCGAGCACCTCGCACGCCGCTTCCGCAACCGCGGCGAGCCGCTCGACGACCTCACCCAGGTCGCCACCATCGGCCTGATCAAGTCGGTCGACAGGTTCGACCCGGACCGCGGCGTCGAGTTCTCGACCTACGCGACCCCGACGGTCGTCGGCGAGATCAAGCGGCACTTCCGCGACAAGGGCTGGGCGGTCCGGGTACCGCGGCGCCTGCAGGAGCTGCGCCTCGCCCTGACGACGGCCACGGCCGAGCTGTCCCAGCAGCACGGCCGCTCCCCCACCGTCCACGAACTCGCCGAGAAGCTGTCGATCTCGGAGGAGGAGGTCCTGGAGGGCCTGGAGTCCGCCAACGCGTACTCCACGCTGTCCCTGGACGTCCCCGACACGGACGACGAGTCGCCGGCGGTCGCCGACACCCTCGGCGCGGAGGACGAGGCGCTGGAGGGCGTCGAGTACCGCGAGTCCCTGAAGCCGCTGCTCGAGGACCTTCCGCCGCGCGAGAAGCGGATCCTGTTGCTGCGATTCTTCGGCAACATGACCCAGTCGCAGATCGCGCAGGAGGTCGGCATCTCCCAGATGCACGTCTCCCGGCTGCTGGCCCGCACGCTGGCCCAGCTGCGGGAGAAGCTGCTGGTGGAGGAGTGACGGTCGGGTCTGGGGATTGAGTCCCAGGCCCGAGCTGTGACGGCTTCTCCGGAACCGGTCACTACTTCTGCTTCTGTGCCTGATCCTGTGCGCGGCCGGGCCCCCGGATCCCGAGGGCCTCGGTCGTCGCCGGGTTGATCAGCAGCACGAGCGTGGTCACCGCGACCACCGCGATCGCGATCCCCGCCGGGATGGCGATGCTGTCGGCCTGCAGCAGGCTGTAGGCCACCGGCAGCGCCATGATCTGCGTGATGACGGACGGCCCCCGGCTCCAGCTGCGCTGAGCGAAGAGCCCCCGAGCCGCGAGCAAGGGCAACAGGGCGAGCGCGACGAGCGTGACCCCGAGCGTGACGGCCTGCTGCCGGTCATCCGGATCACCGGCGATCCCCAGCACCAGCACCCACAGCCCGCCGACGGCAAGCCCGAGCCCTTCGAGCGCGGTGAGCACCGCCGCATACGTCAGCCGCCGCGGACGCGGACCGGCGGTCTCGGGGGTGGCGGGGTTCTGCTCCTTGGTCACCCCAGAAGGGTAGCCCTCCGGGATATCGCCCTCGGAAGGGCTTCACCGTCCAACGCCGGGCCCGCTGTTTTCAGCCGGTCCGGCGATTGAGGGCGAGGCCCTTCAAGGGCCGAAGCGGGGGCCTGGGGGCGGCAGCCCCCAGGCGACGGCAACCCCAACGCCGGGCGCCAGGAAAACCGGCGGCCCGAGAACCCCGGTCCAGCGACGCAGTCACCCCGTGTCGAGGCTCACGCCCGATCTCTTACTGGATCCCAACCTCGACCTGTGCCCGGTACCCCCCAGTAGGTACGCTGCCAGTCATGCGTGCACTTCTCGTGGTCAATCCGGCAGCAACCACCACAAGCGCACGTACGCGCGATGTCCTGATCCATGCGCTGGCCAGCGAGATGAAACTCGAGGCGGTCACCACCGAGTACCGCGGTCACGCCCGCGACCTCGGCCGGCAGGCGGCCGAGAGCGACGACGTCGACCTGGTGGTCGCCCTCGGCGGCGACGGCACGGTCAACGAGGTCGTCAACGGACTGCTGCACAACGGCCCCGACCCGGACCACCTCCCCGGCCTCGCCGTGGTCCCCGGCGGCTCCACCAACGTCTTCACGCGTGCCCTCGGTCTGCCCAACGACGCCGTGGAGGCGACCGGCGCCCTGCTCGACGCCCTGCGCGAGGGCAGCGAGCGCACGGTCGGCCTGGGGCTCACCACCGGCACCCCGGGCACGGACGACGAGGCCGTACCCGGACGCTGGTTCACCTTCAACGCGGGCCTCGGCTTCGACGCCGGCGTGGTCGGACGCGTCGAGCAGCAGCGCGAGCGCGGCAGAAAATCCACACACGCTCTTTACGTCCGCCAGGCCCTGCGCCAGTTCTTCGGCGAGGCGCACCGCCGCCACGGGACGATCACCCTGGAGCGCCCGGACGCGGAGCCGGTGACCGATCTGGTCCTCTCCATAGTCTCGAACACGTCCCCCTGGACCTTCTTGGGCAATCACCCGATGTACGCGTCACCTAAGGCCTCGTTCGATAAGGGCCTCGACGTACTCGGTCTCAGCCGTATGACGACCGCCGCGGTTGCCCGATATGGCACCCAGTTGCTCACTTCGTCCCCCGAGCGCGGCCCCCATGGCAAGCACGCTGTCTCCCTGCACGACCTTGACCAGTTCACCTTGCATTCGAAGGTCCCGTTGCCCCTTCAGATGGACGGCGACCACCTCGGGCTGCGCACGAGCGTGACGTTCACAGGCGTACGCCGTGCACTGCGTGTGATTGTGTGAGCGGAATAGGCCAAAGTCCTTTCACTCGAACGTTTAGGCCAGGATCCACCCCATGGAAGTACGGCTGTGACCTAGTCGACACCGAGGAATCAAAAAAAACTTTCCGGAAGGGGTTGTATCCGTCGCTGAGGTTTGCGAGTCTCTACGTGGCGATCGGGACGGCCCGCAAGACCGGCCTCCACTGATCACCGGAACCCCTCTTCACATCACAGGACCCACGCCGGGGAACTGGCGGTCGGCCCTTCACTTGTTGAGGGATTCGTGAAAGCGTTCACATTCACAAGCACCCCTGCACGTGACTACGTACAGGAGAACCAAGGAGAGGTAGCAGCCATGGACTGGCGTCACAACGCCGTTTGCCGCGAGGAAGACCCCGAGCTCTTCTTCCCCATCGGCAACACCGGTCCTGCGCTGCTGCAGATCGAGGAAGCCAAGGCCGTCTGCCGTCGCTGCCCGGTTATCGAGCAGTGCCTGCAGTGGGCGCTCGAGTCCGGTCAGGACTCCGGCGTCTGGGGTGGTCTCAGCGAGGACGAGCGCCGCGCCATGAAGCGCCGCGCCGCCCGCAACCGGGCCCGTCAGGCCTCCGCCTGACAACACCCGCCCCGCAAACAGCCTGAGCTTGGCGGCGCGTACAGCGAGTACGCATCTCCCGCCCCCGAGCCGCAGCGCGCAGTACCCCCGATGCGCAGCGAATGCTGGCAACGAGCATGTTGAGCCCCAGCCCCCTGAACGGGCTGGGGCTCTTTGCTGTCCAGGGGGCGGGCCGGCTGTTCAGGGCCTGCAGGCTCTTCAGGGCCGGCGGCTGTTCAGGGCCGGCGGCTGTCCAGCACTTCGAGGGCGCGACCTGCATGACGGGCATCCATCCGTCGGGGGCGGCGGAAGCGGGCACCGCCCGCCCCACTCCCCCGCAGCGCTGGATGAGCACTTCCGCGATGAACGCCGCGAGTTGGGCGTGCAGCCATGCCCGGTCGTCCGCCTCGAACTCCCGCCAGGGAATCCGGGACACGATGTCGTCCAGCACCGGTACGGCGGTGAGGGCGTCGCGCTCGAAGGACTCCACGTCGCCGCCCAGCCCGCCCGACCATGTCGCGGATCGCCGGGGCGGGCCTCACGCGCCCACTCCTGGATGTCCGCCTCGACGCCCATCGGCCAAGGCCTACTTGTGGGCCCGCACCGGAATGTCGAGGATCACCCGGGTCCCCCGCTCGGGCGCCGGGACCATGTCGAACGTGCCGCCCAACTCGCCCTCTACCAGGGTCCGTACGATCTGCAGGCCGAGGTTGCCCGCGGTGTGCGGGTCGAAGCCCTCGGGAAGGCCCACACCGTCGTCCTGGACCGTGACCAGGAGGCGGGCCTGCTTCGTCGTACCGCCACGGACCGCGGTGACCTCGACCGTGCCGGTCTCGCCCTCGCGGAAGCCGTGCTCCAGGGCGTTCTGGAGGATCTCGGTCAGGACCATCGACAGCGGGGTGGCGACCTCGGCGTCCAGGATGCCGAAGCGGCCGGTGCGCCGGCCGGTGACCTTGCCGGGTGAGATCTCGGCGACCATGGCCAGCACCCGGTCGGCGATCTCGTCGAACTCCACGCGCTCGTCGAGGTTCTGGGACAGCGTCTCGTGCACGATCGCGATCGAACCGACTCGGCGGACAGCCTCCTCCAGCGCCTCACGGCCACGGTCGGACTCGATGCGCCGGGCCTGGAGGCGGAGCAGGGCGGCCACGGTCTGGAGGTTGTTCTTCACCCGGTGGTGAATCTCCCGGATGGTCGCGTCCTTGGTGATCAACTCGCGTTCGCGGCGGCGCAGTTCGGTGACGTCCCGGAGCAGCACCAGCGATCCGATCCGGGTGCCCTTGGGGCTCAGCGGGATCGCCCGGAACTGGATGACGCCGTCCTCGGACTCGATCTCGAAATTGCGGGGCGCCCAGCCGCTGGCGACCTTGGCGAGCGCCTCGTCCACCGGGCCGTGCGTCGGGGCGAGTTCGGCGGTGGTTCTGCCCAGGTTGTGGCCGAGGAGGTCGGCGGCGAGGCCGAGGCGGTGGTAGGCGGACAGCGCGTTCGGGGAGGCGTACTGGACGATGCCCTCGGCGTCCAGGCGGATCAGCCCGTCACCGACACGCGGCGAGGCGTCCATGTCGACCTGCTGGTTGGCGAACGGGAAGGCGCCCGCCGCGATCATCTGCGCGAGGTCCGAGGCGCTTTGGAGGTACGTGAGCTCAAGCCGGCTCGGGGTGCGGACGGTGAGCAGGTTGGTGTTGCGGGCGATGACACCCAGGACGCGGCCGTCCCGTCGTACCGGAATCGACTCGACGCGGACCGGTACCTCCTCGCGCCACTCGGGGTCGCCCTCCCGCACGATGCGGCCCTCGTCGAGCGCGGCGTCCAGCATCGGGCGGCGGCCGCGCGGGACGAGGTGGCCGACCATGTCGTCCTGGTACGAGGTCGGGCCGGTGTTGGGCCGCATCTGCGCCACGGAGACATAGCGGGTGCCGTCGCTGGTGGGGACCCACAGGACGAGGTCGGCGAAGGAGAGGTCGGAGAGCAGCTGCCACTCCGAGACCAGCAGATGGAGCCACTCGAGGTCGGAGTCGTCGAGGGCCGTGTGCTGGCGTACGAGTTCGTTCATGGAGGGCACGTGGCCGAGCGTACCTGCCGGTACGGACATCGCTCGAAACCAGCCATCCGCGGAGGCGATCCGGGCCCGGGAACACCCGCGGGCCGCGGCGCCTGAGAGGGACCCTCAACCCTCCCGGCACCGCAGCCCGGAGCAATATCGGCCGTGGGGTGTGCGGTCCCGGTCGGCCGAAGGATGAGGAGCCGGGGCAGTCAGGGCAGAGAGCTCCGGTTCCTCGGTCCGCCTTCCTGTGCGGGGAAGACGGAAGTCGGTGCGTTCTTGTCCTACGCACTCCCTCGCATTGTGGACTAGACCACTCTCGTGTGTCCATGCGTTGGAGCCTGTTTGCTGTTGGCGCTTCTTCGCGGGGCCCGACCGGTCGGAGAACTAGTAGGACGCCCTGGTATCCACCACGCAGCCTAACCCGTGTGGGTTCATGTGCGGGGCCAGTTGGCCATGGCAATTTCCGCGAGCGCCTCCAGTTCCTCCCGGCTCGCCCCGTCGCGCGCCTGTTGTGACATGCCCTGGATCATCGCGCCGGCGTGCCGGGCGAGGGCGGCGGCATCTACGTGCGACGGGAGGGCGCCTGTGGCGATGTCCGCTTCTATACGGCTTCGAATGGCGGCGATGTTGGCGTTGCGCCGCACCCGCAGGGACTCCTCCACTTCGGGCGTCGAGCAGTTCGTCGCCGCGTGGACGACGAGGCAGCCGTGCGGGCGGGCCGGGTCGGTGTACTCCGAGGCGGCCTCGCGCAACATCCGCGCCACGGCCGCGCGGGCGGTGGACTCCTCGGCGAGGGCGCGATCGGCGAACGAGCCGTACCGCACGCCGTACACGCGGACGACCTCATCGAAGAGGGACTGCTTGTCACCGAAGGCGGCGTACAGGCTCGGGGCGCCGATGTCCATGACCCGCGTGAGGTCGGCGACGGAGGTCGCCTCGTAGCCGTGCTCCCAGAAGGCGAGAAGGGCCTTCTCCAGGGCGGTCTCACGATCGAAGGAGCGGGGGCGGCCGCGGCGCCTGGACGGCGGACGGGCCTTCGCCGGCGCCTCCACGGCTTCCCTCGCCGTCGAGTTGCCCACCGAGTCCCCGGCCTCCTCCAGCGCCTCCCTCACCTCCGTCGCCACTGCGGACCCCCCGACCTCGCGGGTCGGCGCAGCCTCCTGAGCCGGCCCGGCCTGCGGAGTCGACGCGACCTTCGCAGTCGGCCCGCCCTCGCCGGTCATCCCGCTCAGTCCGGCCTCCTCTGTCTCCTCGGTCTCCTTGCCGCTCACCATGGGGTGCATTTTATAGCGGGCGCTAGACAAACGTCCGCGGCGTGATCTACGGTCATTTTTGTAGCGACCGTTAGGGAATTGCGAAGGAGGCGCCGCGATGAGTGCGCTTGCGGGCAGGACGGCTCTGGTCACGGGGGCGAGCAGGGGGATCGGGCGAGGGATCGCCGAGCGGCTGGGCCGCGACGGCGCACGGGTCGGCGTGCACTACGGCAGTAACGAGGCGGCCGCGAAGGAGACGGTCGCCGCGATCGAGGCCGCGGGCGGCTCGGCGTTCGCGATCGGCGTCGAGCTGGGGCTGCCCGGGGACGCGGAGGCGCTGTGGGAGGAGTTCGACCGGCACGCGGACGGGGTGGACGTCCTGGTCAACAACGCGGGGATCGGCACCTCGTCCGCTCTTGAGCACATCGACGAGGAGGAATACGACAGGGTCTTCGCGGTGAACGTGAAGGCGCCCCATTTCATCGTCAAGCGCGGCCTCGGCCGACTCCGCGACGGCGGGCGGATCATCAACATCTCCTCCGGACTGGCGCGCACCGCGGTGATGCCGGACAAGATGGCGTACGCCATGACCAAGGGAGCGCTCGACGTCTTCACGCGTGACCTGTCCAAGGTGCTGGGGCCTCGCGGAATCACGGTGAACTCGGTGGCGCCGGGAATCATCGACACCGACCAGACCGCCGAGCTGCTGCACGGCACCGAGGACGGGTGGACGCAGGCCGCCGCGATATCGGCGCTCGGCCGGGTGGGCGAGACGGCCGACGTCGCCGACGTGGTGGCGTTCCTGGCGTCGGACGCGGGGCGATGGGTGACGGGGAGCTGGGTGGACGCCACGGGAGGTTCGCTGACGTAGTGCGCGTGCCCGTGAGGCACTTGGGCTCGCCCCTTCGGCGACCTGAGCTCGACCCTTGGGTCACTTGAGATCGACCCTTCGGCCACCTGAGCTCGACCCTTGGGCATTTGGGCTTGACCCTTGGGGCGCTCCGGCTCGGCGCAACCCCCTCCAGTCACGCGGGCATCGGTGCGGCCTCGGAAGGTGTGCGGGGTGAGACTCGGCGCCCGCTCTCCAGGCGCCCGGGGTCAGCGCGTCTCCGTCACCTTCGCCAGCGCCCTGGGCGCGTCCGGGTCCTGCCCCCGGGCAATGGTGACCTCGTAGGCGAGGAGCTGCAGCGGGAGGATCTCCAGGATCGGCTGGACCTCCTCGGCCACGTTCCCGGTGGGCAGGACGAAGCCGGCCGAGGCCTGTTCGACCTGGTGCCGGGGGCCGATCACGACCAGATCGGCGCCACGGCCGCGGAGGCGGTCGAGGACGGGCTGGAGAGCCTCGCCGCCCTTGCCGTCGGTGACGACCGCGATGACCGGGGAGACGTTGTCCACCATGGCCAGCGGACCGTGCAGCAGGTCGGCGCCGGAGTAGGCGAGCGCCGGGATGTAGCTGGTCTCCATCAGTTTGAGGGCGGCTTCCTTGGCCGTCGGGTAGCCGTAGCCGCGGGAGGTGATCACCATGCGTTCGGCGAAGCGGTACCGGGCGGCGAGCGCGCGGACTTCGTCCTGCCGGGCGAGCAGTTGCCCGGCGAGGTCCGGGAGCACCTGGGCGGGGGCGGTGTCGCCGCCGCGCAGGCCTTCGACGAAGAGGTACAGCGCGAGAAGGGAGGCCGTATAGGTCTTGGTCGCGGGAAGGGCGCGTTCGGGTCCGGCCATGATGTCGAGGTGGTACTCGGAGACGGCGGCCAGCGGGGAGTCGGGATTGTTGGTCACCGCGAGCGTGATCGCACCGGTGTCGCGGGCGGCCCGGGTCGAGGCCACCAGGTCCGGGGAGCCGCCGGACTGGCTGACGGTGATGACGAGGACATCGGTGAGGTCGGGGCGGGCACCGTAGGCAGTGGTGGTCGACATCGAGGTCAGGCCGCAGGGCAGACCGAGGCGGATCTCCAGGAGGTACTTGGCGTAGAGCGCGGCGTTGTCGGAGGTGCCGCGGGCGGTGAGCAGAACGAAGCGGGGTGCGCGGGCGGCGATCTCCTGAGCGACCTTGCGGATGGGGAGGGCGCCGTCGGACAGGATCCGGCGCAGCACGGTGGGCTGTTCGGCCATCTCGCGGGCCATGATCCGGCCGGGTGCGTCGTTGTGGGGGGCGTGCGGGTCGGGAGGGTACGGGATCGAGGTGGTCATGGGGCCCTTCCTGCTCTCGCGCTTGTCGTTCCGGTCTCTCGCGCTTGTCGTTCCGGTCTCTCGCGTTTGTCGTTCCGGTCTCTCGCTGCTCGTCGTGGCCGGGGTGCGCTGCCACGACCTGGCGCGCCGCCGCGGCCGGGCGCGCTGCTCGTCGGCCGGGCGCCTTGCTCGTCGTACCCGAGCGGGTCTCACGCTCGCCGCATCCGAGTCTCACGCTCGCCGCGCCTGACTCGGCTCAGCTCGCCACCCGGTCTCAGCTCGTCACCCCGGGCCCAGCTCGTCACCGCGGGCTCAGCTCGTCATCGCGGGCTCAGCTCCACAGGGCGAGCTCAGTCCTGCTCGCGGGCTCAGCTCCACAGAGCGAGCTCAGTCCTGCTCGCGGGCTCAGCTCCACAGAGCGAGCTCAGTCTGCTCGCGAGCTCAGCGCTACCTCGCGGGCTCAGCCCCACAGAGGTCAGGCTCAGCTCCTCGCGTCCACATGGCAGCCTCAGCTCCTCGTGCCGAACGGCGTGTCAGGGCGCATCGCGCCTGTCGGTGCGGATGGCCAGTCTCCATTGCACTCCCCCACGGGGAATGACGCCTGTCCGAAGGTCTCCGGAACCGTGTATGCGGCTTGAGTCCATCTGGGCCCGGGAGCCCTGCTCTGTTAGATTGGTCTAAACCACATGCCCCAATTCAGGGTGCCCTTCGAGTCCCTCTTCAGATCGGCAGGCCCAGCGTGGAAGTTGTCATCGTTCCGGACGCCAAGGCGGGTGGCGAGCTGATAGCCGAGGCCATGGCACAGCTGCTCGGGCGCAAGCCCGACGCCCTGCTCGGTGTGGCCACCGGGTCGACGCCGCTGCCCATCTACGCGGCGCTCGCGGCCAAGGTGCGCGCCGGTTCCGTGGACACCTCTCGGGCGCGGATCGCTCAGCTCGACGAGTATGTGGGGCTGCCCGCCGAGCATCCGGAGTCGTACCGGTCGGTGCTGCGGCGCGAGGTGCTGGAGCCGCTCGGGATCGGGATGGACGCGTTCATGGGGCCGGACGGTACGGCCGCGGACGTGCAGGGGGCGTGCGAGGCGTACGACGCTGCGCTGGCCGAGGCCGGGGGTGTCGATCTGCAGTTGCTCGGGATCGGGACCGACGGGCACATCGGGTTCAACGAGCCGTGCTCGTCGCTCGCGTCGCGCACGCGGATCAAGACGCTGACGGAGCAGACCCGGGTCGACAACGCGCGGTTCTTCGACGGGGACATCGAGCAGGTGCCGCATCACGTGATCACGCAGGGGATCGGCACGATCCTGGAGGCGCGGCATCTGGTGTTGCTGGCCACCGGTGAGGGCAAGGCGGACGCGGTCGCCGCGACCGTCGAGGGGCCGGTCGCGGCCGTCTGCCCGGCCTCGGCGCTGCAACTGCATCCGCACGCCACGGTCGTCGTCGACGAGGCGGCCGCGTCGAAGCTGAAGCTGGCGGACTACTTCCGGCACACGTACGCCAACAAGCCGGAGTGGCAGGGGATCTAGCCGGCGCCTCGGCTCAGGCCGGGCACGCCGGCGAACCATGCGCGGGAGGGCGCCCGCGGCGGTGGATCCCGCACCGGGCGCCCTGCTGCATGAACACGCGTCAGAGGTTGGCCGCCTCGTCGTCGGCCGGCTCGTCCTCGGCGGTCAGGCCGGCCACCCACAGCGGCATCAGCCAGTGGACCACGAGGACTGCGGCGAGGGTGGGGGCCGCGTAGGCGCGAAGGGCGTCCCCGCCGGCGGCGCCCACCGCGAGCAGGCCCACCACGGCCCCGGCCAGCAGAGCCGTCATCAGACGGTGGGCGCGGGCGAGCACCCGGCTGCGTTCGGCCAGCTGCCGCTCGTCCAGGGCGCGTTCACGCAGTTCCAGCAGGCCTCGGGTGGCGCTGTTGATCACGCCCGTCGCCACCATCCAGGGCAGGGTGAGCACCAGAGCGACGACGGCCGCCCAGGTCGGTTCCGCCCGTGAGAGGCAGAAGTGTCCGACCAGCGCCACGATGGCGACGGTGAGCACGACATGCGCGGCGACAACCGACCGCCTGCGCGCGGCCGTGGCGTGCAGCGGCCACCCCCGGCGATCGTTCATCAACCGCAGCATGCTCCGGTCGTAGCGCGTCATCCGCGTCGTCGTCATGACTGTTTCCTCCCGTAGACCTCGTCCGTGAGCGGGCGGAACGGTTCGAGGGAGAACAGCGCCTCGACCGGCAGATCGAAGAACTTCGCGATCTTCAACGCCAGGTCGAGGCTCGGGTTGTACTGCCCCCGCTCGATGTAGCCGATGGTCTGGTAGTGGGCTCCCACTGCCTCGGCCAGGCTCTGGCGCGACACCTTGCGCTCGGCGCGCACCATCGCCAACCTGTTGTGCACCTGCTCGCTCATGTATAAGAAGTACTACATTCGGGAGCAGGGCTGCAACCAGCGAACATGGCGAGCGGGGCCGCGTCCGCGTGGCACAGCGGCGTCCTCACTCCCCCGCGATGACCTCCGCCGCCGCCCGCCCGCACACGCGGGCCGCACCGTGTGTGGCGATGTGCAGGGCACCTCGCGGGGACGCCTGGGGGACGCCCATCTCGACGACGATCGTGTCGGGGCGCGACTCCAGCAGGGCGTCCAGTGCCGCGGCCATCCAGGGGTGGCGGTGTTCGTCGCGGACCACGGCGACCACGCGCCGGCCACCGGCCGATTCGAGGGCCGCTCGGCCCGCGCCGTCCCCCGTGTAGCTGCCCGTCTCCGTGCCGGGGAGCAGACGGGTCAGTTCCGCGGCCACGCCCCAAGGGGTCTCGTCGCCGACCGCGATGTTCGCGACCGGGGTGAAGGCGGCGACGTACGGCGGTTCGGTGAGGGTGCGGAAGGGCGACGTGGAGGTCAGCTTCAGGGCGCGGCGGGCGGCGACGAGCCCGATGTCCGTCCGCGTCTCGCTCTCGGCCGCCGGGGCCGCCGCCGTCCAGCGGGCCAGTTCGCGGACCCGCTCCGCCGCCTCAGCCAGCCGCGCCTCGGGGAGTTCACCCGAGCGGACCGCCGTGACCAGGGCGTCTCGCAGGCGCCGTACCGTCTCGTCGTCCGCCAGCCCGCCACCCACGCAGATGGCGTCGGCGCCGGCCGCGATGGCGAGGACGCTGCCGCGTTCGATGCCGTAGGTGGCGGCGATGGCCTGCATCTCCATGCCGTCGGTGACGATCAGGCCGGTGTAGCCGAGGTCGCCGCGCAGGAGGTCGGCCAGGACCGGGCGGGAGAGGGTCGCCGGGTGGTCGGGGTCCAGGGCGGGGACGAGGATGTGCGCGCTCATCACCGCCCGGGTGCCGGCGGCGATCGCGGCACGGAACGGGGCGAGCTCGCGGTCGGACAGGGTCGAGGCGTCCGCGTCGATGCGGGGCATGGCGTGGTGGGAGTCGACCGCCGTGTCGCCGTGGCCCGGGAAGTGCTTCGTGCAGGCGGCCACGCCCGCCGACTGCAGGCCGGTGACGTAGGCCGCGGTGTGGCGGGCGACCAGGGCGGGGTCGGCGCCGAAGGAGCGTACGCCGATCACGGGGTTGGACGGGTTGGAGTTCACGTCGGCCGACGGCGCCCAGTTGAGATTCACCCCGCAGGCGGCCAGGCGGCGCCCGAGCTCGGCGGCCACGTCCCGCGTCAGCTCCACGTCGTCCACCGCGCCCAGGGCGTGGTTGCCGGGGAAGCCGGAGCCGGTGCGCACCTCCAGCCTCGTCACATCACCTCCCTCCTCGTCGATCGCGACCAGCACGTCGTCGCGCTCGGCGCGCAACTGGGCGGTCAGCGCGGCCAGTTGCTCGGGCGAGGCGATGTTGCGGCCGAACAGGCCGACGGAGGCCAGGCCCTCGCCGAGCCGGCGCAGCAGCCAGTCGGGGGCGGTGGTGCCGGTGAAGCCGGGCTGCAGGACGGTCAGGGCATCGCGCGTCAGACCATCTTTTTCCGAATTGGATGCAGAGGTGCCGCTGGCGAATGTCGTCATCGGGTGGCGTTATCCCTTCACGGCGCCGGCCGTCAGGCCGCTGACAGCCCTGCGCTGCAGGAAGACGAAGAGGAGCAGGATCGGGACGGCGAAGAGGGACGACGCCGCCATCGTGGCGCCCCAGTCGTTGCCGAAGGCGGTCTGGAAGCTGGACAGCCACAGTGGCAGGGTCTGCGCCTCGGCCTCCTTGTTCAGCACCAGGACCAGCGGCAGTTCATTCCATGCGGTGATGAACCCGAACAGGGACGTGGACATCAGGCCCGGCGCCAGCAGCGGCAGGATGACCTTGCGGAAGGCCTGGGCGCGGGTGCAGCCGTCGACCATCGCGGCCTCCTCCAGGTCCCGGGGCACCGCCGCGACGAAGCCGCGCAGGGTCAGGATGGTGAAGGGCAGGATCATCATCATGTAGAAGACCGTCAGCGGCACGAGGCTGTTCAGCATCGAGGCGTCCCGCACGATCATGTACATCGCGATGATCATGACTTCCCAGGGCGCCATCTGGGCCATCATGAAGCCGATGACGAAGCCGCGCCGTCCCTTGAACCGCATCCGCGCGAGGGCGAAGGAGCCGGCCAGCGCGACGACCAGGGCGAGACCGACCGCGCACAGGGTGACGATCAGCGAGTTGGTGACGTAGGTCCAGAAGTGGTCGACGCCGGTCGCCTTCTCGAAGTGCTCGAAGGTGATGTCGGTCGGGAACCACACCGGGTCCTCGGAGATGATGTCGCCGGTCGGTTTGAAGGCCGTGGCGAACATCCAGTACACGGGGAAGACGAAGCCGATGAACAGGACGACGGCCGTGACGTTGGGCCACAGGCGGCCGAAGAGCGAGCGCTTCACAGCTCGTCCTCCTCTTGCTTGAGCACGATCCTGAGGTAGTACGCGGTCAGGCCGAGCAGGATCAGGATGGTCAGGACGGCGATCGCGGCGCCCATGCCGTAGTGCTGGTTGCCGACGCCCTCGATGTAGGCGTAGACGGGCAGGATCTCGGTGAGCCGGTCGGGGCCGCCGCCGTTGATGGTGAAGACCTGCACGAACGCCTTGAAGACCCAGATGATCTCCAGGAACGTCGTGGCGTAGAGGAAGGGACGCAGGAACGGCAGCGTGACCGTGGTGAAGCTCTTCCACCCGCCCGCGCCGTCCAGCGACGCCGCCTCGTACAGCTCGGCCGGGATGGTGGTCGTGGCCGCGTAGAGGTTGATCGCGACGAACGGGATCGACATCCAGACGATCAGGACGGTGACCACGAAGAAGGTCGACAGCTGGCTGCTGGTCCAGCTGTAGTCGGCCATGGAGTGCCAGCCCAGCTTGTCCAGGACCCAGTTGACGACACCGAAGCGCTGGGCGAACAGCCACTGGTAGACGGTGGTCGCGGCGACCACGGGCATCGCCCAGGCCAGCACGAGCCCGATCAGCAGCACGACCCGCATCCGCCTGCCGAGGCGGGCGAGCAGCAGGCCGACCAGGGCGCCCAGGATCATGATCAGGACGACGTTGACCGCCGTGAACAGGATCGAGCGCAGGGTGACGCGCCAGAAGTCCTCGCCGGTGAGGACCTCCTTGTAGTTGTCGACGCCGTTCCACTCGGTGACGTGCTGGATCAGCTGCGCCATGTTGAGGTTCTGGAACGACAGCAGGACGTCCTTCAGCAGCGGCCAGCCGAGCAGCAGCACGGTGGCCGCGCAGGCCGGCAGCAGCAGGAGGTACGGGGTGAGCGCGGCGGCGCGGGACGCGGCTCGGGGCCGCGGCACGGCGGGGCCGCTCTCATCCCTCTTGGCCACGTCCACCGGGCCGGAGGGCGGCCGTTCGGTCTGCACGGTCATGCTCGCGATCTCTCTTCTCGACCTACGTACGTGGACCCGCGTACGGTCGCCGGGGCGGGGGGCGTCACGCGCATCCCCCGCCCCGGCGCGAACCCGGCGCCGTTACTGCTGCTACTGCTGCTGGGCCAGGCGCTTGTTGAACTCGTCCTCGACCTGCGCCGCCGCCTCGGCCGGCGACTTTCCGTTCAGCACGGCGGTCATGTACGTCTTGATCGGGTTGGGCGCGTTCTCCACGGCCGCCCACTCCGGGATCAGCGGCGTGGTGCCACCGCCCGCCGCGGCGGGAGCCGCCGCCTCGGCGACGACGTTGCCCTTGAGGTTGGTCTGCAGCGACTCCTTGTTCGGGATGACGCCGTTGAGCTTGGCCAGCTCGCCCTCGTACTTGTCGGACAGGGCGATCTTCAGGAACTCCTTGGCCAGTTCCTGCTTCTGGCTGCCCGCGGCGACCGCGAGGTTGGAGCCGCCGAGGAAGACACCCTCGGGCTTGTCGGCCGTGGCACCCGGGATGGTGAAGTAGCCGATCTCCTTCTCGATCTTCTTGTTGGCCTCGATTGCGATGCCGGCCTCCCAGCCCATCCCGATGAAGGCGCCGACGTTGCCCTTGCCGAAGACCTCGCCCTGCTGCGGGGTGGCCTCGTCCTTGTCCTTGGGCGCCTTGGACAGCGCCTGGAACTTCTTGTACGTCTCCATGGCGGCGGCGACCTTCGGGTCGGCGAGGTTGGAGACGTACTTGTCGCCGTCCTTCTTCACCAGCTCGGCGCCCTCACCGATGGTCAGGCCGACGAAGTGGTACCAGTTCTGGCCCGGCAGGTAGATGGGCTCGGCGTCGGTCTTCTCGCCGATCGTCTTCAGGTCGGCGTAGAACTCGTCGCGAGTCTTGGGGGTGTCCTTGATACCGGCCTCGGCCCAGATCTTCTTGTTGTAGAGGACGACGCGGTTGGCGAAGTACCAGGGGGCGGCGTACTGCTTGCCGTCGTAGATGGAGGACTCGTTGAGGGACTCGGTCCAGTCGGCGCCGATCTCGGACTTGAGGTCGGCGAGGTCGGCGAGGCCGCCGGTCTTGGCGTAGGCGGGGGTCTGGGTGTTGCCGATCTCGAAGACGTCCGGCGGGTTCTCCTCCGACAGGGCGGTGGTCAGCTTCTGCTGGATGCCGTTCCACTGCTGGACCTCGAACTTGACCTTCGCCTTGGTCTGCTTCTCGAAGGCCGCGGCGACGTCCTTCTGCCACTGGTCAGGGGAGGAGCCGTCCATCACCCACACGGTGAGCGTCTGGCCCGCGTAGCCGTCCGCCCCGGCCTTGTCCCCGCCGTCCCCGTTGTCGCCCCCACACGCCGCCAGGGAGATCATCATGCCCGCGACACCGATCGCGGATATCAGCTTGCGCTTCACGCCACCCTCCTCAGGGATGCCACACCCCCTGCCTCCCCGCACGAGCGTTGGGCCGGGACCTGGACCAATGGTGTAGACCAGTACGGGGAGCTTGGACCAGACCAAAACGCCTGTCAAGAGGGGTCGTATGTGCTCTGACCAGCCGTTATGCGACCTACATATGCAAGAACCTTTAAGTAAGAAGCCAGCGAAAACAGCGGCACGGGAGTAATCTCGTCGACTAGACCACTCAGCGCTGTGGACTAGACCAAGTGAGGCGCCACCGGTATATAGAAGGGATCACGATGTGAGTCCCATCCGGGGCCGGGAAGGCGGAGCATGAGCACCGACGTCAGCAGTGCGGAGAACGAGAACGGCGCCACTGTCCGTACCGCCCGCGTGCCCAAGTACTACCGCCTGAAGAAGCACCTCCTCGACATGACGGAGACCCAGGCCCCCGGCACCCCGGTGCCGCCCGAGCGCACGCTGGCGGCCGAGTTCGACACCTCCCGCACGACCGTCCGCCAGGCCCTTCAGGAGCTCGTCGTCGAGGGGCGCCTCGAGCGCATCCAGGGCAAGGGCACGTTCGTCGCCAAGCCGAAGGTCTCCCAGGCGCTGCAACTCACCTCCTACACCGAGGACATGCGCGCCCAGGGCCTGGAGCCGACCTCGCAGCTCCTCGACATCGGCTACATCACCGCCGACGACCGCCTCGCCGACCTGCTCGACATCACGGCCGGCGGCAGGGTGCTGCGCATCGAGCGGCTGCGCATGGCCAACGGCGAGCCGATGGCCATCGAGACGACCCACCTCAGCGCGAAGCGCTTCCCCGCCCTGCGCAGGTCCCTGGTCAAGTACACCTCCCTCTACACCGCGCTCGCCGAGGTCTACGACGTCCATCTCGCCGAGGCCGAGGAGACCATCGAGACCTCCCTGGCCACCCCGCGCGAGGCCGGCCTGCTCGGCACCGACGTGGGCCTGCCGATGCTGATGCTGTCCCGGCACTCGCTGGACCGGGAGGGGCAGCCGGTGGAGTGGGTGCGGTCTGTTTACCGAGGTGACCGGTACAAGTTCGTGGCCAGGCTGAAGCGGCCTACGGAGTAGAGCTCCGGCGCGAGCGCGGTGGGCTGGGGGGCCGGGGGTTATCCCCCGGGACAATGCAGCGTGGCGCGGCTCAAGCGGCCGGTGGAGTAAGGCTGCCTCATTTGCCGCAAGGCGGGCGCTCGCCAGGTGCGTAGCTGTTACGCTCATCGCGCCGACGACAGTCAAGTCGGCACCACCGAGCGGGTCTTGACCCGCTCCGGCCGCTGGGAGAGTGGTCGCTGGACGGGCATGTCCCGTCAAACTCCCCGGAGCGATCCAGGGGAGAGTCTCCCGCGGCCATGCGGGAGAGAACTCCAAGGTCCTCCCGTCGCCGTACGAGTTGGGAGGACGACTCGGATGCGCACCACCAGCACGCGAACCATCCTGATCTGGACGCTCGTGGCGCTGGTGGGCGCCGTCGGCTGGACCGTACTGGCGCTCTCCCGGGGCGAGGAGGTCTCCGCCGCCTGGATGGTCGCCGCCGCCCTCGGCTCGTACGCCATCGCCTACCGCTTCTACGCCAAGTTCATCGCGTACAAGGTCCTGAAGGTCGACAAGACCAGGGCCACCCCGGCCGAACGCCTCGACAACGGCATCGACTTCCACCCCACCGACCGCCGCGTACTCCTCGGCCACCACTTCGCCGCCATCGCCGGCGCCGGACCGCTGGTCGGACCCGTGCTGGCCGCGCAGATGGGCTATCTGCCCGGCACGATCTGGATCATCGCCGGTGTCATCTTCGCGGGCGCGGTCCAGGACATGGTGGTGCTGTTCTTCTCCACGCGCCGGGACGGACGCTCGCTGGGGCAGATGGCACGCGAGGAGATCGGACCGTTCGGCGGCGCGGCCGCGCTGCTGGCCACCTTCGCCATCATGATCATCCTGCTCGGCGTGCTGGCCCTGGTGATCGTCAACGCCCTCGCGCAGTCCCCGTGGGGCACCTTCTCCATCGCGATGACCATCCCGATCGCCCTGCTCATGGGCTTCTACCTGCGGGTGCTGCGCCCCGGCCGGGTCGCCGAGGTCTCGCTCATCGGCGTGGCCCTGCTGCTGTTCGCGCTGGTCGCGGGCCGCTGGGTCGCCGAGTCGTCATGGGCCGACACCTTCACCCTCGCGCCCTCGACGCTGGTCGTCTGGATGGTGGCGTACGGCTTCATCGCCTCGATCCTGCCGGTGTGGATGCTGCTGGCGCCGCGCGACTACCTGTCCACCTTCATGAAGATCGGCACGATCTTCCTGCTCGCCCTCGGCGTGGTCGTCGCCCTGCCGACGCTGAAGATGGACGCGGTGACGGACTTCGCCTCGCGCGGCGACGGCCCGGTCTTCGCGGGCTCGCTCTTCCCCTTCGTCTTCATCACCATCGCGTGCGGCGCGCTGTCCGGCTTCCACTCGCTCATCTCGTCCGGTACGACGCCGAAGATGATCCAGAAGGAGACGCAGGTCCGGATGATCGGCTACGGCTCCATGCTGATGGAGTCGTCGGTCGCGGTGATGGCTCTGGTGGCGGCGAGCATCATCGATCCCGGCCTCTACTTCGCGATGAACGCGCCCGCCGGGGTCATCGGGGACACGGTGCAGAACGCGTCGCAGGTGGTGGGGAGTTGGGGCTACCAGATCTCCCCCGAGGCACTCGCCCGGGCCGCGGAGAACGTCGAGGAGGCCTCCCTGCTCTCGCGGACCGGCGGTGCGCCCACCCTCGCGATCGGTGTCTCGGAGATCTTCTCCCAGGTCACCGGCGACGGCCTGCGCGCCTTCTGGTACCACTTCGCGATCATGTTCGAGGCGCTGTTCATCCTGACCGCCCTGGACGCCGGCACGCGCGTGGGCCGGTTCATGCTCCAGGACATGCTCGGCAACATCCACCGGCCCTTCCGCAACGTCAGCTGGAAGCCCGGCCTGGTCATCACCAGCGCGATCGTGTGCGGCCTGTGGGGCTACTTCCTGTGGGTCGGCGTCCACGAGCCCCTCGGCGGCATCAACCAGCTGTTCCCGATCTTCGGCATCTCGAACCAGCTGCTCGCGGCCGTCGCCCTCGCCGTCTGCACGACCCTGCTGGTGAAGTCCGGGCGCCTGAAGTGGGCCTGGATCACCGGGGTTCCGCTGGCCTGGGACGCCACGGTGACGCTCACCGCCAGCTGGCAGAAGGTGTTCTCCAGCGACCCGAAGGTCGGCTTCTTCAAGCAGCGTCAGGTCTTCCAGGAAGCCATCGACCGCGGCGAGGTCCTGCCGCCCGCCAAGACCATGGACGACATGCACACCGTGGTCACCAACTCCACGGTGGACGGCGTCCTCTCGGCGGTGCTCGCGCTGCTGATCATCGTGGTGATCGTCGACGCGACCCGCGTCTGCGTCCGGCACGTGCGCCGTCCGGCCCTGTCCACGCTCAGCGAGACACCGTACGTCGAGTCGAAGATCATCGCTCCGGCGGGGCTGTTCCCGACCAAGGAGGAGAAGGAGGAGGAACGCCGTGCGATCGCTTCGGCGGGCAGTCGGTCTTCGGCGGGTGCTCAGTAGCCTGCGCTGGTACGTCCGTGAGCTGACCGACGAGTCGGCGTACGACCGCTATGTCGCGCATGTGCGCCGCGACCACCCGGACGCGAGCGTGCCGTCCCGGCGCGACTTCGAGCGGATGCGCACGGACCGTCAGGAGGCGGATCCGCGCCAGGGGTTCCGCTGCTGCTGAGCGCACGCCCCACGCACCGCTGCCGTGCACACCAATCCTCCACATCCGATATGCGGACAGGGGCTTCCGCTGTCGTTGCACCGTCACCTACATTGCCTGCGCGTTTCTCAGGTGATCAGTGAGGGGACGGAGCCGTCAGATGTCAGATGCCCCAGAGGTGAACAGAGGGCCGGTGGTGACACCCGTGCGGGTCGTCATCGCGCTCTGTCTCGGCGCGCCCTTCGTGGCGATGCTGTGGGTCGGGTCGTACGCCAAGACCGATCCGCAGTTCGCCGGCATCCCGTTCTTCTACTGGTACCAGATGCTGTGGGTGCTGGTCTCCACGCTGCTGACGATGGTCGCGTACAAGCTGTGGCAGCGTGACCAGCGTGCCCGCGCCGCTCAGAAGGGCGGTGCGTCGGAGTGAAGGACGGCGTGAACGGCGTGGCACTCGCCGTCTTCATCTTCTTCTTCCTGCTCGTCACGGTCATGGGCTTCCTGGCCGCGCGCTGGCGCAAGGCCGAGAACGAGCACAGCCTCGACGAATGGGGCCTGGGCGGCCGATCGTTCGGCACCTGGGTGACCTGGTTCCTGCTCGGCGGCGACCTGTACACGGCGTACACCTTCGTCGCCGTGCCCGCGGCGATCTACGCGGCGGGCGCGGCCGGCTTCTTCGCGGTGCCGTACACGATCCTCGTCTACCCGCTGATCTTCACGTTCCTGCCCCGCCTGTGGTCGGTCTCCCACAAGCACGGCTATGTGACGACCTCGGACTTCGTGCGCGGCCGGTTCGGCTCGAAGGGTCTGTCGCTGGCGGTGGCCCTCACCGGCATCCTGGCGACGATGCCGTACATCGCGCTGCAGTTGGTGGGCATCCAGGCGGTCCTCGACGTCATGGGCATCGGCGGCGGCGAGAACACGAACTGGTTCATCAAGGACCTGCCGCTGCTCATCGCCTTCGGTGTGCTGGCGGCGTACACCTACTCGTCGGGGCTGCGCGCTCCCGCGCTGATCGCGTTCGTGAAGGACACGCTGATCTACCTCGTGATCGCGGTGGCGATCATCTACATCCCGATCAAGCTGGGCGGGTTCGACGAGATCTTCGCCGCGGCGGACAAGAAGTACACGGACGCCGGGGCCGGCGGGCTCATCCCGCCCGCGGCGGCCCAGTGGGGGTACGCCACGCTGGCGTTCGGCTCGGCGCTGGCGCTGTTCATGTACCCGCACTCGATCACGGCCACGCTCTCGTCGCGCAGCCGTGAGGTGATCCGCCGCAACACCACGATCCTGCCCCTGTACTCCCTGATGCTCGGCATGCTGGCGCTGCTCGGGTTCATGGCCATCGCGGCCGGAGTCATCGTCACCAACCCCCAGTTGGCGATCCCGCAGCTCTTCGAGACGATGTTCCCGGACTGGTTCGCGGGCGTCGCCTTCGCGGCGATCGGCATCGGCGCCCTCGTGCCCGCGGCCATCATGTCCATCGCGGCCGCCAACCTCTTCACCCGCAACATCTACAAGGACTTCATCAAGCCGGACGCGACGCCCGAGCAGGAGACCAAGGTCTCCAAGCTGGTGTCCCTGCTGGTGAAGGTGGGCGCCCTGGTCTTCGTCCTCACCATGGACAAGACGGTGGCGATCAACTTCCAGCTCCTCGGCGGCATCTGGATCCTGCAGACCTTCCCGGCCCTGGTCGGCGGCCTGTTCACCCGCTGGTTCCACCGCTGGGCGCTGCTGGCCGGCTGGGCGGTCGGCATGATCTACGGCACCGTCGCCGCGTACAACGTCTCCACGCCGAAGCAGCCGCACTTCGCCGGCTCGTCGGCCGAGATCCCCGGCCTCGGCGAGATCGGCTACATCGGCCTCACCGCGTTCGTGCTCAACGTGGTCGTGACGGTGGTCCTGACCTTCGTCCTGAAGGCGGCGAAGGCCCCGGAGGGCATCGACGAGACCAAGCCGGAGGACTACACGGCGGACGCGGGCGACCCGGGAGTGAAGACGGAACTTCCGGCGGCGACCCACTAGTTCAGCCTGTTCGTCCAGTCCATCCAGTCTCAGGCCGGGCGCACCGCACCAGCTGCGGGTGCGCCCGGCCGTCTCGTGCCAGAAGTCGTCCCGTTCCCGGACGCGCGGGCTCACCCAGTGCGGTGGCTTGCGGCGCAGCACCCGGGGAAGGTGGCGGCGCACACGTCCGGGCAGCAGCGCCTGCTGCCGGCGACAGAAGGGCTCACGGATCTCACCCCGTGGTACGCACCCGCGCGGCGGATACGGGCAGAGCTGGAACTCGCCCACACCGGGCGCCACCTGTCTGCCGGGCGGGCCCGCCACACCGGCCCGCAGGTCGGCGCGGAGCGGGCCGCGGTCGCTGCGGATGCACGGCGGGAGCGGCATTCCGGGCTGCTCCGCGCGGGCCATGCGCTCCTCGACCTCGTCCGGGTGCCCGTCCCGGTCGATGAGGTTCGGCTCTCGAAACGGAGGGACCGCGGCCGCCGGCGTCCACCTCCATGGAAAGCACTCCCGCAACGCCCCGCAACCCGGCGAAAACCCCAGGCCGCGGTCATGCCGGTTCCGGCAGACTCGGGGCCATGGACCTCGTGATCCGGCCGGTGGAACCCGGCGAGTACGACACCCTCGGCGAGATCACCGCCCAGGCCTATCTCCAGGACGGCCTTCTCGACTTCGGCGAGAGCGACGAATATCTCGGCGAGCTCAAGGACGTGGCCAAGCGCGCGGCCGCCGCCGAGGTGCTGGTGGCCGTCGACAACGGCCGGCTGCTGGGCGGCGTGACCTTCGTGCCGAGCGGCGGTCCCATGGCCGACATAGCCCGCCCCGGCGAGGCCGAGATCCGGATGCTGGCGGTCGCGCGGAGCGCCCGGGGCCGCGGCGCCGGAGAGGCTCTCGTACGCGCCTGCGTCGACCGCGCCCGGGCAGAAGGCTGCGTACGCATCGTCCTGTCGACCCAGCGCACCATGCACAGCGCCCACCGCATCTACGAACGTATGGGCTTCGTCCGCACACCGGACCGGGACTGGAATCCGATCCCGCACCTCTCCGACATCACTCTTCTCACCTATGAGTTGACGCTCTGACACCACCACGACACAACATCTGGGGGTGGCGTGGCGGGTGAGCACAAGATGTATGCTCATCCTCGCTGTCGCCGCAGGGGAATCCGGTGCGAATCCGGAACTGTCCCGCAACGGTGTACTTGTGCATGTCCGTCCCCAGCGGCGCCGTGCACAGGAGTCAGTCCGAGGACCTGCCGACAGCGCGCCCGGCCACCCGGCCGGTGCGCTCTGACGTCCGGGCCTCGTGGAATGGGCCGGTGGACGCGACGCCGCGTGCGCTCGTGTGCTGCCCCCTGCCCTCTGTGAGGCCCCCGTGCCGAGCGAGGGAGAGCCCCCACGTGACCATCGCGCCAGCCGATCCTGCTTCAGCAGCTCCAGTGGAGACCGACGATCCCGGTGCCGCGCTGCTGCGGACCCTCACCGAGCTGACCGCCGACCTCCCCGACGCCGACCCCGGCCGGGTCGCCGCCGCCGCGCTGCGCGGCCGGTCCGCCCTCGCGGACGAGGCGGAGCTGCGTGAGCTGGCCACCGAGGCGGCGGCCGGACTCATCTCCGAGGACCCCGCCTACAGCAGGCTGGCCGCCCGGCTGCTGACCGTCTCCATCGCCGCCGAGGCCGCCTCGCAGGGCGTCACGTCCTTCACCGAGTCGGTCGCGGTCGGCCACCGCGAGGGCCTCATCGCCGACCGGACCGCCGACTTCGCACGCATCCACGCGGCCCGCCTCGACGCCCTGATCGACACCCGCGCCGACGACCGCTTCGGCTACTTCGGCCTGCGCACCCTGCACAGCCGCTATCTGCTCCGGCACCCCATCACCCGCAAGGTCATCGAGACCCCCCAGCACTTCATGCTGCGTGTCGCCGCCGGCCTCGCCGAGGACGACACCACCCGCTCCGCCGACGAAGTCGCCGCGCTCTACGGGCTCATGAGCCGCCTCGACTACCTCCCCTCCTCCCCCACGCTCTTCAACTCCGGCACCCGGCACCCCCAGATGTCGTCCTGCTACCTCCTGGACTCCCCCAAGGACGAGCTGGACTCCATCTACGACCGCTACCACCAGGTCGCCCGCCTCTCGAAGCACGCCGGCGGCATCGGCCTGTCGTACTCCCGTATCCGCAGCCGCGGTTCGCTGATCCGCGGCACCAACGGCCACTCCAACGGCATCGTCCCGTTCCTGAAGACCCTCGACGCCTCCGTCGCCGCCGTGAACCAGGGCGGCCGACGCAAGGGTGCCGCCGCGGTCTACCTGGAGACCTGGCACTCCGACATCGAGGAGTTCCTGGAGCTGCGCGACAACACCGGTGAGGACGCCCGGCGTACGCACAACCTGAACCTCGCGCACTGGATCCCGGACGAGTTCATGCGCCGCGTCAACGCCGACGAGCTGTGGTCGCTGTTCTCCCCCGCCGACGTTCCGGAACTCGTCGACCTGTGGGGCGAGGAGTTCGACGCGGCCTACCGCAAGGCCGAGGCCGCCGGGCTGGCGAAGAAGACCATCCCGGCCCGTGACCTGTACGGCCGCATGATGCGCACCCTCGCCCAGACCGGCAACGGCTGGATGACCTTCAAGGACGCCGCCAACCGCACCGCCAACCAGACCGCCCTGCCGGGCCATGTCGTCCACTCCTCCAACCTCTGCACGGAGATCCTGGAGGTCACCGACGACGGCGAGACAGCGGTCTGCAACCTGGGCTCGGTCAACCTGGGTGCCTTCGTCGACACGGCGACCGGCGACATCGACTGGGAGCGCCTCGACGACACCGTGCGCACCGCCGTCACGTTCCTCGACCGCGTCGTCGACATCAACTTCTACCCGACCGAGCAGGCGGGCCGGTCCAACGCCAAGTGGCGTCCGGTGGGCCTCGGCGCGATGGGCCTGCAGGACGTCTTCTTCAAGCTGCGCCTGCCCTTCGACTCGCCGCAGGCCAAGGCCCTGTCCACGCGGATCGCCGAGCGCATCATGCTCGCCGCGTACGAGGCGTCCACCGACCTGGCCGAGCGCAACGGCCCGCTGCCGGCCTGGGAGAAGACCCGTACGGCCCGGGGTGTGCTGCACCCCGACCACTACGGCGCCGAACTCACCTGGCCGGAGCGCTGGGCCGCCCTGCGCAGCCGTATCGCCACGACGGGCATGCGCAACTCCCTCCTCCTCGCCATCGCCCCCACCGCCACCATCGCGTCCATCGCCGGTGTCTACGAGTGCATCGAGCCGCAGGTCTCCAACCTGTTCAAGCGCGAGACGCTCTCCGGCGAGTTCCTCCAGGTCAACTCCTACCTGGTCAACGACCTGAAGGAGCTGGGTGTCTGGGACGCCCGCACCCGTGAGGCCCTGCGTGAGTCGAACGGCTCGGTGCAGGACTTCGCCTGGATCCCGGCGGACGTACGGGCGCTGTACCGCACGGCGTGGGAGATCCCGCAGCGCGGCCTGATCGACATGGCGGCGGCCCGGACCCCGTTCCTCGACCAGTCGCAGTCCCTGAACCTCTTCTTGGAGACGCCGACCATCGGCAAGCTCTCCTCGATGTACGCGTACGCCTGGAAGTCCGGCCTGAAGACGACGTACTACCTGCGCTCGCGCCCGGCGACCCGTATCGCCCGCGCCGCCCAGGCCCAGGCAGTCCAGCCCGAGAAGACCATCCCCGCCCAGCAGGTGACCGATCCCGACGCCGTCGCCTGCTCCCTGGAAAACCCCGAGTCCTGCGAGGCCTGCCAGTAATGCCCAGCAACCAGAACCTGCTCGACCCCGGCTTCGAGCTCACTCTGCGCCCGATGCGCTACCCGGACTTCTACGAGCGCTACCGGGACGCCATCAAGAACACCTGGACCGTCGAGGAGGTCGACCTCCACTCGGACGTCGCCGACCTGGCCAAGCTCAGCCCCGCCGAGCAGCACCTCATCGGCCGTCTGGTGGCCTTCTTCGCGACCGGCGACTCGATCGTCGCCAACAATCTGGTGCTGACCCTCTACAAGCACATCAACTCCCCCGAGGCGCGGCTGTACTTGAGCCGTCAGCTCTTCGAGGAGGCCGTCCACGTCCAGTTCTATCTGACGCTGCTGGACACCTACCTCCCCGACCCGGAGGACCGCGCCGCCGCCTTCGCGGCCGTGGAGAACATCCCCTCGATCCGCGAGAAGGCCGAGTTCTGCTTCAAGTGGATGGACTCGGTGGAGAAGCTCGACCGGCTGGAGAGCAAGGCCGACCGGCGCCGCTTCCTGCTCAATCTCATCTGCTTCGCCGCGTGCATCGAGGGCCTGTTCTTCTACGGCGCCTTCGCGTACGTCTACTGGTTCCGCAGCCGGGGCCTGCTGCACGGTCTGGCCACCGGCACCAACTGGGTGTTCCGCGACGAGACGATGCACATGTCCTTCGCCTTCGACGTCGTCGACACCGTCCGCAAGGAGGAGCCGGACCTCTTCGACGACCAGCTCCAGCAGCAGGTCACCGACATGCTGAGGGAGGCCGTCGAGGCCGAGCTGCAGTTCGCGCGCGACCTGTGCGGTGACGGCCTCCCGGGCATGAACACCGACTCGATGCGGCAGTACCTGGAGTGTGTCGCCGATCAGCGCCTGACGCGGCTCGGCTTCGCTCCGGTGTACGGCTCCGAGAACCCCTTCTCCTTCATGGAGCTCCAGGGTGTTCAGGAGCTCACCAACTTCTTCGAGCGGCGTCCGTCGGCGTACCAGGTGGCGGTGGAGGGCACCGTCGACCTGGACGAGGACTTCTGAGCCTCACCCTTGTCGTGTTCCTGGGCCTCCCTGATCTGACGGTCGATGCGCCGGTCGTGCACGATCCCGATCACTGACGGGAGGACCAGGAGGACGAACATGCCGAGCACGGCGACCATGGCGAGCAGTGTCTGTGTCTGTTCCGTAGTCATGACACCACTGTCGCGCCGGACACTCCTTACGAACAGTGGCAGGACTGCCGCACACCCTCGATTTACTGCCAACCGCGAGGCACACTGGCAGCATGCTGAAGAACGTGGCGGCCGTCCTGCTCAACGGCGTGCATCCCTTTGAACTCGGGGTCGTGTGCGAGGTGTTCGGCATCGACCGCAGCGACGAGGGACTGCCCACGTACGACTTCGCGGTCGCCTCCGCCGAAGGGGCGACGCTGGGTACGCATGTCGGCGGGCTCTCCTTCTCCACGCCGTACGGCCTGGAGCGGCTGGCGGAAGCCGACCTGATCGCCGTGCCGGCGGGGGACGAGTACATCACCCGTGACTTTCCGCCCGAGCTGCTGGAGGCCCTGGTCAGGGCCGTGGAACGGGGTGCGCGCGTGCTCAGTGTGTGCTCCGGCGTCTTCGTGCTGGGCGCGGCGGGACTGCTCGCCGGACGGCGGTGCAGTGTGCACTGGCGGCACGTCGAGGAACTGTCCCGGCGGCACCCGGAGGCGATCGTCGAGCCGGATGTGCTGTACGTCGACGAGGGGCCGGTGATCACCAGCGCCGGCACCGCCGCCGGCATCGACGCCTGCCTCCACATCGTCCGACAGGAGCAGGGGCCCGAGGTCGCCAACAAGATCGCCCGGCGCATGGTGGTGCCGCCGCACCGGGACGGCGGGCAGGCCCAGTACATCGAGCGCCCGCTGCCCCGCAGCCAGTGCGACACGGTCGGCGAGGTGCTGGCGTGGATGGAGAGGCACCTCGACGAGGAGGTCACCGTCGAGCAGCTGGCCGAGCGCGCGCACATGTCCCCGCGCACCTTCGCCCGCCGCTTCCAGCAGGAGACCGGCACGACTCCCTACCGCTGGATCCTGCGCCAACGCGTGCTGCTGGCGCAGGAGTTGCTGGAAGCGACGGACGAGACGGTGGACGCGATCGCCGGTCGAACAGGGTTCGGCACGGCGGCCGCGCTGCGCCACCAGTTCGTACGGGCACTGGGGACGACCCCGAACGCGTACCGAAGGACGTTCCAAGGACCCAACGCGGCGTGAGCCCTCCCCAGACCCTCACTCCCCGGCACCGGCTTCACGCCCGGCACCGGCTTCAGTCCCTCGGCACCGGCCTCAGCAGCAGCTTGTGCGGGCGGAGCGTGATGCCCACGCGGGTCGCGTCGTTGCTGCCGGACACCTGCTCGAAGCGGTACTTGGTGGCCAGCGCCGCCGTGATCAGGGTCAGCTGAGCCATCGAGAAGTGATCGCTCGGGCACTTGCGGTTGCCGACGCTGAACGGGCTCATGGCGTACTTCGGTACCTCCTTGACGCGATCGGGAAGCCAGCGGTCGGGGTCGAACTCGAGGTTGTGCGCGTAGGACTTCCCGTCACGCTGGATCGCGTACGGGCTGTAGACGATGTCCGCCCCGGCCGGAATGCGATAGCCGCCGAGTGACGTATCGGTCACCGCACGTCGCGTGAGAATCCAGACCGCGGGACGCAAACGCATGGCCTCCACGACGACATTGTTCGTGTGCCGGAGGCTACGGACGTCCGCAAATGCCACCGGCCGGCCGCCGGTGACGGATTCGACCTCCGCGCAGATCCTGTCCGCGTGTTCCGGATGTTCCGCGAGCACATGCAGCAGCCACATGATCGTGGAGGCCACGGTTTCACTGCCCGGGGTGACAATCGCGACGACCTGGTCGTGGATCTCCTGTTCCCCGATGGGGTCGCCATTCTCGTCCTTCGCCTCCAGCAATGCGGTCAGCAAATCGTCCGGCTTTTGACCAGATGACCGACGCTCGGCGATGATCTCGTCGACCAGGAGATGCAAATCGGCCAGCGCCCGGTTGAATTCGCGGTTGGTCGGCAGCGGCAGCTTGTACAGCGGCCCGAGCGGGACCACCATCCGCCGGTACATGCCCCGGAAGACGGTCGCGAGCGCGTTGCACAGCCGCTCGGCCCGCTCGTCCATGTAGTCGCCGCGCAGCAGACAGCGGGCGGCGATGCGCACGGCTATGCGGAACGACTCCGAGGTGCAGTCGACGGTCTCGCCGGGCTTCCAGCGCTCGGTCAGCGCATGCGCCTCCTCCTCCATGATCGGCCCGTACTCCGGGATCGCGTCGAGGCGGAAGGCGGGCTGGATGGTGCGCCGCTGACGGCGGTGCCGGGGGCCGTTCGCGGTGGCCACGCCCTCCTTGCCGAGCAGGCCCTCCAGGGACTCCCACAGCGGCCCGTCGATCTTGAAGTCGGTGCTCAGGGCCAGCGCGCCGGTGAGTTCCGGGGTGGTGACGGCGTACACCGTCTTGGGACCGAGCTTCAGCCGTACGACGTCTCCGTGGTCCCGGAGCGCGGACATGAAGGCCAGCGGATCTCGGACCAGCTTCCAGCCGTGGCCGAGAAGCGGAACACCTCCGCCCGCGAGGGGCGGCTCACGTAGCTCCGAAGCCTCACGGGGCTGGGCTTCGGGGCGGACGGATTCGACGGTCATTTCTCACCTGCCGCTTCGTTGTTGACGTACGGGGGCGTGGACCGGTCGTCCCAGCTGTCGACCATGTACCGGCCGGACTCGTGGTGGAACCAGTAGACCGAGCTGAACCAGTTGCGCATGTTGCAGACACAGGCCCGCACGGCGGCGCTGAGTTCCTTTCCGCGCAGCGTGCCGTCGGACAGGGAGTCGGCGAATTCCAGGGCATCCCGCTCGGCCACCAGAAAATCGGAAATGCAGGTCTCGACGCGTTGCCTGACTTCCGCGACCGCCTCTTCCAGGGTCAGCCCCTCATGCTTTATGAGACTGAGCCCGAGATTGTGGACCTCATCCCCCGCTATTTCCTTGGGAAGCGAGCAGAGGTCGTTGTACCAGGCGGCGAATTCCTGACTCAGCAGCGCCGCCCGCCGATATGCCGGGTGTTTCCGTACCGCATCCGGCAGTTCGAGTTCCGCAGCCGGCTCCAGCAGATCGGTCCAGATCCAGTGCGCGAAGGTCAGCCGACGCAGAGCGAGATATTCCTCGACGGTGGGAATGATTCCTTCGGTGCGGTTGCGGAATTCCCTGTCGTAGGCCTCGATCACCGCGTGGAAGTGACGGGCGAACCGGGTGTTCCAGGTGCGGGGCAGGAACGAGTACAGCCGCACCATGCTGTCCGCGAACCCCGCGACCAGCGGGTCCACGTGGTGCAGATGCGCCGCGGGTGAGTCGAGGGCCGCGTGCAGCCGGAACCTCAGCCGCCGCCAGGCGTCCGGACGGTAGTGGACGATGTCCCGGTCGTGCCGGTCGTCCCAGACGAAGAACCACGCACTGTAGTCGCCGATCGCCTGGAGCACCTCGTCCGGGGCGCCAATGTAGTACCCCGCCATGAGGTCGGTGTAGCAAAGGCCGTCGGCATATTCTTCGACCTTGTCGGCCGGCATCAGCCGTTTTTCCAGCAGCCAGGTGCGGGTCTTCTCCTGGAGCCTGGGCCAATATGGATGGAGTTGCCTGGGAAACGCTGCTTCGATCACCGGGAGAGAGAGCGATGGTGGTACCTGTACCGCCGTCGGTGTCGATGTGGTGCTGTGTGAGAAAGCATGCACGAACAAACCCCTCTCAGCCGCCAGTTGTGCAGTTGTGCACGCCCCTCCCGCCGTGCCGGGCGTGCGCCGTTGCGTATCCCCGCACTTCCATTCAGCACCACAACTGACCGATCTGGGAACGGATTTGCTTCATTCACTACCCCGTAGTGCCGAGAATCTCCCCCTATGTGACTGGTTCTGGATCACAACCTGGGTGTATGGGATCGAACGTGCGACGGACATGCGAACGGCGCCTGGTCAGGGCGGGGAACCTGAACAGGCGCCGGGCGCAGGGGACTTGTGGGGCGTTCCGGTGGACCTCAGTCGTTCGCGACGACGGGGTAGCGGGGCTCGTTCTCGGCCATCTGACGGAGCGCGTCCTTGCGCTCCCGCTTGGAGAGACGGTCGATGTAGAGGTAGCCGTAGAGGTGGTCCGTCTCGTGCTGCAAACACCGAGCGAAGTAGCCGGTGCCGCGCACCTTGATCGGGTTGCCCTTCTCGTCCTGCCCGGTCACCTCGGCGTAGTCGGGGCGGGCCAGCGGCGCGTACGCCGTGGGCACGGACAGGCAGCCCTCGTTGCTGTCGTCCAGGCGGCGCTGCTCGGCGGGCAGCTCGACGAGCTTCGGGTTGCAGACCACGCCGACGTGCCGGACACCCTGGTCGTCCTGGCAGTCGTAGACGAAGACCTTCAGATCGACGCCGATCTGGTTGGCGGCCAGGCCCACGCCCTCGGCGGTGCGCTGCGAGGCGAACATGTCCGCCACCAGCTGGTCCAGCTCGGCGCCGAACTCGGTGACGTCCTTGCACTCCTTGTGCAGTACCGGGTTCCCGACGACGGTGATCGGCCGCGAGGTGCCGCGCTCACGCCAGGCGTTCTCCCGCTCCTCCGTGTCCTCGGTGTCGACGACGAACCCCTCGTCGTCGACGGGGAGCACGCCCGCGTGCTGCTGCTCGGTGTCCTGCTGGGCCATGACCGACGTATGCCTTCCTGCACAAACCAAAACCAAAGGGTGTGACGCTGATACAGGGTACGGCGAATGGTCAGCAGACCTCTTCGAGATCCCGCCAGTCCCTGGAATCCGGGCTGTCCGCGACCCATCCGTCCAGCAGGCCCCGTACGAGCGAGGCCGGCGCCGCAACGCCACACTCCCGCTCCGGCACCCACAACTGCCCGTCCGTCCGATGCCCCAGCGGCCCGGGATGCCCCGGCTCACTGTGATCATGCGGATCCAGATGCTCCCCGTCACCCTCGTCGGACGGCATCCGCGACTCCGAGCACATCCGGCACAGCAGCCGCACCGACGACGACCAGTCCTCCGCGGCGAACCCTGCGTCGGCGGCGAGCTGCTCCAAAGCGTCCCGGTCGGCCTCGGTGGCGGCCTCCAGCAGCACGACCCACGTCGGCACCGGCGACGGCGCCCACAGCTCGATCTCGTCGAAGACGGGGTAGGCGTGCCCCGCGGACGTGGTCCGCTCACCGTGCGGCACCCCGTCGTGCAGCACGACCTCGCCCCAGCGCCGCCCGGACGACGGCAGCGGAATCGACAGCACCTCGATGCGGGCGGGGTCCAGGCGCCGCCCCCACACGACCTCGGCCTCCCCCTCAGGAGACAGCCGTACGGCCGCGCTGCCCAGGTCCATCCCGACCGGCTCACCGGACGCGGTCGCACCGCCGGGCACCCGCAGCCCGTACGCCTGCCAGGCCCGCCGGGCCAGCGGCCAGTCCTGCAGGGCGGTGGCGGCGATGCCGACGTTCCACCAGTCGGGCGCCCCGGTCTCCCGGTCGAGCAGCGCCACGGCACGCAGTCCGGCCGCCCGGGCCTGCTCCCAGTCGTGGCGGAACTTGTGCAGCAGGGCGAGGTTGAACCAGGACTCGGAAAGCCAGGGCTCCAGATCGGCGGCACGTGTCAACAGCGCGCCCGCGTCCTCGTACCGGCCGTCGCCGATGAGCGTGAAAGCCCGGTCGGTGGCCTGCCGCCAGGAGGCGGAGGGCCGGTGCCGTCCCTTGCCGAAGATCCTCACGATTCCCGCCTGCCAGTTCCGTGGAGATGGGCTGGCTAGTGCTGCCCCCGGACACCCTCTCATTCGCATCCAACCACGTACGGCTGGAAGGGCGCTCATTACCCATGGGTTACCCACCCACAGGCATACCCAGACTGTCTCTGGACAGCACTCTCGCCAGCGACCCGACCACCTCCGGCGCATACTCGCCGGCGGTCCCCAGCCGCAGTTCCTCCAGTGCCTTCAGCGGCCCGCCCGGACCGGCGTCCCGCGTCTTCTCCTCGTACGCGTTCACGGCCCGCACGATCCGGGCCGCGACCGGCTGCTCCGGACAGGGGTCGGCCAGCCGCTCCACCACCGTCGCGACCTGCGGACTCACCCCGGTCTGCCGTACGACGGCCCCGCCCAGCAGCGCGATCCGCCGCTGTTCCTCGACGGGCAGCACGGCGGTGGCCCCGGCCGGCACCGGGTCGACCAGGCTGAGCTGCCCGATGTCATGCATCAGGGCCGCGTACTCCAGCACGGTGAGCTCGGCCTCGGACAGGCCCAGATCCCGCCCGACCTCCCGGCTGAGCGCGGCCACCCGCCGGGCGTGTCCGGCCGGTGTGTACCCGGCGATCTCGGTGGCCCGGGCGAGGGAGGCGATGGTCTGCCGGTAGGTGGCCCGCACGGCGGCGTACCGGCGCAGCGACATCTGGGTGAGCAGGAGCGGGAGCGAGAAGACGGGCAGCGCCCACAGCCCGACCACGGCGACCGCGAGCGCCATCACCGCGCCGGTCGCGCAGACGGCCGACCCGATCCCGAGCGTCGCCCGCAGTTCGTCCCGCAGTACCGGTCCGAAGGGCCACCGGGTGCGGGAGTGCGCCAGCGCGGCGGTGAGCAGGGCGTCGCACAGGGCCGTGAGGGCGAGGATCGCGAGCAGGAGCAGCGCGTAGGCGGTGCCCCAGCCGTGGAAGGTGCCCTGGTTGTACAGGGGTTGGAAGCAGACCGCGGCGAACCCGGCGGTGAGCACGCGCCGGGCGAGGCGGTCGAGCACGGGGCGGCCGCGCGCGATGTGCGGCACGGTGCCGAGGAGCGAGGCGGCGAGGACGACGGCGACGACCTGCGCGACGCCGTGCCGGGTGGGCTCTCCGCCCATCTCCCCGAGCAGGGCGTACGCCAGCGCCGCGGCGGCCCCGAGCGGTGCGGCCTCCCTGCCCTCCGCCCCGGTCATGCGGATCCCCCCTCCGCGAGCGGAGCCGAGCGCTCGGGGAAGGGTGAGCTCGCCCAGGGTGACGAGGGCCCCGAAGGCGATCGCGGTGCCGCGCGCCTCGAGGCCGCTTCGCAGCGTGTCGAGCAGGCAGCCGGCGGCGAGGAGGGCGGCGCAGGCGTGGACGAGGGTGAGCAGGAAGGGGGGCCTCGGGGCGCTCATCGGTGTGCTCCCGGGGCTCTGGAGACCGCCGGGACGCTCATCGGTGAGCTCCCGGGGCGCTTGGAGACAGCCGGGACACTCACCGACGTGCCCCCAGCACACTTGAGGACAGCCGAAACACCCACCGACCTGCCCCCAGCGCACTTGGAAACAGCCAGGGCGCTCATCGGTGAGCTCCCGGGGCGCTGGAGACCGCCGGGCGGGGACCGCCCGTGCAGGCCTCGTCGGCGGTCACGGCGGGACGCCATCCGTACTGGTCCACGGCTCGGGACAGGGCCGTGACCATCCGGGGGTCGAACTGCGAGCCCGCGCACCTCTCCAGCTCGCGCAGGGCGACGGACACGGGCCGGGCCCGCGAGTAGGACCGGGTCGACGTCATCGCGTCGAACGCGTCCGCGACCGCCACCACCCGCGCCGGCTCGGGGATCTGGTTCCCCCTCAGCCCGTAGGGGTAGCCGCTGCCGTCCAGCCGCTCGTGGTGATGCAGTACGGCGGCCCGGGCCTCGCCGAGGAAGGAGATGCCCCGGACCATCTCGTGGCCGTACTCGGGATGCAGCTCGATCACCCGCCGCTCCTCGGGCGTGAGCGGCCCGTCCTTGCGCAGCAGCCGCGTGGGCACCCCGAGCTTCCCCACGTCGTGCAGGATCCCGGCGAACCGCACCACCTCGACGCGCTCGTCGTCCATGCCCAGCTCGCGCGCGATCATCATCGAGGCCTGCCCGACCCGCTCGCTGTGGCCACGGGTGTAGCCGTCCTTGATGTCGACGGCCTGGACGAGCGCCCGGATGGTCGCCTGATGTGCCGCGCGCTCCCGGTGGTACTGGGCGAACATCCACCACGAGACGCACATCGGCAGCAGCACGAGCAGCGCGGCGACGGGACCGTACCGACTGCGCCACAGCACGGCCATCATCAGCCCGGCCAGGCCGTGCACGGCGATGGGCGCGAGCGAGCGCAGGAACAGCCCTCGCCAGGCGCGCCGCACGGGCACGCCGCCCCAGGCTCTCGACTCCGCCCGGGCAGGCGGTACCCCCACGGCGAGCGCCCGGATGCCGCCGTCCAGCGCGGTCAGGACCAGGCAGAAGGCGAGCACCGCGCCGCCGGCCGGGATCAGCTCGTACGGGAAGTCACCCGCCACGACGACAGCCCGTCCGCCGAGCTCCCGGCGCACCAGGGCCGCCGCCCAGACGGCCAGGGCGAGCTCGGCGGCCCGCCAGATCCGCCGGGTCCACAGCGGCCGTTGCCCGGTCGGCGACAGCAGGGCGCCCGGCACCGCGACCAGCGCGGCGGCGGACGGCGACAGCAGAAAGGCTCCGGCGAGCAGTACGGGATAGAAGGTGCCGGCGAACCGCCAACGGGTGGCGACCCGCTCACCGGCGGCGTACAGCACCGCGAGCAGGACGACCGCACGCCAGGGCGTGGGGTTCGTGAGCAGCGGCAGGAGGCAGGCCAGGGCGCACAGCGCCACACAGGCGATGTACGCGCGCGCCCGTGCCGGTATCGCCTCCATCTGGACGCCCTCCCACCATGACCTGTTCAGCTCAACGCGGAGCCTAGGTCGGCAAGAGGGGCAACTGTGGGCTTATCACCCGCCGATTAGCACGTTCGAGTGACGACAGCCCGTTCCAGGGAGCCCAGGACGGGAGTCCAGGAATGGGGTCCAGGAAGGGGCCCCCGGAAGGGGGGATCCAGGAAGGGGAGTTCAGGACTCCTGGGGCGTGACGGTCACGTCGTGCTCGGGCACGGCCTGGCCGGAACGGATCAGGTCGAGCCGCCCCAGCACCTTGGCACGCAGGTCGGTGGGCACGTCGTCATGGCCGCAGCACCGCTTGACCAGCTTCTTCACGGCCTGCTCAAGACCGTACTTCTCCAGGCACGGCGAGCACTCCTCGAAGTGCTGCTCGAACTTGGTGCAGTCGGCGTCAGGCATCTCACGATCGAGGAACTCGTACAGATGATCGAGTACCTCACTGCAGTCCGTCTCGTGCGGCTCTCCGCAGCTCATGAGCCCGAACCTTTCGCTTCGTTCGACTCTCCGGCGCCGGCCGGGACCAGCCCGCGATCACGGGCGTAGTCCTCGAGCATGCCGCGCAGTTGCCGGCGGCCCCGGTGCAGCCGGGACATCACCGTACCGATGGGTGTCCCCATGATGTCCGCGATCTCCTTGTAGGCAAAGCCCTCTACGTCGGCGAGGTAGACGGCGATGCGGAACTCCTCGGGGATCGCCTGCAGTGCTTCCTTCACGTCCGAGTCGGGCAGGTGGTCGAGCGCCTGCGACTCCGCGGAGCGCAGTCCTGTCGACATGTGCGACTCGGCACGCGCGAGCTGCCAGTCCTCGATCTCCTCCGCCGCCGAACGCTGCGGCTCACGCTGCTTCTTGCGGTAGGAGTTGATGAAGGTGTTGGTGAGGATCCGGTACAGCCACGCCTTCAGGTTGGTGCCCTCGCGGAACTGGTGGAAGGACGCGTACGCCTTGGCGTACGTCTCCTGCACCAGGTCCTCGGCGTCGGCCGGGTTGCGCGTCATGCGCAGCGCGGCCGAGTACATCTGGTCGAGGAACTCCAGCGCGTCCCGCTCGAAGCGCGCGCTGCGCTCGGCGCTCGTCTCCGTGGACGTCGCCGCGCCGGTGCCCAGGCCCTCGGGCTGCTCCGCCTGGCCGTTGTCGGTCCCTGCGTCGGTACCGGGAACCGGACCCACCTCCTCAAGATTCCGGGCAGGACCGAAGCCGGTCCCACCTGAATCGGAGGATAGACGACCTGCCGTACCTGCCGCCGCTCGAATAGGAGCGGTCCTGGCCGCGTGCAGCACCGTCCAGTCCAGATCAGTGCGGCTGCTGCGGGCCGGGCAGAAGGTCGAACCCATGCGGCGGACTTCCTCTCCTACGTCGTCGGCGCTGGTGTCTCAGCACCGCTGTCCGCCACAACAGAGGTCCGGTCCACAACATTCCCGAACCTTTACCCGAGTGACCCGACCCACTTCACGACACTGTCGGTGACGATCGCCACGGCCTCGTCCTGATCGAGGGGTGCCCGCTTGGGCACGGCGAAGCCGTGATCTCCGTACGGCACCTCGACGAGTTCGTGGTCCCCGTCCGGGAACTCCTCCGGCTTCCCGAACGGATCGTTCCCGCCCTGGACGACCAGGGTGGGCACCCCGGCTCCGAGCAGTTCGTCGGCGCGGGACTTCTCGGGCTTGCCCGGCGGGTGGAGGGGGAAGCTGAGGGCGAGCACGGCACGGGCGCCCAGTTCGAGGGCCGTACGGCAGGCGACCCGGGCTCCGGCGCTGCGGCCGCCCGAGATCACCGGCAGTCCGGGCGCGGTGAGGGCGGGCCACACGCCCCGCCAGCCGACGTCCAGGGTCTTCGGCGCGGGCGCCACCTTCTTGCCGGCCACGCGCCAGGGCTGCTCGACGAGGGCGACGGTCACACCGTGGGCGGGCAGGGCGAAGGCCAGTGCCCGCAGGTCCCGCGCCTCGATGCCGCCTCCCGCGCCGTGGCTGACGGCCAGCACCAGCCGGGCCTTCTTCGCCGGGTGCCAGGTGATGCGGGCGTCCCCCGCATCCGTACCGATGATCTCGGTGGTCACGTCGGACTCGGTAGTCACGTCAGAAGAGTGTGCCCTCTTCCGGCCCGTCCAGCTCCTTCAGCAGCTCCGGGCCGTTGTTGCGGACGTTGCTGACCAGGGTGGAGACGGGGTAGGCGCGCATCAGGCCGGCGGGCGGCGGGGCGAGGAGCGGACGCAGCTCCTCCGGGTCCGTGCGGGACGGGTCGAGCCAGGCGTCCCAGCGGTCGGGCGTCAGCATCAGCGGCATCCGCGGATGGATCTCGGCGAGCGAGTTCGGGCCCTCCGCGGGCGCCACGGCCAGCGGGGTCGTCTCCGCCTCCGTGGTGATGACGGAGCAGGTCACCCACCAGGCCTGCGGATGCTCGTCGGGCAGGGTCCGGTCCCGCCAGAACTCGTAGAGCCCCGCCATCGCGAACACCGACCCGTCGGCGGGCAGCACGAAGTACGGCTGCTTGCGCGGCCGTTTGCGCTTCCCCTCGACCTCCAGGTCCCGCTCCTGCCTGCCGGTGACCCACTCGTAGTAACCGTCGGCGGGGATGATGCAGCGCCGGGAGGTGAAGGCCCGCCGGTACGACGGCTTCTCGTGCACGGTCTCCGCCCGCGCGTTGATCATCTTGAAGGCGCTCTCGGGGGTCTTGGACCAGCTCGGCACGAGCCCCCACTTCAGCTTCCGCAGCTGTCGAACCGGCCGCGGGTCGGCCGCGTCTTTCAACGGACGGTCGAGGACGACGTGGACCTCCTTGGTGGGAGCCACGTTGTAGTCCGCCTCGAGGGTCTCCTCGGGCTCCCACTTCTCGATGTCGAAGATTCCTGCGAGATCCTCGGGTCCACGACTCGCCGCATACCGTCCGCACATATGCAATACCCCTCCGACCTGCGGAAACGCCAGATCATGCCGCTTCAGTCAGCACCAGTCGGCACCGTGCTGAGGTCAGCGCCGCGTCCATCACCCCGACCGCCCGGCCCGTGGCGTCCTGGGTGCGGTGCCCCGTACGTGTCCACCGTCTTCTTGATGTTCCTGTGCCCCGGCCACCGGGACACGTCCAAGAGTGGCAGACCCTCGCCGGGCCGGTGAGGGCGCAGGGCGCAAGTCCCGGCGCGGTTCAGCGACCTTCGGTCATCAGGTCCCTGATGCGTCGGACGCGGCTCAGCAACAGGATCATCGGCGCCAGGGCGATGACGAGGCAGGTGAGCCAGAACGCTCCGCGCGGGCCGACCGCCGTGGCCGCGAGGCCCGCGGCCAGTGCGCCGAAGGGGATGACACCCCAGGAGATGAAGCGGACCGTGGCCATCACGCGCGGGAGGAGGTCCGGCGGCGAGACGGTCTGGCGATGGGTCCGGGTCAGGATGCTGAACACCACCACGCCGGCGGTGAACCCGGCGTTGCCGAGGGCGAAGAGGACAGTGAGCCAGCCGTGGCCGGCCAGCGGTATGAGGGCGGTGGAGCCCGCGGAGACGAGGGTCGCGAGGACGATGGCGCGGGCGCTGCCGACGCGCTTGCTGATCCGCGGCGTCAGGGCGGCGCCGACAAGGCTTCCCACACCGCCTGACGCCATCAGCGCGCCGAAGACGACCGGCGGGGCGTCCAGGGTGCGCAGCAGGAACACGGGGGTGAGCGCCATCTGAGCGCCCGCCACGAAGTTGATGAGGGTCGCCACGGCCACGCACGGGGCCATGACCCGGTGTCGGACGACGTAGCGGACGCCGTCCCTGATCAGCGCCACGAACGAGGTGCCATGGCGCGTGGGAGGGGCGGGGGTCGGCCGGGGCAACGTCCACAACAGCACGGCGGACACCAGGTAGCTGATGGCATCGACGATGAGGCTGGCGGCCGCGCCGAGGAACTGGACGAGGAAGCCGCCCAGCGACGGGCCGCCGAGGTCGGTCGCCGCGCTGGAGGCCGAGGTGAGGCTGTTGCGCGAGGTCAGCTCCTCCTTGCTCACGATGGAGGGCAGGAAGGAGGAGTTGCCGACGTCGAAGACGACGTTCGCCAGCCCGACGACGAGGGCGACCAGGACCACCTGGGCAAGGGTGAGCACGCCGAGCACGGCGGCGAGGGGGATGGACAGCATCGCCGCAGCGCGGATCAAGTCCATGGCGACCTGGCTGCCGCGCAGCGGCAACCGCTGGACGATCACTCCGGCCGGCAGGCCGATGAGGAGCCAGGCGGCGTAGCTGGCGGCGGTGATGAGGCTCACCTGGAAGTTGGAGGCGTCCAGCGTTTTCACGGCGACCAGGGGCAGTGCGACGGAGGTGACCGCGCTGCCGACCTGACTGGCCGTCGATGCCGTCCAGAAACGCCAGAAAACGCCCGCGCCCCCTGACCTGAGGGGTGCGTCCCCTTTTTGTGCGGCCAGCTCGGTCAATGTCCCCCCTCTGGCGGTTCCATCACTCAGGCGGACTCACTATTTCCGACCCTCAGGCGCCATTACAAGGGAGCTCCCGACCAGAATGTTGAATTCCGCTTCATGATTGGTTTGAAACTGGCCATTGCCTGTCCGAAAGCCACCCCTCGAGGCGGGATCAGCATTCCCAAAGGATGGTAAATCGGGCGCGATATGGAAGATCCTTTGTTGATAGGGGTTGACTGCCGAGTGGTGCCGGTGATCGACTTGCGGCAACGCAGCGGAGCTGTAACGGGGAATGGGCGCCACTGAATCTGTACGGGGGAAAGACCTGAAGTCGCCATTATCGGCGCACTGCTCCATGCTTTCACCCGCAGGCTGGTCCGCGCCTTTGGCGGCTGCCTTTCATTGGCCTGCCCATGTCGCAAGATGCGACGCTCCACCGGAACGCTCGGCGTGTTCCTGGGAGGAGGTGGAAAACCATGCGCAAGTACACCAAGCCGGTGGCCAAGAAGGTCGTCTTCGGCACCGTTCTTTCGAACGTCGCGTGATGACCGAACGTGCCGCACCCACCGCGGTGCGGCACGTTCGTGCCATTGCTTCTTCTCTCTTTCTTTTTCTCCACGGATCACCGCATCGCGGTGATTCTCATTTCTCCGAACCTCAGCACAGCGGGGGAGCGTATGTGTGGTCTGGCAGGAGTCGCCCGGCTCGGGGGCGGCTCGCTCGGTGACGGGGCGGACGGTCTGCTCCGGCGCATGACGGATGTCATCGCCCACCGGGGCCCCGACGGCGTGGCCTTCCACCGCTCAGGCCCCGTGGGGCTGGGCTTCGTGCGCCTCTCCCTGGTCGACCCGGTCGGCGGCGGCCAGCCGCTCAGCACCGAGGACGGCGACCTGGTCCTCATCGCCAACGGCGAGATCTACAACCACCGCGAGCTCGCCGCCGGCCTCCCGCGCGGCACCAGCATGCGGACCGGATCCGACTGCGAGGTCCTGCTGCATCTCTACCGGCGCGACGGCCTCGCCTTTCTCGACTCGGTGCGCGGAATGTTCTCACTGGTCCTCTTCGACCGGCGCCGCAACCGCCTGGTCTTCGCCCGGGACCGCTTCGGCATCAAGCCGCTGTTCTACCACCGCGACAGTGAGCGCGTCATTTTCGCGTCCGAGATGAAAGCACTGTTCCAGGACCCGTCCTGCCCGCGCAGAATCGACTGGATCGGTGCCCTGTCGGACCAGATGATGACCGGTGCCATGGTCTTCGACGACGGTCCGCCCCGTACGTGGTTCGAGGAGATCGAACTCGTACCGGCCGCCTCTGTCGTCACCTTCGATCTGACCACCGGCGACACACACACCCACCGCTACTGGGAATTCCCCGCATTCGACGGAACGAGCACCGGATCCGAGGACGACCTCGTCCGCTCCTACCGGGAGACGCTGGCCAGCGCGGTCACGGACTGCGGAATGGCCGACGTCGAAATCGGCCTCTTCCTCAGCGGCGGAATCGACTCGGCCGCGGTCGCGGCCCTCTCCGATGTCAAACCGCGCACGTTCACGGCGCTCAACGGCAGCACGCTGGAGAACACCGACGCGGAATTCGGCCACCGCATCGCCGGGATGCTCGGACTGACCAACCACCAGGTCCTCTTCGACACGTCGTCCACGCCGGGCGTCGAGGAGTGGAAGCAGTTCGTGTGGCTGCTGGAGACTCCGCTCGCGGGCCCCGAGTCGTACTACAAGTACGAGTTGTACCGGTACGTCGGTGCGCACGCGCCCGAGATCAAGGCCATGCTGCTCGGCGGCGGTGCCGACGAATTCAACGGCGGATATACCAAGTCCTTCGCCGGAGGCGGCGAATGGCCGGACTTCGTCGCCAACGTGCGCCGCATGGGAATCCGTGGCGACCAGGCACTCAGGCCCGATCTCGGCGTCTGGTGGGACCAGTCCGACCTGCCGCTCGTCAGGGAATCCGTGCTGCGCGACGCCGCGAACAGTTCTGCCCGGGACCCGTACGAGATGCTGCACCGCTGGAAGTACCGCGACGTGCAGCAGTACAACTGCTGGCACGAGGACCGGACGGCCGCGGGCAACGGCATCGAGGCCCGGGTGCCCTTCCTCGACCACCGGCTCGTCGAGATCATCGCCGCCGTACCGGACCCGCTGCGCCCTCGCCTCATCTGGGACAAGCAGATCCTGCGGCAAGCCATGGACGGGCTGCTGCCCGAGGAGGCGATCGCCCGCCCGAAGATCCCGTTCTTCTACGGCGACGGCGTACGGCACACCTACCGCACGTTCACCCGCATGCTCGCGCAGGACGGCGACCGGCTGCTGGACGAAGCACTCGCCGGACCGGGCGCCCGGGAACACCTGGACACAGAAAACATCCGCGCGATGCTGCGCCGCCTGGAACAGGACCCGACCGCAGGTCACGTGGAGTTCCTCCTCCACGTGGTCAACCTCGGCCTGCTGGAACGACTCGCCGCCGACCTGCCCGCCACGCCGCACGCGCTGGCACCCAAGGCGCCGGTCCCGGTCGCCGTCCCGGTGACCGACTGGGACGAACAGCGGGAGGAGATCGAGGCAGCCACGGTGCGGCGGCCGCCGGTGGACTTCGACGCGGTGGCCGAACTCGCCGAGGACGTGATGCTGCTCCACTCGCCGGACGCCACGACCCTCTGGTATGTCGTGATCAACGGCACCGTGGAGTTCGTCGTCGACGAGACCGAGACCCCCGAGTGGCTCGCCGTGCTGCGCGGACTCGACGGCGTCCGCAGCATCGGAACGGTCGTCACCTCCCTCGGCCACAGCTCCGAGAGCCTGGAACCGCTGATCGGCGAGGCCCTCGAACTCGGCGTCCTCACCTGTCCGGCGGCGGCCCGATGACTGCGGAGACCGTGACCGGGGACGACGCTGCCGCCACGCCCGCAGCGCGGCGGCGGCCGACCGGGAAGAAGCGCCCCTACGAGTCCGGCTTCGACCTGTCGCACTACGAGTTCGGCGTGCGGCGCCTGGCGGCCGTGTCCTGCGTGATCGCCTTCGCGGTCGGACTGTGGAGCATGGGCTCCACCGCCCCGCGGGTCCTGGCGGTCCTGGTCGTCGTGGAAGCCGGCCTGATGATCCTGCCGTGGCGGGTGCCGCGCACCATGCGCAGCGGGGTCAGCTTCTGGGCCGAGACGCTGGCCGGACTTGTGGCCCCCATCGGCGCGCTGGTCCTCACCGCCGTCACCCGCCCGGACTGGCTGACCAAGGGTGCCGACTGGTGGTGGTATCCGGTGGCCGTCGCCACGACCGTGGGCCTGATCGCCGTGAGCAACATGCGGATGAAGTCGCTTCTCTCCGGCGAGCTGGCCTTCGTGTTCGGCCCCACACCCCGGGCGCACGGCGCGGCACGGGCATTCGCCAGCGCGGTGTGCCCGGTGGGCGAGGAAGCGGTGTTCCGCGCGCCCGTCCTGCTGGCCGGCGCGACCACACCGCTGGGCCTGCTCGGTGCCATCGCGTTCGTCGCCCGCCACCACATCCAGCCGGGCACCAATCGCCGCGGGACCACGCGCTCGATGGCGGTGGAGATCTCGGCCGCCGTGGCGCTGCTGTTCCTGACCATGGCTTCGGGCTCGCTCTATCCCGCGCTGCTGGCGCACGTACTGAACAACATCCCGACCATCGTGCTCGAACTGCAGCGCGATGACGACGACAGGGGCTGGTCATGAAGCTCGACCTCAGCGGGTGCGTGGACGAACTGAGGCGCCGGGAGCTGGTGCCCGATGACACCCTCACCATCTTCAACGTCGGTTCCGTGGCCCGTGGCTGGGCCAACCCCACCAGCGACTTCGACTTCTACCTGGTCTCCCGGGCGGTGCCCGTGATCGAGGGTGCCCGTACGGTGCCGGTCCCGCTCGCGCACGAGACGATCAGCACGTACGTGTTCCAAGTGGACGGCCGGCGCTGGGAGGTCGCCTACTGGCTCGATTCCCAGGTCGACCAGATGCTCACCAAGGTGTCCTGGGAGGAGTTCGACGCGGGCGTGTCCTCCCTGAAGGCCATGGTCGACACCGAAGAACTGTTCCTGGAACGGATCGTGACCGGGCTGCCGCTGTTCGGTGAGGACTGGATGAAGCGGCGCCGCGCCGAACTCGACGACACCGCGTACAAGGCCTTCATCACCGCCAGGTCCCTGGCCGAGGCGGACGGCAACGTCGAGGACGCCCTGGGCATGCTCACCGTCGGCGACACCGAAAGCGCCGTGATGGCCGCCCGCAAGGCGCTCGGCCACATGGTGGACGCCGTCCTGGAGAGCTCGGGCAACTACGGCTCCCGCACGCCGAAGTGGCGGGCCCGGCGGGTCAAGGAGGCCCGGCTGGACCTCATGCCCTTCGAGACCTTCTGGGCCCTGGAGACCATGGCCGACTACGACGCGGCCGCGCCCGAGGAATGGGTCCACCGCGTCGTCACGCTCTGCAAAGACCTTTCGATCGAGGTGGAGATCTGATGCCGTCCCCCCAGCCCTTCGGCCCCGACTCGGTGCCGCGTCGCAGCCTCGACGCGCGGGTCCGCAAGTTCCGCGGAAAGCTGTTCGTCGCCAACGCCTCGCTTGCCTTCGAGCTGGACGACGTGGCCGAGTTCTTCTTCAAACAGGTCGACGGTTCGACCACCGTGCGGCAGATCGGCGAGAAGGTCGCCGCCGAATTCGACATCTCCGTGGACGAGGCCGTGGCCGACTGCGCGGAGTTCCTCAACGAGCTCGCCGCCAACGGGATGGTCGAGTAACGGATGTGCGGCACAGTCGGTATGTTCGTCGGCTGCCCAGCGCTGTCCTACTGCCCGAAGCAGCTGCTTCTGGACTCCGGGCCCATGGACGCCGTGCCCGCGGACAGCGAACAGACCGAAGTCGCCGAAACCGGGCAGACGGCCGCATACCGCAGCCCGTTCGGCACGTGGTACGAGCGGGCGGGGGTGCGGCAGGCCCCGCGACGCGTGCTGGAGAGCGACGAGGGGGACCGCCACTACTTCTCCCCCGACCTCGTGCCGATCGCGCACCACCCGCTCGTGAAGGGCCTCCCGGCCAACCGCTTGGAGGAAGTGCTCGTCCAGCATCTCTACCGCTACCTCGATTTCACGGCCCGTCTGGAATTCATGGTCGTCAACCGGACCGTGCTCGGTATCGCGCATGGTTCGATCGGTGTGGACCTGCCCGAGGAGATGCGGTTCGATGCCTACAAGATCTACTGCGATGAGGCGTACCACACCCTCTTCTCCGTGGATCTGTCGCGGCAGGTGCAGCAGCGCACACGCATCCGGCCGCGGCTGCCGGCCGAGCCGTACTTCCTGACGCGTCTGCGCGAGCTGCTGGAGCGAATCCCGTCCCAGAACCGGGCCCTCGGGGAGATGCTCTTCGTGATCGTGTCGGAGACGCTGATCTCCGCGACCCTCGCCGAGATGCCGGAGCGGCCCGACGTGGTCGCCGCCGTGCGCGGCACGATACGGGACCACGCCATGGACGAAGGGCGGCACCACGCCTACTTCGCCGCCTTCCTGCGTTACCTGTGGGGGCAGCTGTCCCCCTCGGAACGGCGCTGGTCGGCGCGGCTCGTGCCCCGGCTGATCGACACGTTCCTGCGGCCGGACCTGCCGGCCCTGCGCCAGGAGCTCGCCGGCTACGGGCTGTCGCCCGACGACGCGGAACAGGTCATCGCCGAGACCTATACACCGGAGGCGATACGGAGTCACTTGACGGCCACGTCCCGCCAGACCGTCAGGTACTTCGAGGCGCTCCACGCATTCGACGACCCGGAGGCCGCCGAGGAACTCCAGCGCCTCCAGCCGGTCGTGTAACAGAGGGGAATGCCTGCGATGGGCAACAGTACGATGCAAGAACAGCACGGGGACCTGGGACTGCCGGTCGAGGTCCACTGCCACGGGTTCGGTGAAGTGGACTTCTCCGAGTTCGCGACGCTCGACCTGCTGCTGCTCGATCGGGAATGCGCCGATGAGAATGTTGCCTGCATTCCCACGCTCTATCTCCGGCAGTCCAGACTCGGCGAGTTCGAGCAGTTCATGCGGCGCTACCACGCGCTGCGCACGGCCGGCAGGCTCCCGCACATCGTGGGCATCGCGCTCGAGGGCCCGCTGCTCGCCAGCCACGGCGGGACACCTGCGACGACGGTGTGGGCGCCCACCCGCCACGAATGGGAGCGGCTCGCGCGCCTCGGTGACCTCGGGCTGGTGTACACGGTGATGTCCCCGGACGCGTTCACACCCGCGTCCGGGCTCCACGACAACCTGGACGACCGGCATCCGCGCTTCGACTGGATCGTGCCGCTCCTGATGGCACACGGCGTCCGGCCGGCGCTGGGCCACTTCACCCGGGACGACCCGGCGGGCTCAGCCGAACTGGTGCGCGACATCGTGGACCTGGCGTGGGCCGGCGAGTGGACCGGCGGCGGAGCCCGGGTCATCACCGACCACCTCTTCAACGACATGCCGCTGAACATCCGGCATGCCTTCCGGACCTCCGCCGCCCGCGCCAAGCGGGACGCCACTCTCGACGCGTACGACCTGCCCGGCTGGACGCTGGCCGACATGGACGGGATCGCCGGCCCCGTGCCGGCCGCCATCATGCGGGAGGCCGCGAGCGGGCGCATCGCCGCCTGCATCAACTTCGACGGCGAGCACGTGGACCTCGCCATCGCCACGCGGGCCGTCGAACTCATGGGGCACCGCAACTCCATGATGATGACGGACCGTTGCGACTCCGCGCGGATCGGCGGCCAGGCCCTCCACCAGACGGAGGAGAACGGCCTCTGGTACCAGGAGGGCGGCATCGTCGCCGCAGGCTCCCAGCCGCTCGCCCGCCAGATGCGCAACGCACGCGGCATGGGCGTCGCCGACGCACCGCTGTGGCAGCTGGTGGCCGGCACCGCGCACCGCGCCTTCGGCACGGGCGCCCCGACGGAGCTGACCGTGCGAGCGGGAGCCGCCGCCGGGCACCACGGCTGACCCCCCATCCGATGCCAACCCAACGAGGAGCACTGCATGCTGGACGCACTCGACCGTCTGACGGTGGACTGGTCGGACCTCCCGAAAGCACGGGCCCAGACCAAGGACATACTGCTCGCCCTGTCCGAGGACAAGGCCGCACTGCGCCAACTGCTGGAGCGCGCCCGGGAGGAGGAGGACCTCTTCGACAAGTGCGAGCACCACCGGCTGCTGGACAAGCTGGTCATCTACGACGCCCTGGACCGGGGGTTCCGCATCCGCGTCCACGTCTCCACGGACGACCACCGCGACCGCCCGCACGACCACCGGTTCTCCTTCACCTCGCTCATCATGCGGGGCACCTACCGCCACGTACGGCACCAGCTCGTCGGCCGCGCCGAGGGCGTCCCGGAGGACGTGCAGAACGACTTCGAGGCACGCGACAGCGACCTGCGCGTCGAGCCGCGCTTCGTGACCAACGAGGTGCCGGGCAACTGCTACACGCTGCACCACAGCGAGATCCACACCACCTTCACCACCCCGAACACCGTCTCCCTCTTCCTGCGCGGCCCCGCGGAGAAGGAGCGCTCCCTCATCACCGAACGGGAGACCGGCAGGGTCTGGTGGCGCTACGGCGAAGCCCAGGAGAAGGCCGAGCGCCGCAACAGCAAGCGCATCAGCAAGCAGTACTTCGACGACCTGAGCCAGCGGCTGCAAGCGATGGAGGTCCTGTAATGGCCCTGATGAACCCGGCGACCGACCTGCTCGACGAGGAGCGGGCGGTGTCCGAGGCGGACGCCGTCGCCTTCATGGACTCCCTGCCCGCCGTACGCTGGGACGACCTGGAGTCCGCCGCCGAGGTCACCGAGCGCATCGCCCGCCGCATCGGCGACTCCCGCCCCCTGCTGCGCGCGCTCGTCGACCGCGTGCGCCGCACCCCGGAGCTGCGCGAGAAGTGCGAGTGCCACTCGCTCGACGACAAGATCGTGATCTGGGACGCGCCCGAGAAGGGCCTGCGCATCCGGCTGCGGCTCGCCAACACCGACCAGTACGAGCGGGTGCACAACCACCGCTTCAGTTTCACCGCGTACATCCTCCACGGCGCGTACCAGCACACCCTGTACGCGACGGACCAGCCGCTGGACGAGACTGCCGACGTCACCCGGTTCTGGCCGTACTTCGTGCGGGAGGAGCCGGCCGGGCACAGCATCACGCTGCACCACGAGCAGTTGCACACCACGATCACCGAACCCGAGACCATCTCGCTGATGATCCAGAGCCCGGCGCAGAAGCGCCGCGCCTTCATCATCCGCAAGGACGACGGTCACGTGTGGTGGCGCCAGGGCGCCGCCGACGAGTCCGCCGAACGGCGCGCCGAGGTGCGCATGAGCGACGAGCGGTTCGAGCACTGGATCACCCGGCTGAAGGCGATAGGGGTTTTGTGAACGTGCGCGAGAGTGTCGTGCGCTACGGCCCGTCGCCCTGGCACCGCATCGATCTCTACAGCCCGGGCGACACGCCGGTGGCGGCGCCGGTCGTGCTGTTCCACGGCGGCTTCTGGCGCCACGACCGCACCGCGCGCGATCTGGAGCCGCTGGCCGTAGCCCTGGTACGCCGCCAGCACACCGTCGCCGTCGTCGAGTACCGGCCCGTGTGGGACGGCGGGACCTGGCCCGGCGCTGCCCACGACGCGGCCGGCGCGCTCGACGCACTTGTCGACCACGACCCGGCGTGGAAGGGCGCGGTGCTGGCCGGTCATTCGGCCGGCGCGCACCTGACGATGGCGGCGGCCGCCGGCCGCGGCGCCGGCAGCACGCTTGTGCTGCTGGCGCCGGTGGTGCAGCTGGCGCGCGCCGACGCTCTGGGGGTCGGCGGCGGAGCTGTGCGTCACTTCGTGGGACCGCACCTCGCCGCCGGCGGCACCCTGGAGGAGGCCACGCCCCGGCCGGACCGCGCGGACGTGGCCCGGCTCCTCGTCGTACGGGCCGGAAGCGACCAGGCCGTGCCGCGCGAGTTGACGGACGCCCAGCTGGACGACTGGCGCGCCGACGGTCTGCGCCCGGAGGACCGGCTCGTGCCGGACGCCCGGCACATGCACCTGGTCAACCCGGAGCGGCCCGGCTGCGCCACCACGCTCGACGTGCTCACCGCAGCCACGGGAGGTGCGGCATGAGCCGGGCGGCCCCGCACGGCGTCACCCCGCTCGGGCCGAACCGACGGTCCGGGGGCCCGCTGCGGATCGGGGTGCTGGTCTCCGCGACCGGCGCCAACCTCAACACACTGCTCGGGATGCAGAAGCGGCAGCCGGACGCCTTCCAGGTCTGCCTGGTCGCCTCGCACGGCAGCACGGCCAAGGCTCTGGACGTGGCCCGGGACGCCGGAGTGGAGACCTGGACCGGCGATTTCGACGCGTACTGCGGATTGGCGTCCAAGGCCGTCGGCGACGAGGGCCGCCTCCGCTACCGGCGGCGCGCCCGGGAGTGGCACGACACCCTCGACGCGCGCATCGCGGACTGGGAGGCGAGGCACGGGGCGCTGGACCTCGTCGTGCTCGCGTACCACCGCTGGATCGAGGGCAGCCTCCTCACCCGCTTCGAGGGCCGCATGATCAATCAGCACCCCGGCGACCTCTCCGTGCTCGACGCCAGTAACCGCAGGCTCCTGGTGGGCAACGACCCGGTCCGGCTGGCCATGACCGCCGGCCACACCACCACCCGCACCTCCTGCTTCCTCGTCGACGCCCGCCATGACGGCGGTGCCGTGCTCTGCATGGGCCCGCCCGTGCCCGTCGAAGGACGCCGCGCCACGCCCGAGGACGCCTGGGAGCAGGAACTGCGCCAGAAGGACCTGAGCGACCGGCCCTGCCTGGAGTGGACCGTACGCGCCTTCGCAGCCGGGCGGCTGGCGCTCGGCGAGGGCACACACGCAGACGGCAGCAGGGGCGTCCTGGTCGACGGCCGGCCCACGGAACTCGGCGGAAGGAGACTCGCATGACAACGCCGACGAAGGCGCCCCGGTCGGCGGTGCCCGCGACCGCGCTGGACACGCTGACGGCGGACCCGGCGAAGCGGGAGGTCTACCGCCACGACACCTACGCCCGGGAGGGCCTGCGGTCCTTCGCCACCGTGACCGAGCTGCACCGTAGCCACGACGTCACCTTCGTCGTACTGAAGCCGGACGCGGTCGCCGGCCGGCGCTGCGAGCTGATCCTCGACATCCTCAGGGACGAGGGCTGGCTCCCGGCCGCCGCCACCACGCTCCGCTTCGACCCGCTGCTCACCCGCGAACTGTGGCGTTACCAGTTCAACGCGGCATCCAGCCAGCGCATCGACGTGGTCGACCACCTGCTCGGCTCAGGCCCGTCGCTCCTCGTGCTGCTGTACGACACGCGGCGGCCCGCCTGGATGCCGGCCAGCGTACGGCTCACCGCGGCGAAGGGCTCCGCCGACCCGGAAGCGGCCCGCCACGGCGACCTGCGTACCCGCATCGGACGGGTCAACGGGCTGTTCAACTTCATCCACACCGCCGACGATCCGGCGGACGTGATCCGCGAACTCCAGCTGTTCTCCTACCAGACGGGCTGGGACTGGTGCCGTGCCGCGCTCTGCGCCGTCGGCCCCCCGACGACCGCCGACGGCCGCTCGCGGGTGTCCGACCCGGCCCACGCGCTGCTGGCCGCCGTCCACGAGGCCATCCCCGCGCACGACCTCGACGTCACGGCCGCCCTGCGGCGGCTGTCCGCGGGAACCGGCCCGTGGGCCGAGCTCGCCCGGCACGCGGGCACGCCGAAGCACATCGGGCACTGGCTGGCCGAACTGCGCCGCGGCCCGATCAACGACGAGGCGTCGCGGTGGGACGTCCTCACCGTCGCCACCCAGTGGATCGACTGCAACGAGCCGGGCGTCGCCCCGATCCTGCCCACCTCGTCCCCCGCCATGTGGCGCGCCGTGGCCGACGGACGTCTCCCCACCGAACTGGAGGACGCAGCATGCCGGGTGTGACGAACGCGGCGGCCGTCCCGCCGTTCGCGGGCGCGGGGAACCTGATCTACCGCGCCACGGAGGTGCCGAGGTTCGTCCGGGGATCCGGCTGCCATCTGGAGAGCGACGACGGCCGCCGCTACCTGGACGCGGAGGCCGCGAACGGAACGTTGGCCCTTGGCTACGACGCGTCGATCCTCCAGGAGGCCGCACGGCGCTGCCTCGACCTGCCCGCCCTGCCGTCGTTCTGCGAGTCCCCGTTCCGGCTCGGCCTCCTGGAACGCCTGGAGCGGCTCTTCTCGGGCGTGCTCGGTGTGCCGGGCCGCGTCGAACTGGACCTGGGCGGCGCCCAGGGCATGGAGACGGCCCTGCGCATCGCCTTCAGCGCCAACGGCCCCGGCACCGTCGTGGTCTTCGAAGGCGCCTTCCACGGCAGGTCCGGCGTGACCAGCATGCTCAGCGCCAGCCCGCGCTACCGCGAACTGCTGGCCGCCTGGGGACTGGAAGTCGTACGGCTGCCCAGCCCCGACTGCCGCACCTGCCCGCACGCCGACCGCTCGTCGGATCGGTGCGGAACCGGCTGCGTCGGCGCCGTGACCCGCTGGGGCTCCGAACTGTCGGGCGTCGGCGGAACGGGCTTCAGGCGCAAGGTCTCGGCGTTCGTCTTCGAAGCCGTGCAGAACGTGGGCGGCATGGTCGTCCCCGACCCCGCCCTGCTCCGGGCCGCCGTGGACCACGCGCGCGCCCAGGGAGCCGTGGTCATCGCCGACGAGATCTTCACCGGCATGCACCGGGTGGGGCCTCGATGGGGCTTCGAACTCGCTGGCGTCGAACCCGACGTGGTCGTGACAAGCAAGGGCCTCACCAACGGCGGGGCAGCGCTGAGCGCCGTCTGGGCGCGCGAGCCGCTGGCCGACGCCGACCACTACCCGCCCGGCAGCCACTCGTCGACGTTCGTCGGCATCCCGCACGCGCTGGCCGTCGCCGATACCGTGCTCGACCGCTGGGAGGAGTGGCGGACCGTCCGTGACGACGTGGAGCTGCTGGCCGACGGCATGCGCAAGCGGCTCGCCTACCTCGCCGAGGCCCACCCCGTCCTCGTCAGCCGTACGGACGCCACGGGCGGCACGGCGCGCATCGTGCTCACGGGACCGCACGCGCCGCGGCTGCGGCAGCTGTGCGGCACGGTGCACCCTCGGCTCGGCCTGCTGGTGGCCTCCACGGGCATGGCCCCGGACGTGATCAACATTCATCCGCCGCTGGTCATCACGCCCGAGGAGCTGGACGCGATGAATGAGGTGCTCGACCTGGCCCTCGGAGCCGTCGAAATGGAGCTGCCCTGTGGATGACACGCACGACGTGGTGGTCTGCGTCTGCATGGCGGTCACCGAGGCACAGCTGCTGGAGGCCGTGGCGCGGGGCTTCCACGACCTGCCGGCGCTGCGCGAGGCGACCGGTGCGAACACCGGCTGCGGCGACTGCGCCGAGGACATCGAGGAGCTCGTGGAGTTCGCAGGCGAGGGGATCGGCGGGTGAGCGGTGTGACGCACACGGTGGAACTCGTGATCCTCGACTGCGACGGGGTGCTCGTCGACTCCGAACGGCTGGCCAACACACTGCTCGCCCGGATGCTCACCGACGCGGGCCTGCCCACCACCCTGGAGGAGAGCCTGCGGACGTACATGGGCAGTTCCTTCGCACGGGTCCGAGAGCTGGCCGAGGAGCGTCTGGGGCGTCCGCTTCCCGCCGGCTTCCGAGAGCACTTCGAGGGCCGGCTGCGCGACGCGCTGAACAGCGGGCTGCGACCGGTGGCGGGCGCTCGGGAGCTCCTGGAGAACCTGACCGCCCACGGCCCGCGGTTCTGCGTGGCCTCCGGCTCGCACCGCGACCGGCTCGACCAGTCCCTGCGGGTGACCGGCCTCGCGCCGCTGCTCGACGACCGGGTGTTCAGCGCGGACGAGGTCGCCCAGGGAAAGCCCGCACCTGACCTGTTCCTGCACGCGGCCCGGCGCATGGCGGCCGACCCCGCCGCCGCGCTGGTGGTGGAGGACAGCCCGCTCGGCGTGGAGGCCGCGCGGGCCGCCGGGATGCGCGTCGTCGGCTTCGCCGCGACGACGCCGGCCGAACGGCTCTCCGCGGCCGACCACGTCATCACATCACTGGCCCGGCTGCCCGCACTGATCGACGTACCGGCACCACGATGAGAAGGCCCGATCCATGTTTCTGGTGATACCCGCGAAGGACGACCTCACGGTCACAGTGGTCCTGCCGACCGGAGTGCGCGACGGCGACGCGGCCACGGCCGCCGCCCTGGCGGCACTGTCCCGGAGCGTGCTCCGCGCGCCCTGCGGGTCCGGTGGCACGCCACTGCCGGAGCTGCTGGCCGGGCACGGCGCGGTGGCCGACGCCGACGTCGGCTACGAAACCCTCACGTTCCGGTGCCGGATGCCCGCCGCCACCGTCGCGGTCTGTCTGCCGGCCTTCCTCGAGGCCGTGACCGGTCCCGTGTCCGGGCGCCCCGACGAGGACGCGACGGACGCACCGTGTCCCGCGGAGGCCCGGCTGAGGGAACTGCTCTTCGGCGACCACCCCCTCGCGCGCCCGCTGTACGGCCCCGGCGGGACATCGGATCTCGCCCGGGCACACCGGGAGGTCATGGCGAGCGGCACCCCGGTCGTGGTCGTGGCAGGGCCGGACGGCGTCGTGCGGGACGCGCTCGCCCTGCTGCGCGGCCGCTTGCCCGAGCCGGGCGCAGCGCCCGGCGGCATGAAACGCGAAGCGCCGTCCACGGAGTTCTCCTCCGTCGGCGGCGTCAACCTCCGCGCCGCCGCGGGGGCCTCACGGGCCCGCATGGTGGCCGGCGGCATCGGCGTCGCGCGCACGGAGCCCGCGTCGGCCGCCGCACGCGTGCTCGTCGAGCTGTTCGGTCCGGGCAGCGCTTCGGTCCTGCGCCGCACCTTGCGCACGGACATCGGCATCGACTGCGACCTGGAGGCCGTGTACGAGGGCTACCAGGACTGCGGGCTGTGGTGGCTGCGGCTCGGCCTCGACACCCTGTGGGTCGCCACGGTCGAGTCCCTCGTCCGCGAGCTGCTGGAGGTGACGGCGGCGGGCCGGCTGGACGAGTCGGCGGTGCTGTCGGCCCGTGCGGCGGCGTGCGAACGGGCCGCGGCGGAGGCATCGGACCCGCCGCTCGCCTCCTACCGGGCCGCCCTCGCGGCACTCGACGGCGCCGGGCGCGACGAGGCCGTGCGCGACGGCGCGGGGCGCGACGAGGCGGTCCGGCGCCTGGAGCGGGTGACCCCCCACCACGTCGCGTCGGCGGCCTCCCGGGTCCTGCGGACCTATGCGGTCGCGGTGGTCTGAGCCGCGTCGTGTCCCTGACGGAGATGTGGAGATTGAGACATGGATCGTGATCTGACCCGGCTGCGGCGGCTCGACTGGTCGCGGATCGAGGTGGCGGAGCATGTGGCGGGCCAGGTGGCCAGCACCGTGTCGGCCCCGGGCGCCCTGCGCGAACTGATCGACAGCGCCCTGGACGACGCCGACCTGCTGAACCTGTCCGAGCGCCAGTGGTGGGGCGACCGGATCGTGCTCTTCGACGATCCTGACAGCATGCTCCGCATCCGGCTGCACCGTTTCGACCAGGGCACCCACTTCCCGCACAGCCACCGCTGGCCCTTCCACACCCGCATCCTCAAGGGCCGGTACCTGCACCGCCTGTACGGACCCGAGTCGTATGTGCGGGCACAGCTCGAGAGTGAGAACCCGCAGCCGCTGGTGCCCAGCACCATCCGGACCGAGGGTGAGGGGTCCTCGTACTCGATCGACCAGCACATGGTGCACTCGGTCACTTCGGCGACGGACACCTTCTCGCTGGTCATCCAGGGGCCGCGCCTGAAGGCGCAGTCGCTGCGCACGGCCCAGGACGGGTCGATCATCTGGAAGGGCGGGCGGTCCACCGAGGCCAAGAGCGCCGTCGAGCAGGTGGAGATGCCCAAGGACCGGCTGCTGGAAGTACGCGAACTGGCCCTGCGCTCGGGACTGATCGACCCTTGTCGGCGGCCGCGCCGGCCCGGGCGGGGGGGGCGGCGGGGGGGGCGGGGGGGCCCCCCCCCCCGGCCCCCGCCCGCCCCCCCCCCCCCCCCCCCCCCCCCCCCCCCCGGCACGCCGCCGTCAGCCGACCGTCGCGAGGAAGAGCGTCGCCTCGCCCGCCACGGTGACGGCACCGTCCACAGCCGACAGGAAGCAGGACTCGCCGCGGCCCAGCTTGAGTTCGGACCCGTCGGCGTCCCGCAGCGTCGCGACGCCGTCGACGCACAGCGCGATCCTCGGCCCCTCACCCGGCACACCGGACGGCTCCCCTTCGACGCGGACGCGGTGCAGCCGGAACTCCGGAGCCGTGGAGTCGTACACGTCCACCGCGGCTGCGCCGGGCAGCCGGCGGGCACGCAGGACCGGCACCTCGACGGACGGGTCGACGACGCGCAGCAGCTCCGGCACGTTCATGTGCTTCGACGTGAGTCCGGCCCGCAGCACGTTGTCGGAGTTGGCCAGCAGTTCCACGCCGACGCCTTGGATGTACGCGTGCAACCCGCCGGCCGGCATGAACAGCGCCTCGCCGGGCTGCAGGACCCGGTGCCGCAGGAGCAGCGACGCCAACAGGCCGATGTCGCCCGGATGGTGAGCCGCCATCCGTACGACAGCGTCGTACGCCGCCGCGTGCGGGCCGCCGTCCGCCGCCGCCCGCTCGCAGGCCGCGACGACCGCGTCGAGCAGTGCCCCGCGCTCCTCCGCGGGCCAGGTCAGCACCAACCGCAGCGCCTCGGTGAGGCGCTCGGGCCCGCCCGCGGCGCGCAGCGCCCCGCCCACCGGGCGCAGCGGTGCCAGGTCCAGGGCGTTGAGCACGTCGGCGGCTTCGTCGGCGTCCCGGAGACCGGCCAGCACCTCGAACGGCGTCAGCGCGCACAGCAGCTCGGGCTTCGGCCAGTCGTCCACGTAGGTCCACGCGCCGCCCCCGGGAACGCCGTCCACCGCGCCCGGCCGCGCCCGCTCGGCGGCGAAACCGCGCTCGGCCTGCGCCCGGTCGGGGTGGACCTGGATGGACAGGGCCTTCTCGGCTGCCAGCACCTTCAGCAGGAACGGCAGCCTGCCTCCGAAGCGGTCCCGGACCTCCGCCCCCAGCTCCCTCGCCGGATCGGCGGCCACCACGGCGTCGAGGGTTGTCTCCCGCCCGTCTCGGGTGACCCCGGAAGGTGCCGACGGGTGTGCTCCCATCCACAGTTCCGCCTCGGGCCCCGGGGACGGAACCGGGCGCCCCTGGAGGTCAGCGATCACATGTCTGGAGCCCCATGCGTAGGGCTGGATGACAGGCCTGAGAAAGTCCATGTGACGAACGTACCGCCGCCGGGCCCGGCGCGAGGTGACAGTGCCCAACACCTCGCGGGCACGGTGCTGCTGACGGTCTGTGACCCAAGGAGGCGGCGGTTGGTGCCGGTCGCGCCGACCCGGCCCGACAGAGCCTGGCGAACTGTTCCAGCGCGACGACGCCACCCCCGAAACCCGGCTCGCCCGGCTGCCGCGGGTAGCGCGAGAGCCCCGGATCACTCCGCGGCTCTGACACTGTGACCTGGATGCTTGCCGCCAGGAACGATCGCTGCCAGGGCGGCGTCTCAGATACCGTCCGCACGCACGTGCCACACTGCCAGATTCCAGCCGACCGCAGGGGAGCCATCGCCTTACATGGACAGCACCGCATCCGCCTCGCTCGCCTCCCTCTGGGACGAGGTCTCCGGCACCCAGCCCGACCCCGATGTGTGGGTGGTGATCGCCACCCTGGTCGCCGCGCTCGCCGTGATCGTCCCGCACGGCCTGTGGCGCGTCTCCCGCAACGCCATCACCATCGCCCACGAGGGCGGTCACGGCCTGGTCGCGCTGCTGACCGGCCGCACCCTGACCGGCATACGCCTGCACTCGGACACCAGCGGCCTCACGGTCAGCCGAGGCAAGCCGCACGGCATCGGCATGATCCTCACGGCGGCCGCGGGCTACACGGCTCCCCCGCTGCTGGGGCTGGGCGGCGCGGCACTCCTGGCCGGCGGCCGGATCACGCTGCTGTTGTGGCTGGCGACGGCTCTGCTGGTGGCGATGCTGGTGATGATCCGGAATGCGTACGGGGCGCTGACGGTGTTCGTCGCGGGCGGCACGTTTGTGCTGGTGAGCTGGTTGACGGGCCCGCAGGTGCAGGCGGCGTTCGCCTATGTGGTGGTGTGGTTCCTGTTGCTGGGCGGGGTGCGCCCGGCGTTCGAGTTGCAGGCGAAGAGGGCGCGGGGCGGGGCCGGCGATTCGGATGCGGATCAGCTGTCGCGGTTGACGAATGTGCCGGCGGGGTTGTGGTTGTTCTTGTTCCATGCGGTGAGCTTGTGCTCGCTGATAGGCGGGGGGCGTTGGTTGCTGGAGGTATGAAGCGCCCCGAAGGGGCAGCTTCAGGGGCGCGAGGCTGTAGCACCGTGCGGCTCCCCGCGTGGGCGCGACCAGCCACCACGGCGGCGCACCCGAACAAAGGCCTGCACAACCGCCTCCTTATAAAGTGAACCCATGGCCCAAAACCCCGCCGCACAAACCGCCCTCTGGCCCGCCCCGCACGCGAGCGGCCCCGTCGACGCGACGGTCCACGTGCCGGGGTCCAAGTCCGTCACCAACCGCGCCCTCGTCCTCGCCGCCCTCGCGAGCGAGCCCGGCTGGCTGCGCCGCCCCCTGCGCTCCCGCGACACCCTGCTGATGGCCGGCGCCCTGCGCGCGATGGGTGTCGGTATCGAGGAGGGCGTGGGCCCCGAGGGCACCGGCGAGGCGTGGCGGGTGCTCCCCGCGGGCCTGCTGCGGCCGGCCACGGTCGACGTCGGCAACGCCGGCACCGTGATGCGCTTCCTGCCCCCGGTCGCCGCGCTGGCCGACGGCCCCGTCCGCTTCGACGGCGACCCCAGGTCGTACGAGCGCCCCCTGCACGGCGTGATCGACGCCCTGCGCGTGCTCGGCGCCCGGATCGACGACGACGGCCGGGGCGCGCTGCCGCTGACGGTGCACGGCTCGGGTGCCCTGGAGGGCGGCCCGGTGGAGATCGACGCCTCGTCGTCGTCCCAGTTCGTGTCGGCGCTGCTGCTGTCCGGCCCGCGCTTCAACCAGGGCGTGGAGGTCCGCCACACCGGCTCCACGCTCCCCTCGATGCCGCACATCCGCATGACCGTCGACATGCTGCGCTCGGTCGGCGCCCAGGTGGACACCCCCGAGTCGGGCGGCGAGCCGAACGTCTGGCGGGTCACGCCGGGCGCCCTGCTGGGCCGCGACCTGACCATCGAGCCGGACCTGTCCAACGCCCAGCCGTTCCTGGCCGCGGCGCTGGTGACCGGCGGCAAGGTCCTCATCCCGGACTGGCCCGCCCGCACCACCCAGCCCGGTGACCGGCTGCGGGAGATCTTCACCGAGATGGGCGGTTCCTGCGAACTCACCGAGTACGGGCTGGTGTTCACCGGTTCGGGTGCGGTCCACGGCATCGACGTGGACCTGAGCGAGGTCGGCGAGCTGACCCCGGGCATCGCGGCGGTGGCCGCCCTCGCGGACTCCCCGTCCACGCTCCGCGGCGTCGCGCACCTGCGGCTGCACGAGACGGACCGCCTGGCCGCCCTGACCAAGGAGATCAACGAACTCGGCGGCGACGTCACCGAGACCGCCGACGGCCTGCACATCCGCCCGCGCCGACTGCACGGCGGCGTCTTCCACACCTACGAGGACCACCGCATGGCGACGGCCGGCGCGATCATCGGCCTCGCGGTCGAGGGCGTACGCATCGAGAACGTGGCGACGACGGCGAAGACCCTGCCGGACTTCCCCGAACTGTGGACCGGGATGCTCGGGGCGTAGGGACGCGGGGAAACAGCCATGCGCCGCTACGGCAAGCACACCGACGAGGACGACATCCGCACCCGTCCCGGACGCCGGAACACCCGGCCCCGTACGAACATCCGGCCCAAGCACGAGGACGCCGCCGAGGGCATGGTCCTCACCGTCGACCGGGGGCGGCTGACCTGCCTCGTCGAGGACCGGGTCGTCCTGGCGATGAAGGCACGCGAGCTCGGCCGCAAGGCGGCGGTGGTCGGTGACCGGGTGGCGCTGGTCGGCGACCTGTCCGGCAAGAAGGACACGCTCGCACGGATCGTGCGCATCGAGGAACGGACGTCGTTGCTACGCCGTACCGCCGACGACGACGATCCGTTCGAGCGCGTGGTCGTGGCGAACGCCGACCAACTCGCCATCGTCACCGCCCTCGCCGACCCCGAGCCACGGCCGCGGCTGATCGACCGCTGTCTGGTGGCGGCGTACGACGGCGGTCTCGAGCCGCTGCTGGTGATGACCAAGTCGGACCTGGCGCCGCCGGACAAACTCCTGGAGCTGTACGGGGATTTGGACATCCCGTTCGTCGTCACCAGCCGCCAGGAACTGGAGGACGGCGGCGCGGCGGACCGGGTGCGGGAGCATCTGGACGGCAAGGTCACGGCCTTCGTCGGCCACTCGGGCGTCGGCAAGACGACACTGGTGAACGCGCTGGTGCCCGAGGAGCGCCGGCGTACGACGGGGCATGTGAACGCGGTGACGGGCCGGGGGCGGCACACCACGACGTCCGCGCTGGCACTGCCGCTGACGGACGTGGCCGGCTGGGTCATCGACACACCCGGTGTCCGCTCCTTCGGCCTGGCTCATATCGATCCGTCCCGGGTGATCCACGCGTTCCCGGATCTGGAAGCGGGAACCGAGGGCTGCCCGCGTGCGTGCAGTCATGACGAGCCGGACTGCGCTCTGGACGAGTGGGTGGCCGAGGGCCACGCCGATCCGGCACGGCTGTACTCACTGCGGCGACTGCTGGCCACGCGGGAGCGCAAGGAAGGCGACTGACCTCCGCGTTGTTTGTCTGCCCGTGAGTCCGGTAAGGGCATAATCGCACCGAGCCGGATCCAAGCCTGACGAAGCGGTCACAGAACGTGGGGATACGGGAGGACAGCACATGGCGTGGCTGCTGGTGATCGTGGCGGGGCTGCTCGAAACCGGCTTCGCCGTCTGCCTGAAACTGTCGCACGGATTCACCCGGCTCTGGCCGACCGTCGCCTTCTGCATCTTCGCCCTCGGCAGTTTCGGACTGCTGACGCTGTCGCTGAAGAAGCTGGACGTGGGGCCGGCGTACGCGGTGTGGACGGGGATCGGGGCGGCTGGTACGGCGATCTACGGGATGATCTTCCTCGGGGACATCGTGTCGACGTTGAAGATCGTGTCGATCACGCTGGTGATCGTGGGGATCATCGGGTTGCAGCTCTCGGGCTCGGCGCACTGAGCAGCAGCACGCCGAGGCGAGGCTTCCGCGGAGGTCAGCCGGTCAACTGCCGGTGCAGGGCGGTGCGTACGAGGTCGGAGACGCCGCCTTCGCCGGGTGGGGCGGCGACGCAGGACAGGGCGAGCCTGACGACCAGTTCGCAGGAGCGGGCGAGGTCGGCGGTGTCGGACTTGTTGATGCCGGGGCCGGAGAGAACGGCCACCGCGCGGTCGCGGACGATGGCGACGAAGTCCCCGGGCGAGGGAAGCGGCCCGTCGGCCCGCCGCTGTGCCGGTACGGCGGAGGACGAGGGCACGGCGGACAGCGTGGGCGACGGCAGGCGCTCGCTCCAGCAGCCGGTGAGCATGGCGCGCACGAGGGCGTTGTCGCGGGCGAGGCCGGCGGTCCACTCCGCGGTGGCGGTGAGGCGGTCGCGGGCGTCGCTCGGGGTGGCGAGGGCGCGGTCCACGCCGGCGAGAAAGCCGTCGGCCTCTCTCCTCACCAGCGCGCGGGCGAGGCCCTCCTTGCTCCCGAACTCGTTGTACAGCGTCTGCCGGGACACTCCGGCCGCCGCGGCCACGTCCACCATCCGCACGGCGGACCACGACCGGCGCGCCAGCGCCGTGTAAGCGGCGTCCAGCAGGGATTCCCGCGCTGCAGGCATCATCGCCTCCCTGGGACGAGCGGCTCTGCGCCCAGATTTGACGCGCACAGAGGCACTGTCAAGGGTTCGCGAGGGCACGCGGGGGCGCCAAGGGGGTACGGCGCGCGGGACCCCGTCGGGCCGGGCTGCGCATCCACCCCCGGCCCCCACGTCGGGCAAGCGACCGGGCGACGGCACCGATCTCACCGATGCGACACACCACCCGCACCCGACCGCCACACGCAACCGGCCCACAACCCCAAGCCCTCCTAGCCCCACCCCGACCACGCCGGATACCGTTCGTCCCATGCCGGACTACCTCGACGACCTCCGCCTCGCCCACGTCCTCGCGGACGCTGCCGACGCCGCCACCATGGACCGCTTCAAGGCCCTCGACCTCAAGGTCGAGACCAAGCCGGACATGACCCCGGTGAGCGAGGCCGACAAGGCCGCCGAGGAGCTGATCCGCGGACAGCTGCAGCGCGCCCGGCCGAGAGACGCGATCCTCGGCGAGGAGTACGGCATCGAGGGCACCGGCCCCCGCCGCTGGGTGATCGACCCGATCGACGGCACCAAGAACTACGTACGCGGCGTCCCGGTCTGGGCCACCCTCATCTCCCTGATGGAGGCGGGCGAGGGCGGCTACCAGCCGGTCGTGGGTGTCGTGTCGGCCCCCGCCCTGGGCCGCCGCTGGTGGGCCGCCAAGGGCCACGGCGCCTTCACCGGCCGAAGCCTCTCCTCCGCGACCCGTCTGCGCGTCTCCGGGGTCTCGAAGCTGACGGACGCGTCGTTCGCGTACTCCTCGCTCAGCGGCTGGGAGGAGCAGGGGCGACTCGACGGCTTTCTCGACCTCACGCGCGAAGTGTGGCGCACACGCGCGTACGGCGATTTCTGGCCGTACATGATGGTCGCCGAGGGCTCGGTCGACCTCTGCGCCGAGCCGGAGCTCTCCCTCTGGGACATGGCCGCAAACGCGATCATCGTCACGGAGGCCGGCGGCACCTTCACCGGCCTCGACGGCCGCCCCGGCCCGCACAGCGGCAACGCGGCGGCCTCCAACGGCCTCCTGCACGACGAGTTCCTGGGGTATCTCAACCAGCGCTACTGAGAACCACGGGTCGACAGCGCACGCCCGTGGCCGCGCGCACGCGCCCCCTTGTTGACCCCCGCTTTGCCTGCCACTCTGAAAGTCCCCCCACTTGTGAATTTGTGAAGCGATGAACAATCGGTGCGGGGGCACTTCAGGAGGTGGCTCCATCCATGCTCGTACGTGACGCCATGAGCACCGTGGTCCTCACCGTCGGCCCCACTCACACCCTTCGCCAGGCCGCCGCACTGATGTCCGCCCGCCGGGTCGGCGCGGCCGTGGTCCACGACCCCGACGCGGGCGGTATCGGCATCCTCACCGAACGCGACATCCTCAACTCCGTCGGCCTCGGACAGAACCCGGACATCGAGCACGCCCACGACCACACAACCAACGACGTCGTGTTCGCCGCCCCGTCATGGACCCTGGAGGAGGCGGCCCGCGCCATGGCACACGGCGGCTTCCGCCATCTGATCGTCCTGGACCACGACGAGCCCGTGGGCATCGTCTCGGTCCGCGACATCATCCGCTGCTGGGCACCCGTACGACAGCACGTGCCCGCCTAGCACGCGAAACGGGCCGGGCCCCTGGAGGAACCGGACCCGGCCCGTCGCTCACCACGGCACAGGAAGCCGCCCCGGCAGTCGGCACACGTTCAACCCCGCCTTCGATCGCACACTGGACAGTGTCCAAGTCAAGCCAAGCTCCAAAGTCACATCCATTCGGAACCTGGTCCGCCCGGCTGTTAAGGTGTTCTCCATGAGTGACCTTCTGGAACGGCTGCGCGGACGCGGATGGCGGATGACCGCGCAGCGGCGCGTCGTGGCCGAGGTACTCGCCGGCGATCACGTCCACCTGACGGCCGACGAGGTTCACGCACGAGCCGTCGCCAAGCTGCCCGAGATCTCCCGGGCGACCGTCTACAACACGCTGGGCGAGCTGGTCTCCCTCGGCGAGGTGCTCGAGGTCTCCACCGACAAGCGCGCGAAGCGGTACGACCCGAACGCCCACCGGCCCCACCACCACCTGGTCTGTGCCCAGTGCGGCGCCATCCGGGACGTCCACCCCACGGGCAATCCGATGTCCGACCTCCCCGACTCCGAGCGCTTCGGCTTCACGGTCTCGGACGTCGAGGTGACCTACCGCGGCATCTGCCCGAACTGCGCGAAGGCCTGAGCCCACCCCCCTGAGCGCGCCCGCCCCGAGCCCCGGCACCGTTGAGCCCCGGGGCTTTGTGCTACGCACACCTTCCCGAATCTGACGCCCCGTCACATCTTCGTGCGCGGGCACCCCTTCTCCGTACCGAACTCCGCAAGGAGCAACCGTGGGAGACGAGGACGGGGGCGGTCATGCCGTGGAGGACCCACCGACACGCATACGGCGCCGTCCTCGCCGCCGGAGCGTTGCTGGCGTCGGCGGCGTGCTCATCGCCGTACGAGTCCGACTCCTCGTCCAAGGCGGCCGCGGGTGACCGCACGATCCGCTCGGTCGAGGGCTGCGGCACGAAGTCCAGGACGGACCCCAACGACCTCTCCCCGGCCCGGACACCGGCCCGCTGCCTCCCGGGAGCCCCTTCCCCACAGCCCCTGTCCGAGCCGCGCGAGCTGACGATCGCGACGGGAACGCTGAGCGCCGAGTACGTGGCCCCTCTGCAAGTCGCGCTCGCCAAGGGCGAGTCAAGAGGGAGGGCCTGGACGTCACATTCAAGGTGCTCCCGACGCCGGACGCGCTCCCTCTGCTCGCCAAGGGCGACATCGACGCCCTGTGGGCGGCCCCGGAGGCGGCGGTCATGAACGGCATCAAGGGCGGCTTCGACATCAAGTGGGTAGCGGGCAACTTCTCTCTCCCCCCACGGCGGCGGCCTCGCCGACATCCAGCACCAGCAACTGGGCTCCGCCGACGTCCTCACGGCCCTGCGAACGACGGCGTCGACTCGGCGTGGCTCCTCGACCCGGTCTGGCGCAAGGTGGACGGCGAGCGGGGCTACGCCTTCCTCGGCGGCCAGCCGCGGGGCGAGCCCTTGGGCGGCATGCTCTACGGCCGCACCCTGCTGCGAGCTTCGTCACACACCTGGCCAAACTCCTCAAGGCGGACTGGGAAATCCGCGCCGGCACCACAACACGCCTCCAGTCGGCCTACGAGGCCCAGGGCGTGGCCGAGGGCAGCCCGCTCCCGGAGAGCCGGACGGTGAACCGCGCTCTGTACGAGGAAGCGGTCGGCCACCAGCCCTGAAAACAGCTGGGGCCAGGATCCTTTACGGATCCCGGCCCCAGGCCTTCAGTAGCGGGGACAGGATTTGAACCTGCGACCTCTGGGTTATGAGCCCAGCGAGCTACCGAGCTGCTCCACCCCGCGTCGGTGAACGCAACATTACGTCAACGACGCGGGCAGAGGCAAATCGCTGGTCGGCGGCGTCCCACGGCCGTGTGTCCGAGCCGGTCCGGCTTCGGGGGCGCGGGCCCCCGCGAGCCACCCCGGCTCCGCTTCCCTCCTCACGGCGACATCACGCCGAGAGCTCCTCCCGCAACGCGTCCCGCAACCGAGCCGCCCGCTCCGCGACCTCGCCCGGCCCCAGCGTCACCGCCCGGTCGGCCCACCGCTGCCCCTCGGCCAGCTCCCCACGACGCGCGTAGACCAGAGCCAGCCGCAACGCCGACCGCCCATGTCCGGCGTCAGCCGCCCGCGTCCACCACACCGCGGCCTCCGGCTCACTCCCCTCCCGGGCAAGCAGCAGCCCCAGGTTGAACGCGCCGTTGCGCGACCCGGCCTCAGCGGCCTCCCGGTACCACCGTGCCGCCTCCACCACGTCACCCCGGGCCGCGGCCATCATCCCGACCCGTACCTGGGCCCGCCGATGCCCCTGGGAGGCCGCCCGCTCGTACCACTCCTCGCACTCGGTCTTCTCGTGCACCTGCTCGCCGAGCTCATGCGCGGGCTCCGGCGGCCGCCGGGCATCCAGCAGCGTGGCCAGCCGATACGCCCCCTCCGCACTGCCGCCCCCGGCCGCGCACCGCAGATGCCGCTCGGCTGCCGGCTCGTCCCCGTCCCGCAGCCGGGCGATCCCGACCTGCAGCGCCGCCTCGGCGTGCCCCGCCGCGGCCGCACGCTCGTACCACCGCAGCGCGGCCCGCTCCTCGCCCCGGCCGGCGTGGAGGATCCCCAGGTTGAAGGCCGCGTCGACGCTGCCCGCCTCCGCCGCCTTGGAGAACCACGGCTCGGCACCGGTCGCGTCCCCGCCCTGGAGCAGCAGGATCGCCAGGGCGTTCGCCGCCTCCCGGTGCCCGGCGTACGCCGCGCGCCGGTACCACTGCTCGGCCTGCGCGGTGCGCGCCTGCTCGGCGCAGAGCAGCCCGAGGTTGTACGCGCCGTTCACGTCTCCGGCGTCCATCGCCGCCCGGTACCACCGCTCGGCGGTCTGCGTCTCGCCGCGCTCGGCGTGCAGCGCGCCCAGCGCGTTCGCCGCGTTGCCGTCCCCGTCCTGCGCGGCCCGCAGCCACCACACGGCGGCGCTCTCACTGTCCCCCGCGTCGCGGAGCAGGAACCCGAGCGCACAGGCGGCCCGCGCCTCCCCGTCCTTGGCGGACGTCAGGTACCAGCGCCCGGCGCCCTTGAGATCCCCGCGCTTCTCCAGGATCGCCCCGAGGTGCAGCGCGGCCCTGCGGTGCCCGCGCGCGGCGGCCTGCCGGTACCACTGCTCGGCCTCTTCCAGCGCCGACTCGCTCGCGGCGACACCGTTGTCGGCCCCGTCCTCGCCCGACCGCGTGGCCTGCCGGTCGAGCGCGCGCGCCAGCCGGTACGCCGCCTCCCGGTGCCCCCGCTCCGCCGCGGCCCGCATCCACTGCTCGGCCTGGGCGTCGCTGCGGTGCTCCAGCAGATCGGCGAGCGCGTAGGCACCCAGCGCGTGCCCCTGCTCGGCGGACTGCCGCAGCCAGTACTCGGCGGCCGGCTCGTCGCCGCGCTCACGGTGATGACGTCCCAGCGCGTGCGCGGCCGCGGCCGACCCGGCGACGGCGGCGATCCGCCACCATCCGGCGGCCTCGTCGGCGTAGCCACGCTGGTGAAGCAGGACTCCCAGATTGTTTGCGGCGGCCCGGTCCCCGGCGGCGGTGGCGGCACGCAGATGGGGCTCGGCTCCGTCGAGGTCACCGCGGCGCAGCAGCATGGCCCCGAGGACGCTCATCGCCTCGGCGTCCCCGGCCTCCGCGGCGAGCCGCTGCCGCGCCTCCTCGACGGCTTCCCCCGTCTCGTCCTGGTCCGTCGGCCGGCCGAGGGCGAGGTCACCCTCCGGCTGCGAGAGATCACCCACCGGCAGGGAGCCACCGTCCGTCGGCAGCGAGACGTCGTTGTGCGTCGGCGAGGCATCGTTCTGCGGCTGCGCGAAATCGCCCGTCGGCTGCACAAAGTCGGCAGGCTGCACAAACCGCCCTGTCTCCAACAGAGTTGCCTTGTCCCCCATAACGTCCATCGTCGCACCACCTGCAACCTGGGTACACCTGGTATACCGCAGCCAGTGAGGTCACTTCAGCGTTTTGTCGACATGCCCACAGAGAGACAAGTCAAACACAGTTCTCCCAACTCCCCACGGCGGCGTGGCCGTCCCGCCCGTCGGCACATGCGTTCGCACACCACGAAGGCCCGGATCCTCTGGAGGATCCGGGCCTTCGCTGTCGTACGAGATACTCGTCGACTTCAGTAGCGGGGACAGGATTTGAACCTGCGACCTCTGGGTTATGAGCCCAGCGAGCTACCGAGCTGCTCCACCCCGCGTCGTTGTTCGGCAACCGTATCACGACGCGGGGTGGGCTATTTGATCAACCCTCGTCCCTAGGTGCCGGTGGGACTGCTGGTCGGGCTCGGACTCCCACTCGGGCTCGCGCTCGGGCTCGCCTTGCCGCCGTCGCTGTCGCCGCCACCGGCGCCGGTCTTGTCGGCCTGCGCCTGCGCGTCCTCGGCCCGCTTCAGCGCCTCCTCGAGGTCCTCCTGCGCCCGGCCGTACGCCTCCCAGTCACCCTTCTTCAGGGCTTCCTGGCCGGCCTCGAAGGCCTTCTGGGCATCGTTCAGCGCCTCTTGGACCGTCGGGTTGGTCGAGGTCGGCGGAGGTGTCGTACCGCCTGGCTCCTCGCCCTCGTCCGGTGGCTCGGTGGTCGGGCCCTCCGCTCCGAAGACCTTGTTGAGGGCCTCGCCGAGCGTGTCCTCGAAGGCTGTGGTTCCGCCGTAGGACACCAACACCTTCCGCAGCAGCGGGTACTTGAGTCCGCCACCACGGACGTAGACCGGCTCCACGTAGAGCAGTCCGCCGTCGAGCGGGACAGCCAGCAGGTTGCCGTACTCGACCTCCGAGTCGCCACCTCTCAGCAGCCTGATGGTCTCGGCGATGTTCTGCTCGGAGTTGAACTGGCTCTGGACCTGACTGGGGCCGTTGACCGTGGTGTTGGTCGGCAGTTTCAGAATTCTGATCTTGCCGTAGTCACTGGTGCCCGCCTCGGCGTCGACGGCCATGAAGGCACTGAGGTTGTCCCGGCCGTTCGGCGTGAACGTCGTCGTCAGCGAGAACGCCTGTGCCGCCTGGTCGGGCATCTTCATGCTCAGGTAGTACGGCGGCACCGCGTTGCCCGACTTGTTGGTCGGGTCGTCCGGCACCTGCCAGACCTCGCTGCCGCTGAGGAACGTCGTGGCGTCCTTCACGTGGTAGCGGGTGAGCAGCTCGCGCTGGACCTTGAACAGGTCCTGCGGGTAGCGCAGATGGGCCATCAGCGACTTCGAGATCTCGCTCTTGGACTCCACCGTGTCCGGGAACGCCTTCATCCAGGTCTTCAGGACCGGGTCCTCGGTGTCCCACTGGTAGAGCTTGACCTCGCCGGTGTACGCGTCGACGGTCGCCTTCACCGAGTTGCGGATGTAGTTGACCTGGTTCTGCTGGGCCACCACCGCGCGCTGGTTGTTGCTCGCCGTCAGCGAGTCGGCCGTAGTGTCCCCGAGGGTCGTGCGGGACGAGTACGGGTAGCCGTTCGTCGTCGTGTACGCGTCGACGATCCACTGGATACGGCCGTCCACGACCGCCGGGTAGGCGTCACCGTCGATGGTCAGCCACGGGGCGACCGCCTCGACGCGCTCCTTGGGTGTGCGGTTGTACAGGATCCGCGAACCGTCGCCGATCGCACCGGAGTACAGGATCTGCGGCTCGCCGAACGCCACCGCGTACGCGGCCCGGTTGACCGGGTTGGAGAGACTGACGCCGCTGTCGGCCTGGTAGCTGTAGGTCTTCTCACCGCTGTCGTCGGAGTAGTCGATCTCCTTCTGGGGACCGCCGACGATGGAGTACATGGTGGTCTTCTCGCCGTAGTAGACCCGCTGCTCGTACGTCCCGAGGTCGCCCTTGGACGGCAGGTCGGACTCGGTGAAGTCCGGGCGGCCCTGGTCGTCGGCGTTGGTGCCCTCGGCGGCGACCACGCCGTAGCCGTGGGTGTAGCGGAAGTGGTCGTTGATCCAGTTCCGCTTCGGAATGCCGTTGAGGTTGATCTCACGCAGACCGATGACCGTGTCCTGGTCCTTGCCGTCCTTGCTGTACCGGTCGACGTCCAGGTTGGTCGGGAACGCGTAGTAGTTCCTGATCTGCTGGAGCTGCTGGAACGTGGGCGAGACGATGTTCGGGTCCAGGATCCGGATGCTCGCCGCGGCGTCCACGTCGTCGCGCAGTTGGGTCTTGTCCTCGGTCTGGCTCGTGCCCGGGTACTCGGTGACCTGGGTGCCGTCGATGCCATAGGCCTCGCGCGTCGCCTTGAGGTTCTTCGCGACGTACGGCGCTTCCTTGGCCTGCTCGTTGGGCTGGACCTGGAACTTCTGCACGATCGCCGGGTACAGGCCGCCGATGAGGATCGCCGAGAGCACCATCAGGCCGAAGCCGATCACGGGCAGCTGCCAGGTGCGCCGCCACAGGGTGGCGAAGAACAGCAGGGCGCAGATGACGGCGATGCAGAACAGGATCGTCTTGGCCGGCAGATAGGCGTTGGCGTCGACGTACCTCAGGCCGGTCCAGTTGTCGGTCGCCTTGAAGTCGCTGGACTTCACGGCGAGCCCGTACCGGTCTAGCCAGTACGCGACCGCCTTCAGGGCGACGAAGATGCCGATCAGAACCGACAGATGGCCGGTGGCGGCAGCGGTGGCGCGCGCACCCGGGCTGGTGACGCGCAGCCCGCCGTACAGGTAGTGGGTGAGCGCGGCGGCGATCAAGGAGAGGATCGCGGCGGCGAAGCCGAAGCCGAGCAGGAACCGGTACCAGGGCAGGTCGAAGGCGTAGAAGCCGACGTCCAGGTGGAACTGCGGGTCCTTCTCACCGAACGGCACGCCGTTGACCCACATCAGCCAGGTGCGCCACTGGCTGGAGGCGGAGGCGCCGGCGATCAGGCCGACCAGGGCGGTGATCGCCAGCAGCAGCCACTTCTTGTACGGCGCGATGCCCATGCGGTAGCGGTCGAGGCTCTGCTGCTCCATCGACATGGCGCTCAGCGGCGGGCGCAGCCGATGGGCCAGCCAGATGTTGAAGCCGACCGAGAGGGCCATCAGCAGACCGAAGACGAAGAACAGCCCGATCTTCGTCCAGAGCGTGGTCGTGAACACCGACGAGTAGTTCACCGACCGGTACCAGAGCCAGTCCGTCCAGAAGCCCGCGAACATGGTGAAGGCCATGCCGAGGACGGCGAGGACGCCCAGTGTCATGAGCAGCGTCCGGACACGCCGGGACGGGCGGCCCACTCTGATCCGTGGCCCGGTCGGGCCTCCGCCGCGGTCCGGCATCTGGAAAGCCAAGGTTCGCACCCCGAGGTTCGCTGTTGATCCGTCAGGCCCGCGTCTTCGTGGACCCTCCGTGGCCCCCCGTGATCGTGGGCCCACACCTATGCAACTTACTCACCGTTTACTCAGTTCCCGATTCCGCCCAGGAACGAGGCAGGATTGTGACCATGTCCAACACTCCCATGGCGGCGAGCCCGCTCACCCGGGCCGTGCTCGAGATCGACGAGTACGCCTCCGGCCTCGGCTGGGACCAGCCCGCCCGCCTCTTCGCCCTCGTAGACACCGCACGGCTGCGGGCCCAGGAACCCGGCCTCGCCGCCCAGCTCGGCCTGGGGGACGAGCAGGAGTCCTCCGGCCTGACCCCGATCGAGCAGGACGAACTTCCAACGGGCCAGGCGCTCGACGAGTTCCTGGGCACGATCGCCTGGCCCGACGCCGTGGCCGGCTGCGCGCTCACCGTCGAGCGCCTGATGCTGCCCCCCTCCGCGGAGGCGCAGGTCCCGCAGGGCCTGAGCGAGGGCAAGCTCGCGAAGTGGGTGGCCGACCATCCCGACCGCCAGGAGGTCCGCATGACGGTCGCGGTCCTGCGCGACGGCGCCCGCGAGTCGGCCGTGCGCATGCGTGAGAAGGACAGCCCGACGGAGGTGCTCACCGGCCCGGACCTGGTCCCGGGACTGGCGGAGGCACTGGCGGCGACGTTCGAGGACTGAGGCCGTCCGGTACGGCGGACCAGGTTCTTCCGGTACGACGACGGGGGCGCCCTTGATGTGAGGGGCGCCCCCGTCGTCGTACCGCGTGCTGTCCCTCAGCTCTTGGTCGTGCACTTCGGCAGGTCGGCGGTGTCACCGGAGCGGATGTCCTTCAGAGCGCCGAGGGCGTCGCCGATGGTGCCGACCTTGACGAGGGTGAGCCCCTCGGGGACGTCCCTGGCGGCGGTCGCGCAGTTGTCGGCGGGCGTGAGGAAGTACTGGGCACCCTTTTCCCGGGCGGCGATGGTCTTCATCTCGATGCCGCCGATGGGTCCGACCTTGCCGTCGTCGTCGATGGTGCCGGTGCCGGCGACGAACTTGCCGCCGGTGAGGCTGCCCGGGGTGAGCTTGTCGTAGAGCCCGAGCGAGAACATCAGGCCGGCGCTGGGTCCGCCGACGTCGGCGAGCTTGATGTCGATGGTGAACGGGAAGGTGTGGTCGGTCCCGGCGGAGATCCCGACGATGGCGCGCTTCTCGCTGCTGTCGTCGGACTCGGCGGTCCGGATCGTGACCTTCTCGGTCTTCGTCGGCGTCCGGCGCTCCTTCTCGGCGGCGGCCTGCTCCTTCGCCGGCACGATCGTGAAGACGACGTCCTGGCCCGGCTTGTGCTTGGTGACCAGCTCGGCGACGTCCGCGGGCTCCTTCACCGCCGTACCGTCGACGGCCTTGACCACGTCTCCGGCGTGCAGCTTGCCCTCGGCCGGCGTCCCCTTCACCACGGTCGAGACGATCACCCAGCTCTGCACCGGGATGTCCAGCGCCTTCAGGGCGGCGACCTTGGCGCTCTCCTGGGACTGGCTGAACTCCTCGGCGTTCTCCTGGGTCGACTCCTCCTCGGTCTTGCCGTCCGGGTAGAGGGTGTCGTGCGGCACGACCTTGTTGTCATGCGCCAGCCACCCGTAGACGGCCTCGACGAGGTTCATCTTGTAGTCGGCGCTGGTGACCCGGACGGTGGTCATGTTGAGGTGCCCGGTCGTCGGATAGGTCTTGCGCCCGGAAATCTGCAGCACCGGCTCGCCGTCGTGCTCGCCGAGGGTGTTCACCGTCGGCCCCGGGGACATCTCCGAGTACGGCACGGGGATGAAGACTCCCGCGCACAGGAGCGCGATCAGCATGAGGGTGGAGGCGAGCATCGTCGCGGTGCGGCGTGGCATGCCACGACAGTACGGGACACTCCTGTCAGCGCCCCGTCAGGGCCGTCCGCCGGGGCACTGACAGGGCCGTTTCCGCCGGCGCCCGCGTCAGGGCCCGCCGGCCCACCCCGCGATCATGTGCGGGCCGCGCGATCACGAGCGGGAGGTGGGCCTCTCCATGGCCTCGCGGAACCGGGCATAGCCGTCGAGCTCCGGCCCGTCTCCCCGGGCCTTGCGGGTCCGGTTGGCCCAACTGCCCCACAGACCTGCGCCGATCGCAGCCACAAGCGGAATCAGCAACCAGGCGAGCGCCGCCATGCCGTCCTCCCATCCCCAATGAGTGACCGCAACTGACTGATCAGCAGATTAACCACTGGCACTGACAACGCTCACGGCAGGGGTGCGGTTACGCAACCGGAGTGGGGTGGATGGGGGTTCGAAGGGACCGCGCTGCGGGCGGGGAGAGGCGGTGCGGTCGCTCAGCAGGGAGGCGTCGAGGCGGGCCGCTCGGCGGACGGATGCCCGGGTGCGCCGGTCAGGAGGCAGGCGACACGGGTGGGCCGCACGGCGGACAGATACCCGGGCACGCCCCTCAGCAAGCAGGCGACACAGGCAAGCCGCACGGCGGACAGATACCCGGGCACACCGGTCAGGAGGCAGGCGAGCCGGGTGGGCCGCACGGCGGACAGATACCCGGGCACACCCCCCAGCAAGCAGGCGACACGGGCGAGCCGCCCAGTAGTGAGGCACGAAGGCGGGCCACGCCGAGGCAGACGTCCGTACGGGAAGCGCGGCAGGCCGAAGCAGCCGGGCGGGCCGCTCAGCAGGCGCCCACCCACTCCTCGGTGCCGTCGGAGAACTTCTGGTGCTTCCAGATGGGCACCTCGTGCTTGAGATCGTCGATCAGCTTCCGGCAGGCCTCGAAGGCCTCGCCGCGATGCGGACAGGAGACGGCGACGACGACGGCGAGATCCCCGACTGCGAGGTCCCCGACGCGGTGCACGGCCGCGAGCGCCCGCACCGGGTACTCGGCGACGACCTTCTCGGCGATGCGTCGCATCTCGGCCTCGGCGTTGGGGTGGCACGAGTACCCGAGCTCGTCGACGTCGGCACCCCCGTCGTGATTCCGCACGGTGCCCACGAACAGCGCGGTCCCACCTGCGGCATCGTCCCCGACGGCCCGGAAGACCTCGTCCACGGAGAGGGCCGTCTCACGAATGGCGATGAGCTTCACGGGATCCTGAGCGCCCTGCTCACCGGGGTGATCGTTGGTAGGTGCCATGACCCCATCGTGCCCCACGCGCGCGAGGACGGGGAATAGCGTCATCGCCCGGCACGCGCGCGTGCGGCTTGGAGTCTCCTACAGGCCACGAGCGGGCAGCCCGCACCAGGGCCGCCATCCCGGCTCGCTCAGATCCGCCGCCGGGCCTTCCGCGCCCGCCGCACCACCGCCGCCGCGCCCAGCAGCGCGACCGTCGCTCCCGCGGCCCCTGCCGCCGTCGCGTCCTTGCGACCCAGCCGCCGCCCGGCGACCGTGTGCCTGCCGGAGACCTCCTCCAGCAGCTCCGCGAGCACTTCCTCGTTGGTCCACTGCGGCCGCCAGCCCGCGTCATGGAGCCGGCTCCCGCTGACCACCCAGGGGTACATCGTGTACGCCAGGTCCCCGGCCGGAGAGGGGGTCAGTCCGATCCGGTGCAGCCGGGCCGCCGCGCCCAGGGCGACCGCCGACGGCAGCTCCATGCGCCGGATCCCGCTGAGCTCCTCGACCTCCTCCTGCTCCAGCCAGCCGTCGCAGCCGACGGCGAGCTCCCCGTCGACCTTCTCCAGGACGGCGTACTCCAGGGCACCGCACAGATCCTCGACATGGCAGAACTGCCAGGCGGGTCGTGACCCGGCGACGACAAGGAGCCGCGGCGACTCGAAGTACCTGGTCAGCGCGGTGTCGGTGCCGCCCACCAGCACGGCCGGCCGGACGACGGTGACATTGAGCCCCGGGTGCGCGCGGGGCGCCCTGCGCGCGAGGCGCTCGATCTCCAGCAGGTCCCCGACCCCGGTGGCCTCCGCCGTCGCGCGCAACTCGGCGTCCTCGGACAGCGGCAGCTCGTTGTCGGGCAGCGCCCCGTAGACCATCGCGGAGGTGCACAGCACGACCCGGTGGATCCCGGCCGCCGCCGCGGCCGTCAGGACGGTCTGCGTCCCCCGGACGTTGTAAGCCGTCCGCGCGGCGGGGTCCGTCTCCAGGTCCAGGTCGAGCGCCAGGTGCACGACCACGTCGGCGCCGCGCAGCTTGTCCGCGATGGCCGGGTCCCGTACATCGAGGATGTGCCACTGCGCCGCCGCGCAGTCGCCGCGCCGCTCGTCGATGGCGACGACCTGCTTGACCTCGTCCGACGCGACGAGCCGCTCGGTGAGCAGCGCGCCGATCCCGGACGCGGCACCGGTCACCGCGACGACGGGCCCGCGCGCGGCGGGTGGGGTTGACCGGTTTCGCGCTGCGCGAACCTGCGGATCAGGGGAACTCACCGGGCGTCTCCAGCGGTTGTCTTCAGTACGAACGCGAGTGACGCGTACGTACCAGGTGGCATCCATCCTGCCGCAGGCCGAGAGTCGGCGAAGCACCGAGGCCCGAACGGCTCGCGGTGTCTACGCTGGGTGGTGTTATCGGGCAGTCGCGCCGCCGGTGCCAGCCGGTGGCCTTACCAGCCGAGGAATCCCGTGAGTGACACCCCATTCGGATTCGGCCTTCCGCCGGAGGAGCCGGAAGACGGCGACGAGGGCAAGAAGAAGGACCAGCAGAGCGGTGGTGGTCAGGGACCGGCCAACCCGTTCGGCTTCGGGCTGCCCGGTGCCGGGGGCTTTGGCAGCCCGGGCGCCGACAATCCGTTCGCTGCCATGTTCGGTTCGCTGAACCCCACCGACCTGGGCGCCGCGTTCCAGCAGCTGGGCCAGATGCTCTCCTACGAGGGCGGCCCGGTGAACTGGGACATGGCCAAGCAGATCGCCCGCCAGACGGTCTCCCAGGGCACCGCGGACGGCACCAAGGACGCGAGCGTCGGCCCCGCCGAGCGCACCGCAGTCCAGGAGGCCGTGCGCCTGGCCGACCTGTGGCTCGACGACGCGACGTCCCTGCCGTCCGGCGCGGGCACCGCCGTCGCGTGGAGCCGCGCGGAGTGGGTCGAGGCGACTCTGCCCGCGTGGCAGGAGCTCGTCGACCCGGTCGCCGAGCGTGTCGGCACCGCCATGGGCGACGTCCTGCCGGAGGAGATGCAGGCCATGGCCGGCCCGCTGATCGGCATGATGCGCTCGATGGGCGGCGCCATGTTCGGCACGCAGATCGGGCAGGCCGTCGGTGTGCTCGCAGGTGAGGTCGTCGGCTCGACCGACATCGGCCTGCCGCTCGGCCCGGCCGGCAAGGCCGCGCTGCTGCCGGTCAACATCGAGACGTTCGGCAAGGACCTGGGCGTTCCGAAGGAGGAGGTGCGGCTGTATCTCGCCCTGCGCGAGGCCGCCCACCAGCGTCTGTTCGCGCATGTGCCGTGGCTGCGCTCGCACCTGTTCGGCGCGGTCGACGGCTACGCGCGCGGGATCAAGGTCGACACCGCCAAGCTGGAGGACGTGGTCGGCCAGTTCGACCCGCAGAACCCCGAGCAGTTGCAGGACGCCCTGCAGCAGGGCATGTTCCAGCCGGAGGACACGCCCGAGCAGAAGGCGGCCCTGGCCCGTCTGGAGACCGCTCTGGCACTCGTCGAGGGCTGGGTGGACGCGGTGGTGCACGCGGCCGCGAAGCCCCGCCTGTCGTCCGCCGACGCGCTGCGCGAGACGCTGCGCCGTCGCCGCGCCTCCGGCGGCCCGGCGGAGCAGACCTTCGCCACGTTGATCGGCCTGGAGCTGCGCCCGCGCCGCCTGCGCGACGCTTCCCGTCTGTGGGCCTCGCTCACCGACGCGCGCGGCGTCGACGGCCGTGACGCCCTGTGGGCCCACCCGGACATGCTGCCGACGGCCACCGACCTCGACGACCCGGACGGCTTCGTGCACCGCGAGCAGATCGATTTCTCCGAGCTGGACAAGATGCTCGGCGAGGCGGCGGGCGGCTCCGGCGAGAAGCCGAACCTGAAGAAGGACGACGACTCCAAGGGCGACGACACCGAGTGAGCCTGTACGACGACGCGGTCCTCGTGCTGAAGGGCTACGAGGGCCAGGAAGAGCTGCGCCAGGCCTATCTGGAGCACCTGGGGACCCACCCGGACGGCATGTGGAAGGCGTGCGAGGACGGGCACATCACGGCGAGCGCGCTGGTGATCGACCCCGCGCGCGAGCGGGTTCTGCTCACCCTGCACAAGAAGCTGCGCATGTGGCTGCAGATGGGCGGCCACTGCGAACCCGGTGACACCGGCCTCGAGGCGGCGGCGCTGCGCGAGGCCACGGAGGAGTCCGGCGTCGTCGGTCTGACGTTGCTGCCGGGCGGCCCTGTGGCACTCGACCGGCATCCGATCCCGGCCCCGTGCAACTGGCACTTCGACGTCCAGTACGCGGTCCTCGCCCCGCCGGACGCGGTGCACGAGGTCAGCGACGAGTCCCTCGACGTGCGCTGGTTCGCCTACGACGAGGTGGCGGACGTGGCGGACGAGTCGGTCGTACGACTGCTGGAAGCGACCCGCGCCCGCCTGTGAACAGGTGAGGGGCGACCGCCTGTAGCGGTCGCCCCTCACGTCCGCCTTCCGGACGGTGCCGTCGGCTCAGCTCCAGACGTTGCCCTGGTTCTGGCCCCGGGCCCCCTGCTGTCCCACGCCGTACTGCGCGGCGAGGCCAGAGCCGATCTGGGCGTTCTGCGGCGGCAGCAGCTCACTGGGCTGCACGAGCGCGTAGCCGGTGCCCATGAAGCTGAGCTCCCAGCCCTCACCGGTGTTGCCGCGGCGCCGCCACACTCCGGAGGAGTGCGTCTGGGCCTGCATCTGGACGCGCAGCCCGGTCGACCAGGCGACGATCGCGTCGGCGTCGCAGTTGACGTACTTGTCGGGCGTCACCTGCATCATCAGCGGCATGCCGGAGGTCATGAGGGCGACCTTGCCGCGGCCGGTGATGTTGAGCTGGTACTTCCCCGAACCGGAGATGCCGTAGAGGCTGTCCACGGCGATGACCTCGTGGTGCAGCGAGGAGTCCATCGCCAGCACATAGCTGCTGTCGACGGTCAGCCCGTCCTGGTCGACATCCACCAGGTGGACGTGCTGCTTGAGGTTGGCGAGATAGACGATGCCCTGTCCGTGACAGCGCATCAGGTCCAGGCCCTCACCGGTGCGCGCACGCGCGCGTCCCTGCTGGTTGCTCTGGAACTCTGCGTCGAACTCGACGAGTCCCTGGTAGGCGACCATCGTGCCCTTGCGGGCGAGGATGTCGTCGTGGCCCTCCAGGGCGACGCGGAGCATCTGCTTGTTCTGCAGGCTCCAGCGGTCCTGGGTCTGCTGCTCGTTGTAGGCGAAAATCGGGCTCTGCATGGCGTTCTTGCTCCCCCTCAGCCCCGGACCCGGAGACGGTCGGTGCTGTCCTCGCTGGGCTGGACGACGACGATGCCCTGTCCGGAGAAGGCCATCTGGTAGGCCTCGCCACTGCCCCGGCCGATGAGCGACTGCGCCTTGAAGCTGCGCTTGCCCTTCACCTTGAGGTTCGGCGACCAGGCGACGAGCGCGTCCGGGTCGACGTACGTCTCGTCCTCACCGCCGCCGCAGTCGACGACGATCGGCTTGCCCCGGGAGGTCAGCGCGACCCAGCCCTGCCCGGAGATCTTGGTGTTCCACAGGCCCTGCCCGGCGAACTTCGCCAGACCCTTCACCCGCTCGACGCCCCACGTCAGATGGGCGTCGAAGGCGAGCAGGTTGGTGGCGTTGACGGAGATTCCGTCGCCGTTGAGGTTGATGACGACGACGTCGGCGCCGTAGTCGGCGAGGTAGAGCAGGCCGTCGCCGGAGCACTTCATCAAAGGCGCTCCCTCGCCGGTCATCCAGTCCTTGGCGATCTGGCGCACGGCCGGCGGGTTGGGCTCGTACTGGACGAAGCCCTCGTAGGCGACCATCGACCCCACGCGCGCGAAGAGATCGTTCCCGGTCTGCATGGCGACCTTCAGCATGTGATTGCCGTGGTTCTCCATGCGGGCGGTGACGGGTGCGGGAGCGTAGCCCGCGAGCGGCTGGTTCATGACGGGCTCTCCCTCAGATCTCGTACGGCTGGACGACGATGAAGTTGCCGGGCGCGGCCCGGAACTGGAGGTTGACGCTCTCGCCGGTGTCGCCGGGGTAGGCGTTGCGGCGCATGCGCACCTGGCTGGAGACGACGACCTGGGCGGCGGACGACCAGGCGACGACTGCGTTGCAGTCGGCGAAGGTCGTGGGCGTGACCGGCAGCACCACGGGCGTGCCCTGCGTCTTGACCACGATCGTGCCGGTGCCCGTGAACTGCATCGTGAACAGCGCGCCACCCGGGATGCCGTGGCCCTCGATACGGCGGACCTCGTACTGGAGGCTCTCGTCGAAGGCGAGGACGTTCTCCGCGGAGACACAGATGCCGTCGCCCTGGAGCTCGATGGGATGCAGCATCGCCGAGTTCTCGGCGAGGAACACCTGGCCCTGGCCGGTGCAGCGCATCAGCTGCATCTCCTGGCCCGTCGCGTTGCCCACGATCCGGCCGGCGAACCCGGCGCCCTTGTAGCTGAAGTCGACCTTGCCCTGGTAGAGCACCATGCTGCCCTGCCTGGCCAGGACGGGGTGTCCGCCGATGCCGAGGTCGACCCGGATCAGCTTCTTGTTCTGCTGCGTCCAGCGCTGGCCGGTGGGCGTCTCCTTGAACTGCTGGAGCGCGGCGGCCACGCCGGCGCCCTGCGGTGCACCCTGCGGTGCACCCTGGGGCGCTCCGTAGGGGGCCTGCTGGCCCGGGACCTGGCCGTAGCCCGGGGGCGGGGTGGGCTGGCCGTAACCAGGCGGCGGGGTCGGGGCCTGGGGGGCTTGGGGGGCCTGAGGCTGGGCGTAGCCGGGTGGCAGCGGGGCGGTGGGAGCCGCGGCCTGGCCGTACGGCGCCTGCTGGCCGGGCTGCCCGTAGGGCGCCGCTTGGCCGGGCTGTCCGGGCGGCTGCTGCTGACCCGGCTGGCCGTAGGGCGCCGGAGCCGGGGGCGGCGGGGTGCCGCCGGGCGGCGTCACGGGCGCCACGATGGTGGGCTGGGCGTGCACCGACGGGGCGGGAGCCGGGGCCGGAGGCGGGGGGTTGGAGCCGGGCGGGGGCGCGAAGCCCTGCGCCGCGGGCGCGGGAGCCGGTGCGGGAGCCGGGGCCGGTGCGGCGGGGGCGCCGAACGCGGGCGGCGCGGCAGCCTGGGCGGGCGGTGCGAAGCCGGGAGCGGCCCCGGTCTGCGGCTGCTGCGGGGCGGCGGGCGCCTCCTCCTCGGCGACCTCGCCGCCGAAGTTCTTCAGCAGCGCCTCGAGGCCGCCGTCGAAGCCCTGTCCGACCGCGGCGAACCGCCAGACGTCCTTCAGATAGAAGTCGCCCAGCATCACGGCGCGTTCGGTGGAGAACTCCGAGCCGTCGAAGGCGTACCGGGCCACCTCCTCGCCGCCGGCGACGATGCGGATGTACCCGGGGCTGATCTGCGACATCTGTCCGGCGCCGTCGATCGTCGCCGTGAAGGACAGCTTCTGGATCTGCGGGGGGATCTTGTCGAGCGTGACCCGGAAGGACTCCGTGTCACCGGCCTGGGCGCCCAGGAGCTGGATGGACTCCTCGGGGGACTTCGGCTGGTTGAAGAAGACGAAGTACCGGTCGTCCGAGAGCCGTTCGTCGGCGTCGAGACCGAAACAGCTGATGTCGAAGGTCAGCCCGGGGGCCGAGATCTGCACACCTACGTACAGATCCGTGCCCGCGGTGAGGTCACTGATCCTGGCCTTGTGGCCGCGTTGGAATTCCCTGGCCATGCGTAACGACCGTCCCCCATCCCGAGTGTGAGTGCGTCGCGCCAGGCTAACGGCAAACTCGGACATCGGACGAAGCCGGTACAGACCCGGTACACAACCCCTCTTCCGGCCGGATCGGAAGCACCGTCCTAGGGGTGCCTCAGGGTGCGGTCACTCGCCGCGCGCGCCGGGAACATGGGGCAGCCGCTCGGCGGCGACCACGCCTTCCAGGTAGCCCTTCGCCCGCTCAGTGCGGGGGTAGGCCTCCAGCAGCCGCCAGAAGCGGGGCCCGTGACCGGGGACCAGAAGATGTGCGAGCTCGTGCAGGAGGACGTAGTCGACGACGTACTCGGGCATGCCCTGCAGACGGTGCGAAAGACGGATGCTGCCCTCGGCCGGAGTGCACGAGCCCCAGCGGGTGTTCTGGTTGGTGACCCAGCGGACCGACCGGGGCCGGGCGCGGCCGTCGAGGTACTGCTCCGACAACTGCTTCGCACGCTCGGCCAGTTCGGCGTCCCCGAGGACCTGCTTGCTCTCCTGGGCGGCCAGCTTGTCCAGCATGACGTTCACCCAGCGCTTCTCCTCGGCCTCGGACATCCGGGCAGGGATGAGCACAACGGTGCGATCGCCCTCGCGGTACGCCGAGACCGTCCGGCGGCGCCGGGCGCTCCTGCGGACCTCGATCGCGCTCGCCCCCGGGCCGCCCTGTGGCGGGCTCGTCGTACTGCGCTGTGGCGTTCCGGCGCGGTGCAGTGGGTCGGCGGACACGCCCCGACGTTACCCGCTGCACATGGGGGAAGTCCCGCCTCCGGGACGGTTCGATGCCGATCCCCCGCCATGCGTTTGATTTGTACGACGAATATCCACCACCTGTGGACAACTTTCGACGCCGGGCGCCGCGTCGGGGCATGCTGACAGTCACCGGCGGAGCCTCGACCGAGCTCCACCGGCGCAACGGGGATGTTCCACGACGGCTACGGGGGCCTGTTCATGCAAGCGACGACTTTGCCTGTTCCGGCGAATTCAGCGCATCCAGCAGATTCAACGCATTCAGAACATTCTGAGCATTCGGTGTATTCATCGCATACGGCAGGCGCGACGCATTCCGCGGATGCGACGGTTCCGGTGGCTCCGCTGGTGAAGCCCGCACTCAGGCGAGGGTGGCGCGACCTCAACACCGTGCAGTTCGGGATGACTCCGGCGCACGCCATGACGGTGGGCCCGATGGACACGGCGACAGGCAGTTTCCTCGACCTGCTCAACGGCACCCGCGGCCTGGAGCTGCTGCGCGAAGAGGGCCGCCGAATGGATCTGCCGGACGGCCATGTCGACGGGCTGGTGCGGCGACTGGCGCGGGCCGGACTGCTCGACGACGCCAAGGGCGGCGGACCGGCCGCCGACACCCTGCGCCGCAAGCGGGAAGTCCTGGACCGGCTCCGCCCCGACCTGGCCTCCTTGTCCCTGACCACATCCGAGCCCGGCGAGGCGATCGGCCGCCTGGCCGCCCGCCGCTCACTGCGTGTACAGGTGAGGGGTGCCGGACGGGTGGGCGCACAGGTGGCCTCGCTGCTGTCGGGGGCGGGCGTCGGCGAGGTCGACGTACGCGACGTCGGCCGTGTCGAGCCCTGGGACGTGTCACCCGGCGGGCTGCCCGTCGAGGCGGTCGGTGACCGCAGGGCCGAGGCGGCGCGGCGAGCCGCACGCCACTCGGCACCGGACCGCCCACCGCGCCGCGCCCCCGGGGCGTCTCGCGGGGAGGACAGCACGGGCCACTCCCTGGTGATCATCGCCCCGCGCGACGACGTCGCCGTGCACGCACCCTCCCCCTCCGCCGCCGAACCCCTGATCACTTCCGGTACGCCCCATCTGTACGCCGGTGTCGTGGAGGGAACCGGGGTCGTCGGCCCGCTCGTCCTGCCGGGCGAGACCGGCTGCGCCGGCTGCCTCGACCAAGGGCGCACCGACCGCGATCCGACCTGGCCCCGCCTGGTCGCGCAGTGGCGCTCGGGCTCGGGCAGGGCGCGCCAGGTGCCGCCCTGCGATCTCACGCTGGCCACCACGGTCGCCGGGTTGGCGGCCGCGCACGCCCTCGCCTTCCTGGACGGACACGTTCCGTCGAGCGCGGGTGCACGCTGGGAAGTGTCCCTGCCCGGTCTGAGCTGGCACGCCCGGCCGGTGTGGGCACACCCGGCGTGCTCCTGCGGCGCCGCGGAGAAAGGTGAGGGAGAACACCCCTCCGAGTACGAGGAGTCGCACGAGACAATGGCGGAGCAAGGGCCGTCGAACGAGTTGAGCCGTAAGGCAGAGGCGGAGCGGCCGGCTGGGACCTGGAGGGCGCATGTCTGATCTTCCCCGCAAGGCGGTCACGCGTACCGCCAAGCTCGCCGCGCTTCCGCTCGGCTTCGCCGGGCGGGCGACCTGGGGGCTGGGCAAGCGGATCGTCGGCGAGTCCGCCGAGATCGTCGGCCGTGAGCTGCAGCAGCGCACGGCGGAGCAGATGTTCAAGGTGCTCGGCGAGCTCAAGGGCGGCGCGATGAAGTTCGGCCAGGCCCTGTCCGTGTTCGAGTCCGCCCTGCCCGAGGAGATCGCCGGTCCCTACCGCGCGGCGCTCACGAAGCTGCAGGAGGCCGCGCCCCCGATGCCGACGCGCACCGTGCACACGGTGCTGGCGGAGCGGCTCGGCGAGGACTGGCACGACCTGTTCCTGGAGTTCGAGGACAAGCCCGCCGCGGCGGCCTCGATCGGCCAGGTGCACCGGGGGGTGTGGCACGACGGCCGTGAGGTGGCGGTCAAGGTGCAGTACCCGGGAGCCGGCGAGGCCCTGCTGTCCGACCTGAACCAATTGAGCCGGTTCGCCCGACTTTTGGGGCCGCTGATCCCCGGCATGGACATCAAGCCGCTGATCGCGGAGCTCAGGGACCGGGTTTCCGAGGAACTGGACTACGGCCTGGAAGCACAGGCCCAGCAGGTGCACGCGGAGGAGTTCGCCGACGATCCGGACGTCGTCGTGCCGGCAGTGGTCCACCAGTGCGAGCAGGTCCTGGTCACGGAGTGGATGGAGGGCGTACCGCTCTCGGAGGTGATCTCACACGGCACCCAGGAGCAGCGCGATCGCGCCGGCCAGCTCCTGGCCCGCTTCCTCTTCTCCGGCCCGGCCCGCACCGGCCTCCTGCACGCCGACCCGCACCCCGGCAACTTCCGCCTCCTGCCGGGCGGTCCCGACGGCGAGGACGACTGGCGGCTGGGTGTCCTGGACTTCGGCACGGTAGACCGCCTTCCGGGCGGGCTGCCCACCCCCATCGGCGACTCCCTTCGGCTGACTCTGGACGGCGAGGCGGACACCGTCTACCAACTCCTCTGCGCCGAGGGGTTCGTCAAGGAGTCCATCGACCTGGACCCCGACGCCGTCCTCGACTACCTCCTGCCGATCATCGAACCGGCCCAGGTCGAGGAGTTCACCTTCACCCGCGGCTGGATGCGCAGCCAGGCCGCTCGCGTGGCGGACCCCCGCTCCCCCGCCTACCAACTGGGCAAGCAACTCAATCTGCCCCCCGCGTACCTCCTGATCCACCGCGTGACCTTGAGCACAATCGGCGTGCTGTGCCAGTTGGGCGCGACGGTACGGCTGCGCGAGGAACTGGAGGAGTGGCTGCCCGGGTTCGCGCCGGAGGAGCTGACGGACGAGGAGGAGTCGGCGGCAGAGGCGTGAGCGGAGCTACCACCAGGCCGAGTCCAGTCGCCCCTCGATCGCCCTGAGGTTCTCCCGGGAGCAGGCGTCGCAGAAGTACTGGCGGACGCCGTTCTCCACGGAGCAGGTCCAGGTGGGCTGCGGCACCTGGGCCCGGGTGCCGCAGCGAGCACACACGAGCGGCTCGGGCTCCGTGGCGGAGCCGCCGTTGTCACTGCCTCCGGGAAGACTCGTCACTCGGCGACGATAACGCCACCACCGGCTGTTAGGCGGGCACAACGCACCGCGGGGGCCGGTCCGTTCGCACGGACCGGCCCCCGCGGGGAGCTACCGCCTCCCCTGTCGGGAGGCCACCGTCTGGCGGTGTGGTCGGTTACTGCATGACCGCCCTGGCGAGCGCGCGGCGAGCGCGCATCGAGGCGCGCTCGGCCCGGCGCTGCATGCGGCGAGCGGTCACCACATGCATGGCCCGGCGTTCCCGCTGGGCCTCGTGCCGTCGCTCGTGCATATGCGCACGTGCCAGGGCTTCTTGGATGAGTTGCATCTCTCGGTTCCTGTTCTGACGCGAGTCGTTCGCGCCACGCGTGGTGAAGTCTTCAGGCGCGGAGCCTGCGAGCTCGTGGGTTGACGGCTTCATCGGGGCCTGCTTCTGGGGGTCGTGCGTGAGGGGACGGTCGATCGTTCCTGCGGTGTTCATGCCGTGACCGGGTTCTTGCGCGGGCGACCACGCGGCCGCTTCCGGGCGACGACAACACCCTGGACGAACAGCTCGCCACCCCAGACGCCCCAGGGCTCACGCCGCTCCTTGGCGCCGGCGAGGCAGGCCTCGATCAGCGGGCAGGTGCGGCAGAGGGACTTGGCGTACTCGACGTCCGCCGGCGACTCGGCGAAGAAGACCTCCGGGTCGTAGGAACGGCAGGGGACGGGTACGCCGAGGTTCTCGATGGCGTCGTCGAGCGCGGTGAGCGCAGTGAGCGGGGTCAAGGTGGAGTCCTCCGTGAGGCCGGGCTTGGGGATCACGTCTGAAGGCGGTACGGACGGGGCGTGCGCTTCGAGTTGCACGGTTGGTCTTCCTCGTCTGTTCGTTCCGGTCCTGTGGGACCGGGTGGCGGCTGGTACCGGGTTCTTTTCTTGTCCCGAGGCCCCTTCGCTCCGTCATCCCCGTTGGGGGACAAACAGAAGGGCCGCGGATCCCGGATGGGGTTCCGCGGCCCTGAAGGCGCCGGCCTGATCGACTGTCAGGCTGGATCACTCCAGGGTTCTGGCCCACGGAAGGCCCACACCAGGTGGTGCTGCGTCGTCTGCTTCCGGAATCCGGCACCGGTCGCCGTAAAGGCATAGGCCTGCGCCTTTGCCTCTACTGCCGCTTCCAGTGCCTTGGTCGGTCGCTCATTGCGCTCACGGACGGGAAGGCCCGCGAGAGACACGGAGGACGCCGGACGCACGGCACGGATGCCGGACAGACCGGTGCCCTGGTTGGAGGCGCCGAGCATGCACAGGGAGGCGACGACCGAGCGATCGGTCATTTTGACGGTGCTGATGGAGCTGCTGTTGATGCTGATCACTGGACTCGCCTCCTCTCGGCGTCTCGGGGGACTGGGTGAGCCAGTCCGACGGGTATGCAAGTAGAACACGGAATTGGGGCCTCCGAGAAGGCCTCCGTTCCCGTGGCTAAGAACCTATGGGGATTGCTGGGGCATGCGCAAACTATTTTTTCGACGAGTTCGTGTCATTCCCCGTCGACGCCCTCCCCAACCTCCTGGCCTGCGCAGATGGCCAGCACATCGGCTCCGTAGCGTTCGAGCTTGCGCTTGAGGACACCAGGGATGCGGGAAAGCTCAACCGGACTGGTTGGCTCCGCCTCGGCGATGGCCATCAGCGTCCTGTCCGTGAAGACACAGAAGTCCGGCTGGCCGCTGAGCCGCGCCTGGACCCCACGCCATTCGCGGAGGCGTTCGTAGAGACGCTCGTCCATGTCCGAGGGGCAGTCCTCGCAACGCATCAGCTTCATCTCACCGGCGTCGGTGAGAGTGCGTCCGCACACGCGGCAGCGGGCAGGGGTGCGCTGTGTCCGTCTCGGGGCGGTGTCCGGTCTGCTGGTGAAACCGCGCTCGATCCCGCCGGAACCGCCGGTGGCGTTGCGCCCGGCCGTGGCGGTCGAGCCGGGACGCAGTCCGTCGAGGAAGCGGCTGGGGCGGCGGTTCGGGCGGCCGCCGGGTGCCCGGGTGAGCGCCCAGGAGACATGCAGGCATTGCCGGGCACGGGTGACGCCGACGTAGAGGAGGCGGCGCTCCTCCTCGATCTGCTCGTCGGTCTTGGCGTAGGTGATCGGCATCATGCCCTCGGCGACACCGACCAGGAAGACGACGTCCCACTCGAGGCCCTTGGCCGAGTGCAGGGAGGCGAGGGTGACGCCCTGGACGGTCGGGGCGTGCTGGGCGTTCGCCCGCTCGTCGAGTTCCGCGACCAGGTCGGCGAGGGTCGCTCCGGGCTTGGCGGCAGCGAAGTCCTGGGCGAGGTTCACCAGGGCGGCCAGCGACTCCCAGCGCTCTCTGACGGCTCCGGAGCCGGCCGGGGGCTCAGTGGTCCAGCCCTCCCCCGACAGCACGGCACGCACCTGCGAGGGCAGGTCGACGGCGTCGTCGAGGAGTGAGTCGTTGCCGCCGAAGCGGGCCGCGCCGCGCAGGGCGATGCCCGCCTTGCGTACCTCGGGGCGGTCGAAGAACCGCTCGGCGCCCCGCAGCTGGTAGGGGATGCCCGCGTCGGCCAGGGCCTGCTCGTAGGTCTCGGACTGGGAGTTCGTGCGGAACAGGATGGCGATCTCGGCGGCTGGAACGCCGGTGCCCATGAGTTCCCGAATGCGACGGGCGGCCCCCTCCGCCTCGGCGGGCTCGTCGGTGTACTCCGTGTAGACGGGTTCGGGGCCGGGGGCACGCTGGGAGATCAGTTCCAGGCGATGGTCCGCGGCGCGGCCCCGGGCCTGGGCGAGCAGTCCGTTGGCGAGATGGACGACCTGGGGCGTGGAGCGGTAGTCGCGGACCAGCTTGACGACGGTGGCGCCGGGGTGGCGGGTGCGGAAGTCGAGCAGATGGTCAGGGGTTGCTCCAGTGAACGAGTAGATCGTCTGGCTGGCGTCGCCGACCACGCACAGGTTGTCCCGGTCGCCGAGCCAGAGCTCCAGCAGGCGCTGCTGGAGCGGGCTGACGTCCTGGTACTCGTCGACCACGAAGTGCTGGTACTGGGCGCGGACCTGGTCGGCGATGTCGTGCCGGTCCTGGAGGATGCCGACGGTGAGCAGCAGGACGTCCTCGAAGTCGATGACCGAGCGGTCCCGCTTGAGGTCCTCGTAGACGTTGTAGAGCTGGGCGATCTCGGCCGGGTCGCGCGGGGCGTCGCGGCCGGCCTTGGCGGCGGCGAGGGCGTAGTCGGCGGGGACGGTCTGGGTGACCTTGGACCACTCGATCTCGGCGGTGACGTCCCGCAGCTCGTTCCGGTCGAGGCGGATGCGGCAGGCGGCGGCCGCGTCGGCGACGAGCTGGATCTTGCGGTCGACGAGCCGGGGCATGGAGCCGCCGATCGCTTTCGGCCAGAAGTACTGGAGCTGACGCAGGGCGGCCGAGTGGAACGTACGGGCCTGGACCCCGGCGGCGCCGAGCTGGCGCAGCCGGCCGCGCATCTCTCCGGCGGCCCGGTTGGTGAAGGTGACGGCGAGCACGCTGGAGGGCTGGAGGATTCCGGCGCGCACCCCGTAGGCGATGCGGTGGGTGATGGCCCGGGTCTTGCCCGTGCCGGCGCCCGCGAGCACGCACACCGGTCCGTGCAGGGCGGTCGCCACCTCGCGCTGCTCGGGGTCGAGCCCTTCGAGCACCGCGTCGGCAGAGTCCGGTGCCTGCGGGAAGAGGGTGGAGTGCGTTGCTGCTGTCACACGGCCATGCTGCCAGGTCGCCGGAGACGGCTGCGCCGGTTGTCCACAGGCAGGCATGGATAGTCGTACTAATGCGGCAGGCGTCACGTGGCCGGGCATACCCCGGGCGGGAATGGTGTCCCGGTCGCGTACGTTCCCTGGTGCGGACGACTTGTTCCCCGGAGCCACCTAAGGAGCGCGCGAGACATGCAGGGCACTGTGACGATGTACAGCACGACGTGGTGCGGTTACTGCCAGCGGCTGAAGAAGCAGCTGGACCGCGAGGGCATCGCGTACACCGAGATCAACATCGAGCAGGACCCCGCGTCCGCGGCGTTCGTCGAAAAGGCGAATGGCGGAAACCAGACGGTCCCGACGGTGCTTTTCGCGGATGGTTCGACCCTGACGAACCCGTCGCTGGCTCAGGTGAAGCAGAAGATCGGCGTGTGATCGACGCACTTCAAGAGGGTGGCCGTCCCGGCTCGGGGCGGCCACTCTTTTGCTTGGGCCACGATTACCGCTCTTTTGCTTGGGTCACGATTACCGCGCGTCCGGCGCTCAGACGCTGCGCGTCGGCAGCGGCTTGCCGTACCAGAGCTCGATCAGGCGGGCCGCGATCGAGATGCCGTACGGCGGCATGACCTCGCCGGATTCGAAGGCGGCGCGCAGTTCCTCGCGGGAGAACCAGCGGGCCTCGTGGATCTCGTCGCCGTCGACGTCGACCTCGGTGGAGGTGGCTCGGGCCATGAAGCCCAGCATCAGGCTGGACGGGAACGGCCAGGGCTGGCTGGCGACGTACTCGACCTGGCCGACGGTGATCCCGGCCTCCTCGTAGACCTCGCGGCGCACCGCCTGCTCGATGGACTCACCGGGCTCGACGAAGCCGGCGAGCGTGGAGAAGCGGCCCTCGGGCCAGTGGACCTGGCGGCCGAGGAGGATGCGGTCGTCCTCGTCGGTGACGGCCATGATCACGGCGGGGTCGGTGCGCGGGTAGTGCTCGGCGCCGCAGGCGGGGCAGCGGCGGATGTGGCCGGCCGCGGCGATCACGGTGCGCTCACCGCAGCGGGAGCAGAAACGGTGGGTGCGCTGCCAGTTCTCCAGGCCGACGGCGTGCACCATCAGGCCCACGTCGCGCGCCGACAGCAGCAGGCCCGCCTCGCGCAGGCCGGCCGCGCGCGCGGACTGGTCGATACGGCCGGGCAGCGCGTCCTTCTGCAGGGCGAAGTAGCTGACGCCGTCCTCGTCGATGCCGAGGAAGTAGCGGTGCGCTTCGGTGAGGGGGGCCTCGAAGGAGGGCGTCATGACGAGTTCGGTGCGGCCGTCCGCCGTCTCGTCGATGAGGACCTGACCGCCGGAGACCACGAAGCAGCGGGTGGTGGGGTGACTCCACGCCGCCGCGAGCCAGGCCTCGTCGAGCCGGTGGTGGGCGGCGCGGTCGATGCCGCTCGGGGCGGTGAGCGAGATGGGTCGGTCGGCGGTGTGGTCGGTCCAGGTGGTCACGGGTGCTTCCAACTCCCCCAGTGGAACGGTGTGCTTCGGCGGGCGGATCGGCGGGACGTGGGACGGGATGCGACCGGGTGCGGCAGGGCTCGGTGGTGCGGGGCGGCCTTTTCAGTGTGCCCCGCGCTCGACGCGGCTACGGACGGCCCCGGTGGCTCAGGGCGCATGGCGCCAGTTCGCGGCGAGGTCGCCCCACAGGTAGGCGGTGGTCTCGACGCCTTTGAGGAGAAGGTCGAGCTCGACCTTCTCGTTCGGGGCGTGCCAGCCGTCCGAGGGGACGGAGATGCCCAGGAAGAGCACGGGTGCGCCGAGGACGTCCTGGAGGTCGGCGGCGGGTCCCGAGCCGCCTTCGCGAGTGAAGCGGACGGGGCCCTCGAAGGCGCGGCCCATGGCGCGTACGACGGACTGCAGGGCGGGGTGGTCCAGTGGTGTCAGGCACGGGCGTGTGGCTCCGCTGAAGGTGATCTCGCAGCGGATCCCGGCGGGAACCTGGTCGGCCACCCACGCGCGGACGGCCTTCTCGATGTGGTCAGGGTCCTGTCCCGCGACCAGCCGGAAGGAGAGCTTCACCATGGCGGAGGACGGGATGATCGTCTTGCTGCCGGGGCCCTGGTATCCGCCACCGATTCCGTTGACCTCGGCGGTGGGCCGGGCCCAGATGCGCTCCAGGGTGGTGTGGCCGGCCTCGCCGTGGGTGGCGTGCGACTTGGCGGTGCGCAGCCACCGCTGCTCGTCGAAGGGCAGCTCGGCGAACAGTTCGCGCTCGCGGTCGGTCAGTTCTACGACGCCGTCGTAGAAGCCGGGGATCGCCACGCGCGCGTGCTCGTCGTGCAGGGCGGCGACCAGGCGGGCGACGGCGGTCGCCGGGTTGGGGACGGCGCCGCCGAAGGAGCCGGAGTGAACGTCCTGGTCGGGGCCGTACAGATGGATCTCGCACTCGGCGAGGCCGCGCATGCCGGTGCACACGGTGGGCGTGTCAGCGGACCACATGCCGGTGTCGGAGACGATCACGGCGTCGGCCGCGAGCCGCTCGGCGTGCTCCTCGACGAGCGCGCGGAAGTGCGGGGAGCCGGACTCCTCCTCGCCCTCGATCAGCAGCTTCAGGTTGACGGCCGGGGTGGTGCGGCCCGTGGTGGCGAGGTGGGCGCGGACGCCGAGTGTGTGGAAGAACACCTGCCCCTTGTCGTCGGCCGCCCCGCGCGCGTAGAGGCGTCCTTCGCGGACGACGGGCTCGAAGGGCTCGCTGTCCCAGCCGTCCTCGCGTGCGGCGGGCTGCACGTCATGGTGACCGTAGACGACGACCGTGGGCGCCTCGGGGTCGTCGGAGGGCCACTCGGCGAAGACGGCGGGCGCGCCCGGGGTCGGCCAGACCTCGGCGGTCGGGAAGCCGGTCTCCTTGAGCTTGGCGGCGAGCCAGTCGGCGCTGCGGCGTACGTCGGGCGCGTGGTCGGGCTGGGCCGACACGGAGGGGATGCGCAGCCACTCGGCGAGCTCGTCGAGGAAGGCGGCGCGATGCTGCTCGATGTACGTGCGGACGGCGCTGTCCGGGGTCTGGCTCATGGTCACGAGCCTATCGGCCCGCACCGACATCCTCGGTGGGCGGTTGCTCACAGTCCGCCTCCGCGACCGGCTCCTCGGTCAGCAGTCTTTCCAGTGCCGCCCGGTCGGGCAGGTCGTCCGGGCGTACGACCTCGCCGCTGCGGACGTACAGGAACGCGGCGTCGACGGACTCGAGGGGCACGCCCTGCTGCTCGGCCCAGGCGAGCCGGTACAGGGCGAGCTGGAGCGGGTCGGCGGTGCGGGTGCGGTTGGTCTTCCAGTCGACGATCTCGTACGTCGCCCCGTCGCCGTCGCCCTCCTTGTAGACGGCGTCTATACGGCCCCGTACGACGCGGCCGGCGATGGCGAGCTGGAAGGGGGCCTCGACCCGGTACGGCGTGCGGTGCGCGTACTCGGTGCGCTCGAAGGCGTCCTTGAGGGCTTCCAGGTCGCGCTCGTCGGCGATCTCGGCCTCGCTGCCGGGCAGGTCCTCCGGCTCCAGCATGGGCAGCGTCAGCTCCTCGAAGCGGGCCTCGACCCAGGCGTGGAACCGGGTGCCTCGACGTGCGGCGGGTTGTGGGGGGCGCGGCATGGGGCGCGCGAGTTCCTGCGCGAAACCGTCCGGGTCGGCGGCCAGGCGCAGTAGCTGGGACGCGGTCAGTGACGCGGGCAGGGGTACGTCCGTGACGCTCGCGCGGGCGCGCAGAAGTTCCCCGGTCAGGGCGTCGAGGTCGCGATCCCAGGAGGCGATGGTTCTGGCCTCCTCCGGAGTGAGGGGTTCCACCTCCGGAGTGAGAGGTTCCTCCTCAGGTGTGAGGAGTTCCCGTTCCTGGGGGTGGGGGCGTGCCTTCGGGGGCTCGGCGGAGGATTCCGGGGACGTGCCCTGGTGCGGGACCGAGGGGCGGTCCGTGGTCCAGGAGTCCCAGTCGCCCGGGTCCTCTGCGGAGAAGGGATCCTCCTCGTCGTACTCCTCCTGGAGGGCTTCGTCGTCCGGTGGTGGCGGCCAGTCCGGATCGTCGTAGGTGTCCGGGTCGTGCGTCGCGGCGGGACGGCCGTCGTCCCGGGCGGTGGTGAGGCTCTCCAGGTGGGCCAGGACCGTCTCCGCGGCCGTGCGGCGTCGGGCCAGGGCGGCTTCGTCGAGTGGCAGGGGCCATACCTGGTCGGCGTTCTCCCGGTGCAGGGCCGGGTTCTCCTCCACCTCGGCGGGCTCGTCGGCCCAGGCCTCGATCTCGCCGTATCCGGCCGTGCAGTGGTCGTACAGGGCCTGCAGGAAGTCGGACGGGCCGCGGGGCTTCTTCTGGCTTGGGCCCCACCAGTGGCCGGAGCCGAGGAGCAGGGAGCGGGGGCGGGTGAAGGTGACGTAGCCGAGGCGGAGTTCCTCGGTGTGCTGGTGGTCCTTCATGGCCTCCTGGAAGGCCTTCAGGCCGCGGGAGTCCCAGGAGGTGACGTCGGGGAGCGTGTCGGCGTCGCCGCGCAGCTCGTGCGGCAGCACCTTGCCCTGGGCGGTCCACTTCTCGCGCCCTTTGGTGCTGGGAAAGGTGCCGGTGACCAGGCCGGGGACGGCGACGACGTCCCACTCCAGGCCCTTGGACTTGTGCGCGGTGAGCACCTTGACGGTGTTCTCACCGCCGGGCAGGGCGTTGTCGAGGCCCTTCTCGTACTGGGCGGCGGTGCGCAGGAAGGCGAGGAAGGCGAGCAGGGTCGCCTCGTTGTCGCCGGCCGCGAAGGAGGCGGCGATGTCCAGGAAGTTGGACAGGGTCTCGCGGCGGCGGGCGGCCAGGGCGTGCGGGGACGCCGAGAGCTCCACTTCCAGGCCGGTGACGGCGAGGACACGGTGCAGGACGTCCATCAGCGGGTCGGACAGGGAGCGGCGCAGGTCGCGCAGCTCGGTGGCCAGGCGGGCGAACCGCACGCGCGCGTCCGGCGAGAAGGGCAGGTTGTCGTCGTCCTCGTCGCCGTCCAGCGGCGTTTCCAGGAAGGTGTCGAGGGCGTCCGCGAGCGAGATCACCTCGGCCGGGTCGACCCCCTCGACGGCCTCGGCGAGGCGGCGGTCCGGGTCGTCGTCGCCGTCCACGCGCGCGTGGGACACCAGCCGCCGTGCGCGGCGGCCCAGGAGGGCGAGGTCGCGCGGGCCGATGCGCCAGCGCGGGCCGGTGAGCAGGCGGACCAGGGAGGCGTTGGCGCCGGGATCCTGGAGGACCTCGCAGACGGCGACGAGGTCGGCGATCTCCGGCAGGTGGAGCAGCCCGGACAGGCCGACCACCTCGACGGGGACGTCCCGGGCGACGAGCGCGCCCTGGATCTCGGCGAAGTCGGTCGCCGTGCGGCACAGGACGGCGATCTCGCCGGGCGCCTTCCCCGTGCGCACGAGGTGGGCGATGGAGTCGGCGATCCAGTCCATCTCCTCGGCGTGCGTGGGCAGCAGCGCACAGCGGACCGTGCCGTCGCGCTCGGCTCCCGGGGCCGGGCGGAGGGCCTCCACGCCCGCGTGCATGGCGCGCAGGGGCTCCGCGAGGCCGTTGGCGAGGTCCAGGAGGCGGCCGCCGCTGCGACGGTTCTCGCTGAGCGCCTGGCGGCGGGCGGGGCGGCCGTCGGCGTGGGCGAAGTGCTCCGGGAAGTCGTCGAGGTTGGCGACGGAGGCGCCGCGCCAGCCGTAGATCGCCTGGCAGGGGTCGCCCACGGCCGTCACGGGGTGGCCGGTGCCGTCCCCGAACAGGCCGGCCAGCAGGACGCGTTGGGCGACGGACGTGTCCTGGTACTCGTCGAGGAGGACCACGCGGAACTCGTCGCGCAGGATGCGGCCGACTTCGGGGATCCGGGCGAGCTGTGCCGACAGGGCGATCTGGTCGCCGAAGTCGAGGAGGTCGCGCTCGCGCTTGGCGGCCCGGTAGCGGACCACCAGGTCGGCGAGTTCGCGGCGGGCCGCGGCCGTCTCGGGGACCTTGCGCAGATCGGCGTTGCTGAGCTTGGCGCCCTGGAGCGTGAGCAGCAGCTCGGCGTCGTACGCGCGCAGGGCCTCGGGCCGTACGAGGTGCTCGGCGAGTTCGGAGTCGAGGGTGAGCAGGTCGCTGACCAGGTCGGCGAAGGAGCGGGTGAGCGCCGGGTACGGGCCCGGGGCCTCGCGCAGCACGCGCGCGGCGAGCTGGTAGCGGGTGGCGTCGGCGAGGAGGCGGGAGGTCGGTTCCAGGCCGATGCGCAGGCCGTGGTCGGTCAGCAGGCGGCCGGCGAAGGCGTGGTACGTCGAGATCACCGGCTCGCCCGGCGGGTTGTCCGGATCGATGACATCGGGGTCGGTGACGCCGGCCTTGACGAGCGCCTTGCGGACACGTTCGGCGAGTTCACCGGCGGCCTTGTTGGTGAAGGTCAGGCCGAGGACCTGTTCGGGGGCGACCTGGCCGGTGCCGACCAGCCACACCACGCGTGCCGCCATCACCGTCGTCTTGCCGGATCCGGCTCCGGCCACGATCACCTGCGGGGCGGGCGGCGCGATGATGCACGCCGTCTGCTCCGGAGTGAACGGGATGCCGAGGAGCTCCTTGAGCTGCTCGGGATCGGTGATACGGGCGGACACATCTGAGAGGCTAGCTGCGGGCACTGACAGTGGATGCCCGGATCGGCCGTCGGGCCAGGAGAGGCGCAGGTCAGCACGGGTGGTGTGATCGCTCACTCCGGTTTCTGACGATATGTCGGGCGACGTCTTGGACGATGCCTCACTCGACCACGTGCCGTCCCTCGGGCCGCGCGCTGCACGACGCCCGGAACGCGCAGTGTGTGCAGTGCTGGCCCGCGCTGGGCGTGAACCGCTCGTCGAGGACCTTGCCCGCCGCCGTGGCCAGCAGCTCGCCGACCCACTCCCCCTCCGGGCCGTCCAGGGGCTCCTGCCCCTGCACCTTGGGCAGCGTCTCTCCGCCGTCCCGCTTGGCGGCGCCCTGGCGCAGCTGGACGAGTTCGGCGCCGCCCGGGTCGGGTCGTACGCCGTCGAAGGCCTCGTCGACGGCGCCCTCGCGGACGGCGAGCTGATAGACGGCGAGCTGCGGGTGGCGGGCCACCTCGGCGGCGCTCGGTGCCTGCTTGCCGGTCTTGAAGTCGACGACGTAGGCGCGTCCTTCGCCGTCGGCCTCGACGCGGTCCATCTGGCCGCGGATGCGCACCTCGAAGTCGCCGGCCTCCAGGGTCACGTCGAAGTCGTGCTCGCTCGCCACGGGTGTGCGCCCCGAGCGGTCCATCACATGCCACTTCAGGAAGCGTTCGAGCGCCACGCGCGCGTTGTCCTTCTCCTGTGCCGACTTCCACGGCGCGTCGAAGGCAAGCGCGTTCCACACGGAGTCGAGGCGCTCCATGAGGACGGCGAGGTCGGCCGGGGTGTGCCCGGAGGCGACCTCGTCGGCGAGGACGTGCACCACGTTGCCGAAGCCCTGGGCGGCTGTCGCGGGCGCGTCGGCCTTCACCTCGCGGCCCAGGAACCACTGCAGGGCACAGGTGTTGGCGAGCTGTTCGAGGGCGCTTCCGGAGAGCACGACGGGCTGGTCGCGGTTGCGCAACGGCACCTTGGACTCGGTCGGCTCGAACATGCCCCACCAGCGGTAGGGGTGCGCGGACGGGACGAGCGGGCGGCCGTCCTCGTCGGCGAGCGCGGCGAGCCGGGCCAGCCGGCGTGCGGCCGCCTCCCTGAGGGCGTCCGACGCGCGCGGGTCGACCGTCGTGGCCCGCAGTTCGGCGACGAGCGCGGCGACGGAGAGCGGCCGGCGCGGGCGGCCCGTCACGTCCTTTGGCTCCACGCCGAGCTCGGTCAGGAAGCGGGAGGGCTGGTCGCCGTCGTCGGCCGGGGCCTTCACCGCCGTCACGACGAGGCGCTCACGCGCGCGTGTGGCAGCGACGTAGAACAGGCGGCGTTCCTCCGCCAGCAGCGCCCCCGGGGTGAGGGGTTCGGCGAGTCCGTCGCGGCCGATGCGGTCGGCCTCCAGGAGGGAGCCGCGGCGGCGCAGGTCCGGCCACAGGCCCTCCTGGACGCCCGCGACGACGACCAGGCGCCACTCCAGGCCCTTGGAGCGGTGCGCGGTCATCAGGCGCACGGCGTCGTGACGTACCGCACGCCGCGTGAGGGTGTCGGCGGCGATGTCCTCGGCCTCGATCTCCTCCAGGAAGTTCAGTGCGCCCCGCCCGCCGGTGCGCTCCTCCGCGCGGGCCGCGGTCGCGAACAGCGCGCACACGGCGTCCAGGTCACGGTCGGCGTTGCGGCCGGCCGCGCCGCCGCGGCGGGCGGTGCGCTCCAGGCGCGCGGGCCACGGCGTGCCCTCCCAGAGGTCCCACAGCGCCTCCTCGGCGGTACCGCCGCCCGCGAGGCGCTCACGGGCCTTGCGGAGCAGCGCGCCGAGGCGCTGGGCGCCACGCGCGTACGTGGGGTCGTGCACCGCGAGCCGCTCCGGCTCGGCCAGCGCCCGCGCGAGCAGTTCGTCCGAGGGCGGCGGCAAGGGGTTGCCCGCGGCCCGCTCCTCGTCCCGCAGCGCCCGCCCGAGGCGGCGCAGGTCGGCGGCGTCCATGCCGGCGAGGGGGGAGGCGAGCAGGGTGAGGGCGGTCCCGGTGTCGAGCCAGCACGGCGCCGGGCCCTCCGGCTGCCCCGACCTGGGTTCCGCTGGCGGCTCCAGCTCGGCGTCCTCCGGCTGCCCCGACTCCGGCTCCTCCAAGCGCCCCGGCTTACCCTCCTCCGGCCCCTCCGGCCCCTCCGGCCCCTCCGGCCCCTCCGGCCCCTCCGGCCCCTCGGCGTGAGCCTCGTCGTCGGGACGCGCCGAAGCCTCCGCACCCATGACCACCGCAGCCTCCGCCGGGGCCACCGCGGCCTCCGCCCTGGCTGTCGAATTCTTCGCCGAGGCCACCGACGCCACCGACGCCTCAGCTGTGGCCACCGCCCGCAACGCCGTCAGCAGTGGTGCCACGGACGGCTCGTGCCGCAGTGGCAGGTCGTCGCCGTCGATGTCCAGCGGCACCCCGGCGGCCGTGAGCGCCCGGCGCACGGTCGGGATCGTGCGGGACCCCGCACGCACCAGGACGGCCATCTCGCCCCAGGGGACGCCGTCCTCCAGGTGCGCCCTGCGCAGGATGTCGGCGATGTTGTCCAGCTCCGTGCCGGGCGTCGGATACGTGAAGACCTCGACGCGTCCGCCCTCACGGACCGGGGCGAGCTCTCGGTGGGCGCGTACTTTCTCCGCCGGGAGCCGGGTCAGCGGCATGCGCTGGGTCAGCAGCCGGGTCGCGGACAGCAGGGCGGCACCGGAGCGGCGCGAGGTGCGCAGGACCTCGACGGGCGCGGGGCGGCCGTCCGCGCGTGGGAAGGCGTGCGGGAACTCCAGGATGCCGTTCACGTCGGCGCCCCGGAACGCGTAGATCGACTGGTCGGGGTCGCCGAAGGCGACCAGGGTGCGGCCGCCGCCCGCGAGGGCGCGCAGCAGTCGTACCTGGGCCGGATCGGTGTCCTGGTACTCGTCGACGTACACGGCGTCGTACTGCGCCGCGAGCCGCGCGGCGGCCTCGGGGCGGCGGGCCAGGAGCACCGCGCGGTGGACCAGCTCGGCGTAGTCGAGCACGCCCTGCATGTCGAGCACGTCGAGGTACTCGGCGAGGAAGGAGGCGGCGGCGCGCCAGTCGGGGCGGCCGATACGGCGGGCGAAGGCGTCCAGGGCTTCGGGGCCGAGGCCCAGCTCACGGCTGCGGGCGAGGACCGCGCGGACCTCGTCGGCGAAGCCGCGGGTGGTCAGGCAGGCACGCAGTTCGTCCGGCCAGCGCACGTGCGCCAGACCGAGCCGCTCCAGGTCGGGCTGGCCGGCGAGCAGCTCCCGTACGGTCACGTCCTGCTCGGGGCCGGACAGCAGCCGCAACGGCTCCACGAACAGGTCGCTGTCCTGGTGGGCACGGACCAGGGCGTAGCAAAAGGAGTGGAACGTGGTCGCCTGGGGCGCTCTGGCCGCCCCTATGCGCAGGGCCATGCGGTCGCGCAGTTCCACGGCGGCCCTGCGGCTGAAGGTCAGCACCAGGATGCGCTCGGGGTCGCCGCCGCGGGCGATGCGCGCCGCCACGGACTCGACCAACGTGGTGGTCTTTCCGGTGCCCGGACCTGCGAGGACGAGCATCGGGCCGGTGGCGTGGTCAACCACCACGCGCTGTGCCGCGTCCAGATGAGGGGGAGCCACTTGCTCGACAGGGGTCCGCACCAGCCGGTAAGCGCCACGGGTCCCCTGTCGCACCTGGGGGTGCGACAGGCGCCTGGTGGAGGAAGAGGAGCTCACGTGGTTCGCCGGTCCTGGTGGGTGTGCTGGGTGGGTGGCCCCTCGCGCGTGGAGGGCGGTGGCCGCGGGGCGAGGGGTGCACGCGCCGTTGACGCTACGCCGGGGAGCGGGGCGGAAGCAGGGCTTCCGATTCATCCCTCCGGGCACTCGGGCCACGTGCGTCCCTCGCCTCACGAACGTACGTCATGTCACGGACGTGCCCGGCTTCCCCCGTACGGATCACAGGTCACACCGAGGACGGTCGGATGTCGGAAGCTGTCAGGTGTGACCCTGTGCGCGTTCACCGCCGTCCCAGCGCGCCCGCTTCATGTCGAGGCGCGGCAGGTGGCCCTCGGCGGCCCTGCTCGCCTCCTTCAGAGGCGTGCCCTCCGCACGGTAGTGCTCCAGGGCTCTCAGCTCGTGGCCGGGCAGCAGGATCCCGTCGGAGCGGACCACCCGCCACCACGGAACGGCTCCGCCGTAGAGGGCCATCGCCCTGCCGACCTGGCGGGGCCCGCCCTCCTCCAGCCACTCGGCGACGTCCCCGTACGTCATGACGCGCCCCGGCGGGATCAGTTCGGCGACCTCGAGGACGCGCTCGGCGTACTCCGGCAGCGCGTCCGGGTACTCCTCATGGGCGGTGTCGTACGCCGGACGGGCGTCGCCCGGAAGGCTCTCCTCGCTCATCCGCCCCATCCTGCCCCACCCCACCGACAATGTGACGCGCTCGCCACTGTGCGTATCCCTCGCTCCGCGGCGACGCTTCGGGCAGACTGTGCGACCCCGCATTTGCACCCTGATGCCCCCGTGTGTCGGTGCGGCATGCCACCATCATGCGGGCGGTGACTGGTGATACGAGATCAAGAAGAGACGATGAAGCAACAGGGTGTGCACCCGGAGGGCACGGAGAGCACCTCTGACGCTTCGTCGCGCCCGGGCACCGCGAACGCCGCGCAGAAGGCCGGCGGCGAAGGCGAGGGCAGCGTGAAGCACGAGGTCGGGAAGGACGCCGACACGAGCGACACGGGCCGCGAGACAGAGAAGCGGGCCGACGCGAGCACCACCGGTCGCGAGGCCGGTAAGGACGCCGCCACGAGCGACGTCGGCCGCAAGGCCGTCGAGGGCAAGGCCGCGTACGACATCGAGGAGACCCACGTCGACGAGGTCGAGGGCGACGAACCGCTGCTCCCCGCGCGCGTGCACCGCCCCTCCGACCTGATGCGGCTCCTGGTGGGCGTGCTGGGCATCGCCCTGCTGCTCGCGATCGCCGCGTTCGCGCACGGCACCACCTCGGGTCTCGAGCAGGACATCAACAAGGGCACCGGACAGGCGCCCGACGTGTTCAGCAAGATGGCCGGGCTGGTGTCCAGCATCGCGATCCTGCTGGTGCCGGTCGCCTTCGCGATCGAGCGGCTGATCAAGCGGGACGGGCTGCGCATCGCGGACGGCGTCCTCGCGGCCGTCCTCGCGCACGGAGTGACGCTCGCCACGGACCTGTGGGTCGCGCGAGCCGCCCCGGACTCCATCCGGGACGCGCTGACCCAGCCCTCACCCGGTGACGTCGGCTCCCTCACCGACCCGGTGCACGGCTATCTTGCCCCGGTCATCGCGTACATGACCGCGGTCGGCATGTCCCGCAGACCCCGCTGGCGTGCGGTCCTGTGGGCGGTGCTGGTCCTGTACGCCTTCTCCATGCTGGTCACCGGCTACACCACGCCGTTCTCGATCATCCTGACGCTGCTGATCGGCTGGACCGTCGCCTACGGCACCCTGTACGCGGTCGGCTCGCCCAACGTCCGACCCACCGGGCGGACCCTGATGGCAGGCCTCAGGCACGTCGGCTTCCGTCCGGTGAGCGCGGCCCGTGAGGAGGGCTCCGACACGCAGGAGACCGGCGACCGCGGCCGGCGCTACTTCGTCACCCTGGAGGACGGCCCGCCGCTGGATGTGACGGTCGTCGACCGGGAGCAGCAGGCTCAGGGCTTCTTCTATCGCGCGTGGCGGAATCTGACGCTCCGCGGCTTCGCCACCCGCAGCAGCCTCCAGTCGCTGCGCCAGGCCCTGGAGCAGGAGGCGCTGCTCGCCTACGCCGCCATCGCGGCCGGCGCCAACGCCCCCAAGCTGATCGCCACCTCCGAGCTGGGCCCCGACGCCGTGATGCTCGTGTACGAGCACACCGGCGGGCACACCCTGGACTCGCTGCCGGACGAGGAGATCACCGACGAGCTGCTGCGCGGCACCTGGCACCAGGTCAAGGCGCTGCAGTCCCGGCGCATCGCGCACCGCAGGCTGGTGGGTGACGCGATTCTGGTGGATCGTTCCGGCAAAGTGATCATCACAGATCTGCGCATCGGGGAGATCGCGGCCAACAATCTGCTGCTGCGCATGGACATCTCCCAGTTGCTGGTGACGCTCGGCCTGCGGGTCGGCGCCGAACGCGCGGTGGCCTCGGCGGTGAGTGTGCTCGGCCCCGACGCCGTGGCCGACTGTCTGCCGATGCTGCAGCCCATCGCGCTGAGCCGCTCCACGCGCGCGACGCTGCGCAGACTCGCCCGGGAGCGCGCCCAGCGCGAGCGTGAGGCGGTGCTGGAGGCGTCCCGGCACGCCAAGCAGGCCCGCAGCGAGGAGGTCACGGACGACTCCGGGGCCGTATTCGACAAGCCGGACAAGAAGACCGTACGGGCACAGGCGCGGGCCGAGAAGCGGGCCATCGACGAGGCCGTGTACGAAGCACGCGAGGAGGACCTGCTCACGCAGATCCGCCACGAGGTACTGCTGATCAGGCCGCAGGCGCCGGTCGAGCCGGCCCGCCTGGAGCGGGTACGGCCGCGCACGCTGATCAGCTTCATCGCCGGAGCCATCGGCGCGTACTTCCTGCTGACGCAGCTCACGCACATCGAGTTCGGCCCGCTCGTGTCCAACGCCCAGTGGGGCTGGGTGGCCGCGGCCGTGCTGTTCTCGGCCGCCAGCTACATCGCGGCGGCGATGGCTCTGCTGGGGTTCGTGCCCGAGCGGGTGCCGTTCCGGCGTACCGTGGCGGCGCAGGTCGCCGGATCGTTCGTGAAGATCGTCGCGCCGGCCGCGGTCGGTGGCGTCGCCCTCAACACCCGCTTCCTGCAGCGCGCGGGAGTGCGGCCGGGGCTCGCGGTGGCGAGCGTCGGCGCGTCGCAGCTGTTCGGGCTCGGCTGCCACATCCTGATGCTGCTGGCTTTCGGCTATCTCACCGGCACCGAGAAGACGCCGTCACTGTCGCCGTCCCGGACCGTCATCGCGGGTCTGCTGACGGTGGCCGTCCTGGTGCTTGTCGTGACCTCGGTGCCGTTCCTGCGGAAATTCGTCGTCACGCGCGTGAGGTCACTGTTCGCGGGTGTCGTGCCGCGCATGCTCGACGTGCTCCAGCGGCCGCAGAAGCTGGTCACGGGCATCGGCGGCATGCTGCTGCTGACCGCCTGCTTCGTGCTGTGCCTGGACGCCTCGATCCGGGCCTTCGGCAGCGAGGGCACCTCGCTCAGCATCGCCAGCGTGGCCGTCGTCTTCCTCGCGGGCAACGCGCTCGGCTCGGCGGCCCCGACACCGGGCGGCGTGGGCGCCGTGGAGGCGACGCTGACCGTCGGTCTGATCGCCGTGGGCCTGCCCAGCGAGGTCGCCGCACCCGCGGTGCTGCTGTTCCGCCTGCTGACGCTGTGGCTGCCGGTGCTGCCGGGTTGGCTGGCCTTCAACCATCTGACCCGCAAGGGCGCGCTGTAGCGCGGGGCAGCGCACCGAGAGGGCACGGAAGCGGTGCGGCGCAGTAGTACCTCGTACGGCTCGCGCCCCGAGCGCCCCGCCAGGTGCGACCGCAGGATGGGACTATGCCGAACCCGCCGTGGATACGCGCCGTTGCCCTGGCCACCACCGCACTGCTGCTGATCTCCCTGCCGACCGGCTGCAGCGACGACGACTCCGGGGACGAGGATCTGACCGTCCAGGAGCTGAGCTGGGAGGACTGCCCCGCTCCCTCCCAGGCGCAGGGCGGCGGGGGCAGTCCGTCGCCTCTGCCGGACGACGGCACATGGCAGTGCGCCACGATGAAGGCACCCCTCGACTGGGACGATCCCAAGGGCGACACGATCGGCATCGAGCTGATCCGGGTGAAGGCCGGCGACCAGAACCGGCGCATCGGCTCGCTGATCTTCAACTTCGGCGGGCCCGGCAGTTCGGGCGTCTTTACGCTCCCCAGCTTCGGCGACACGTACGACAAGCTGCGCACCCGCTACGACCTGGTGAGTTTCGATCCCCGCGGGGTCGGCCGCAGCGAGCCCGTGCTGTGTGCGAACGACCAGCACCTCGACGCCTTCTTCCAGCAGGACGCCACACCGGAGGACGCCGTCGAGCGGGCCGAAATGCTCGAAAGCATCAAGGAGTTCAACGATGCGTGCGAAGAGAACTCGGAGGAGATGCTGCCGCATGTGCGCACCACCGACGCCGCCCGTGACCTGGACCTGATGCGCCAGGTGCTCGGCGACGACAAACTTCACTACTTCGGCATCTCGTACGGCACCGAACTCGGCGGCGTCTACGCCCACCTGTTCCCCAAGAACGTCGGACGCGCCGTCTTCGACGCGGTTGTCGACCCGACGGAGAATCCCGAGCAGGGTTCGCTCACGCAGGCCCGGGGCTTTCAGCTCGCGCTCGACAACTTCGCCGCGGACTGCGTGTCCAAGGCCGAGGCGTGCCCGATCGGCGACACCGCCCAGGACGTCAAGGACCGCATCGCCAAGCTGCTCAAGGACCTCGACAGCAAGCCGATCCAGGGCATCTTCCCGCGCGATCTGACCCAGACCGCCGCGACCTCCGGCATCTTGCAGTCGCTGTACAAGAAGGACTACTGGCAGTTGCTCACGCAGGGCCTGGTGCTGGCGTACGAAGGTGACGGCGGCACCCTGATGCAATTGGCCGACCTGAGCCACGGACGCAAGGAGAACGGCGAGTACAGCAACATCATCCCGGCCAACCTGTCGGTCAACTGCTCCGACGACGCACCCCGCTACACAGCCGAGTACGCAGAGCGGAGGCTGCCCGAGTTCCGGGCCGCCTCGAACCTGTTCGGCGACTCCTTTGCCTGGTCCTTGCTCAGTTGCACCGACTGGCCCGTCGCGGGCGCCGCCGACCACCCCGACGTCAGCGCGCCCGGGTCGGCACCGATCCTCGTCGTGGGCAACACGGGCGATCCGGCCACGCCGTACCAGGGCGCACGGCGGATGGTGGAGTCGCTGGGCAAGGGGGTGGGCGTCGAGCTGACGTACAAGGGGCAGGGACACGGGGCGTACAACAGCAAGAACAGGTGCGTGCAGGACGCGGTGAACGGTTACCTGCTGGACGGGAAGGTGCCCGCGGCAGGAACGGTGTGCTCCTGATTCGCATTGAGGAGCTCGAATCCGCAGGTCAGAGAGTTATCCACAGGCTGCGACGGCTGTTTCCCGATCCGCCTACCATGGCCTGACCGCCATCCGCGGCACAGAGCGGACGGCCTGCGAGGGGGGAAGCGACATGGCGCGTTTCGTACGGTGGACTGCCCTGACGGCCGCCGCCGCGCTGCTGGTGACGGGCTGCAGCGGCGGCTCGTCCGAAGGCGGCGCGACCGACGGGAGGACCGGCGGGCCGAGTTCACCGGCGGCGTCCGCGGACTCGGCGACGAACCCCCTGCCCTCCTCGCTGACCTCGCAGAAGCTCGACTGGGGGCGCTGCAAGGCCACCGGTGACTCCCCCGCGCCGGGCGACGAGTGGCAGTGCGCGACGCTCAAGACCCCGCTGGACTGGGCCGAACCGGACGGCAGGACGATCGACCTGGCGCTGATCCGTGCCAAGGCGACCGGCGACGACCGCATCGGCTCGCTCCTGTTCAACTTCGGCGGCCCGGGCAGCTCAGGGGTTTCCACGCTGCCGTGGTACGCCTCGACCGCGTCCGAGCTGCGCGAGCGGTACGACCTGGTGAGCTGGGACCCGCGCGGGGTGGCCTCGAGTGAAGGCGTCCGCTGCCGCAGCGACAAGGAGATCGAGGCCTCCGAGTCCGTGGACATCACGCCGGACACCCCTGCCGAGGAGACGGCGTACTTCCGGGATGCCGCCGCCTTCGGCCAGGGCTGCCAGAAGTCCGCAGGCAGGCTGATGGCACATGTATCGACCACCGACACCGCCCGCGACATGGACCTGATGCGCCAGGTCCTAGGCGACTCGAAGACGCACTACTTCGGCATCTCTTACGGCACCGAACTCGGCGGTGTCTACGCACACCTGTTCCCGAAGAACGTGGGTCGCCTGATCCTGGACGCCGTCGCCGACCCGAGCGCCGACTCGAAGGGGCACGTCGAGAACCAGGCCCGGGGCTTCCAGCGCGCGCTCGACAACTATCTCGAGTCCACCGGCCAGAACGCCGGCGAAGGCTCGCAGAAGATCGTGAACATGCTGAAGCGGATCGACGCGAATCCGCTGCCGACGTCCTCCGGACGCAAGCTCACGGAGACGCTCGCGCTCATCGGCCTCCTCAATCCGCTCTACAGCGAGGGAAGCTGGCCGACGCTGACGAGCGCCCTGGAGGCGGCCGAAGAGGGCGACGGCTCGGAGCTCCTGGCGCTCGCCGACGACTACAACGACCGCGACACCTCCGGCCACTACGCCACGGGGACCCACTCCCAACGGGTCATATCGTGCCTGGACGACAAGCAGCGGCCGACGGTCGAGGAGACGAAGAAACTGCTGCCACGCTTCGAGAAGGTCTCACCCGTGTTCGGACCCATGCTGGGCTGGGACACGTCCGGCTGGTGCTACGACTGGCCGGTGCCCGGGCAGTACGACACTCCGGAGGTGAGTGCGCCGGGTTCCGCACCGATCCTGCTCGTGGGCAACACCGGCGACCCGGCGACGCCCTACGAGGGCACCCGGAGGATGGCGGACGAACTGGGCAAGGGCGTCGGCGTGGTGCTCACCTGGAAGGGCGAGGGCCACTCCGCGTACGGGAAGGGCAGCGACTGCGTCGACTCCACGGTGAACGCCTACCTGCTGGAGGGAGCGGTGCCGAAGGACGGCAAGGTCTGCTCATGACGACGGCGGGGGCTTCGGGCACCCGTGGTGCCCAAAGCCCCCGCCGACCGGAGAGCGGGACGAGCCGGTGCTCAGTAGACCGGCTTGTGCGGCTCGATCTGGTTGACCCAGCCGATCACGCCGCTGCCGACGTGCACGGCGTCGGCGAAGCCCGCGGACTTCAGGACCGCGAGGACTTCCGCACTGCGGACACCCGTCTTGCAGTGCAAGACGATCTTCTTGTCCTGCGGGAGGGACTCCAGGGCGGTGCCCATGAGGAACTCGTTCTTCGGGATCAGCTTGGCGCCGGGGATCGAGACGATCTCGTACTCGTTGATCTCGCGGACGTCGATGATCTCGATGTTCTCGCCGTCGTCGATCCACTCCTTGAGCTGCTTGGGAGTGATCGTGGAGCCGGCGGCCGCCTCCTGGGCCTCCTCGGAGACGACGCCGCAGAAGGCCTCGTAGTCGATGAGCTCGGTGACGGTCGGGTTCTCGCCGCAGACCGCGCAGTTGGGGTCCTTGCGGACCTTGACCTGCCGATACTGCATCTCCAGGGCGTCGTAGATCATCAGGCGGCCGACCAGGGGCTCACCGGTGCCGGTGAGGACCTTGATGGCCTCGGTGACCTGGATGGAGCCGATGGACGCGCACAGCACGCCCAGCACGCCGCCCTCGGCGCAGGAGGGGACCATGCCCGGCGGCGGGGGCTCCGGGTAGAGGCAGCGGTAGCAGGGGCCGTGCTCGGACCAGAAGACCGAGGCCTGGCCGTCGAAGCGGTAGATCGAGCCCCACACGTACGGCTTGTTCAGCAGCACGCAGGCGTCGTTGACCAGGTAGCGGGTCGCGAAGTTGTCCGTGCCGTCGACGATCAGGTCGTACTGGCTGAAGATGTCCATCACGTTGTCGGCCTCGAGCCGCTCCTCGTGAAGGATCACGTTCACGTACGGGTTGATGCCGAGGACGGAGTCACGCGCGGACTCGGCCTTGGAGCGGCCGATGTCGGACTGGCTGTGGATGATCTGGCGCTGCAGGTTCGACTCGTCGACCTCGTCGAACTCCACGATGCCGAGCGTGCCGACGCCCGCGGCGGCCAGGTACATCAGCGCCGGGGAGCCCAGGCCGCCGGCGCCCACACAGAGCACCTTGGCGTTCTTCAGCCGCTTCTGCCCGTCCATCCCCACGTCGGGGATGATCAGGTGGCGGGAGTACCTGCGAACCTCGTCTACGGTGAGCTCGGGGGCCGGCTCGACCAGGGGTGGCAGCGACACGGGGACTCCGTTGGTCGGTCGATCACTACAGTTGTTCTCCCCGTAACACTGCCACGGGCTTTTTCATTCCGAGACACCTGTTCCGATCCGCGAGACGATTTCGTCCCAGTAGCCGGGCATGGTCTCCCAGGGGTCGGTGCGGCCGCCGCGGTCCGTGCGGTCGGTGAACCAGATCGTCGCGGCGCCCTGCCAGCGGGCGATGCGCAGGGCCTCGTCGAGGTGGCCGAGCGGCACGCCGTGGACGAAGTGGCAGAAGCGGTCGGGTGGGTAGTCGGCCGTCCACTCCGCGACCTGCGACCAGCGGTAGTCGCTCCAGGAGCCCTGGAAGGTGACCAGTTGGTCGGCGCACTCGGCATAGCCGGGGTGCGGGTGGGTGCCGTGGCCGAACACGATGTGGGCCTTGTCACGCAAGGCACGGAGTGTGGTGGCCGTGCGGCGGATCTCGGGCAGCGCGGCTCCGTCGGCCGGGCACCGGTCCAGGAGGAAGCCGTCGGCCCGGTACCAGTCGAGGTACCGGTGCGCCTCGGAGACGACCTCCCCGAAGGCACGCGCGCCGGAGGCGGTGCCGAGGTGCGCGGTGCCGAGGCGAGCCGTGTCGAGACGGCCGAGGACACGGACTCCCGCGGTGCGGAGCTGTTCGACGGCCCGCACGCAGTGCGTGTCGGGGCGGGTGCCGGGACCGTCGGCGACGTTCAGGACGACCCAGTGCACCGGGGTGCCGGGGCGGGTGAGTTCGCCCCACTCGGTGGGAGCGAGAAGGGGGTGGGCGTAGCCGGGGACGCCGAGGCCGGTGCGGAGGTCTGTGCTCGGCGCGGTCGACGCGGTCGGGGTGGTGCCGGTCAGATGCGGCATGCCGCCTCCATCCAGATGTCACCCAGGGACTCTTCGAGATTGATACGGGGGCGCCAGCCGAGCCGGTCGCGTGCGGTGCGCACGTCGGCCTGCTGCCAGCTGCCGCAGCCGTCCGGGTACGGGTACGCGGCCGGGGCGGCGTGGCCCGGATGGGACCCGTGTCCCACATGGGACGCATGGTCCGAGTCGGCGCGGGGGTGGCCGATGGTGGTACGCAACGGGCCGGGCGGACCGTCCAGTTCATGGAGGGCACCGCCGTATCCGGCCACGCGGGCGAGGACCGCGGCGGCGTCACGGAGGCGGACGGCACGGCCCGAGCCGATGTTGATGACGCCCTGGGCAGCGGAGAGCGAGGCGGCGTGGACGGCGCGGGCCACGTCGCGGACGTCCACGAAGTCGCGCTGGGCGCCCAGACCGGTGAGTTTGAGCTCGCCGTCGCCGGACTGCATGGCGCGGCGCATGGCCTCGGCGAGGCGGCCGAGAGGGGAGCCGGCCGGTGTGCCGGGGCCCGCGGGTGAGAAGACCCGCAGGACCACGGCGTCCAGGCCGGATCCCAGGACCAGTTCGGTGGCGGCGAGTTTGCTGACGCCGTACGGGCCGCCGGGGCGGGGGACGGCGTCCTCGGCCGTGGAGGAGCCGGGCTGGCTCGGGCCGTACTCGGCGCCGCAGCCGATCTGGACGAGGCGGGCGCCGCAGCCGCTGCGGCGCAGGGCCTCACAGACGGTGGCCACGGCGACGGTGTTGTGGCGGGTGAGTTCGCGGGCGCCGCCCCGGGTGGCGCCCGCGCAGTTGATCACGACGCCGGGGTGGACCGCGTCGAGGAAGCGGGTGAGGGCGCCAGGACTGCCGGACGCGAGGTCGAAGCGGACGTCGGCGTCGTCGCCACGGCCCAGCGCGGTGAGCTGGACGGCGGGGTCGGCGAGGAGACGGTCGGCCACGAAGCGGCCGAGGTAGCCGTTGGCTCCGATCAGCAGGACTCTCATCGGGCGGCTCCCGTTGCCGAGGGGTGGTCGGATCGGGAGGTGATCATTTGAGGTCTCCGTTCAAGGGCGTCAGGGAGGGGATTTTCAATAAGGCCGGACTGCAAGAAAGCCGGACGGGCAGAAATGCGGACGGCAAGAAATGCGGACGGCAAGAGCCACCGCCGTTGGCATCGGGCGGTCTTCAGGAAGGGGGCTTCAGCGGGTATGCGGGCGCGTACGCCCGCTGCGGTCCATGACGCCGCCGAGTGGAGGTGCGCACAGCGCCCAACGGTGACGGTGCGTTGTGGGTCGCGTCCCGGTGGGGCGACTTGGTGGCGCGTCACCACGGCTGGTCCCGCGTCATGTGTGCGGACGCCCTGGTGAGGGTGCGTGTGGCGTGGAGCAGGAGGGTCAGCGCGCCCGCACCGCAGGCGATGGTGGGGACTGCGGCCGTGCCCCACGTGTCGATCAGGGCCTGTACGGGCGTGGCCAGCCAGGCACAGCCGGGGAGGCGGGCCGCGAAGAGGGTGAGCAGGGCTGTCGCCTCGGCCGAGGCTGTGGCGGTGAGGACGAGTGCGGGGGCGTGGGTGAACCCGTGGGTGGTGAGGAGGCGGGCGAGGAGGAGCAGGGCGCCCAGGGTGAGGGTCTGGGGGTAGGCGGCCGGCTCGTCCAGGGCGGTGGTGGTCAGGGTCAGCAGGGCCGTCAGGGCGCCGAGGTAGAGGGCGAAGATGCCCAGGAGCAGGGGTTTCGCGGAGGTGGCGAACTCCTCCAGGCCTCGGCTGGCCGCCAGTTTGCGGCGGGCGCGAACGGCGAGGAGGTGGGCGCACCAGGCCGCCGGGGCGCAGGAGAGGGTGAGGGCCAGGACGGGTGCGGTGGTGAAGGGCCAGGGGCCGTCGGCGGCGCCGGTGGGGAGGGTGTCGGGGCCTCCGGTGACTGCTGCCCGGAGGAGTCCGTCGCCGAGGAGGGCGTAGGCGATGAGCCAGGAGGTCCGGGTGGCGGTCGGGTTCGTGCGGTCCGTGGCGGCGAGCGGGCCACGGGCCAGGGCCGCGCGCAGGGCGAGGGCGACGGCCAGGGCTCCCACCGCGGCGGCGATCACCCGGGACTGACCGTGGGTGAGGTGCAGGGCCGTCACGGCCGCCGCGCAGAGGGCTCCGGGGAGGAGGGTGAGGAGCAGCCAGTCGGCACGGGCGCGGGGCGTGGTCAGGGGCTGGCCGCCAGGCGGTTTCTCGGAGTCCCGGGGCACTCTGGCGTAGATCTCCTCCGCCAGGGAGAAGACGTCCCGGTGCAGGAAGCGCGCGGCGGTGCGGTCGGTGATGCCGTGGGCTTCCAGGCCGGCGGCGATCTCCAGGGGGTCCACCGCACGTTCGCACAGGTCGCGGTGCCGGTGCATCAGCGCCTTCACGGGGTCGGCACCGGTACGGCGGGTGGAGGCCGGTCGAGGGCCGACGGCGGTCGGTTCCCTGGCGGAGGTGAAGGACTTGTCGGCCCCGCCGACGCCGGCCGAGGAGTCGCCGACCCCAGCGACACGCCCCGACGACTCACCAACGCCACGGACACCGGCCGAAGACTCACCAACGCCACGGACACCGGCCGAAGACTCGCCAACCCCGCCGACACGCCCCGAAGACTCGCCGACCTCACCGACACCGGCTGACGACTCGTCAGCCCCGCCGACACGGGCCGAGGACCCCTCAGCCCCGCCCACACGGGCCGAAGGCTCATCCACTCCGGCGGCGGTGCCGGTCACGCCGGCTCCGCTTTCGCGTGGGTGCGGCTCCGCCTCGAGCCACTCCTCGGACCGTTCGTCCCATGCCCCAGGGCTGGTCGGGGCTCCTGGGCGGTCCAGTCCGCCGAGGCCGCTCATCGTGCCCCCTCCGTCGCGGGCAGCGAGGTGGCGCGTACGGGGGCTTCCGTCGGTCGGGCCGGGCCGCCGCGGGCCACGACGCGTGCGGTGCGCCCGGTCAGGCGGCCGGGCACATGGGCCTCGGCGGGGACGGCGAAGGGCAGGGGGGCTCCGGCCCCGTCGAGGATGACTCGGCGGACCGGTGTGCGCGAGACGATCTCCAGGTAAATGCCGTGAAATGCCGCGACGTTCTGCTCGACGGTGAACAGTTCGAGCGCACGCGCGCGTGCGGCAGCGCCCAGGCGTTCACGGCGCTCGGGGTCGCGCAGCAGGGCCACGCATGCCTCCGCCAGCGCTCGCGGATTGCGCGGTGGTACGACGAGACCGGTGCCGCCGATGACCTCCACCACCGCGCCCACGTCGGTGGACACGGTCGCGCGGCCGCAGAGCATCGCCTCGACCAGGCCGATCGGGAACCCCTCGACGACGCTGGACAGGACGGTCACGGCACCCGAGGCGTACGCGTCGGCGAGGGCCGGGATCTCCGGGCCGCCGATCTCCTCGAAGGAGACGGGGTTGTCGCCGACCTTGTGCGGGCCCTCCGCCTCGTCGGGGAAGAGCTGTACGGCCAGCGCCCTGCAGTGGCCGAGGTAGGCGACCCCCTCGGGACCCGAGGGGGCGCCGACGATGCGCAGGCGGGCCTTCGGCTCCTCCTTGCGGACCTCGGCGAAGGCGTGCAGCAGCGACACCAGGTCCTTGGCGGGCTCGACCCGGCCGACCCAGACGAGGGTGTCCGGGTCCGCGCACTCCGGGGCCTCGCCGACCTCCGCGAAGCGGGCGGCGTCCATGCCGGGGTAGACCGTGCGGAGCTTCCCGCGGTCGGCGCCGCAGCGCTCCTGCCAGCGGCGGGCGTGGCTGTTGCCGGGGGTGATGAGGGTGGCCCGGGTGTAGGTCTCGGCGGCGAGCCTGCCGTGGAAGGCGGCGAGCAGCGCGCGTACGGCGGGCGAGGACTCGGTGGCGGCCAGATAGTGCGTGCGGAGCCGGACGCCGTACTCGGTCAGCAGCAGCGGTACGTCGCAGAAGTGGTGGGCGAGCAGGCCGGGCAGGGCCGCGGCGCCGCCGGAGGTCGCGTGGCACAGGTCGACCGAGCCCAGACCGTCGTCCTCGTACCAGTCGAGCGAGAGGGGGCGCAGGGCGCGTTCCAGGTGCGCGGCGACGGCCAGCAGATCGGGTACACGCGCCTCACGCGCTGCGCTCGTGGCACCGCGCGCCCGGCAGGCGCGCTCCAGGGCGCGTACGGCGGCTTCCGAGCGGAGCGCTCCCACCAGTCCGCCCTCGTCGCGGGCGAGTTCGGCGAGCCCGTACAGCGCGTTGCCGAAACGGTCCGCCTCAGTGGCGGACGTGTCCTCGGGTGGTCCGGCACCGTCCATGGCACTGCCCGCGCAGAGCACGGCCACCAGCTCGCCGTAGCACTCGGTGAACCGTCGGCGCGCGCGGCGCCCGTACCCCACACCGTCGTCCTCCGCCGTCCACAGCGGCGCCGTACGCACGCGGTTGACCTGCGGCGGCAGCGGGACCCAGCCCTCGGCCTCCTGGCGCTCGCTGCGGCTGAGCGCGTAGATGTCGAACTCGTGCTGTCCGAGCCCGCGCACGAGCCGGTCGCACCAGAGGCCGGCGTCACCGCTCACATACGGATAGCCACCCTCCGCGATCAGTCCGATGTGCACGAGTACACCCCCGATCTCCCGTAAGGGGAGCCGCCGTTCCCCCGGCGGCTCACAGCGGGACGAACGTATGCGGACAAGGCGGTGGCGCGACGGACGGTTGTCCATCGCGCCACCAAAAGGGGTGAACGGTCGTAACTTTCCCGTGCGGGTCGCGTTCCGTCGCGCTAGGAGACCAAACGCGCACGGATCGTCACAGTCGAACGGCTCGGACGGCTCGGACGGCTCGGACGGCCGAGGCGTTCACACCACGGCCAACTCCCGCCGCGCGGCCCGCCGCTGGGCCGCGATCCGTGGGTCGAGTGCCGGTACGGCGGCCAGGAGCTGCTTGGTGTACGGGTCCCGCGGGCGGTCGTAGACCTCGTCGACCGGGCCCTCCTCGACGATCCGCCCGCGCCGCATCACCGCGACCCGGTCGCTGACCTGGCGTACGACGGCGAGGTCGTGCGCGACGAAGACGAGCGCGAGTCCGAGTTCGTGTTGCAGCTCGCCGAGCAGGGCGACCACCTGGGCCTGGGTGGTGACGTCGAGCGCCGAGACGGGCTCGTCGCAGACGATGAGGCGGGGGTCGGCCGCGAGCGCCCGCGCGATGCCCACGCGCTGGCGCTGGCCTCCGCTGAACTCGTGCGGGTACCGGTCGTAGTGCGCCGCTTCGAGCCCCACGCGCTCCAGCAGCTCCCGCACGCGCCGCCGAATGCACCCTTCGTCCTTCTCGCCCCGCGCGCGGAGCGGGTCGGCGATCGACTCGCCCACGCCGCGGCGGGGGTTGAGCGAGGAGACTGGGTCCTGGAAGACCATCTGCACGGCCGGACGCACGCCCACGCGCGCGTGCCCTTCGTGACGGACCTCCCCCGCCGTCGGCTCCAGGAGACCGACGAGCATGCGCCCCAGCGTCGTCTTGCCGCTGCCGCTCTCCCCCACGATGCCGAGTGTCTCGCCTCGGTGGATCGTCAGCGACACGTCGTCCACGGCCGTGAACGCACGCTTCCCACGTCCGAATTCACGCCGGAGGCCGGCCGCCTTCAGGACGACCTCCCCCGCCGCGTCGTCCGCCTGCTTCACGGGCTCCCCGGCAGGCGTCTGCGCATGGGCGCGCGGCGCGTCCACGCGCGGGACCGCGCCGAGCAGTTCGCGCGTGTACGGCTGTGCGGGCGATCCCAGGACGGTGCCGACCGGACCGTGCTCGACCGCACGCCCGTGCCGCATGACGAGCACCTCGTCGACGCTCTCGGCGGCGACGCCGACGTCGTGTGTGACGAGGAGGAGCCCCATGCCTGTCTCCTCGCGGAGCGTGTGCAGGAGGTCGAGGATCTGGGCCTGGACGGTCACATCGAGCGCGGTCGTCGGCTCGTCGGCGATCAGCAGGTCGGGTTCACAGGCCAGCGCCATGGCGATGAGGGCGCGTTGCCGCATGCCGCCGCTGAACTCGTGCGGGCGGGAACGGGATCGCCGTACCGCGTCCGGAATGCCGACGCGGTCCAGCACCTCCACCGCACGCGCGCGTGCCGCTCGTCGCGAGGCACGCGTGTGTACGCGGTACACCTCGGCTATCTGGTCGCCGATCGCGTGGTAAGGGTCGAGTGACGACAGCGGGTCCTGGAAGACCATCGCGGCCTTCGCGCCGCGCAGCCGCCGCAGTTCCTCGTCCGACGCCTCCTGTACGTCCACGCCGGCGACCTCGATCGCCCCACCGACCCGCGCGCCCGTGCCCCGGTGCAGGCCGAGCAGGGCGGAGGCGACGGTGGACTTGCCGGAGCCGGACTCGCCGACCAGGGCGAGCGCGGCGCCCTTCTCCAGCTGGAAGGTGAGGCCGTCGACCGCCCGCAGGGACCCGAACCCGACTGTCAGATCCGTGACGTTCACCAGGCTCATGCCAGCACCACCCGTCGGTCGGCCACCGCGTACAGGACGTCCGCGACGGCGTTGGCGAGAACCACGAAGAAGCCGATGACCAGGACCATCCCGACGACGACCGGGAGATCGACCACGTTGACGGCGTGGACCAGTTCCTGCCCGATGCCGGGCAGTCCGAAGAGCGTCTCGGTGAGCACGGCACCGCCGACCGCGCCGCCGAAGTTGTTGGCGTTCAGGGCGATGACCGGAGCGAGGGCCCCGCGCAGCGCGTGCCGCCCGATGACCGACCGCTCGGCGACGCCGTAGGCCCGGAAGGTGCGGATGTGGTCCTCGGCCAGCGTCTCCAGCATCGCCGCCCGGGTCAGCCGGGCGAACGCCGCGGCCTCGATCAGGGCGAGCGAGAGCCAGGGCAGCAGCAGGTTCCACGCCCACTGCTCGGGATCGTCGGTGAAGGCGACGTACTGCGGGAACGGCAGCAGTTGCAGCTGTCCGCAGACGACGATCATCAGGACGAGGCCGATGACGAAGACCGGTGTGGCCACGCCGATGAGCGTGACGCCGGTCAGCAGCCGCTCGGTGAGACGGCCGCGCCGCCATGCGGACAGGACACCGGTGCCGACGCCGAGGATCAGCCACAGCACCATGGCGCCGAACACGAGCGACAGACTGACCGGCAGCTTCGCCAGGATCAGCGCGGTGACCTGCTGGTCGCTCTGGTACGACAGCCCGAGACAGGGCGCCGAGCAGTGCTGGACGGACGTGCCGGTCGAGTAGTCCTGGCCGGCGACGAGGCCCTGCAGGAAGTGCCAGTAGCGGGTGTACAGCGGGTCGTTCAGGTGCAGTTGCTCGGCGACCTGCTGCACCTGGGCCGGCGAGCAGCGCGGGCCGCAGGTGATCTGGGCGACGTCGCCGGGGGTGACGTAGAAGACGACGTAGACGATCACCGAGATGGCGAGCAGGGTGACGACGGCGCCGACGGTCCGGCGCAGCGCGAAGCCGGTGAGACCGGCGAGGCCGCTCATGCCTTGGCCTCCCTCTTGCGGCCGGTCCCGACCCGCAGCCGGGACGCCGCGCGCGAGTCGAGCGCCGTGCGGACGCCGTCGCCGAGGACGGTCAGGGCGAGGACGGTCACGAAGAGCGCGCCGGCGGGCAGCAGCAGGTACTGCGGGGCGGCCTGGTACCAGACGTCGGCGGCGGTGAGCATCTGTCCCCAGGACGGCGTCGGCGGCTTCACGCCGACGCCCAGGAAGGACAGGGCGGCCTCGACGGTGATGTTGGCCGGGACGAGCAGCGCCGCGTAGGTGATGACCGGTGCGGCGATGCCGGGGAGCAGCTCACGGCGGGCGATCCGCCAGGTGCCCCAGCCGCTGAGCCGGGCCGCGGCGACGTAGTCGAGCCCCTTGAGGGTGAGCGTCTGGGCGCGCACGATCTTCGCGATGTTGCCCCAGGCGATCAGTCCGATCACCAAGGCGACCAGCACGGGCCGCGGAAAGCTCGTCGGCACGATCGCGAGCAGCGCCAACGCCATGATCATCAGCGGCATGGCCACGATGACGTCGGTGAAGCGGCTCAGCGCCTGGTCGACCCAGCGGCTGCCGAGCGCGGCGGCGACGCCGACGGCCACACCGATGGCGACCTGGACGACGGTCGCGGCCAGCGCGACCCCGAGGGAGACCCTGGCGCCGTACACGAGCCGCGCGAACAGGTCCCGCCCGGTCTGGGGTTCGACGCCGAGCCAGTGGTCCGCGCTGATCCCGCCGAAGGGCCCGACGGGCACGCCCCCGCGCGCGGAGTCCACCAGCGAGGGGTGATAGGTGGTCGGGTCCTGGCCCTCGATCGCGGTGAGCAGCGGTGCGGCGAGCGCGACCAGGACGAGCAGCGCGACGACGGCCGCCGCGACGAGGGCGGCGCGCTGGGTCCGCAGCCGCCACCAGAACTGACGGGCCCCCGAGGCCCCCGGAGCGGCTGCCCCGGGAGCCTCGGTGACGAGAACTGCCTCACTCACGGCGCTACTTCACCGCGACCTGGGAGATGTCCAGTACGCCGGTCCAGTCACTGATCACGACGTTCCTGATGTCCTTGCCGTACAGCCGCTTGTAGACCGGGTGGAAGAGCGGCACGGTCAGCGCCCGCTCGCCGATCTTCTTGTCCAGTGCACCCCACCTCTTGGCCGCCGCGTCAAGATCGGTCAACCTGTTGATCGCGTCAATCTCGGCATTGACCGACTTGTCATCGAGCAGGCCCGTATTGAAGTTCGCGCCGTCCCTGACGATCTGCCGGCCGTCGAAGATCGGGGCGAGGAAGGGGCCGCCGGAGGGCCAGTCGGCACCCCAGTGGGCGAGGAAGAAGCCGGGCTCGGTCTTCACGTCGTGGATCTTGTCGGAGTAGTCGTTCTCCTCCAGACCCTGCAGCTTGACCGTGATGCCGGCCTTCTTCAGCGCGTCCTGGATCGCGGTGGCGATCTCGGGGCTGGTCTCGAAGTCCTTGGCGTTGGAATGGGTCAGGGTGACGGTCAGCCCGTTCGGGTGACCGGCCTCCTTCAGCAGCTCCCTGGCCTTCGCCGGATCGCCGCTCGTGCCGGCCGGGAAGTGGTCGTACGGCGTGTAGCCGAAGGACTTCTGGTTCGGCAGGAAGGTGGTGGCGGGCTCGGCCAGCGCGGAACCACCGGCGGCGTTGACCACGGACGACCGGTCGATGGCGTACGCGATCGCCTGCCGCACCTTGACGTTGTCGAACGGCTTGATCGTCGGGTTGAACGCGATGTAGTTGGTGTAGCCGAAGTGCCCCGTACCGACGCGAGCGGCAAGCTCGCCGTCACCGCTCACCTTCGCCAGCTCGGCCGGCCCGAGGTTGGTGTCCGTGGTGACCGCGGCCGCGTCCGCCCCCTGGGACGAGGACAACCGCTGGTTGATCACGGAGGAGTCGAGCCCGGACCGTACGTCGATCCTGTCGGGGTATGCCTTGCGCTCGGCGTCCGTCGAGGCGGACCAGTGCGTGTTGCGCTCCAGGACGAGGTGCTCGCCGTCGTTGTCGTTCTCGACGACCTTGTACGGCCCCGAGGAGATCGGGTGCTCCTCGTACTTGGTGCCGGTGTCCTTGGCCTTCGGCACGGGCGTGAACTGCGTCTGCGTGGCGAGGTACGGGAACTCGCCCTCGGGCTTGTTCAGGCGGAAGACGATGGTCCGCGCGTCCGGCGTCTCGATCGCCGACAGGCCCTTCTTGTCCTTGTACGGCCCCTGATAGTCGGCCGCGCCGACCAGCCAGTCCCTCAAGTACGGGGCGCCGCCGGACAGTTCGGGGGCGAAGGAGCGCTCGATGCCGTACTTGATGTCGGCCGAGGTGATCGGCGTACCGTCCTCGTACTTGAGGCCTTCCTTGAGGGTGTACGTCCACACCGTGGCGTCCTTGTTCGGGCGCCCGGTGTCGGTGGCCAGGTCGGGGACGACCTCGGCGCCGGCCTCGCCGTTCTCGCGGTTGCGGGTGGTGAGGGTGCGGAAGACGAGGGACGGAACGTTTCCACCGCCTGAGGTGTACAGGCGGGCGGGGTCGAAGTCCTGCTGCGGATTGGAGTTCAGGACCGTGAGCGTGCCGCCCTTGTGGGGCGTGGAGTCGCCGCCGGCGCCCTTGGCATCGTTGTCCTCAGGGCCGCAGGCGGCGGCGCCCGCTGCCACGACCAGGCTGACGGATGCCGCGGCCACGCGGCGCGCTATGACGGACGGTTGACGCATCGGAGACGACCTCTCGAAATGATGAGTCTCGAACGGCGAGACGGATTGACGCGGAGTGAGACGCGGAAGAGCAGACGTCCGCCCCGGCGTCGGGTCGTCGAAAACCCGTGAACGAGCTGCGGGATGAGCACACCCGTCAGCAGGTCACAGCAGGGAAGAAGATCGCGACGCGAACGCCAGGGGCGAGCGTCAGCGACAGTCGATGTCGGCCACGCACAGAGCGGTCACACCGATGAGCGCCAGCTCGATGGCGGCGCGAGAGGTGGTGTGACGGGTCGACATGTGCAGAAATATGTACGAGCACGCTGCACATGTCAATGTGACGTATGAGTCAGCCGCCCGGGTCGGACGCCCGGGCCACCGGTCAACTCCCGGGATACGCCCAGGGGTTGGCCCGGCAGGAGATCCCGTCGTGCTCCAGGAACTTCGTCTGCTGCTGCATGACGGGCGCGAGGTCACCGTCCTTGTCGCAGCTGACATGGGGGAAGCCGAGCCGGTGGCCGACCTCGTGGTTGATCAGCATCTGCCGGTACGCGTGGATCTGATCACCGTATGTCTTCGATCCCTGCGCCCACCGGTACGCGTTGATCATCACGCGCTCGGTGGCGGCCGAGTTGCACGACACGTTGTCCTCGGTGGTGTCGAGTCCGGACTTGGCGCACCAGTCGGCGGTGGTCCCGGGACTGGCCAGCGTGATCACGAAGTCGGGCTCTCCGGAGTAGATGCGCTCGAAGGTCCGGGCGCCGTTGTGGGCCCAGCTGCGGTCGTCGTTGAGGGTCTTCTGCACGGCCTCGGCGAAGAGTTCGCCGTCGAGCCCGAGCCCCTGCTCCACGTCCACGCGGTAGGTGAACTTCTGCCCCTTGCCGGGCGCTTTGGCGATCCCCCGGACCGCGTCGAACTTCCCCGAGCCCTTGAGGGTGGCGCTGAGCGCGTACTTCTCGCCCATCTTCTGCTCGTACGTCAGCGGCGTCGCGCTCGGCGAACCGGACGGCGTCGGCCGCCCGTCCCCGCGTGAGGCCGAGTCACGGGCGTCCCGCGCGGCCTGATCGGTGGCGGACTGCGACTGTACGTCGCTGTCGTCCCGCCCCTTCGCGACCTGCCCGGCGACCACGACGGCCAGCGCGGTGACGACGGCGGCGGCCGCGATGCCGGTGAAGGCCCGGCCCTTGGCGCTCTTCGCCGGCACGGGCTCGCCGGTCGGCGGGGCGTCGTCCTGGTCGGTGTCGTTCGGTACGCCCACACCGGTCCGGGTGTCCCAGTCGGTGACGGAGGCGTACGGGTCGGCGGCCTGCGCGGAGCCGGGCGAACGGGGCGCGAAGACGTCGACGTCCTCGCCGAAGGCGTCGAGGTACTCCTGCCGGGGCCCTTCGGACGCCGGTGCCCGCCGGGGCCTCGGCAGGGGAACGCCGGTCACGGGCGGAGCACCGGCGGCCGCGGGAGCACCGCCCTGGGCAGCCCCGGCCCGCCCGCTCAACTCGCCCCAGCCCCCACCGGGTTCACGCTGCTCGGGGTGGCCTCCGCGGATGAGGGGGGTGCCGTGGGCGGGGGTGCCGTCCGGGAGACGGGGGACGCCGTGAGCCGGGGTGCCGTCGGGGAACCGCGGCAAGCCGTGCGCGGGGGTGCCGTCCGGCAGCCTCGGATAACCGTGCGCAGGGGTACCGTCCGGCAGCCTCGGATAGCCGCCGTGGGCCGGGGTGCCGTCCGGCAGCCGCGGGAAACCGTGTGCGGGCGTGCCGTCGGCGAACCTCGGGAAGCCGTGCGCCGGCGTGCCATCGGGCAGCCGCGGGATTCCCTGCGGCGGCGTGCCGCCCTCGAAGCCACGGCCTCCGTACGCCGGCGCCCCACCCGTCGGCATCCCCTGCCGGCCGGGCATCCCCTGCCGGCCCGGCGTCGGCCCCGGCATCCGGCGACCGCCGGGGCCGCCAGGGCCGACCGGCCCACCGGGCTGCGGCCAAGCGCCCTGTCCCCCACCCGGTGCCGCGCCCGCCCCCGGCGCCGTATCCGGCCGGGAAGCCGGAACCCTGCCGGGGCTCCCGCCCGGCGCGGACGGCCCGCGTCGGCCCGCACCCGGGTCCGGCGACGCCGCCCGAGAGCCCTGTCGTGCGGTTGTGTCCGTGGTGTCGCGCTTGGCGGAACCGCGGCGGCTGTGGCGTCCCACGTCGCGCCTCAGCTCCCCGTGCTCTCGGGCACGGCGTCGCCCTCACCCGGGTTCCGAGTCACACCCTTAGGCGTGCCCTCGCCCGCGATGTGCCGGCCGGCCTCCGCCTGCGCCTCGCCGGTCTCCGCGAGGAACCCGCGGAACGCCCGGGCGACCACCTCCGGGTACTCCATCATCGCCACGTGCCCGGCCTCGGGCAGGCTCAGCAGCCGGGAGTCACGGAAGCTGCGCGCGGCCTTCCGGCACATGCGGTAGCCGACGAGCTGGTCCCGGCCGCCGTAGATGAGCAGGGTCGGCGCCAGCACCCGCTCGGCCTGGCGCCACAGCGCGTGCTGGCCGCCCAGTGTGTAGGCGTTGACCAGTCCGCGCGCGGAACGCGTCATCGCGTCCCAGAAGTACGGCAGTTGCAGCCGCCGCTCCATCTCCTCGACCGCGTGGCGGAATCCCTCGGACGTCACCCGACCGGGGTCGCCGTAGCACAGGTGCAGCACGCCGCGGACCCGCTGCTCCGCCGTCCACTGCCTGGTGAAGCGGGTGAAGAGCGCGGTCACTCCGGGCACCGCGAGCAGCGCTGTGGGCACGGCGCTGCGCTGGACGCGGATCTCCGGCAGCGCGGGCGACACCAGCGTGAGCGTACGGACCAGGTCGGGGCGCACCGCGGCGACGCGGGTCGTGACGGCGCCGCCGAGCGAGTTGCCGAAGAGGTGCACGGGGCCGCGGTCGGAGGCATCCAGATAGCGGATCACCGCGCGTGCGTGCGCGGTGATCGAGTAGTCGCCGTCGTCCGGCGGCGGTGAGTCGCCGAAGCCCGGCAGATCGACGGCCTCGCAGTCCACGTCGCCCTCGAGCTGCTCCATCAGCGCGGACCAGTTCTGCGAGGAACCGCCGAGTCCATGGACGTACAGCGCCGGTGGCAGCCCCTCGCGCGCGGGCGGTCTCGAACGCACCGTGAGCGAGATCCCCGGCAGCCCGACCGATCGAAGCCGCTCCCCTTCGGCGACCCTGACGGTCGCCACCTTGGGGAGCACATTGGCGGCCGACACGGACGGCAGCTCGGTCGAAGACATGCGGCAATGTTACGAGACGATCACGCCATGGTTCATGTGTTCGCCGTCACAACTCGACCAGTACATGGCAAACAAACGGCCAACCGGGGCACTCCTGAACCACCGCGAATCACCAGCAGATGCCCCGCGGATCGCATAGCGTCCGGAACCGGTGTCTCCTAGGCTCGTACGCAGGGCACCCGCACATGGATCCCTGCTTCACCCAGGGACGTCGTGCCCCCCACGGGGACGTCTAGGAAGGGAGCCCGCCATGGCCGTCGATCCCACCGACCCCGAGACCTTCGTGAACGACGACACCGAGGAAGCCCAGGAGTTCGACGTCGAGGCCCCCACGGCTGACGCGGCGGAACAGCACGCCGACGTCAGGCCCGACCGCGACGACCCGCTGACCGGAGCGGACAAGGACCGGGCCAACGAGGCCGATCTCGTCGAACAGGCACGCGTCGTCTCCATCGACGAGGACGACTACCGGTGAAGCGGGCACAGCCATGAGGGCTTCGAGCACAAACTCGTGCGCCTTTGAGTGGGAACTCGTGGGTCTATGAGCAGGAAAGAGGCCGCTTCCTGCCCGTTCCAGCCCGGTTTCAAACCTTCTGCGCGACTTTCGTCACCGTCCGGTCCGTGAAATTCTGCGCTCGCACCGCGCACAGCAGGGTTACCGAAAAGTACGATGGCCGCGCGGCGCACACCGCATGTGGACGACTTTGGGAGGCGGCGTGACAGCCATCGAGCAGACAGAGGCGGCACGCCCGCGGGGCACTCGCCTGCCGCGCCGTGCCCGACGGAACCAGCTCCTGGGCGCCGCCCAGGAGGTCTTCGTCGCGCAGGGCTACCACGCTGCAGCGATGGACGACATCGCCGAGCGCGCCGGCGTCAGCAAGCCGGTGCTCTACCAGCATTTCCCGGGCAAGCTCGATCTCTACCTCGCGCTGCTGGACCAGCACTGCGAGTCCCTGATCCAGGCCGTACGCAACGCGCTCGCGTCGACGACCGACAACAAGCAGCGCGTACGGGCGACCATGGACGCGTACTTCGCGTACGTCGAGGACGACGGCGGCGCCTTCCGCCTGGTCTTCGAGTCCGACCTGACGAACGAGCCGGCCGTGCGCGAGCGCGTCGACAAGGTCACGAACGAGTGCGCCGAGGCGATCTGCGACGTCATCGCCGAGGACACCGGCCTCTCGCGCGCGGAGTCGATGCTCCTCGCCTCCGGCCTCGGCGGCCTCGCCCAGGTCGTGGCCCGCTCCTGGCTGCACAGCGACCGCAGCGTGCCGCGCGACCAGGCGGTACAGCTGCTCACCTCCCTGGCCTGGCGTGGCATCGCGGGCTTCCCGCTGCACGGCTCCGAGCACCACTGAGCCCTGCGGACGCGCACGCGCGTGTGGTGGGGCGTTTGTTCCCGCCCGCTGTTCGCTCCTGGCGTTCTTGGGCGGAGGGTGTACGTCCCCTCACCGGGCTAATGTGTGCTGGTACGGCGCGGAAGGTCGCGCACTTCACTGACCGTCGGAGGGACATAGCCGTGGAGGTCAAGATCGGCGTGCAGCACGCGCCCCGCGAGATCGTTCTGGAGAGCGGTCAGAGTGCCGAGGAGGTCGAGCGGGCGGTGTCCGAGGCGCTGGCCGGAAAGTCTCAGTTGCTGAGCCTCGTGGACGAGCACGGCCGCAAGGTCCTGGTCCCGGCCGACCGTCTCGCGTACGTGGAGCTCGGTGAGCCGGCTCCGCGCAAGGTGGGCTTCGGCGCGCTGTAGAGAGCAGCGGCAGACAGACAGAGCGGGAGGGCCCGGCGACTCACGGTCGCCGGGCCCTCCCGTTTCTCCGCCCACGGAAGTTCTCCACGGATGGCGCACAAGTCAATCACAGAGGAGGATTGCATTCCGCAGGTCAGGGGTATGACGGGCTACGACCGATTCGAGCAGGCCGGCCATGTGGGAGGGACCCCAACATGCTCTTGGAAGCGCTCAGCTCCGCGATCCTCGGCCTGGCCCTGGCCTGGGCTGCCGCCCACCGCATGCCGCAGCGCCTGCCCACCCGCTCCCTCGTCCTGCCGACGGGTGTCGCCGGCGGCCTCTTCGGCGCCTTCATCACGCACACCGCGCTGGACTTCGGCAACCTCTTCGTGATCCTCATCGGCGCGGCGATCGTCTCCGCCGCCTCCCTCTCCCTGCTGGTACGCCCCTCGGGAAGACTGAGCCGCCACTCGGCGACCGCGTAGCCCCAGAGAAGGACCGGCCGCCGGAGCCATGACGCCTCGGCGGCATTCGTAGGCAGCCTCGACTTCTCGATGCCGGTCCCGGCACTTCAGCCCGTCCGGGGGTGCCCCCTCTGGGGGGAGCGCCCCTGGAGGACGGGACGGGGGGCGGCGGGGCGGCGGGGGCGAAAACCCCTACGCAGCCAACCCCAACGCAGCCATCCGCTTGGTGTGCGCCTCAGTGATCCGCGAGAACATCTTCCCGACCTCCGCGAGATCGAACCCGTCCGCGACCCCGCCCACCAACATCGTGGACAGCGCGTCCCGGTCGGCGACAACCCGCTGCGACTGCGACAACGCCTCCCCCATCAACCGCCGAGCCCACAGCGCGAGCCGCCCACCGACCCGCGGATCGGCGTCGATCGCGGCCCGCACCTTCTCCACGGCGAACGACGCGTGCCCGGTGTCGTCGAGCACGGCCAGCACAAGACGCCGCGTGTCCGAGTCGAGCCGAGCCGCGACCTCCCGGTAGAAGTCACTGGCGATCGAGTCACCGACGTACGCCTTGACGAGCCCCTCGAGCCAGTCCGACGGCGCCGTCTGCTTGTGGAACCCGTCCAGCGCGGCGACGAACGGCTCCATGGCCTCCGTCGGCTCCGCCCCGATCTCGGTCAGCCGGTCCCGCAGCTTCTCGTAGTGGTGGAACTCGGCCGACGCCATCTTCGCCAGCTCCGCCTTGTCCGCCAGCGTCGGCGCCAGCTTGGCGTCCTCCGCCAGCCGCTCGAACGCCGCCAGCTCCCCGTAGGCCAGCGCGCCGAGCAGGTCCACGACAGCGGCCCGGTACTGCGGATCGGCGGAGGCCTGCGCCCAGTCCTGGGCGGCGACCCCGGTGTGTTCGACGGTCGAGTCAGCGGTGTCAGAGGCGTCAGGGGTGTTGTCAGGCGTCGTCATGAAGCGCACAATAGCCCGCTCACCGTGTCACGGAAGGCCCTGGTCAATCACTGTGACGCCGACTACGTGACCAATTCGGCCATCGCATGTGCGCGTTTCCGGGGTATGGTGGTAATGCGCCCGCTGAGTACTCAGACGTATCTCGACGGGCCGCACGTTATGAGGATGCCCGGTCGGTGGCCCGATCGGCTCCGACCCGACAGCCCTCCAAGGCCGTACGGCACTCTGCGTACGAAGCCCGGAGGGGGACACCCTCAGCGGTACGAGCGCTAGAGCGTCGGCAGTGGTCCCGTGCCTTACGGCCCGACCGTACGGCAGCCGACGTCCCCGGCACGGTCCGTCAAAGACCCCCGCGCTCGCCTCGCACCGCGCACACAGAAGAGGCAGCACCCTGACTACGACTTTCCGAGAGCTCGGAATCCTTCCCGAGACCGCCGAGGCACTTGAGGCCGTCGGCATCGTCAACCCCTTCCCCATCCAGGAGATGACCCTCCCCGTCGCCCTCTCCGGCACGGACGTCATCGGCCAGGCCAAGACCGGCACCGGCAAGACGCTGGGCTTCGGCCTTCCGCTCCTGGAGCGCGTCACCGTCCCCGCCGACGTGGAGGCCGGGCGCGCCAAGCCCGAGTCCCTCACCGACGCCCCGCAGGCGCTCGTCGTCGTCCCCACGCGCGAGCTGTGCACGCAGGTCACCAACGACCTGCTGACCGCGGGCAAGGTGCGCAACGTCCGCGTGCTCGCCATCTACGGCGGCCGCGCCTACGAGCCCCAGGTCGAGGCCCTGAAGAAGGGCGTCGACGTCGTCGTCGGCACCCCGGGCCGGCTGCTGGACCTCGCGGGCCAGAAGAAGCTCAACCTCAAGCACATCAAGGCGCTCGTCCTCGACGAGGCCGACGAGATGCTCGACCTGGGCTTCCTGCCCGACGTCGAGAAGATCATCGACATGCTGCCGCCCAAGCGCCAGACCATGCTGTTCTCGGCGACCATGCCGGGCGCGGTCATCGGCCTCGCGCGCCGCTACATGTCGCAGCCCACCCACATCCGCGCCACCGCGCCGGACGACGAGGGCGTGACCGTCGCGAACATCGCGCAGCACGTCTACCGCGCGCACAACATGGACAAGCCGGAGATGGTCGCGCGCATCCTGCAGGCCGAGGGCCGCGGGCTGGCGATGATCTTCTGCCGCACCAAGCGCACCGCCGCCGACCTCGCCGACCAGCTCCAGCAGCGCGGCTTCGCCTCCGGCGCGGTCCACGGCGACCTCGGCCAGGGCGCCCGCGAGCAGGCGCTGCGCGCCTTCCGCAACGGCAAGGTGGACGTCCTCGTCTGCACCGACGTCGCCGCGCGCGGCATCGACGTCGAGGGCGTGACGCACGTCATCAACTACCAGTCGCCGGAAGAGGAGAAGACGTACCTGCACCGCATCGGCCGAACGGGCCGCGCGGGCAACACGGGTACGGCGATCACGCTCGTCGACTGGGACGACATCCCGCGCTGGCAGCTGATCAACAAGGCGCTGGAGCTGAACTTCAACGACCCGCCGGAGACCTACTCCACGTCCCCGCACCTCTTCGAGGAACTGAACATCCCCGAGGGTACGAAGGGCGTCCTGCCCCGCTCGGAGCGCACGCGCGCCGGGCTGGCGGCGGAGGAGCTGGAGGACCTCGGCGAGACCGGCGGGCGCGGTTCGCGCGGTCGCGGTGGCCGAGGCGGCCGGGACGAGTCCCGTACGTCGTCGGAGCGCGAGCGCCCGGCCCGTACTCCGCGTCGCCGCCGCCGTACGCGCGGCGGTGCCCTGCTCGACGGGACGCCGGCGCCCGCCGCCGGTTCCGACGCCGTGGAGGAGACCGCGGAGGCGGTCACCGCGCCGCGCACCCCGCGTCGCCGTCGCCGCACCCGCGGCGGCGCTTCGCCGGAGCCGGCGCCGGCCGTGACGGCCACGTCCGCGGACGCCGCCGAGGCAGCCGTCACGACGGCCGAGGGCCCCTCCCTGGACACCCCCGAGGAGACGCCGGCCAAGCCGCGCCGCCGCCGCACGCGAAAGTCGGCGGAGCCGAAGGCGACTTCGGCGGAGGCCGTGGCAACGCCGGAGCCGGAAGCCGCGCAGGTGCCGGAGACCGCGAAGGTGGCGGAGAGCGCGAAGGTCGCGGAGAGCGCGAAGGTCGCGGAGAGCGCGAAGGTCGCGGAAGCCGTCCAGGCCTCCGAGCCCGCCACGGCTGCGCAGGCCGCCGAGCCCGAGGAGGCTCCCGCCACCAAGCCGCGCCGCCGCACCCGCAAGGCGACGACCACGGCCGAAGCAGCGGTCGCCACGGCCGAGGCCACCACGGAGGCCGTACGGCCGACTCCGGAGGCCGCGGACATCGTGGAGGCAGCGGAGTCCAAGCCGCGCCGCCGCACCCGCAAGGCAACGGCCGCAGCGGAGGACGCGGTCGACACGGCCGAGGCCACCGAGGCCAAGCCCAGGACGCGTCGTACCCGCAAGACCGCCGCGTCCGCCGAGGCCGCCGACATCCCGGCCCAGACGGTCCCGGCCCAGACGGCCCAGGAGCCGGAGGCAGCCGAGGCCAAGCCGAAGGCACGGCGTACGCGCAAGGCGACCGCCGCCGCCGAGGTGGCCGTCGACACGGCCGAGACCGCCGAGGCCAAGCCCAAGGCACGCCGCACCCGCAAGACCGCGGCCACCGCCGAAGCCGCCGTCGACACGGCCGAGGGCACGGAGGCCAAGCCGCGCCGTACGCGCAAGGCCGCCGCGACCGTTGCCGAGCCGGTGGCCACCGCGACCGCCCCGGAGCCGGAGGCCGCCGAGGCCAAGCCGAAGGCACGGCGTACGCGCAAGGCGACCGCCGCCGCCGAGGTGGCCGTCGACACGGCCGAGACCGCCGAGGCCAAGCCCAGGGCACGCCGCACCCGCAAGACCGCGGCGTCCACGGCCCTGGCCACGGACATCCCGGCGCAGGCCACCAAGGAGCCGGACGCCACGGAGGCCCCCGCACCGCGCCGCCGCACCCGCAAGGCCGCGGCGACCGTGGAGGCCGCCGACGGCACGGCCGAGGTGAAGCCCAAGGTGCGCCGTACCCGCAAGGCCACGGCCGCCACGGAGCCCGCGGAGAGCTGATCTCCCGTACGACGGCCCGGTCCCGCATCACGTGGGACCGGGCCGTCGGCGTTGTCGGCGCCCTGGCTCGGCGCGGCCGGCACCGCTTGGCGGCGGTCGGCACCACTGGGGCGGACGGCGGGAACTCCCCAGGCCCGTCCCAGCACCGGCCCAGCACCGGCCCGTCACTCGCCCGCCCCCACCCGCTACCCTCCCCCCGTGACCACCCAACCCGCCGCCACGCCGCTCCCGAACGCCCGCGCCTACCCCCTCCACACCCCTCGCGGCACCTTCGCCGTCGTGGACCATCCCGCCGCCCCCGGCGTGGAGCCCCGAGGCGTCGCCCTGCTGCTCCCCGGATTCACAGGCAGCAAGGAGGACTTCACGCTCATGCACGAGCCGCTGGCGGAGCGCGGCTACCGCACCGTCGCCGTCGACGGACGCGGACAGCACGAGTCGGACGGGCCGGAGGACGACCAATCCGCTTACGCGCGCGGCGAGTTGGCCCAGGACGTCCTCGCCCAGGCGGCGGCGCTCGACACCGACGGCACCGCGCTCCACCTCCTCGGCCACTCCCTGGGCGGCCAGATCGCCCGCGCGGCCGTGATCCTCGACCACGCGCCGTTCCGTTCGCTCACCCTCATGGCGTCGGGCCCCGCCCAGATCTCCGACTCCCAGCAGCAGCGCGTGAAACTGCTGCGGGACGCGCTCGCGGTGATGACCATGGCCGAGACCTGGGAGGCGATCCTGGCCATGGGGCCGCCGGAGGAGGTCGGCGGCCCGGCTCGCGGCATCGGCGGCCCGGACCTGCTGCGCAGGCGGTGGCTCGGCACGAAGCCCGCCCAACTCATCGCCACGGGACGTCAGTTGTGCACGGAGCCGGACCGGGTCGACGAACTCGCCGCCCTGCCCCTCCCGTTCCACGTCCTGTCGGGCGCCAGCGACGACACCTGGCCGGTCCCGGTCCTCGACGACATGGCCACCCGGCTGCGGGCCCGCCGGACGGTCATCCCCGGCGCCGAGCACTCCCCCAACGCCGACCAGCCCCTGCCCACCGCCCAGGCCATCGCCGACTTCTGGGACAGCGTGGACGGCATCGAGGGCGCGGAGGGCACACCCCCGACAGCGGACTAGAAGGCCCGGTACCGCGGAGCCCTGGTGCTGCGTAGGTCCGGCACCGCTGCGGGCCTGGTACGGCGGGCCTAGTACTGCGCCTGCAGGTGCTCCCAGAACCCGTCCCGCAACGCCCGTCGCAGATCCGCCTGCCCGCGCAGCGAGTACTGCAGCAGCCCCTCCGCCTCCACCAGCAGGTCCTGGTCGACCGAGCCGGGCAGGTACGGGTGCCCGGGCAGCAGCTCGACCAGTGACTCCCGCCCCCGCGCCGCGAGCCACTTCGCCGCGATCTGCGCGCCGACGAACCGCACGTCCTCCCGCGAGGGCCGGGCGGCTCCCGCGGCCTCGTACGCGGCGGCGGTGCGCCGGGAGACGTACGGCTTGAAGAAGTCGAGGTCGAGGGTGCGCTGGCTGTCGACCTCCCAGAGCAGGGGCTCGGCCTGGTTACGGCCCTCCGGCGCCTCGATGCCCCACAGGTGCACGCGCGCGCCGTACCCCTGCGCGGCCTCGACCGCCGACACCAGGTCCTCGTCCCCGCCGAGCAGTGCCGCGTCGCTGATGGCGCGGTGTCTGGCCAGTGACTCCAGGTCGGTCCTGATGAGCGAGTCGACGCCCTTCTGCTGGTTGTTCGCGTTGAGGTTGCCCAGCCGCACCTTCACATCGGGAAGCTCGGCGATCGACTGCTGCTCCGCGGTGTGGATACGGCGTCGCGCGCCGTCGTACCAGTAGACCCGCAGCAGCCTGCTGTCCGCGAAGATCGTGCGTGCCCTGTCGATGAGCGCCTCGATGAGTCCCTCGGCGTCCAGGTCGAAGGCCCGGCGGTCCTCGGTCCCGGCGACCAGCCGCCCCGCGGCGGCGTACAGATAGCCCGCGTCGACGAAGATCGCGTGGGTGGAGGGCGTCTTCGCCACCTCGGCGAGCATGCGTTGCAGCAGCTCGTTGGTGCGGTCGATACGGGCGGAGAGCGCCGCGAGGTCGTCGTTCATCGCTTCCATTGTCCCGGCGGTCACGCTGCGAACACAACCGGTCCCGGTCTGTCCCGCCTTGATCCACCAGCAATCAGCAACCACTTACCAGTCAGTAGTTAGCTGTTCGAAAAATTTCTTTAGCGTAGGGAATGTTTGTAACAGGCGAGCAGTTGGATACCCGTGTAACCCCAGTAGTTCTCCCCAGCAGTGCTCATCGGGAGGATGACCAGACGAAGGGAGAAGCCATGCGCTTCGAGATCATGCGACTCGACGAGGTCGACGGCACGCCCGTGGACAGCACCGTTGTGGACGCCGCCTCCGTCAACCGGATCGTTCAGCAGGCCGCCTCGATCGGCCAGCGGCTGTGGATCCGCCCGGCAGAGGCCTCGGCCTCGTAACGCGGATCCCGGAAGAAGCTTCAAGGCCCCGTACGGCTGTGACGCCGTGCGGGGCCCTTGGGCGTTCGGGGCCCTTGCGGCCCTCGGTCGGGCCTCAGCTCCCCTGAATGACCTGCGTGACGCCGTTGATGATCTGCTGCACGGCGATCGCGGAGAGCATCATGCCGGCGAGCCGCGTCACCAGGACCACGCCGCCGTCCTTGATGACCCTGATGATCAGCAGTGAGTACCGCATCACGAGCCACAGCACGACATGGATGGCGAGGATCGCCGACCACACCGACACCTGCGTGGCCACGCTGTCGGCCTTCTGCACCGCGAGGATGACGGACACGATCGCACCCGGCCCGGCCAGCAGCGGCATGCCCAGGGGCACGAGGGCGACGTTCACGTCCTTGGTCTGCTTGGGCTCGTCGGTCTTGCCGGTGAGCAGGTCGAGCGCGATCAGCAGGAGCAGCAGCCCGCCCGCGATCATCAGCGCGGGGACGGAGACATGCAGGTAGTCGAGGATCTGATGGCCGAGCAGCCCGAAGACCGTGATCACACCGCCGGCCACACAGACGGCCTGGAAGGCCATCCGCTTCTGCACCTTGGCCGGCCGGCCGGAGGTGAGCGCGAGGAAGATCGGGGTGATCCCGGGGGGATCCATGATGACGAAGAGGGTCAGGAAGAGGGAGCCGAAGACGGCGAGATCGAACATGCGGAGGAGGCCTTGCGAGGTGAGTGAAACGCACGGTGGACAGGCAGAGCCGGGTTACCGGCGCCATGCCGCTACCGCTGTGGGCAGACGTTCCGCGGCGCGGAACGGGTGGGCACGGCCGACAGCGCCGGGTGCCTCTGAACGAACGTGAAGGTGACCGGCCTAGACCCCGCCGGTCCCCGGCACGGGAAACGCCCCGGTCGCCCGTCGCGTGATCTCCCCGTACACCTCGGGATCCGTCGTGTACTCGCCGAGCACACACGTCTTCCGGCTGCCGTGGTAGTCACTGGACCCGGTGGCCAGCAGCCCGAGCTCCTTCGCGAGCCCGTGCAGCCGCGCCCGCGTGTCGGGGTCGTGGTCCATGTGCTCGACCTCGATGCCGTCGAGGCCGGCGGAGGCCATCTCGGCGATGGCGGACTCCGGCACCGTACGGCCCCGCTTGCTCGCGGCCGGGTGCGCGAAGACGGCGACGCCCCCCGCGGCCTTGATCAGCCGGATCGCCTCGAACGGGTCGGTCTCGTGCTTCTCCACGAAGGCCCGGCCGCCGTCGGCCAGCCAGTCCTGGGTGAAGGCGTCGCCCACGGTCGGTACGACACCGAGCTCGACCAGCGCGGAGGCGACATGCGGCCGGCCGACCGAGCCGTCACCGGCGATCCGCAGGACCTGCTCCCAGGTGACGGGCACACCCAGCTCGTTGAGCTTGGCGATCATGCCCTTAGCCCGCGGCACCCGGTCGTCCCGCACCAGCTCCCGCTCGGCGAGCAACGCGGGCTCCTCCGGGTCGAACAGGTAGGCCAGCATGTGCATGCTGACCCCGTCGATACGGCAGGACAGCTCGGCACCGGTGACAAGGGTGAGTCCCGCCGGCAGCGCCGCGATCGCCTCGGCGTACCCACGTGTCGTGTCGTGGTCGGTGAGCGCCACCACGTCCAGCCCGGCCGCGGCGGCGTTGCGCACCAGCTCGGCCGGGGTGTCCGTACCGTCGGAAGCGGTGGAGTGGGTGTGCAGATCGATGCGCACGACGCGAACTCCAGACGGGGACGGCACGGATGGGGACGCTCAAGGATAACCGCACTTTCAACGACCCCTGTCACACCCGCACAGCCCAGCGCCCCTTACACGGAGCGACCTGAGGGAGCGGGGAAGTGCCCGAGCAACCCACGACCACCCGCAGCCGTCCGTCGACGACACACCCCACCTCAGCAGTAGAGCCCTACGTAGGCCCTACGGCTCAAGCAAGCGCGGCGACAGCGCGCCGCAGGGCACCAACTCCACCTCCGCCCCCGCATCCCGCAGATCAGTCAGCACCAGCTCGTCGTACATCAACAATCCCGACTGCTCGGGCCACATGACCGCCCACAGCCACATCCCGAGCGCCTCCCCCGCGAACACGGCACGATCGTCGGGCGTACCCGACACATGCCACAGCGGCGTAGGCCGCCCGGCGGCGAGAACCTTGGCCTGAGGCGGCTTCTCGACGTTCATGTACGGCCCGGGATCCGGACCGTCGATCCCCGCATAGCGTGCGCCAAGACCGACACCGAGCTCCTCGGCGACCAGGATCAGCTCGCCCATGCCGCCGAGCGGGCCGGGACCGGAGCAGGCCACGGCGCTCGCGCGGCCGCCACTGCGGTCGTCGCCCGCGCTGGCGACTCCCGTGAACAGCCAGCCGATCGGCAGCGGCCACGGCATCCACACCGGCACCTGCGTGCGATGCACGACCACACCGAGGGCCTCGACGCTGGGCGGGATCACGGGCTGCACCGGATGGACGGTGCCGTGCACATCGCATTGCCAGGTGTCGGCGAAGAGTCCGGGAGCCCTGACCCGGCCACCACACTTCGGGCAACTGGGTTCGCCCCTCATAGGGCCCCACGGTCCTACCCCTTCTCCGTCACGTCAAGGACGATCACCCGTCCGGGCGGAAGCCGCCTGGCAAGCAGGCTCTGCCCGCGGTACATCGTTAGCCTGTCTAAATTAATATGTGCATATGCCATCTAAATTTCTGCGGGCAGCCGAAGGCGGTCTGGGCGACCGCCGGCGCGTCCGTCGTCGCCTTCATGGGCATCGGACTCGTCGACCCGATCCTGCCGTCCATCGCGAGCGGCCTGAACGCCACCGCCGGCCAGGTTTCCCTGCTCTTCACGTCGTACTTCCTCATCGCCGCCGTGGCGATGCCGGTCACCGGCTTCGTCTCCAGCAGGATCGGCGGCCGCGGGACCCTGCTGCTCGGCCTCGCCTTCGTGGTCGTCTTCACGGGGCTCGCGGGCACGTCCGGATCGGTCGGCGAACTGGTCGGGTTCCGGGCGGGCCGGGGACTCGGCAACGCGCCCTTCGTCTCCACGGCCCTCGCGGTCATCGTCGGCACCTAGGCCAACACCGCAATAGCCCGCTTTAACGGCATCACCCCGGAAAACACCCGGTACGCTCAATTGATCGCAGAGGGCAACAGCCAAGCCCTCAACGGCCCCGAGTGAGTCACGCACTTGCTCCGGCGGCCGGGAGGGTCGTCGCCGGACGGGCACGCCCCGTCAAACTCTCCGGAGCGATCCAGGAGGGAGCCTCCGGGACCCGTCCGGAGAGAACTCCAAAACCACACGTTCTTCACAACGAGGCAGTTTCTCGCCCCTGGTGGGGATGACGCCACATGGTTCGTGTGCCCTCATCCCCACCAGGGGCGTACTGCTGGCCGTGTTCTCAGTGATCGTGGCTCCGCGCCTGCAGACGCGGTTCGCTGATAGTGCTCGGCGGGTCGCTGGTGCCGCTCGCCCTGGACGTGCTGGTCCTCGGCTACGGCGGCCACACCACCGCCGTCGTCTGCACGGTCCTGTCCGGCGCGTGCATCGGTGTGAACAACACCGTCTCCACGGAGCTGGCCCTCGGCATCTCGGACGCGCCGCGTCCCGTGGCGAGCGCGGGCTACAACTGCGTGCGCTGGTTCGCCGCTGCGGCCGCGTCCTTCTTCGCGCCCAGGATCGAGGAGTGGACCGGCAGCGTCCGCGTCCCGTTCGTGGTGGGGGCGGTCGCGGCCGTGCTGGGTGCGCTCGTGGTCGTCGTACGGCGCAGGGCGCTCGGGGATGAGGCCGAGGAGTCGGCGTCGCGGCACGCGACCGAGGACAATGTCACTGTCTTCGCCAACTGACGGTTTTCGGCCACCGGTTGGTGAGGTTCCTCACTCCAGCGGGACGGACGTGCGGACGGGGTCCCGGAGGTCCGTCCCGTTCGTCAGCCAGCGCTCCTGGAGGGCCTGGGCGCCGTGCACGCGCTTCCAGGCGGCCTCGTTCGGGGTCATGGGGAGCAACGGCAGAAAGTGCACCGGGTCGAGGGGCCCGTCCAGTTCCAGGTCCTCGACCAGGCCGCCCGGCTCGGCGACCAGGACCGAGGTGAACGGGGCGCCGGGCCACAGGGGCTCGCCGACGTCGAGGGAGGCGCCGGGGGCCACGATCACACCTTCCACCTGCGGGGACGCGGCGAGCACCGCGAGCGGGCGGAGAACCTTGTCGGTGTCGGCCAGGCCCGAGCGGACCGAGAGGACCAGCTCGGCGCGAGGGCCCTTGACCGGGTCGGCGACCATCGCGGTGGGGTCGTTCATGGGCTGCGCGGACATGCCCAGCGTGGCGTAGCGGACGATGTCGCCCTCCTGGAAACGGAGCACCTCGATGCGGTCCGTACCGAGGAAGGTGACCGCCGCACGGGCGTCCGGTTCGCCGAGCGCGGTGCGCAACCGGGCCTCGACCAAAGGGAGAACATCAGCCATGCCGCGAGCATAGAACTCGTCAGGACCGGGCAAAGCAGCACCTTGACACTTCTGTCGGCTGATACTCTTGCCCGGTGTTCGGGACAGCATGCATAAGCGTCGCGATCGAATCCCGGCACCGAGATTGAGACTCCCCTACGGGGAACCCCGAACGGGGTATGGAACGTCCCTCACGAGGGACCGGCCGGAGGAGGTGGGGCTGCTATGGATCGAAGTCGACCGTGCAGTACCACTCGCTCTTCCCGCCACTGATGTAGCTGATCCGGCTGTTCCGCTCCGGCTGACCGCCGCCTTTCACGCTCGCGTCCTTCACGGAAGAGCACTTCGTTTCGCTTTGCCTGATCGGTCCGATCTGAATCAGCAACGAAGCCCATCACCGCGACGGTGCGGTGCTCCCCGCTTTGTGGACGTGCCAAACATCCTGAGGTCAGGACGTCCCCATTCCGGGCAGTTCCACCCGTGCCGCGGCCCTCCACGCTTCGTTGCCCGTTGCGAAGGAGCCTGCTCATGTCGATGATCCGTGACCTGCGTGCCGTGGTCCGTCCGTCCCGCGTCTCGCTGCGCAAGGACAACGGCACCTACGACACCACCCGCGACCCCGCGACGCCCTCGGCCGTCGTCGACTGCGCCGTCTACCGGCACGGCGCCCGCGTCGAGACCCCGAAGCCCCTGACCCCGCACGAGGCGATGCGCCAGGTGCGCCGCGACGGCGGGTTCGTGTGGATCGGCCTGCACGAGCCGACCGAGGCCGAATTCTCCGGTATCGCAAGCGAGTTCGGTCTGCACCCGCTGGCCGTCGAGGACGCGGTCCAGGCCCACCAGCGCCCGAAGCTGGAGCGCTACGACGACTCCCTCTTCACGGTCTTCAAGACCATCCATTACGTCGAGCACGACGAGCTCACCGCCAACAGCGAGATCGTCGAGACCGGCGAGGTCATGTGCTTCACCGGACGGGACTTCTTCATCACCGTCCGGCACGGCGGGCAGGGCTCGCTGCGGGCGCTGCGGCACCGGCTGCAGGACGACCCCGAGCTGCTCGCCAAGGGCCCGTCGGCCGTGCTGCACGCGATCGCCGACCATGTCGTCGACGGGTACATCGCCGTCGCCGACGCCGTGCAGGACGACATCGACGAGGTGGAGACCGAGGTCTTCTCGCCGGGGCGCAAGGGCTCGCCGCGCGGCACGGACGCGGGGCGGATCTACCAACTCAAGCGCGAGGTGCTGGAGTTCAAGCGCGCGGTGTCGCCGCTGCTGCGTCCCATGCAGCTGCTGAGCGAGCGGCCTATGCGGCTGATCGACCCGGACATCCAGAAGTACTTCCGGGACGTCGCCGACCACCTGGCCCGGGTGCAGGAGCAGGTCATGGGCTTCGACGAGCTGCTGAACTCCATCCTCCAGGCCAACCTGGCACAGGCGTCCGTCGCGCAGAACGAGGACATGCGGAAGATCACCTCGTGGGCCGCGATCATCGCCGTACCGACGATGGTGTGCGGTGTGTACGGGATGAACTTCGACTACATGCCGGAGCTGCGCTGGAAGTTCGGGTACCCGATGGTGCTCGGGATCACGGCGATGATCTGCTTCGGCATCCACCGCACGCTGAAGCGGAACGGCTGGCTCTGACCGGCCCGGACATACCCGGATGGGCTGGATAGTCTTGCGGCATGACTAGCGAGCTGCTCGACCAGGCCCTCGTCGAGGAGGCCACGAAGAAGTCCGGCCTCATCTGGGTCAAGGGGCCCGGTCACCCGGCCCGGGCGCTGTGGCACGTGTGGCACGAGGGCGCGGCGTGTGTCGTGGGCGACGGTCCGGGCGAGCAGCCGCTGCCGGGGCTGGTCGACGGGGCCGGGGCCGAGGTGACGGTTCGCAGCAAGGACAAGGGCGGGCGACTGGTCTCGTGGCCGGCGAAGGTCGTGGAGCTCGCGTCGGGCTCCGAGCGGTGGGACGCCGCGGTCGCCGAGCTCAAGGGCAAGCGCCTCAACGCCCCTGACGGCGAGGCGATGCCGCAGCGCTGGGCGCGTGAGTGCCGGGTACTGCGCCTGGAACCGGTGGGCACGACGGCGCCCTTGCCGGACGGCAGCCTGGCCGAGGCTCCGTTGCCGACGCCGGCGACGACCCGGCAGCCGATTCCGGCCGGCCTGCCGAGGTTGCTGATGAAGAGGCGCAAGCGGAAGTAGCCGACGGCCCGGCCGGCTCCAACGACGTGGACGCCGCGGTCGCCGAGCTCAAGGGCAAGCGCCTCAACGCCCCTGACGGCGAGGCGATGCCGCAGCGCTGGGCGCGTGAGTGCCGGGTACTGCGCCTGGAACCGGTGGGCACGACGGCACCCTTGCCGGACGGCAGCCTGGCCGAGGCTCCGTTGCCGACGCCGGCGACGACCCGGCAGCCGATTCCGGCCGGCCTGCCGAGGTTGCTGATGAAGAGGCGCAAGCGGAAGTAGCCGACGGCCCGACCGGCTCCAACGACGTGGCCGGCGCCTAGGACGTCGGCAGCTGCTTGCCGTAGTCCACCGTCTCGTCCTTGGCCGGCTCCGTCAGCGCGAAGTCCTTGCCCCAGGCCGAGAAGGTGAGGCTGCCCGCGCCGCCCGCCCGGGTCAGGCGCAGGGGGTAGGGAGTGCCCTCGAGGGAGACGTCGAGGGTGCCGCCGGAGCCCTTGTCGCCGGTGATGCGGATGGTGCGGGTGCCCGCCTGCTCGTGGCGGCCGTCGGTGGCCAGCGCGCCGTGGAGGGTCAGCAGGCCGTCGAGGAGTACGTCCTTCTCCGTGAAGCCGCTGAACTTCTTGTACGACGGGTCCGCCTGGGGCACCTTCACGTACTTGCCGCCCAGCTTGTCCGCGGCCGCCGCATCCGCCTTGCCGCCGCCCTGCCCGTCCGCGCCGCTCCAGAAGCCGGCGTCGGCCTTCAGGTACAGCTGCTCACCGATCCGCAGCAACTGGAACGTCGTTCCCTGCGCCGTGACCGACCCCGTCGCCCCGTCGGCCTTCAGCCGCATGTCGAGCTTGTAGGTGCGCCCACTGGTCACCACGTTCCCCGACAGACGCACCGCCTCGGCGGAGTCCGCGGCCGTACGGGTCTTGCGCTGGATCTCGGCGGGCGGCAGCTTGCCGACCCCGTTGGTGCCCTCGTCGGGGTCCTCGCTGCATCCCGTCAGTCCCGTTCCCGACACGACCAGGGCGCACACGGCGCTCACCAGCGCGGCCCGGCGCGCACGACCCTGGGGAATCGCAGTCACAGGTGGGGCTGCCTTTCTGTTGTGGGACCTGAGCGGCGTACCGCAGCGTACCCGGGCCTCACGGCCCTGGCGGAGCCAGTCCGTCCGTACCGCTCACCAGGGCATATCGGATCCGGACGGGCTAGCCTGAAGCCCACCCGAGCGGGCAATTCGGATATGCGGCCCTGCCCGCTCGACCGCACCAGCAACACGGCAACCCGGCACACTTCGCACGCAAAGGAGCCTCAGCCATGGCAGCCGGCGCTCCCCGGATCTTCGTCTCGCACCTCGCCGGCATCGCCGCCTTCGACCCCAACGGCGACCAGGTGGGCCGCGTCCGCGATCTGGTCGTCATGCTCCGCGTCGGCCGGCGCCCGCCACGGCTGCTCGGCCTCGTCGTCGAACTCTCCACCCGGCGCCGCATCTTCCTTCCCATGACCCGCGTGACCAGCATCGAGTCCGGCCAGGTCATCACCACCGGCGTGCTCAACGTCCGCCGCTTCGAGCAGCGCCCCACCGAGCGCCTCGTCTTCGGTGAACTGCTCGACCGGCGCGTCACCCTCGTCGAGACCGGAGAGCAGGTCACCGTCCTCGATCTGTCGGTGCTGCAGCGGCCCGCCCGCCGGGACTGGGAGATCGACAAGGTGTTCGTGCGCAAGGGCGGCAAGAGCGGCCCTCTGCGGCGTGCCAAGGGCGAATCGCTGACCGTCGAGTGGACGGCCGTCACCGGCTTCTCGCTGGAGGAGAAGGGGCAGGGCGCCGAGAGCCTGCTCGCCACCTTCGAACAGCTGCGCCCCGCCGACCTCGCGAATGTGCTCCACCACCTCTCCGCCAAGCGCCGTGCCGAGGTCGCCGCCGCCCTCGACGACGACCGCCTCGCCGACGTACTCGAAGAGCTCCCCGAGGACGACCAGATCGAGATCCTCGGCAAGCTGAAGGAGGAGCGGGCCGCGGACGTCCTTGAGGCCATGGACCCGGACGACGCGGCCGACCTGCTCGGCGAGCTCCCGACGGACGAGCAGGAGCGGCTGCTGAGCCTGATGCAGCCCGCCGACGCGGCCGACATGCGCCGTCTGATGGCGTACGAGGAGCACACGGCCGGCGGCCTGATGACCACCGAGCCGATCATCCTGCGCCCGGACGCCACCGTCGCCGACGCCCTCGCCCGCGTCCGCAACCCCGACCTGTCCCCCGCGCTCGCCGCCCAGGTCTACGTCTGCCGCCCGCCCGACGAGACACCGACCGGCAAGTACCTCGGCACGGTCCATTTCCAGCGCCTGCTGCGCGACCCGCCGTACACCCTGGTCAGCGCGCTCGTCGACGAGGCCCTGGAGGCCCTGGAGCCGGATGCCCCGCTGCCGGTCGTCGCCGGGTTCTTCGCGACGTACGACATGGTGGCCGCGCCCGTCGTCGACGAGGGCGGTTCGCTGCTGGGCGCGGTGACCGTGGACGACGTACTGGACCACCTGCTGCCCGAGGACTGGCGGGAGACGGAGTTCCATCTGGACGAGGACGAGGGTGCCGAGGAGGTGGCCGCCCATGGCTCCTGAGCGCGAGGGCACGCGCGAGCGCATGCCGGCGGGCGCCACCGCGACCACCCGGGCGCCCCGCACACGCCTCGACCAACCCCGGCCGCCACGCCGCCGGATCCTGCCCGAATGGGACCCGGAGGCCTTCGGACGGCTCTCGGAGCGCATCGCCCGGTTCATCGGCACCGGGCGGTTCCTCGTCTGGATGACGGTAGTGATCATCGTGTGGGTGCTGTGGAACATCTCCGCACCGAGCAGCCTGAAGTTCGACGAGTACCCGTTCATCTTCCTGACCCTGGCCCTGTCCCTGCAGGCCTCCTACGCCGCCCCGCTGATCCTGCTCGCGCAGAACCGGCAGGACGACCGCGACCGGGTCAACCTCGAGCAGGACCGCAAGCAGAACGAGCGGTCCATCGCCGACACCGAGTACCTGACCCGCGAGATCGCCGCCCTGCGCATCGGGCTCGGGGAGGTCGCCACCCGGGACTGGATGCGCTCGGAGCTGCAGGACCTGATGAAGGAGCTGGAGGAGCGGGGCAACGGTCACCGCGGGGACGGCCACCACGAGCACGGTGTATTCCCGGCAGAACGGTCGCGCGGACGTGACGTAGAAGACCGCTGACAGGCTTTCCGGGGCATGGCTACCGAGCCGTACCATCGTCCTTATGGCTACGGAAGACGCGGTGCGCGAGGCACTGGCGACGGTGAACGACCCCGAGATCAACCGCCCCATCACCGAGCTCGGGATGGTCAAGTCGGTCGACATCGGGGCGGACGGAGCGGTCGCGGTCACCGTGTACCTGACGGTCTCCGGCTGCCCGATGCGCGAGACGATCACGCAGCGCGTGACGGACGCGGTCTCCCGGGTCGACGGCGTCACCCGCGTCGACGTCACGCTCGACGTCATGAGCGACGAGCAGCGCAAGGAGCTGGCGAACGCCCTGCGCGGCGGCCAGGCCGAGCGCGAGGTCCCCTTCGCCAAGCCCGGCTCGCTCACCCGCGTGTACGCGGTCGCCTCCGGCAAGGGCGGCGTCGGCAAGTCCTCCGTCACGGTCAACCTGGCGGCGGCGATGGCGGCCGACGGCCTGAAGGTGGGCGTCGTCGACGCCGACATCTACGGCCACAGCGTGCCGCGCATGCTGGGCGCCGACGGCCGTCCGACCCAGGTCGAGAACATGATCATGCCGCCGTCCGCGAACGGCGTGAAGGTCATCTCCATCGGCATGTTCACGCCGGGCAACGCCCCGGTGGTCTGGCGCGGCCCGATGCTGCACCGCGCACTCCAGCAGTTCCTGGCGGACGTGTACTGGGGCGACCTGGACGTCCTCCTGCTGGACCTCCCGCCCGGCACCGGCGACATCGCGATCTCCGTCGCCCAGCTGGTCCCGAACGCCGAGATCCTGGTCGTGACGACGCCGCAGCAGGCGGCGGCCGAGGTCGCCGAGCGCGCGGGCTCCATCGCCGTGCAGACCCATCAGAAGATCGTCGGCGTGGTCGAGAACATGTCCGGCCTGCCCTGCCCGCACTGCGGCGAGATGGTCGACGTCTTCGGCACGGGCGGCGGCCAGGTCGTCGCGGACGGCCTCACGCGCACGACCGGCACGAACGTCCCGGTCCTCGGCAACATCCCCATCGACGTCCGCCTCCGCGAGGGCGGCGACGAGGGCAAGCCGGTGGTCCTGACCGACCCGGACTCCCCGGCGGGCTCGGCACTGCGGGCGATCGCGGGGAAGCTGGGGGGACGGCAGCGGGGCCTGTCGGGACTGTCTCTGGGGATCACTCCCAAGAACAAGTTCTGAGACGCCCTGGGGCGCGGGGCTGTATCCATGTGCAGCTCCGCCGCGTGGGCGCGAGCAACCACGCACGACCCGCAAGCCGCCGAAGGTTCTGAGCCCTACGGCGAAGGGGCGCCGAATACCCACGGCGCCCCTTTTTGACTTCTGCTCAGCCCCGCCGGCTAGGCGTACGCGGCGATGTCCTTGATCATCGCGAAGCCCAGCCCGTAGGCACTCATGCCTCTCCCGTACGCCCCCACATGCACACCCTCCTGAGTGGACCCCGCGAGCACCCACCCGAACTCGGACTCCCGGTAGTGGAAGGGCGTGGGCACCCCGTCGACGGGCAGGGAGAGCGTCGACCACGCCGGACCGCTCAGATCATCGGCCAAAGCCCACGCGGTCTCCGTCTGCTGGTCCAGCCAGTCGTCGCGCAGCGAGTGATCCATCTGCCCGGGCCAGGTGAAAGACAGCAGCCCCACTCCCGCGAGCCAAGCCGCCGACGACACCGACGTCGCCTCCAGCAGTCCCGTACCGTCGGCGCTGCGCCGGGACGGATTCGCCGCGACGGTCACCACGACCGCGAACCTCTCCCGGTCCTCCGACCCTTCGTTCCGTACGGAGGGTTCGTCACCGTGCCCGATCGATCCGTGTTCCACGGCTCCGTCGGCTGCCGTGCCGACCTGCATCAGCCAGCGCGGACCCGTGAAAGCCTCGTCGAGGCCGTACCACGGGAAGGGCGCCAGCAGGTAGCCGTCGACAGTGCGCCGGGCGGAGGGAACCTGCTGTCCGCTCTCCGCGGCCGACGCCTGCGCGCCTGCCCGACTCGTCGTCTGACTCGTCGTCTCCATGTGCCCGGACGCCTCCTCGCTCTCGCCGGACCAGCCCGGCCCGCCCCCCTTCGGGCGTACTCGTCCGGTCCGCACAACAACTCGGCAGCATAGCCACACCGCTTTAAGCCGCAGGGAAAGCGCCCGGCGCGCGGGGCGCGCGAAGGGCGTGTTCAGGCCGTGTGCGACCCGGGCGGCGTATGAGAAGCGTCACGTATGAGTGGTGTTCCGCCCCTGTGTTCGTACGGCTTTCGTACGGCTCAGGTGGCGTCCGCGTCGAACGGCGGGCGGTCGTCGCGCGGGTTCTCGGGCTTCTTCGTCATGTCGATGCTGCCGCCGGAGGAACCGGAGGAGGACGAGGAGGCCGAGGAGCCCGCCGACGACTCCGAGTCACGGCCGTGCACGGCGTCGGTGACCTCGGCCATTTCCTTCTTCAGGTCGAAGCCGTTGCGGATCTCCTTGAGCCCCAGCTCGTCGTTGTCCAACTGCTTGCGGATGAACGTCTTGGGGTTGAGGTCCTCGAACTCGAAGTCCTTGAACTCCGGGCCGAGTTCCTGCCGGATGTCCTGCTTGGCGCTCTCCGAGAACTCGCGGATCTTACGGATCGTCCGCGTGGCGTCCTGGATCAGCTTCGGGAGCTTTTCCGGACCGAAGACGAGCACGGCGAGGACGATGAGCGTCACCAGCTCGAGCGGTCCTATGTCATTGAACACCTGAAGCTCCTTGCGATGTCCTCGGTCCTCGGCCCTCGGTGGTCGATTGCGGGTCTTCCGTGGTCCGGGCCGGATCCACGGTACCCGGCGATCCGCTACGACCGGTACTGTCCCGAGGCCTCCGAATGCGGGTGGGGGTGCGGTTTTCCGGGTTGTTTGCCTTGTCAGGGCCTGTGTGGAGCGGTGACACGGGCCGCGCTGTGAGCTTTCTGTGATTCTCGACTGCCGCCCGGTCCCCGCTCAGTCGCCACTCAGTCCCCGCTGGACGAGCCCAGCGTCAGCGAGATCGTGATCTCCTTGCCGCCGCGCTCCAGGGTCAGCTCCAGGCGGTCGCCGGGGCGGTGGGCACGGGTCTTGACGATGAGTTCCTCGCCGGAGTGGACGCGCTGGCCGTCGACCTCGGTGATGACGTCGCCCGGCTTGATACCGGCCTTGTCGCCCGCGCCGCCCTGGGTGACCGCCGGTCCGCCGTCGCTGCCCTTGGTGCCGACACGGGCGCCGTCGCCGGTGTAGTCCATGTCGAGGGTGACGCCGATCACCGGGTGGGTCGCTCTGCCGGTGTTGATCAGCTCCTCGGCCACGCGCTTGGCCTGGTTGACCGGGATGGCGAAGCCGAGACCGATGGAGCCGGACTGGCCGCCGTCGAGCTCGGAGCCGCTGTCGGCGGAACGGATGGCCGAGTTGATGCCGATGACCCGGGCCCGGGCGTCCAGGAGGGGACCGCCGGAGTTGCCGGGGTTGATGGGCGCGTCGGTCTGCAACGCGTCGACGTACGACACATCGCTCCCGTCCCCGCTCTCACCGCCGGCCGTGATGGGCCGCTCCTTGGCGCTGATGATGCCGGAGGTGACGGTGCCGGCCAGGTCGAACGGGGCGCCGATGGCGACGACGGGGTCGCCGACCTGGACGTTGTCGGAGTTGCCGAGCGGCAGGGGCGTGAGCCCGCTGACCCCGCTCACCTTCACGACGGCGAGGTCGTAGCCGCCGTCCCGGCCGACGACGGTGGCCTTGGCCGTGTCACCGCTGTGGAAGGTCACCGATATCTCGCCGTCGTCCCCGGCGGGTTCGACGACATGGTTGTTGGTGAGGATGTGGCCCTTGTCGTCGAGCACGAACCCGGTCCCTGTGCCCTGCTCCTCGCTCCCGCTCACATGCAGCGTCACGACGCTGGGCAGCGCACGAGCGGCGATCCCGGCGACACTGTCCGGCGCCCGCCCACTGGACTCGGCCCCGGCCTGCGGCAGCTCCAGCTCACCCACACCACCGTTGCGCTCGAGATACGCGCCCACGACACCGCCTACCCCGCCGGACACGAGCGCGATCAGCAGCGCTCCGACGAGCATCACCTTCTTGGCCCGATTGCGCCGCTGCTGCTTGGTGGCGATCGCGGCCCCGTTCTGCTGGAAGGGGGCGGCGGGGTGGGGGTTACGGGCCCAGGGGTCGTAGTTCTGCCAGGGCGGCGTGGTCGGGGATGGGGGGTCGGCGTAAGGGGGTGCGGGCGTGGCTGGGCTGGGCATGGCTGAGTTGGGGGTGCCGTGGGGCGCGATGGGCTGGGGCGGGGGCTGAGCGTGGGTTGCTTGGGTTGCTTGGGTTGCTTGGGTTGCTTGGGTTGCTTGGGTTGCTTGGGTTGCTTGGGTTGCTTGGGTTGCTTGGGTTGCTTGGGTTGCTTGGGTTGCTTGGATGGCCTGGGGAAAGACGTCGGCCGCCGGGGGTGCCGCCTGGGCGGGGATTCCGGGGGACGGCGCCGGGGCGGGAGCGCCAGGGACTGGGGGCGCTGCCGGGGCAGGGACGCCGGCAGTGGGGGCCTGAGCCGGAGCGCCGGGCGACGTCGGGTTCGGTGGCGGCATCGGTACGGCCGTGCCGTGCGCGGGCGTGGTCGCCGGGTGCTGTACGGGCGGAGCGGGGGCCCAGGGGCCGGGCTCGCCGTAGGGCGGGGTGCTGTAGGGGTCGGGGTCGTGCAGGGGCTTGGGGTCGTGCAGGGAGTTGGGGTCGTGCAAGGGCTCGGGGTGGGTGTCGGCGGGCTCTGGCTCCGGGGACACGGTGGCCGCGGCGTCGGCAGGCTGCGACGGTACGGCCGCGGGCACCCCACCAGGCCGCGCCAGCTCGAAGTCACCCTCGGCGGAGGCCACGTCACCACCCCTACCGCTCACACCAGGCCGCTGAGGCTCGAAACCCCCCTCGGCCGAAACCGCCTCTCCACCACTGCCGCCCGCACCAGGCCGAGCGATCTCGAAGTCCCCCACAGCCGAAGCCGGCGCACCATCAGCGGCGCGCACCGCGGGCCGACGCAGCTCGCAGTCCCCCTCGACCGAAGCCGGGTCGCCATCACTGCCGACCGCTGCGGGCCGCCGAAGCCCGTCCTCGGCAGACGCCACGTCACCACCACTGACGCCCGCCGCAGGCCGGGAAAGCTCGAAGTCCCCCGCAGCCGAAGCCGGCGCACCATCAGCGGCGCGCACCGCGGGCCGACGCAGCTCGCAGTCCCCCTCGACCGAAGCCGGGTCGCCATCACTGCCGACCGCTGCGGGCCGCCGAAGCCCGTCCTCGGCAGACGCCACGTCACCACCACTGACGCCCGCCGCAGGCCGGGAAAGCTCGAAGTCCCCCTCGGCCGAAGCCGCGTCGCCGGCCGTGCGCGCAGCGGGCTGTGCCAGCTCGAAGTCGCCATCCGTGCCGGCGTCCGTGGTGCCGTCGAGGCCCTCTTCGCCGGCGCTTGCGGGTGCGCTGTGCCCGACCGCGCCCGATGTACCCGGCGCCGCCGCATCGCCCGTCGCGTCCGGCGTCGGCTCGGTGGTCTCGGCCTGGGCGGCCGGCTCCTGCGGCCGAGGTCGGTTCCACCACTTCGCCTTAGCGGGCTTCCCCTCGTTCATGCTCTGCTTCCTGCTCGCTGCTGACCGTTGCTCGAGTAGGACGCTTCGCATTCCGCCGTGTCCGAAGGGACCGGGCCGGAGCGCGGCCGGACAGCCCCGGCCGATCGGCCGTCGTCGCGCGGCCCGCGGCTACGACGGCTCTGGTCTGCCGGCCCCACCAACCCTGTCTCGCGGCAGGCCGCCACCGGGAACGACCCGGCGCCCGAACGCCTACTCAACTATGCGCTGTCGCGCTCGAGTTCCCTCAGGAAACCCGGCGACCTCGTGCTCCCTCCCCCATCCGGCACGCGGCGTCAACGGTGGCCGCGGTTCGTCGACTCCACGCCCCGCCGTCAGGCCAGGGCGCGGCCCACCCCGGATTCAATCAGGTTCGTGGGCCGCTGCGCAGAGGCCGGGTCAGCGGCCGGTGGCCGGCGGGGTGGAGGGGGACGACGTGGTGTCGGGGACGGATGCGGCGAACAGGTCGGGGGTCGGCGTGGTCCCGGGAACCGTGGACCACGAGGTCAGGGCGAGCGGCGGGGTGGCGCTGAGCGGGCGTATGAGAGGGGACATGGCGGCCGCGCCGGCCACCACGGGCGCCGTCAGGGTGTGTACCGCCTGGTCGACGGGCTGGGCCGGCATCCCGGGCAGCAGAGGAGCCGACACCTCGGTCGGGGCCGCCGGGGTGTCCGGCATCCGCTGCCCCTGTCCCTGCGCGAGCAGCGGGCCGACTCCACGGCGGCGCTGGTTCTCGGGTGCCGTCGAGGCGCCGGTGCCCTGCGTCCGGGCCGGCGTCACATTGCTGCCGCCCGAGCCGCCGCGTGCCTCCGCGTCGGTCGGTGCGCTCGATGTGACGCCGCCCAGCGAGATGGCGGCCAGGGACACCGCGCCCGCCGCGACCAGCGCGAACCGCACCCGCGAGGAGCCGACGCGGTCGGCGTCCGGACGGCCCACGGGATGGGTGCGGAAGCCGCGGTCCGAAGAGTCGGGGAGCGCCGGGGCATGGGGACGCGAGGGGACGTAGCCGAACTCGAAGCGGTCGCCCCGCTTCATGCCGAACACCCCGGTGGCGCCTGGCCGTCCGGACAGTCCGCCGAATCCTCCCCCGCCCAGCGGCGAGCCACCGCCGTCCAGGTCACCTCCCCCGGGGAGGCCCTGAAGGCGGGCCAGGAAGCTCTCGGAGGGAGGCGGCGGGGCCGCCTCCGCGAAGACGTTCTTCAGTCGGCGCTGGGCGTCGACCTCGGCCTTGCACCTGGCGCACGTCGCCAGGTGGGCCAGGACACGCTCACGCGTCTCATGACCGAGCTCTCCGTCGACGAGGGCGGAGAGTCGGTCTCCCAGGTGCTGCTCTGCCAGGAGCCTTTCGGCCGGGTTGGGTCGGGAGCCACTCACGCGGTCGCGCCCCCTCCCCCCAGAGCGGCCACCCGCGGCACGAAGGAGCGGCGCTCTGCGCGCGCCTCCGGCGAGCGGTGGGCGAGGGCCTTGCGCAGCTGCGAGCGGCCTCGGTGGATACGGGACCGGACGGTGCCGAGCTTGACGCCCAGGGTCGCGGCGATCTCCTCGTACGACAGCCCTTCGATGTCGCACAGGACGACCGCGGCCCGGAACTCGGGCGCGAGGGTGTCGAGGGCCTGCTGGACGTCCGCGTCGAAGTGGGCGTCGTTGAAGACCTGCTGGGGCGTGGGCTCCTTGCTGGGCAGCCGCTCGGCCGCGTCCTCGCCCAGCGCGTCGAAGCGGATGCGCTGCTTGCGGCGGACCATGTCCAGGAAGAGGTTCGTGGTGATGCGGTGCAGCCAGCCCTCGAAGGTTCCCGGCGTGTACGTCGACAGGGAGCGGAAGACGCGGACGAAGACCTCCTGCGTGAGGTCCTCGGCGTCGTGCTGGTTGCCGGTGAGGCGGTACGCCAGCCGGTAGACCCGTCCGCTGTGCGTGCTGACGATCTCCTCCCAGGTGGGCGGAGTCCACGCCTGCCCGTCCGCGTCGGTGGAGAAGGTCGCGGTCTGGGCGTAGTCGCCGGCGTGGCTGTGGTCAGCGGTGTCGTTCACGGATTTCGGCCTGCCCGCCGATCCGAGAAAGCGCCGCAGCACTCCTCCCCGATCCACAGGCGCAGCCGCACCTCCCCTGTCGGCTCTGGTGGTGTCCAGTGGAGCCCCTACCATAGCCACCTCGCCCGTTAGCTCCGGATAAGCGGTTTTACGAGAATTTGATCTGGGCTGATACGGCTGGTGGGCCTGCGTCAGCACTTGCTCGCGGTCCCGTTCCTCATCGTGATCCAACTGTGTCCCCCCGCTCGTCTTCCCACCCCTCTAAACGCCCGGTCCCATCTGCGGGTTCCCGCCCGCAACGGATACAGTCACGCCCAGGCAACCACGGGGACAGGAGAGGGTCATTACCGGCAACCGGCAGACGAGCTGGGCGTTCGCCGACGCCTACGTCGCCGAGGACGACGTCCTGCGCTGGGCCCGCGACCGGGCCCGTGAAGCGGGACTGCGCTCGGTGTCGCCCGGCACGGGCGCCGCGCTGCGGATGCTGGCCGCCTCGGTGGACGCGAAGGCGGTGGCGGAGATCGGCACCGGCACCGGCGTCTCCGGCATCCACCTCCTGCACGGCATGCGCCCCGACGGCGTCCTGACGACCGTCGACCCCGAACCGGAGCACCAGCAGTTCGCCCGCCAGGCCTTCCGGGCGTCCGGCTTCGCCAGCAACCGCGCCCGCTTCATCCCGGGCCGCGCCCTGGACGTCCTGCCCCGCCTCGCGGATGCCGGCTACGACCTCGTCTTCTGCGACGGCGACCGGCTGGAATTCCTCGAATATCTCGCTGAATCGTTGCGCCTGCTGCGTCCGGGTGGCCTCGTCGTCTTCGAGGGCGTCTTCGCCAACGGCCGCACGGTGGACTCGGGCCCGCAGCCCACGGAGGTCATACGCATCCGGGAGCTGCTGCGCGCGGTACGCGAGAGCCAGGAGCTGGTGCCGTCGCTGCTGCCGGTGGGGGACGGCCTGCTGTGCGCGGTCAAACGATGAGGACAGCCGAACGGTGACGGCCTGATCGGTTGTATGACACGGACGTAGGGCAAAAACAGCGACCCCGGCACCATGTGCGATGCCGGGGCCACCGAAAGGGTAGGGTCGCTTCCGCGTCAGCCGACGACCTTCTTGAGGGCGTCGCCCAGTGCGTCGGCCTCGTCAGGGGTCAGCTCGACGACGAGCCGACCGCCGCCTTCGAGCGGAACGCGCATGACGATGCCCCGCCCCTCCTTGGTCACCTCGAGCGGGCCATCGCCCGTCCGCGGCTTCATGGCCGCCATGCTCGTTCCCCTTCCTGAAACCAGCTCCGTCAAAGCCGACGGCCCCATGGAGGGCACGCGCGTCTGGCATTGAGACACGCGACACCGGCATCGAACACATTGCTTCCAAGCCATTATCCCGCATCTCAGGACCCGATGACCAACATCAGTCGGCATCGCTTGGGCAACGCGCGCGAGCAAAACCACTCAATTCGGCGATGTGACTGCGATACTGCGCCACCGCACGCGCTTGGACCGAACAGAACCGGACGTGAATTCTTTGACGCAGGTCACACGTCGGGTCGGGGCCGTTGTCGGCGATCTCCGCCATGCTGTCCTTCGGACAAGCGCGTACCGACCAGTACGCCCAAGCCTCGACCCCCGGAGGGGATACGCCATGGCCGACACCGTGCTCTACGAGGTGAGCGACGGACTCGCGACGATCACGCTGAACCGCCCCCAGGCGATGAACGCGCTGAACGTCGAGGCGAAGGTCGCTCTGCGGGACGCGGTGCAGGCCGCCGCGGGGGACGACGCCGTACGGGCCGTGCTGCTGACCGCCGCCGGGGATCGGGCGTTCTGTGTGGGGCAGGACTTGAAGGAGCACATCGGGCTGCTGGTCGCTGACCGGGAGACCGGGTCGGGGCAGACGATGAGCACGGTGCGGGAGCACTACAACCCGATCGTGCGGGCGCTGGCGGGGATGGCGAAGCCCGTGGTGGCCGGGGTGAACGGGGTCGCGGCCGGGGCGGGGTTCGGGTTCGCGCTGGCTGCGGACTATCGGGTGGTGGCGGACACGGCCGCCTTCAACACGTCGTTCGCGGGTGTCGCGCTGACCGCGGACTCCGGGATCTCCTGGACGCTGCCGCGGGTGGTGGGGCCGGGGCGGGCTGCTGACCTGCTGCTCTTCCCGCGGAACATCAAGGCGCAGGAGGCGTACGAGCTGGGGATCGCGAACCGGCTGGTCCCTGCGGGTGAGCTGCGCGAGGAGGCCGCGAAGGTGGCTCGGGCGCTGGCCGAGGGGCCGACGGTGGCGTACGCGGCGATCAAGGAGGCGGTGGCGTACGGGCTGTCGCACTCTCTTGAGGAGACCCTGGAGAAGGAGGACGAGCTGCAGACTCGGGCGGGGTCGTCCGAGGATCATGCGATCGCTGTGCAGGCCTTCGTGAACAAGGAGAAGCCGAAGTATCTGGGCCGATGAGCTCGGGGCGGTAGCGCCGTCGGGGGCTACGGGTGCGTGGGGGCTGATCGCGCCTGCGGGGCGGAGCCGCGAATCGATACAGTCCCGCGCCCCTCAAGGGGCGCTTCTGGCGGCGCATGCCTGCAAGTGATCGTCCACCAGACCGCACGCCTGCATCAGGGCGTACGCCGTCGTCGGACCCACGAAGCGCAGGCCTCGCTTCTTCAGGGCCTTGGACAAGGCCGTCGATTCCGGGGTGACCGCCGGGACGTCTGCCAGCGTCTTCGGGACCGGGCGCACAGCCGGATCCGGGGCGTGGGACCAGATCAGGTCGTCCAGGTCGCCCGGGGTCCAGTCGGCCAGTACGCGTGCGTTGGCGAGGGTCGCGTCGATCTTGGCTCGGTTGCGGATGATGCCCGGGTCGGCGAGGAGGCGGTCGCGGTCGTCGTCGGTGAAGGCGGCCACCTTCGCGATCCTGAAGTCGGCGAAGGCGGCGCGGAAGCCCTCGCGGCGGCGCAGGATCGTGATCCAGGACAGGCCGGACTGGAAGGCCTCCAGGCTGAGGCGTTCGTAGAGCGCGTCGTCGCCGTGGACCGGGCGGCCCCACTCCTCGTCGTGGTACGTGACGTAGTCCGGGGTGGACAGGGCCCAGGGGCAGCGCAGTGCGCCGTCCGGGCCGGCGAGGGCCGTGCCGTCGCTCATTGCTGTTCCTCCTGGCCGGGCTTCTCCATCGACACGTGCGGCATGTGGCCGCCGGTCGACGCCTGGGCGCCGGCCAGCGCGGACTCCAGGTCGGCGATCCGGGCGTCGCGCTCGGCGAGCTCGGCGCCGAGGCGGCTGAGGGCGTCGTCGACGTCGGCCATGCGGTAGCCGCGGGCGGCGAGGGGGAAGCGGAGGCTCTCGATGTCGGCGCGGTTGACCGGGCGGTCCGGCGGCAGCGGGTCCTGCAGGCGCTCGGGCGCGGCCTCCGGCAGCGGGCCGTCGCCCTCGCCGCCGCCCACCACGGCGAGCGTCACCGCGGCGACCACGACGGCCAGCGCGACGACCAGGAACAGGAACATAACCATCGCTGTGGCCCCCACGGTCGGTAATGCGTGCGGTCGAGTGTCTCAGTGTCCGATCGTGCCATGCGACTCTGACAGTTAGGGTCGCAGGCGGCCGTAAGCAGGCGACTTGCCAGGACGTACTAGGAGAGGTCACAGGGGATGCTCAGGCTGGGCACGCGTGAGTTCGGCACGCACGAGCCGGTGATCATGGCGATCGTGAACCGGACCCCGGACTCCTTCTACGACCAGGGGGCGACGTTCCGCGACGAGCCGGCCCTCGCGCGCGTGGAGCAGGCCGTGGCGGAGGGGGCGGCCATCATCGACATCGGAGGGGTCAAGGCCGGGCCGGGGGAAGAGGTGACCGCCGAGGAGGAGGCGCGGCGGACGGTCGGGTTCGTGGCGGAGGTGCGGCGGCGGTTTCCCGATGTCGTGATCAGCGTGGACACCTGGCGGGCCGAGGTCGGGGCGGCGGTGTGCGAGGCGGGGGCCGATCTGCTGAACGACGCTTGGGGCGGGGTGGATCCGGGGCTGGCGGAGGTCGCCGCGCGGTACGGGGTGGGACTGGTGTGTACGCATGCGGGAGGCGCGGAGCCGCGGACCCGGCCGCACCGGGTGACGTACGACGACGTCATGGCGGACATCCTGCGGGTGACGGTGGGCCTGGCCGAGCGGGCGCTCGCGCTGGGGGTGCCGCGGGAGTCGATCCTGATCGATCCCGGGCACGACTTCGGGAAGAACACGCGGCACAGTCTTGAGGCGACCCGGCGGTTGGGGGAGATGGTGGAGACGGGGTGGCCGGTGCTGGTGTCGCTGTCGAACAAGGACTTTGTCGGGGAGACCTTGGACAAGCCCGTGAAGGAGCGGGTGGTGGGGACACTGGCCACGACCGCGGTGTCGGCGTGGTTGGGCGCGCAGGTGTACCGGGTGCATGAGGTGGCGGAGACGCGGCAGGTGCTGGACATGGTGGCGTCGATCGCGGGCCACCGGGCGCCGGCGGTGGCGCGGCGGGGGCTGGCCTAGCGACTTGTCCGGACCGTACCGGAAGGTCCGGACCGCACCCGTCCAGCACCGGCCGCTCCACTTCGGCTCAAGCCCGGCGCTACGCCGCGGGCAGGCGGGACTTTGCGGACACGGCCTAGCGCCCCGCCTCCTTCGACACCAACGCCACCGCCTCGTCCACGTCGTCCGTCACGTGGAACAGGAGCAGGTCCTTCTCCGAGGCCTTGCCCTGGGCGATCAGGGTGTTCTTGAGCCAGTCGACCAGGCCGCCCCAGTACTCGCTGCCGAAGAGGACGATCGGGAAGCGGGTGACCTTCTGGGTCTGGACCAGGGTGAGGGCCTCGAAGAGTTCGTCGAGGGTGCCGAGGCCGCCGGGGAGGACCACGAAGCCCTGGGCGTACTTGACGAACATCATCTTCCGGACGAAGAAGTACCGGAAGTTCAGGCCGATGTCGACATAAGGGTTGAGCCCCTGTTCGAAGGGCAGCTCGATGCCCAGGCCCACCGAGATGCCCTTCGCCTCGCAGGCGCCCTTGTTCGCCGCCTCCATGGCGCCCGGCCCCCCGCCGGTGATCACCGCGAAACCGGCCTCGACCAGGCCCCGGCCCAGACGGACGCCGACCTCGTACTCCGGCGAGCCCGCAGGCGTGCGGGCCGATCCGAACACGCTGATCGCCGCCGGGAGTTCGGCGAGTGTGCCGAAGCCCTCGATGAACTCCGACTGGATGCGCAGGACGCGCCAGGGGTCGGTGTGGACCCAGTCCGAGGGGGCGCGCTCGTCCAGCAACCGCTGGTCCGTGGTGCTCGGCGTCACCTGGCCCCGCCTGCGCAGCACCGGGCCCAGCCGCTGCTCCTCCGGTGGCTGCTTCTTCCCCTCGGGGTTACCGGTAGCCATGTGCGCTCCCTCCACTGCGGGGCCTGCGGGTGTTGCAGGTCTTTCCACCTCAGCGTAGATCCACGCGGGTTACGGACGGGGGACGTGAGCATGACCGCCGTGAAGCGCCGTCCGGGCGATCCCCTGGCTCGATTCACGCCCCGCCCCTCCGGCGCCCGCCGTCACCACGCCCCTACGCGGTGAGCCACGCCCGCAGCCGCTCCTCCCCCGCCAGGACCTTCGCCGTCTCCACCCGCTCGTCCCGCTTGTGCGCCAAGTGCGGGTTGCCGGGGCCGTAGTTGACCGCGGGGATGCCCAGGGAGGAGAACCGGGAGACGTCCGTCCAGCCGTACTTCGGGCGCGGGGTGCCGCCGACCGCGGCCATGAACGCCGCGGCCGCCGGGTGGGAGAGGCCGGGGAGCGCGCCGCCGCTGTGGTCGTCCACCACGAACTCCTCGACCCCGCAGTCGGCGAAGACCTCGCGGACGTGCGCGATGGCCTCCTCCTCCGTACGGTCCGGTGCGTAGCGGAAGTTGACGGTTACGACACATTCGTCCGGGATGACGTTGCCCGCCACTCCGCCCGAGATGCCGACCGCGTTGAGGCCCTCGCGGTACTCCAGGCCGTCGATCACCGGATAGCGCGGTTCGTACGACGCCAGCCGCGCCAGGATCGGCGCCGCCGCGTGGATCGCGTTCGAGCCCATCCAACTGCGCGCGGAGTGCGCGCGCTCCCCCTTGGTCTTGAGGAGCACCCTGAGCGTGCCCTGGCAGCCGCCCTCCACCTCGCCGTCCGACGGCTCCAGCAGCACCGCGAAGTCGCCCTCGAGCCACTCGGGACGGTTCTCGGCCACGTGCTTGAGGCCGTTGAGCTCGGCGGTCACCTCTTCGTTGTCGTAGAAGACGAAGGTCAGGTCGCGGTTGGGGGCCGGGACCGTGGCCGCGATGCGCAGCTGGACCGCCACGCCCGACTTCATGTCGCAGGTGCCGCAGCCCCACAGGACGCCGTCCTCGTCCAGCCTCGACGGGACGTTGTCCGCGATCGGCACCGTGTCGATGTGGCCGGCGAGGATCACGCGCTCCGGCCGCCCCAGGCTCGTCCGGGCCACGACGTTGTTGCCGTACCGCTCCACCGTCAGGTGCGGCAGGGCGCGCAGGGCGGTCTCGATGGCGTCCGCGAGGGGCTTCTCCGTGCCGCTGACGGAAGGGAAGTCGACGAGCTGCGCGGTGAGCTCGGCGGCGTTCAGCGTGAGGTCAAGAGAGGTGTCGGCCATGGTGCCGACCCTAACCCGCCGGGTCGTCCTCGCTGTTTTCCCACTGCGCCCATACCCCCCAGTAACCTCGGCTACCTTGTAGGACGTGCCGAAGTCGACCGCCTCTCCGAAACGTCGTGGCCGCCTCCTGCGCAGCGGGGCGGCCTTCGTGGTCCTGCTCGCCGTCGCGGGGTATCTCGCGGTGCAGTACGTCACCGGAGGCGCGGGAGCCCCGGGCTGCGAGGTCGTGTCGGGCAAGGGCGACGGCGCGCGGTACGAGTTCACGCCGGAGCAGGCGGTGAACGCCGCCACGATCGCCGCCGTCGGCACGGGGCGCGGGCTGCCCGAGCGGGCCGTGACGATCGCCCTCGCCACCGCGCTGCAGGAGTCGGGCCTGCGCAACATCACCCACGGCGACCGTGACTCGCTGGGCCTGTTCCAGCAGCGGCCCTCGCAGGGCTGGGGCACGCAGCGGGAGATCCTGGACCCGATCTATTCGGCGGGCATCTTCTACGAGCACCTGGTGAAGGTGCGCGACTACACGGAGTTGCCGCTCACCGTCGCCGCCCAGCGCGTCCAGCGCAGCGGTTTTCCGGAGGCGTACGCCAAGCACGAGCCGGACGCGACGCTGCTCGCCGCCGCACTCACCGGCCGTTCGGCCGCGACGCTGACCTGCGAAGGGCTCGCCGGGGGCACCTCGGCCGACGGTCCGGACTCCGTACGGGCCGCGTTCGTACGGGACTTCGGGCAGGACGCGATCCAGTCCGCCGCCGCCGAAGTGGGCGCCGCGAAGGCCACGCCCACGCCGACCGGCTCCGCGATCGAGGGCGACGGGCGGACCGTCCTGCTGCCGGTGACCGGAGGCAAGGGCTCCGTCGCCGGCCGAAGCGTCCGCGAGCGCGGGTGGCAGCTGGCCCACTGGGCCGTGGCCAACGCCTCCGACCTGCACATCCGGCGGGTGTCGTACGCCGGGCGGGAGTGGACCGCCGGGCACACCGACAGCCAGTGGCGCGCGATCGCCGGGGCGGGTGCGTCGGGGTCGAGCAGCGGGCTCGACGCGGTCCGGATCGTCACGACCCACTAGCCGGGCAGCCGTTCGGGGATCCACCCGCACGGGTCACCCGGGACGTCGACCGGCGACGGCGTGCGCGGGATTTCGCGCGGTCATCCTCGTATCCGTCAAAGGCCTTGAGAACAAAGGGCTGTAAGGATTCGGCAGGCTTTCCGGCGCGACGCGATTTGACCGTTTTTATCCGCAGGCGATTATGCGACGCATTGCCAACTCTTTACGTTGCGGCGCCGCAACCTTCGGGGGCTTCGAGCGGTAGTCACTGCGTCCGAGCCCGGAGATCAACAGCCAGTCGGTCAACTACCGGGATTGGTCGGACACTTCATCGTTCTCATCCGACTTACCCGTCGAAGGAGCATCATGTCCCTCCCCCTGACCCGCCGGATCGCCCGTGCCGCGCTGCTCGTCGCTGCGGGAGCGGCTGCCGGGGTCGGTGCGGCCGGCTCCGCCAGCGCGGCCCCCGAACTGCCCGACGCCTCCAAGGTCGGCGGGCTGACCGCTGTCGACAGCACGAGCGTCGTCGACGGTGCGGCTCAGAACGCCACCGGGATCGCGAGCGGCGCCGTCGACACGGCCGTCGACAAGGCGCTGCCGACCGCGACCAAGGCCGGCGACAAGGTGACCAAGACCGGCGGCAAGACCGCGAAGAAGGCGGTGCCGACCGCCGCCAAGGCCGGCAGCAAGGTCGCGAAGAAGGCGACGCCCGCGGCGCAGGAGACCGCGGGTGGCCTGGCCGGATCGGTCGGGACCGTCCTCGGTGACACGGCCGGTGCGGCCACGGAGGGTGGCGTGCCGAAGACCGGGTCGCTGCCGGTGCAGGCCCTGCCGATCGGCTGACCGCCTGGGTTTGGCCGGCGTTGAGCCGGCGTTGAGCCGACGGGGTTCAGGGAGTTCCTGGGCCCCGTCGGTTTGTGTGTGTGCGTGGTTACGTCGGCTGGGGCCGGGGCGCGTTCGGGCGGTGCCCCGCGCTGCGGGCTGTGCCCCCGTCGTGGCCGTTACGCCAGCCGTCGCACGGCCTCCGCCACCCGCTCGTCCGTCGCCGTGAACGCCACCCGTACGTGCCGGGCGCCCGCCTCGCCGTAGAAGTCGCCGGGGGCCACCAGGATGCCGAGGTCGGCGAGGTGGGCGACCGTGGTCCAGCAGGACTCGTCCTTCGTGGCCCAGAGGTAGAGGCTGGCCTCGCTGTGCTCGATGCGGAAGCCGTGGCGTTCCAGGGCCTCGCGGAGGCCGGCACGGCGGGAGGCGTAGCGCTCGCGCTGGACGCGGACGTGTTCGTCGTCGCCGAGGGCCGCGATCACCGCCGCCTGGGTCGGCGCCGAGGTCATCATGCCGCCGTGCTTGCGGATCTCCAGCAGGGGGCCGAGGACCGCCGGGTCGCCGGCCAGGAAGGCCGCTCGGTAGCCCGCGAGGTTCGAGCGCTTCGACAAGGAGTGCACCGCGACGATGCCCTCGTACGAGCCGCCGTTCACGTCCGGGTGCAGGACCGAGACGGGGTCGGCCTCCCAGCCCAGCTCCAGGTAGCACTCGTCGGAGAAGAGCAGGATGCCGTGCGAGCGGGCCCACGCCACGATCCGGGTGAGTTCCGCCTTGGACAGGACCTTGCCCGTGGGGTTCGACGGCGAGTTCAGCCAGAGCAGCTTCAGGCCCTCGGGGTCCAGCTCCGTCGGGTCGTCGTACACCTCGTAGTCGGCGCGGGCGAGGCGCGCGCCCACCTCGTACGTCGGGTAGGCCAGCCGCGGGTAGGCCACCTTGTCGCCGGGGCCGAGGCCCAGCTGGGTGGGGAGCCAGGCGACCAGTTCCTTGGAGCCGACGATGGGCAGGACGTGGCGGTGGGTGACCTCGCGGGCGCCCAGGCGGCGCTCCACCCAGCCCGTGATCGCGTCGCGCAGCGCCGGGGTGCCCCAGACCGTCGGGTAGCCCGGGGAGTCCGCAGCGTCGATCAGGGCCTTCTGGATCAGCTCGGGAACCGGGTCGACCGGCGTGCCGACGGAGAGGTCGACGATGCCGCCCGGGTGCGCGGCGGCCGTCTTCTTGTACGGCTCCAGCTTGTCCCAGGGGAAGGTCGGAAGGCGGTCGGTGACTGCGGACACGGACACGGGATCTGGCTCACTTTCTGGTACGGCCGCTGGTACTGCCACTGCTCTTGCCGGATACGGCAACGCCTCGGTCCCGTACGGCGATCAGGCGATCGGGGTGATCACGGTGATTCAGGCCGTACGGGACCGAGGCGGCACGCTGTGCGGGTCGCCGGCGGGGATTACTCGGCCTGCGGCGGCAGTGCGGCGACGAACGGGTGGTCGCGCTCGATCAGACCCAGCTTGCTGGCACCGCCGGGCGAGCCGAGCTCGTCGAAGAACTCGACGTTCGCCTTGTAGTAGTCCTTCCACTCCTCCGGCACGTCGTCCTCGTAGAAGATCGCCTCGACCGGGCAGACCGGCTCACAGGCTCCGCAGTCGACGCATTCGTCCGGGTGGATGTACAAGGACCGGGAGCCCTCGTAGATGCAGTCGACCGGGCACTCCTCGATGCACGCCTTGTCCTTGACGTCGACACAAGGCTGCGCGATGACGTAGGTCACGCTGTCGTTCCTCCTCGATAGGGCGCTGGCGGGCCTCCACAGGCTCCGCCGCCTGGCGCGCGGGAGCGCGGCGTCGTCGATGCCCGCCCCTAGTATCTCCGTTCTTGGGCATGATCCGAACAGGAGGGGTGAACTGACCTGTGGAAATCTCTGCGACGGGGCGCCTTGAGGTCCGTATCACCGCTGCTGACGTGGGTAAACGGGTCTCCGTACGCCGCCTGAACGATCCTGCGGCGGAGGGTGAGAAGTTCACCGACACGGTGGGTGTTCTCGCATCATGGGACGACGGTGTGCTGCTGATCACACGGAAGAGTGGCGAGATCGTCCGCATTCCGGAATCGTCGCTGGTCGCGGGCAAGGTCGTCCCGGCCGCCCCCGCCCGGCGCCGGGGACCCGCCGCCTCGTACGAGGAACTCGCGCACGTCGCCACGCGCGCGTGGCGGCCGCTCGAGAGCGAGCGGCTCGGCGAGTGGGAGCTGCGGGCCGCCTCGGGGTTCACCCGCCGGGCCAACTCGGTGCTGCCGATCGGCGACCCCGGGATGCCGCTCCAGGCCGCGCTCGACGCCGTACGGCGCTGGTACGGCGACCGTGGGCTCCCCGCGTACGTCCAGACCGCGACCGGCGCCGCCGGCACACAGGAGCTGCTGTGCGCCGAGCTGGAGCGGCTGGGGTGGGTGCGGGAGGTTTCGGCGGAGATGTGGATCGGGGCGCTGGCGCCGGTCGCCGACCGGGCCGAGGGTGGCGGGGTGGTGCTGTCCCGGGAGGCGGACGAGGCTTGGCTCGGGCGGTATCAGCGCAAGGGGGTGAGCGACGTGGCCCTGAAGGTGCTGGCGGGCGGGCCGTCCGTGTGGTTCGCGACCGTCCCCGGCGCCGCGGGTGACGCGCCCGCCGCGATCGGGCGGTGTGTCGTGGACGGGCGGTGGGCCGGGTTCGCCGCCGTGGAGGTCGATCCGGCGCTGCGGCGGCAGGGGCTGGCCACCCGGGTGATGGCGGCTCTGGCCCGGCGGGCCCTGGACGAGGGGGCCTCGGCCGCGTGGCTGCAGGTCGAGACGGAGAACGCGGGGGCGCGGGGGCTGTACGCCGGGATGGGGTTCACCGCGCATCACACGTACCACCACTACCGGGAACCGGAGACGCCGGGTACGACCGGCGCCGGACGGTAGTACCGATCGCCGTGAAAGGGCACGAGCCAGCTATGCGTCCCCCCTACCCCCCACCGCCCGAGCGCTCCGCCGAACTGCGGCGGCGGTTCGCCGAGGAGGCGCGGTCCGAGCGGCCCGATCTGTCCACGTTGTGTCTGCTGGTGGGGGCCGAGGCGGACGGGGCGCTGGACGAGGCGGGGATGGACTCCGCCCAGGTGGAGCTGGACGCCCTGGCCGGGCAGCTGCCGTTCCGGCCCGGGGGGCCGCGGTCGTGGGCGGTCGCGCTGCGGGAGCTGCTCGGGGAGCGGTACGGATTCCGGGGCTCCACCGCGGACTATCAGCGGCTGGAGTCGTCGTTGCTGCACGAGGTGCTGCGGCGGCGGCGTGGGCTGCCGATCCTGCTGTCGGTGGTGTGGATGGAGGTCGCTCGGCGGGCGGGGGCGCCTGTGTACGGTGTCGCGCTCCCCGGGCACTTCGTGGTGGGGTTCGGGCCGACGGACGAGCAGGTGCTCGCCGATCCGTTCGACGGGGGGCGCGTGCTGACGGGGGGCGATGCGGAGCTGCTGGTGGCGGGGGCCACGGGGGCGCCGTTGCATCCGTCGATGCTGACGCCGGCCGATCCGCTGGATGTGGTGCTGCGGATTCTGAACAATGTGCGGGCCTGGGCCGCGACCCGGCCCGAGCGGACGGACGTGGCGCTGTGGGCGGTGGAGTTGTCGCTGCTGCTGCCGTCGCATCCGGCGCGGTTGCGGTTCGAGCGGGGGCAGTTGCTGGTGCAGAGGGGGGAGTTCGTGGAGGGGGCGGTGGAGTTGGAGGGGTACGCGGAGCTGATCAGTGCGGTGGACGAGGGGGCGGCGGAGCGGGTGCGGGGGCAGGCTCGGGCGGCTCGGGCGATGCTCAACTGATCTTCGCCGGTTCGCCGGTTCGCCGGTTCGCCGGTTCGCCGGTTCGCCGGTTCGCCGGTTCGCCGGTTCGCCGGTTCGCCGGAGAAGCTTGCGTGGTTGTGCGAGTGCGAGTGCTTCGTGGCTGATCGCGCCCACGCGGCGGAGCCGCACATCGATACAGCCCCGCGCCCCTGGCGGCGTTGCCGCTGGTCGGCGACTTACAGCCAGCCCTTCTCCCTCGCCGTCCGCACCGCCTCCGCCCTGTTCCGTACCGCCAGTTTCTGGATCGCCGTCGACAGGTAGTTGCGGACCGTTCCCTGGGACAGGTGCAGGGCCGCCGCCAGCTCGGCGTTGGTCGAGCCGTCCTCCGCCGCCCGGAGCACCTCTCGCTCGCGATCCGTCAATGGGTTGGCGCCCTCCGCCAGGGCCGCTGCCGCCAGGGTGGGGTCGATGACCCGTTCGCCCGCCAGTACCTTGCGTACCGCTTCTGCCAGCTGGGCCGCGGGCGCGTCCTTGACCAGGAAGGCGTCGGCGCCCGCCTCCATCGCGCTGCGGAGGTAGCCGGGGCGGCCGAAGGTCGTGAGGATGACCAGCTTCACGGCCGGGAGTTCCGCGTGCAGGAGCGCCGCCGCCTCGATGCCCGTCGCGCCCGGCATCTCGATGTCGAGGAGCGCCACGTCCACGTCGTGCTCGCGGGCCGCCGCGAGGACCTCGTCGCCGCGGGCCACCTGGACGACGACCTCGATGTCGTCCTCCAGACCGAGCAGGGCGGCGAGGGCCTCGCGGACCATCGACTGGTCCTCGGCGAGGAGGACCCTGATCGTCGTGCTCATGCCGGGGATCCTACGTCCGCCGAGGTCAGGGCCACCGGGACGCGGGCGGCCAGCCGGAAGCCGTGCCGGGTCCCGCCCGCCTCCAGGGTGCCGCCCGCCTTCGTGAGGCGTTCGGTCAGGCCCGCGAGTCCGTTGCCGGGACCGCTGCCCCGGTCGCCCGAGCCGTTGTCCTCGACGGAGAGTTCGAGGACGGGGCCGTCCAGGGTCTGGCGGCGCAGGAGTTCCACGGTGCAGCGCCGGGCGCCGCTGTGGCGGACGACGTTGGTGACCGCCTCGCGCAACGCCCAGGCGAGGGCAGTCTCGCTGTCCTCGGGGACGCCGGAGAGGTCTGGTTCGGCGGGGAGGTCGGCCACCACTCCGGCGGCCGTCAGGGCGACCCTGGCGCCCGCCAGTTCCGCGGCCAGGCGCGGACGCCGGTAGCCCGCGACCGCCTCCCGCACGTCGACCAGGGCCTGGCGGCTCACCTGCTCGATGTCGGCGACCTGCTGGGCGGCCCTGTCCGGGTGGTCGGGGAGCATCCGGCCGGCGAGTTCGCTCTTGATGGTGATCAGGGACAGGGAGTGGCCGAGCAGGTCGTGCAGGTCCCTGGCCAGCCGCAACCGCTCCTCGTTCGCGGCCAGTTGGGCGACCGTGGCGCGGGCCTCCCGCAACTCGATGCTGGTGCGGATGATTTCCCGTACGCCGGTCATGGAGAAGCCGCCGAGAAGCGCCGGGAACAGCAGTCCGGCCAGGAACGCCGCGCCGCCGGGGACCGCGAGGGCGACCCCGGTCAGCAGGGCGGACACCGCCGGCACGGTCCAGCGGGCGAGGCGGAACGGCAGGGCGACGCCGCTGGAGATCGCCACGTACACGAACAGGACGAGCCACTCGCGGCCCAGGGTGAGGGCGAGCACGCTCGCCTGGGTGGCCAGCACGGCGATCGAGGCGAGCACCACGCCGTTGGTCTCGCCGCGTCCGGTGCGGAAGATCAGGGCGAAGTACCAGGCGACGAAGGCGACCAGGCCGATCCAGCCGAGGACGACGACGCCGCGGCTGTGCCCGCCGTGCAGCAGATCGCTCACCGGCGCGCTCAGGTAGGCGAGCCAGATCCCGACCCAGAGGAACTTGACGGCCTTCTGCCTGCGGTTCTGCGGGCGCTGCCCGATGCCGACGCTGCTCACGCCTTCAGCGTGTCCTTCCGGTACAGCCAGGCCGCGCCGCCGGTGAACAGGACGAAGAAGGCGACGAGGATGGCGATGTCCTGGGCCTGCGGGGCCCGGCTCTGCTCGATGGCCCGCCCCAGGGCAGCGTACGCGTGCGTGGGCAGCCACTCGGCGATGTCCTGCAGCCAGACCGGGAAGCTCGAGGACGGGAACCACAGGCCGCCGAGGATCGACAGGGCGAAGTAGACGATCATCGTGACGGGGCGGACCGCGTCCCCGGAGGCGAGGTAGCCGATGGCGACGCCGAGCGCGGCGAAGACCAGGCTGCCGGCCCAGATCGCGGCGGTGAGGGCGAGCCACTGCCAGGCGTCCAGCCGTACGTCCTTGACGACGGCGGCGACCAGGAAGACGACCACGATGGACGGCAGGCTGACGACGGCGGCACCGGCGGTCTTGGCGAGGACATAGCCGCGCCCGGGCAGCGTGGTCAGCCGCAGCTGCCGTACCCAGCCGTTCTCCCGCTCCTTGGCGATGCGCTCGCTGTTGCCCATCAGCACGGCGGTCAGGGCGCCGAAGGAGGCCATGGAGACCATGACGTACGCCGCGACGGTAAGACCGGTGCCGGCGACCTCGCCGTCGGTCCCGTTCTGGTTCGAGGCCAGCAGGAAGATCACCGAGGGGTAGATCACCGAGAAGAACATGAACTTGCGGTTGCGCAGGGCGCGGGTGAGTTCCAGCTTGATGAGGCTGTTCATGAACGGGCCTCCTCGGCCTCGGTGATGGCGACGAAGGCCTGTTCCAGGCCGAGGCCGGCGACTTCGAGGTTGCGGGGGTACACGCCGAGGCCGTAGAGGGCGTGGACGGTGGCGTCGGCGTCGGTGGACTGGATGCGGACGGTGCGGCCGGAGACGGCGATGGTGCTGAGGAAGGGCAGCGCGCGCAGGGTCGGCTCGTCGGTCTGCGGATCGTCCAGGTCGAAGGAGATCCTCCGGGCGCCGGCCTTGGCCTTGATCTCGGCCGCCGTGCCGTCGGCCAGCAGCCGGCCCCGGTGCAGCACCAGCACCCGGTCGGCGATGGCGTCGGCCTCCTCCAGGTAGTGGGTGGCGAAGAGGACCGTACGGCCCTGGTCGGCCTGTTCGCGCATGGTGGCCCAGAAGGCATGGCGGGTGGTGACGTCCATGCCGGTGGTCGGCTCGTCCAGGACGATCAGGTCGCTGTCGCCGGCGGTCGCCAGGGCGAAGCGGACGCGCTGGGCCTGGCCGCCGGAGAGCTTGTCGACCTTGCGGTCGGCGATCTGCGCGATGCCGGCACGGGCCAGGACGTCGGACACCTGGTACGGCCGTGGGTGCAGATCGCAGGCGAGCCGCACCAGCTCCGCGACGGTCACCTCGTCCATCAGCCCGCCGCTCTGCAGCATGGCCCCCACCCGCCCGGCGACGATCGCCTCGCGCGGTCCGGTCCCGAAGACGCGGACCGTCCCGCTGTCAGGCCGTTTGAGGCCGAGCAGCAGATCGAGCGTGGTCGACTTGCCGGCGCCGTTGGGGCCGAGCAGGGCGACGGTCTCCCCCGGGTGCAGGGTCAGACTCAGGCCGTCCACGGCCCGGACGTCGCCGTATACCTTGCTCACCTGGTCGAATGCGACCGCTGTCGTTGTCATGCGATCCAGAGTGGCCATCACGACCCCGGGCCCGGCAGTGTCGGCGGTCCTGACTGCCGGATGACAGATGTCATACGACGACCGCGGGGCACCCGGCGATCGCCGGGTGCCCCCTGCCCGGAGCGGCTGTGCTAACTCGGGTTGGTGTCGATGGTGACGGTGCGTTCCGCCGCCGACTTGCCGCGCAGGGCCTTGCGCAGGGCGGAGGCCACGTCCTCCGGCAGGACGTCACGCTTGCCGCTCGCGCCGTTGATCTGCACACCGTTGAAGGTGGCGCCGTACGCCTCCTTGAGCGCCTGCAGGTTGTACGTGTCGACGAGCTTGCCGTCGACGGCCTTGGCGCCGAGGATCTTCGGCAGTGACAGGGAGCCGAACTGGATGCTGTGTGCGGCGTCCGTCTGGATCGTGACCTTGTCGGCCATCGCCGGCTCGGCGAACTCCTTCATGAACCGGTCGACCTCGGCGTTCGTGATCGTCGGCTGCTGGGTGGTCGTGGCGACCCGCACCGCCGCGGACGTACCCGTCTCCACCTGGCTGCGGTACGCCTCCTCGACCGCCGTGGTCGACTTGGCGACGTCGATGCCCTGGCCGGCCTTGCCGTACACGGCGACCGCCTTGCCGGACTTGAAGGAGACCGTGCCCTCGGTCACCGAGCCGGAACCGCCGGAGACCTCCTGCAGGGCTGCGTGCAGCTTCTCCTCGTCGGTGGGCATGACCGGGTCGACGACCCGCTCCTGGCCGAACAGCGAGCCGATGACGGAGATCGGGTTGTAGTCGCTGGTCGCGGCCTTGCTGACGGTCTGCTGCATGTCGAACTGCAGCCCGGCCTTGTCCGGCTCCAGCGTGACGGTCTTGCCGCCGACCGACAGCTTGAGCGGCTTGTTCACCTGCTCGTCGAAGGCGTCGTTGAGCTTCTTGACCGCTTCGTCCCGGGTGCCGCCGCCGATGTCGACGCCGAGCACGCTCGTGCCCTTGGGCACGTCGGAGTGGGCCATCAGCAGGCCGGCGCCGTAGACGCCGCCCGCGAGGACGATCACTCCGCCGCCGACCAGCGCCAGCTTGTTGCGGCCCTTCTTCTTGGGCGCGCGCGAGGCCGGGCCGTCCGACGAGCCCGGCTCGGGCAGCTTCGGGGGTGTGTGCGGCGCCGGTGCGTCGGTGGTGCCCGCGCCGAAGGGACCGTTCTGGGCGCCCGGGGGGACGACGGGGATGCCGCTGGTGACGGTGTGGCCGGAGACGTTGTCGGCGACGCCGCCGTAGTGCGGGGTGCCGGGTTCGGGGGCCGGCTTCTGCGGGGTGAGGATCGCGGTGTCGTCGCTCAGGCCACCGCCCGGACCGGCGGGACCACCGGAGACACCCAGGCCTCCCGGACCACCCGGACCGGCGGGCCCACCGCCGAGACCACTGCCGGGACCGCCGGGCCGACCCGGACCCGTGAAGATCCCGGTGGCAGCCGAACCGCCCGGTCCGCCCGGACCTGCGGAAGCGCCGGAGCCGCCCGGACCGCCCGGACGCCCCCGCGTACCGGAGCCGCCGGGACCGCCGCCGGCGATCGGCGGCACCGCCGGACCGTCACCGGTGACCGGACCGGTCGTCGGGCCCGCGGGACCCTGCGGGCCGCCCTGCCCGCCTCGGCCGTTCGGGCCGCCGTAGTCCGGCCCGTTGAAGTCGCCGGAGCCGTCGAAGCCGTTGGGGGTGCTGAAGTCGCCTGCGGCGTCGAAGGGGTTCGGGGCGGTGAAGTCGGCGGAAGCGCCGAAGCCGTTCGGGCTCTTGGGGCCGCCTTGTGCGCCGAATCCGTTCGGGCCGTTCGGGCCGTCCTGACCGTTCTGGCCGTTCTGGCCGTTCTGGCCGTTCTGGCCACCGTTCTCCGAGAAGTACGGCAGGTCGTCACGGCGTGTCTCGGCGCCGGGACGGGAACCGTTGCCGTTGCCGTTTCCGTTGCCCAGCGAGCTCGCCGCCAGTGCCTCGGTCACGTCGAAGGAACCGGTGCCGCCGCCGTGCCCGGGAGCCACGGGGCCGCCGGTCGCGCCGGGGAGCCCCGCGCCCGCCGTACCGCCGGGGCGGGAACCGCCGGGCACGCTCATCGAACCGACCACGCCACCGGGCCGGCCGGCACCGGGACGCGCACCGCCGGGCGCACCGGCACCGGCGCCGGAAGCCCCGGCACCCGTACCCGCACCCGCACCACCGGGACCGCCGCCCCCGGGGCCCGAACCGCCGGGCAGACCGGCCCCGTTGCTGGGCGGACCGCCCTGACCGCCCTTGCCCGCCGAGGACTTGCGGGGCGCGAACCAGTCGCTCGTCTTCTCCTCCGCCTGCCCCGTGGGCTCGGCCGGAGTCTCGACGGTGCCCGTGGACGTGGCGGTGGGCGCGGACGGCGCCGGCGGCTCGGTGTCCGCGACGGCCCCGGCACTCTCGGCCTCGGCCACGGGCTTGCGCACGACGACCGGCGGAATGGGCCGCGATCCGGGGATGTTGATCCGGATCCGGGTCGTCAGCGTGGTCTCGGTCTTGCGTTCCTCCGGCTGCGTGGCCGAACGACCCGCGTCCGCACCGCTGTCGGAAGCCATGGGGGTCCCGTACGGCGGCGTGCCCGAGGGGTATGCGGCTCCGCCGTGCCCGTTGGGCCCGGTGGACGGAGTGTCAGTTTCACGACTCAAGGCAGGTTCTCCCGGTTGGCTCCGCCGCCCGTACCTCACTGCTTCGGGCGGCTCGGCGGCGCGCACCACCATACTGGCCACTTCTGGCCCGTATCCCACGACCGCCAGGGAAACCCACACGGGACTCGCACGAGTGCGGCGTGGAGAAGTGGTACGTCAATTGCCAAGTCGGACGCCGTCGTCGCCCGGTTGCCGCACCGGGGCGAGGGTGGCGCAGATCACAGCCACCGCCATGCCACCGAGCAGGAAGAGGTAGGAGGTGGCGCCCGTGCCGAAGAGGAAGTCCCCTTCGGGGCGGCTGGCGGTGAGGAGTATGACGGTGATCATCCAGCCGCCGGCGGGTGCGACGGCACCGGCCCGGCCGGCCGTCGCGCGGGCGCCGCCGAGACAGAGCCCGGCCTCGCCCGCGAGCGCCAGGAGCAGACCGCCCGGGAACCACGCGGGCTGTATCAGCGCCCCGGCCACCGCGACCACGGCGCCGAGCAGGAAGAGCCCGAGGTGGGCGAGGGCCCGCAGGGCGGAAGGCCGCTTCAGCTTCAGCGGCTGCGCGAGCATCGAGCTCATGACGCCTCCTCGAAAGGGACACCCGCGAACAGGTCGGACTCCGTCCGCGCCGGGACCGGCTCCCCGCCCACCAACTCGTAGTACTCGGTGGTGAAGAGGGGTTGCGCGAGTTCGTTGGAGAGCGCGAAGTACCGCTCGCCGGGCGCGACCTCGATCTGGGTGGCGTGGGCGCGCATCGCGGCTGCCTTGGCGGTGGCGTGGGCGGTGCCGTCGATCACGGTGGTGATCCGCTCGTCGTCGACGACACCCGGTACGTCCTCGACGGTGGCGGCCTTGCCGAAGGGCAGTCCGGGCAGCTCCGCCTGAAGCCGGGCGAAGGCCTCGTCGGCGACCGTGCGCGGGACGCGGTTCCAGTAGATCTTGGGGATCCGCCATCCCGCTTCGGCGGCCAGCTCGGCGGCGCGCATGGCGATGCGGTGGGCCTGGATGTGGTCCGGGTGCCCGTAGCCGCCGTCCGGGTCGTAGGTGACGAGCACCTGGGGGCGTACCTCCAGGATCACCTCGACGAGAGCCCGGGCCGCGTCGTCCACGTCCGCCCGCCACAGGCAGGCCGGGTCGTCGTTGTCGGCGATGCCCATCATCCCCGAGTCCTCGTAGCGCCCCTTGGCGCCGAGGAGACGGAAGTCCTCGACGCCGAGCTCGCGCATCGCGGCGGTGAGCTCGGCCAGGCGGTGTTCGCCCAGCTCGGTGCCGGTCAGGTGCTGGAGCTCGGGGGGAATGACCTCGCCGTGCTCGCCGAGGGTGCAGGTGACCAGGGTCACCCGGGCGCCCTCGGCCGCGTACTTGGCCATGGTCGCGCCGTTGTTGATCGACTCGTCGTCCGGGTGCGCGTGCACGAGCAGCAGACGACGCGCGAAGCGCGATGGGGTTCCCCCCTGCTCGAAGAGCGTGGGGGATGGCAGTTCCGTCATGGAGCCCACCCTACGAGGCGGCACCGACAGCGGCGCGCGGCGCTGCTCAGAACTTGATGCTGCCGATCATGCCCGCGATGTTCGTCGTGAGCTCGCTGATGGTGGGAGCGACGGTGGATGACGCCAGGTAGAAACCGAGCAGCATGCAGACGACCGCGTGGCCGGCCTTCAGCCCTGATTTCTTGATCAGCAGGAAGACGATGATCGCCAGCAGCACCACCGCCGAAATCGAGAGTGCCACGGCGGCTCACCTCCAAGAATCCCAGGCGCGGGGGGTCGGACTATGGGGGCAGATAAATCCATGCAGCAGCCAGCGGGTTCATACCCACTATGCGGTTGTGATCATAACTATCCGGGCGTGCGCATCGATCGGCGCACAGCCGCACAAGGGGGCGCACTGGCCAATATGGTCGGGGCATGACGACCGAGCCTGTGTCCTTCCCCCGACGGCACGCCCGCACCCAGCGGTTCACCCTCGGCGCGCCGCGCGCGTTCACGGTGGCGCCCGACGGCAGCCGTGTCGCGTTCCTGCGCTCCACCTCCGGCACGGACCCGGCGAATTCGCTCTGGGTCCTCGACACCGCGGACGGCGGGGAGCGCGTGGCCGCCGACCCGCGCGCCCTCCTGGGCGGTGCGTCGGAGGACCTCTCGCCGGAGGAGCGGGCGCGGCGCGAACGCAGCCGTGAGGCCGGCGCCGGCATCGTCTCCCACGCCACCGACAGCGCCGTCGAGTTGGCGTCTTTTGCCTTGTCAGGGCGGCTTTTCACGGCGGAGCTGCGAGCCGGCACGGCACGCGAACTCCCGGTCCCCGGACCGGTGATCGACCCGCGCCCCTCCCCCGACGGACGGCACGTCGCGTATGTCGCGCAGGGCGCCCTGCGGGTGGTGGGCGCCGAGGGGGCGGGCGACCGTGCGCTCGCCGAGCCGGAGTCGGACGGGGTCACCTATGGACTGGCCGAGTTCATCGCGGCCGAGGAGATGGGGCGCCATCGAGGCTTCTGGTGGGGTCCGGAGTCGGACCGGCTGCTCGTGGCGCGCGCGGACGACACGCCGGTGCGCCGGTGGTGGATCGCCGATCCGGCGCGTCCGGAGAGCGAGCCGAGGCGGGTCGCGTACCCGGCGGCGGGCACCGGGAACGCGGACGTACGGCTGTTCGTGATCGGTCTGGACGGGGTACGCACGGAGGTCTCGTGGGACCGGGCGCGGTACCCCTATCTGGCGCGAGTGCACTGGTCAGCGGCGGGTGCGCCGCTGGTTCTCGTCCAGGCGCGGGACCAGCGCAGCCAGTTGTTCCTGGCCGTGGACACGGCGACGGGGGCCACCCGGATGGTGCACGCGGACGAAGATCCACAATGGCTGGATCTTTTCCCTGGGGTGCCCTGCTGGTCCCCTTCCGGGCAGCTCGTGCGGATCGCCGACGAGGGCGGCGCGCGGGTGCTCGCGGTGGGCGAACGCCCGCTGACAGGACCGCAGTTGCACGTCCGCGCGGTGCTGGACGTCTCCGACGACGACGTGCTGATCTCGGCGTCCGCCGGTGAGGCGGCGGCCGATCCGGAGATCGGCGAGGTGCATGTGTACCGGGTGAACGAGCTCGGCGTGGAGCGCCTGTCACAGGAGCCCGGCGTGCACTCCGCGGTGCGCGCGGGGGGCGTGACGGTGCTGGTGTCCCACACCCTCGACCGGCCCGGGTCTCGGGTACGGGTCCTGCGCGAAGGAAAGCCGATTGCGGCGGTCCCGTCGCATGCCGAAGATCCCGGTCTGACCCCGCGCGTGACCCTCACCGAAGGGGGCGCACGCCGCATCCCGTGCGCCGTGCTTATGCCTCGGGACTACGCCGGTGACACCCCGCTCCCGGTTTTGCTGGATCCCTACGGGGGACCGCACGGCCCCCGGGTGGTCGCCGCGCACAACGCCCACCTGACCTCGCAGTGGTTCGCCGACCAGGGGTTCGCCGTGGTCGTCGCGGACGGGCGCGGTACGCCGGGCCGCTCGCCCGCCTGGGAGAAGGCCGTGCGCGGTGACTTCACGGTCTCGCTCGACGACCAGGTCGACGCGCTCCAGGACCTCGCCAAGTCGCACCCCCTCGATCTGTCCCGGGTGGCGATCCGCGGCTGGTCGTACGGCGGCTGGCTGGCGGGACTGGCGGTGCTGCGCCGCCCGGACGTCTTCCACGCGGGCATCGCGGGCGCGCCGGTCACGGACTGGCGCCTCTACGACACCCACTACACGGAGCGCTACCTGGGCGACCCGGCCGGTCAGCCGGAGTCGTACGCCAAGAGCTCGCTCATCACGGACGACGGCCTCTCCTCCCCCGCCGAGCCGCACCGGCCGCTGATGATCGTGCACGGTCTGGCCGACGACAACGTGGTCGTCGCGCACGCCCTGCGGCTGTCCTCAGCCCTGCTGGCCGCCGGCCGGCCGCACGAGGTGCTGCCGCTGTCCGGGGTGACGCACATGACCCCGCAGGAGCAGGTCGCGGAGAACCTGCTGCTGCTCCAGGTGGACTTCCTGAAGCGGTCACTGGGACTGAACTGAGCCCCTCGGCCCGGTCAGTCGACCGACCGGCCGAGGACGGCCACGAGCGGAAGACCGGTGAGCAGGAGGTGGGCGACACCGGTCTTCCAGTAGCGCAACACCGCGGCAAGGGCGAGGAGCAGCCGCCGACGGCCGGCCACGCGGCGAAGACCGTGATGCCGTCCTGCCCCTCGGCCGCCCGCTGATCGGCGCACTCGTCGAAACCCGAGCCGATGCCGCACAGCAACGGACCGGGGTGACATGGCGCACCCCGGTCCGTTTACGGCACCCGCACGGCCGTACGCTGTACAGCCTGACGCGTCCGTATATCGGGACCGGGTCGATGAAGTTGCCTGCGTGTTAACGCGATTCGGGTGCGTTTGTACGGCTATGGCGCCGGCTCGGGCAGCACCACCCGCTTCACCTCGGCGAAATGACAGGCCGAGTCGTGCGCCGCGGGCCCGGCCGGATCGGCGAGGTGCGGCGGCACCGCGAGGGCCGGCGCCTCCTGGGCGCAGCGGTCCCGGGCCTTCCAGCAGCGGGTGCGGAAACGGCAGCCGGAGGGGATGTTCGTCGGGGACGGGACGTCGCCCGCCAGGATGATGCGCTCGCGGTGCGCGCGGGCCTCCGGGTCGGGGACGGGGACCGCGGAGAGCAGCGCCTGGGTGTAGGGGTGCGTGGGGTGGTCGTAGATCTCCGCGTCCCTGCCGATCTCCACGATCCTTCCGAGGTACATCACCCCGACCCGGTCGGAGATGTGCCGGACGATCGACAGGTCGTGGGCGATGAAGACGTAGGAGAGCTCGAACTCGTTCTGCAGGCGGTCCATCAGGTTGATGACCTGGGCCTGGACGGAGACGTCGAGGGCGGAGACCGGTTCGTCGGCGACGATGATCTCCGGGCGCAGGGCCAACCCCCGGGCGATGCCGATGCGTTGGCGCTGGCCGCCGGAGAACTGGTGCGGGTAGCGGTTGATGTGCTCGGGGTTGAGACCGACCACGTCCAGCAGCTCCCGCACCCTCCTGCGCCGGTCGCCCTTCGGGGCCGCCTCGGGGTGGATCTCGTAGGGCTCCCCGATGATGTCGCCGACCGTCATCCGCGGGTTGAGGGATGTGTACGGATCCTGGAAGACCATCTGGATGTTGCGCCGTACGGCCTTCAGGGCGCGGCCGGACAGTCTGGTGATGTCCTCGCCCTTGTACTTGATCGCGCCGGCCGTCGGCCGTTCGAGGTTGACCAGCATCCGGGCGACCGTGGACTTGCCGCAGCCGGACTCGCCGACGATGCCGAGGGTTTCGCCGCGGTGGAGGGTGAAGTCGACGCCGTCGACCGCCCTGACCGAGCCGATCTCCTTTCTGCGCAGGACGCCCCGGGTGAGCGGGTAGTGCTTGACGAGGCCGCTGACCTCCAGAATCGCCTCAGCCATTCAGGCACTCCCTCCAGAAGTGGCAGGCGCTGCCCCGCACTTCGGAGACCTCGCTCAGCGGAGGTACGTCGGTGCGGCACACGTCCCGGGCCATCGGGCAGCGGGGGTGGAAGGCGCAGCCCCGCGGGATGTCCATGAGGTTGGGGGGCAGGCCCTTGATGGCGTAGAGCTCCTGGCCCTTGTGGTCCAGGCGCGGGATGGAGTCCAGCAGGCCTCGGGTGTATGGGTGGGCGGGCGCCTTGTAGAGGTCGTGGACCGGAGCCGTCTCGACGATCCGGCCCGCGTACATCACGGCGATCCGGTCGGCGACGTCCGCGACCACGCCGAGGTCGTGGGTGATGAGGATCAGCCCCATGGCGTACTCGCGCCGCAACTCCGCGAGCAGTTCCATGACCTGGGCCTGGACGGTGACGTCGAGGGCGGTGGTGGGCTCGTCGGCGATGATGAGGGCGGGTTCCAGGGCGAGGGCCATCGCGATCATGATGCGCTGGCGCATACCGCCGGAGAACTGGTGCGGGTACTGCCTGACGCGTTCCCCGGCGGCCGGGATGCGCACGCGGTCCATCAGCTCGACGGCCTTCGCGCGGGCGTCCTTGCGCGACATCCCCCGGTGCACCACGAACATCTCGCCGAGCTGGTCGCCGACGGTGAGGACGGGGTTCAGCGAGGACAGCGCGTCCTGGAAGATCATCGCCATCTCGGCGCCGCGGACCCTGCGCCGCTCCTCCTCCTTCAGCTTCAGCAGGTCCCTGCCCTGGAAGAGGACCTCGCCGCCGGTGATCCGGCCGGGCGGCATATCGAGGATGCCCATGATCGCCTGCGCGGTGACGGACTTCCCGGAGCCGGACTCACCGAGCACGGCGAGGGTCTCGCCGGACTCCACGGCGTAGCTGACCCCGTTGACGGCCTTCGCGACACCGTCCCGGGTCCTGAACTCCACGTGCAGATCCCGCACTTCGAGCAGCATGCGCCGGCTCACCTCAGCTTCGGGTCGGGGCGTCGCGCACCATGCGCTCCGCTGGGGGTGCCACAACGGGCCGCCTCGTCCGCGGCTCCGTCGCGGCGGGTCGCGCCGGTACGGCGGAAGCCGCGCGTCGACCCGGCCCCGCGCCCCTTCGGGGCGCGCACCACGTCACCGTGCACACCATCACGCCGTCACCTCAGCTTCGGATCCAGGGCGTCGCGCACCGCGTCGCCGAGCATGATGAACGCGAGGACGGTGATCGCCAGCGCTCCGGACGGCCACAGCAGGGCGTGCGGGGCGTTGCGGATGTACGGGGAGGCCGCCGAGATGTCGATGCCCCAGGAGACGCTCGGGGGTTTCAGGCCCACGCCGAGGTAGGACAGGGTCGCCTCCAGGGCGATGTAGCTGCCGAGCGCGATCGTCGCGACCACGATCACCGGGGCGACGGCGTTGGGCGCGATGTGGCGGAGCAGGACCCGGGAGTTGGAGGCGCCCAGGGCGCGGGCGGCCTGGACGTAGTCGTTCTGCTGGGCGGTGATGACCGCGCCGCGCGCGATCCGGGAGAGCTGCGGCCAGCCGAGCAGCACGATGAAGCCGATCACCGGCCAGACCGAGTTGCTGGTCACCACCGACAGCAGGACCAGGCCGCCGAGGACGACCGGGATGGCGAAGAAGATGTCGGTGATCCGGGAGAGGAACGAGTCCCACAGCCCGCCCAGGAAGCCGGCCAGCGCGCCCAGCACCGAGCCGAGCACGGCGACCCCGAGCGTGGCGCAGACACCGACCACGACGGACGTACGGGCGCCGTAGACCGTGCGCGTGTAGACGTCGCAGCCCTGTCCGTCGTAGCCGAAGGGATGGCCGGGCGCCGAGCCTTGCTGGGACTTGGCGAGGTCGCACTTGAGGGGGCTGCCGGAGGCGATCGCCGACGGCCACAGCGAGACGAAGACCAGGAAGACGATGATCAGGCCCGAGACGATGAAGACCGGGTTGCGGCGCAGGTCGCGCCAGGCGTCGGACCACAGGCTGCGGGGTCGCTCGGCGGAGACGGCCGCCGGCTCCGGTTCCACGGGCGCCCGCCCGCCGAGGGGCCGCTCCAGGGCCTCCGCCTCACTGGCGGCCAGGTGCATCGCGCCGGCCGTGGCGCCGCCGGAGATCGTCCCGTCGGAGGGGAACGGCTGGTCAGGCATAGCGGATCCTCGGGTCGAGTACGGCGTACAGGAGGTCGACGACCAGGCTGCAGAGGAGGAAGACGAGGACCAGCACCGTCACGAAACCGACGACGGTCTGGGTGTTCTGGCGCAGGATGCCCTGGTAGAGCTGGTAGCCGACGCCGTGGATGTTGAAGATCCGCTCGGTGACGATCGCGCCGCCCATGAGGAAGCCGATGTCGGCGCCGATGAAGGTGACGACGGGGATGAGGGAGTTGCGCAGCAGGTGCCGGGTGACGACCCGGTGCCGGGGCAGGCCCTTGGCGATGGCCGTGCGGACGTAGTCGGAGCGCCGGTTCTCCGCGATGGACGTCCGGGTCAGACGGGTGACGTACGCGAGGGAGACCGAGGCGAGGACGAGGCCGGGCAGGAGCAGTTCGTCGAAGGGGGCGGCCGGGGAGACGGACGGCCGGATCCAGCCCCATTCCACACCGAGCAGCAGTTGGAGCAGCAGGCCGGTGACGAAGGTGGGGACGGAGATCACGACGAGGGTGAGGAGGAGGACGCCGGTGTCGACGGGGCGGCCGCGGCGCAGGCCGGTGACGACGCCCAGCGTGATCCCGATGACGATCTCGAAGACGATCGCCACGATGGTGAGCCGGAGCGTGACCGGGAAGGCCGTGGACATCAGCTCGGTGACTTCCTGGCCGTTGAACGCCGTACCGAAGTCCCCGGTGAAGACGTTGCCCATGTAGGTCAGGTACTGCTGCCACACCGGCTGGTCGAGGCCGAACTCCTGCCTCAGCCGTGCGGCCGTCGCCGGGTCGCACTGCCGGTCGCCGCACAGGCCCGCGACGGGGTCGCCCATCACGTTCACCATGAGGAAGATCAGCAGGGTCGCCCCGACGAAGACCGGGATCATCTGCAGCAGGCGCCGTACGACGTACTGCCCCATGGCGGGCTCAGCCGACCTTGATCTGGTCGTACACCGGGACGCTGAACGGGTTGAGGGCCACGTTCGACAGCCGCTCGGACCAGCCGGCGCTGCCGTTCTGGTACCAGAGCGGGATGGCCGCCATGTTGTCCCGGACGACCTCCTCGGCCTTCTGGAAGGTCTCCACGGCCTTGGCGACGTCCGTCTCGGCGTTCGCCTGGTCGACCAGCTTGTCGAACTCCTCGTTGGACCACTTGCCGTCGTTGGAGGAGGCGTTGGTGTAGTAGAGCGGCTGGAGGAAGTTCTGGGGCAGCGGGTAGTCCATCTGCCAGCCCGCCCGGAAGGGCCCGGAGAGCTTCTGGGTCGTGGACTTGCTCCGGAAGTCGGCGAAGGTGCCGATCGGGTTGCCGACGCAGGCCCGGTCGTTGCCGAGGGCGTTGTTGATGGAGTTGCAGACGGCGTCCACCCACAGCTTGTGGGAGCCGGTGTCCGCGTTGTACGTGATCTTCACCTGCCCGCCGGGCAGCCCGCCCCCCTCCTCGATCAGCTTCTTCGCCGCGGCGGCGTCGTACTCGCACCACTCACCGCACAGCCCCTTCTTGTAGCCGCCCTCCGCGCCGAGGACGGGCGAGGTCCAGTCGGTGGCGGGAGTGCGGGTCCCCTGGAAGATGGTCCGGGTGATCTGCTCCCGGTTGATCGCCCGGGACAGCCCCTTGCGGACCTTGACCGAGCCGGGCTTGTTCCAGTCCTTGTCGTAGTGGGGGAAGGCCAGGGTCTGGATGATGCCGGCCGGGGTGTTGAGGTAGCGGTCGCCGAGGTCGCTGCGGACGTTCCTGAGCTGCTGGGCCGGGATGTCGTCGAGGAGGTCGAGGTTGCCGGCCATCAGGTCGGTGTAGGCCGTGTTGTTGTCCGTGTAGACCTTGAGGGTGACGCCGTCGTTGCGGGCCGCGTCCTGGCCCGGATAGGCGTCCCATCTCGTCAGGCGCATCTGCGAGCCCTTGGTGTACGACTCCACGGCGTACGGCCCGTTGCCGACGGGCTTGGCCAGCCAGCCGGCGTGGTCGTCGAAGAACGCGCGGGGCAGCGGGACGAAGGCGTTGTAGCCGAGGGTGTCGGGGAAGCTGGAGAACTTCTGGCTGAGCCGGACGGTGAAGGTCCGGTCATCGAGCACCTTCAGCCCGGACATCGTCTCGGCGCTCTGCTCGCCCTTCGCCGGGTGGACCTTGTCGTAACCCTCGATGTAGCTGAAGAAGTAGGCGTTCTTCTGGTTGTTCCTGAGGCTCGCCCCGTAGTTCCAGGCGTCCACGAAGGATCTGGCGGTGACCTTCTCCCCGTTGCTGAAGGTCCAGCCGTCCTTGACGGTGATGGTGTAGTTCCGCGAGTCGGTCGTCTCGAACTTCTCGGCGAGCATGTTCTCGGCCTCGCCGGTCTTCGGGTCGTACCGCTTCAGCCCCCGGAAGATCATGTCGAGCACCTTGCCGCCCTGCACCTCGTTGGTGTTGGCGGGTTCCAGCGGGTTCTGCGGATCGGTCCACGAGGAGCTGAGCACCGCGCCCCCGTCGGCGGCACTGCCGCCCCCGCTCCCGCAGCCCGCCGCCGCGAGTGCGAGCACCACCGCGCATGCGGCCCATCTGGCGTGCGTGGCTTCGCGCATGGAGCGCCTCCTCCGGGTGCCGGTCCGGGTGCTGATCGGGCTGCTGATCCGGTCGCTGATCCGGCCGCTGATCGAGCAATGATCCATTACGGGCCAATATCGATCCAAAGGGGGCATATCGCACACGGACCGACCCAATGGGGCGACACGTCATCCGGATGCACGCATCCGACGGATGATCTTTGATGCAACACGCAACGGATCTTCGCGATCCGATGCCGAACCGTTGGATTGCGCCCTCGGGATGTACACATTTCGGCACTGGACCGTCCGCATATCGAACTCGTTGCCCGAATAGTCCAGTTGGTCCGAGTCAAGGCACAACTCAATCACGTTGCGCTACCCGCGTAGCTACGGAATGGTCAAGGCAGGGTAAAGAACGTAAAGAGACAACCAAGTCGGCCGAGAATTTATTGACCTTGAATGAATTGCGTTGAAAAAGTCCGGCGTAGCCCGTAGGGGAGCGTGCCCTGCGGAGTCACTCAGACCCTCCCTTGGGCCAGGAGCACCATGACCCCCCCAACTCCATCAGCGGCTGCCCCGCTTGAGGTAACCGATGAGAGCGCCGAGAAGTCGATCACTTCTCCCGCCCCCTCGGCCAACGAGAGCAAGTCCCCGGGACAGCTGGCCTGGCGTCGCTTCAAGCGGGACCGCACGGGCGTCGCCGCGGCATGCATCGTGATCTTCTTCTTCGTGATCGCGCTGTGCGCGCCACTGATAGCCAAGCTGTACGGGAAGGATCCGTACACGACGTACGGCCTGAGCACCCCCGGACTGCTGGGTGACAACGGCTTCCCGGTGAAGCCCAACGGTGGTATCGACAGCGAGTTCTGGTTCGGTATCGAGCCGGGGCTGGGCCGGGACCTGTTCACCTTCCTGCTCTACGGGATCCGCAACTCCCTGCTCATCGCCACGGCCATCACGCTCCTTGTCGTGATCATCGGTGTGACCCTGGGCGTCACCGCCGGCTATGTGGGCGGCAAGACGGACTGGTTCATCGGGCGGATCATCGACATCCTGCTGGCGTTCCCCTCGCAGCTGTTCTTCGTGGCCTTCACCCCCGTGGTGCTCGCCCTGTTCGTGGCCGCCGACGAGAACACGCCCACCTGGCTCACCGTCGTCTGCCTCGTCGGCCTGCTCACCGTCTTCGGCTGGGCCTCCATCGCCCGACTGCTGCGCGGCCAGGTACTGGCCCTGCGCGAGCGGGAGTTCGTCGAGGCAGCCAAGGTCACGGGCGCGTCTCCGGTGCGCATCATCTTCAAGGAACTGCTGCCGAACCTCTGGACGCCGATCCTGATCCAGGCAACCCTCAGCGTCCCGGCGATGGTCACCACGGAGGCCGGTCTCGCCTTCCTCGGCGTGGGCATCCAGGACCCGACGCCGGACTGGGGCGTCATGATCGGCCAGGCTGCCAAGGTGTACCAGGACGACATCACTTTCCTGCTCTTCCCCGGCCTGTCCATGGTGATCTTCGTTCTGGCGTTCAACCTCCTCGGCGACTCGGTGCGCGACGCACTGGACCCGAAGACCAAGCGTTAGCTCCGGCCCTTTTCAGGACCACGGCGAAGGCGCCGGGGTGCCGGATCTCTCTCATCACTCACATTTCGAAGGCAGGATTGCGATGTCCTTCTCGCGTAGAAACTTCCTCATTGCCACCGGTGTCGTGGCGGCGTCCAGCTCCGTGCTGTCCGCGTGCAGCAGCGGCGACACCACCAACAACGCCGGTGGTGGCGGCAAGCAGGAGGCGGCCAAGGCCAACGCGACCGTCGTCAAGATCGGCACCGCCGAGGACTCCAAGGGCCCGGCTCCCGAGGTCTCCGGTGCGAAGAAGGGCGGCACCGTCTACCTGCTGAACGACGACGACTTCTCGCACCTCGACCCGCAGCGCATCTACTACGCGTGGAACTCGCTCGCGGCGATGGTCCTCTCCCGCACCCTGACCGGCTACAAGATCGCCGACGACGGTTCCATGACGCTGGTCGGCGACCTCGCCACCGACACGGGCACCATGAAGGACGGCGGCAAGACCTGGTCCTTCACCCTGAAGGACGGCATCAAGTGGGAGGACGGCTCCGACGTCACCGTCGACGACGTCCGCCACGGCATCGAGCGCTGCTTCGCCAACTTCGTCACCGAGGGCGCCTTCTACGTCCAGACCTGGCTGACCGGCTCGGCGGAGTACCGCAAGTCGTACCCGGGCCCGTACGGCGGCAAGCACCTGAAGTCGATCGAGACCAGCGGGAAGACCATCACCTTCCACCTCTCCGAGGCGCGTCCCGACTTCAACTACGTCGTGGCGATGCACTCCTACGCGCCGACCCCGGTGAAGAAGGACACCAAGCAGGACTACGACAAGAAGCCTGTCTCCAACGGTCCTTACAAGATCAAGTCGCACGTCACCGACAAGTCGATGACCCTGGTCCGCAACGAGAACTGGGACCCGGCCACCGACCCGATCCGCAACGCCTACCCGGACCAGTTCGACTTCACCTTCGGCATCGAGCAGCTGACGGCCATCGACCGTCTGCTGGCCGACTCCGGCAAGGACCAGTACGCCACCAGCTGGCGCACCATCCCGCAGGAGCGCATCCAGAAGGCGCAGACCGAGGCCAAGGACCGGGTCTTCTCGGAGCTCGGCAGCGGCGTCAGCTGCTACTGGATCAACACCAGCCGGGTCAAGGACAAGGCCGTCCGTGAGGCCCTCATCAAGGCGTGGCCGACCGCCGGCATCCGTCAGCTGCTCGGTGGCCAGGTCCGCGGTGATTACGCGACCGGCATCATGAGCCCGCTCGTCGCCGGCTACGAGTCGCAGGACGTCTGGGGCAAGCTGGCGAAGCCCGAGGGCGACCCGAAGGCCGCCAAGGAGATCCTGAAGAAGGCCGGCAAGTCCGGTTACAAGGTCGTCTACGCCTACCAGCAGGACCCGCAGCAGGCGAAGATCAAGGTCGTCATCGAGAACGCCCTGAAGGAGGCCGGCTTCGAGGTCGTCACCAAGGGCATCGACTCCACCACCTGGTACGACCAGATCGGCAAGCTGGACAACCAGTTCGACGTCTACTGGGGCGGCTGGTCCTCCGACTGGCCGACCGGTTACTCCGTGTTCCAGCCGCTGTTCGACAGCAAGAACGTCGTCGACCAGGGCCAGAACTACTCGCACCTGAAGGACCCGGCCATCGACGCTGCCATCAAGGCCGCGACCGCCGAGACCGACCAGGACAAGGCCAACAAGATGTGGGCCGCCCTGGACAAGCAGGTCACCGAGACCGGCGCCTTCATCCCCGACGTGTACATGCGCCGCATCTACATGCACGGATCCAAGCTCGGCAACGTGAAGATGGACCCGAACTTCGACGGCAGCATGCTCTACAAGATGTACGTCAAGTCCTGATCCACCCCTGAGAGGTGGGGCGGCCGTGTGCCGCCCCACCCTCGGCTCGTCCACCGGGCCCCCGGGTGATCCCCGGTCCGGCCTTTCCGCACGACGGCCCTCCCAGGAAAGCCACTCCCCATGCTTCGCTTCCTAGTCCGCCGGCTCCTCGGCGCCGTGATCACGCTGCTGATCATCAGCGCGGTCACGTTCATGCTCTTCTACGCGGTGCCGCGCGACCCGGCCCGGATCGCCTGCGGCAAGCTCTGCACGCCGGAGACGCTGGAGCTGATCCGCCACAACATGGGGATCGCGGATCCGATGCCGGTCCAGTTCTGGCACTGGCTCTCGGGCATCTTCCTCGGCCGGGAGTACCCGGGCTTCGGCACCTGTGACGCGCCGTGCCTGGGCTACTCGTTCGTCAACCGCGAGCCCGTCCTCGCCACCATCCTGGACCGGTTCCCGACGACCTTCTCGCTGTTCATCGGCTCGTCCGTGGTGTTCCTGGTCTTCGGTGTCGGCGCCGGCATGCTGGCCGCCGTGAAGCAGGGCAAGGCCACCGACAAGATCGCGAGCGGTGCCTCGCTGGTCGCCTCGTCCATGCAGATCTACTTCGTGGGCACGCTGGCCCTGTACTTCTTCGTGTACCAGTGGCACGTCCTTGACCAGCCCGGTTACACGCCGTTCTCCGAGAACCCGGCCGAATGGTTCGCTGGACTGCTGCTGCCATGGCTGATCCTGGCGCTGATCTTCACCGCGAACTACACACGTATGACGCGCTCCCAGATGGTCGAGCAGCTCAACGAGGACTACGTCCGCACGGCCCGGGCGAAGGGACTGTCCCGTCCCAATGTGTTCTTCCGTTTCGCCTGGCGCGGGGCCATGGGCCCGATCGTCACCATCTTCGGCATCGACATGGGCGTACTGCTCGGCGGCGGCATGATCACCGAGCAGACCTTCAGCATCCAGGGCATCGGCATGCTGGCCGTCAAATCGGCGACGAACAACGACCTGCCCATGCTCCTCGGGGTGATGGTGGTCACCGCCACCTTCGTGGTACTCGCCAACATCGTCGTCGACGCGTGCTACGCCCTGATCGACCCCCGCATCAGGCTCGCCTGACCCCGCCCCCACCAGCTACCCCGCATCACCCCTCACTGGAGCGTCCCCGTGACGAGCACCGATCAGCAGCCCTTCCTCTCCATCAAGGACTTGAAGGTGCACTTCTCGACCGAGGACGGCACCGTCAAGGCCGTCGACGGTCTGTCCTTCGACCTCGTACGCGGCAAGACGCTGGGCATCGTGGGTGAGTCGGGGTCCGGCAAGTCGGTCACCAACCTGACCATCCTGGGCCTGCACAACCCGGACAGCACCACGGTCGAGGGTTCCATCACCCTGGACGGCGAAGAGCTGAACGGCGCCTCGGAGAAGACGCTGGAGAAGCTCCGCGGCAACAAGATGTCGATGATCTTCCAGGACGCGCTGACCTCGCTGTCGCCGTACCACACCATCGGCAAGCAGATCGGCGAGACCTACCGCAAGCACACGGGCTGCTCCAAGAAGGCGGCCCGGGAGCGGGCGATCGAGATGCTGAAGCGGGTCGGCATTCCGCAGCCCGAGGTCCGCGTCGACGACTACCCGCACCAGTTCTCCGGCGGTATGCGCCAGCGCGCGATGATCGCGATGGCGCTGGTCTGCGACCCGGAGCTGCTGATCGCGGACGAGCCGACCACGGCCCTCGACGTGACCGTCCAGGCGCAGATCATGGACCTCCTGAAGGACCTCCAGAAGGAGTTCGGCACGGCGATCATCTTCATCACGCACGACCTCGGTGTCATCGCCGACATCGCGGACGACGTGCTGGTGATGTACGGCGGCCGGTGCGTGGAGCGTGGGTCGAAGAAGGAGGTGCTGAGCAACCCTCAGCACCCCTACACCTGGGGCCTGCTGAGCTCGATGCCGAGCCTGGACCACCCGGTGGACGTGCCGCTCAACCCGATCCCGGGTTCGCCTCCGTCGCTGCTGAACCCGCCGTCGGGCTGCCGTTTCCACCCGCGGTGCGCGTTCGCCGAGAAGGTCGACGGGGGGCTGTGCTCGTCGGAGCGGCCCCTGCTGGAGATCGTCGACGGACGGGGCTCCGCCTGCCACCTCACCGCCGAGCAGCGCGGCGAGTACTTCTCCGACCTGGCCGGCAGCGCGGCCAACTGACGTACAAGAGACGGGATTTCACCACCATGAGCAGCACCACTCCCCTCCTGGACGTCTCCGGGCTGACCAAACACTTCCCGATCAAGGGCGGCTTCCCGATCCGCCGCACGGTCGGCCACGTCCAGGCCGTCGACGGTCTCGACTTCCAGGTCAACGAGGGCGAGAGCCTCGGCCTGGTCGGCGAGTCCGGCTGCGGCAAGTCGACCACGGGCCGGCTGATCACGCGCCTGCTGGAGCCCACCAGCGGCAAGATCTCGTACCAGGGCAAGGACATCACGCACGCCAACCGCAAGCAGTTGGCGCCGGTCCGCTCCGAGATCCAGATGATCTTCCAGGACCCGTACGCGTCGCTGAACCCGCGCCAGACGGTCGGCAAGATCATCTCGGGCCCGATGGAGATCAACGACATCAGGCCGGAGGGCGGCCGCGAGAAGCGGGTCCGTGAGCTGCTGGAGATCGTCGGCCTCAACCCCGAGCACTACAACCGCTTCCCGCACGAGTTCTCCGGCGGTCAGCGCCAGCGCATCGGCGTCGCCCGGGCCCTGGCCCTGGAGCCGAAGCTGATCGTCGCGGACGAGCCGGTCTCCGCCCTCGACGTCTCCATCCAGGCACAGGTCGTGAACCTGCTCCAGAAGGTCCAGCAGGAACTCGGCATCGCGTTCCTGTTCATCGCCCACGACCTCGCCGTCGTACGGCACTTCTCGCAGCGCGTGGCGGTCATGTACCTCGGCAAGATCGTCGAGATCGCCGACCGCGAGGACCTGTACGGCAACCCGCGCCACCCCTACACCCGGGCGCTGCTGTCGGCCGTACCCGAGGCGACGGTGGACGAGGCCCCGGCCCGCGAGCGCATCCGGCTCCAGGGCGACGTACCCTCGCCCATCAACCCGCCCTCCGGCTGCCGCTTCCGCACGCGCTGCTGGAAGGCGACGGAGAAGTGCGCCACCGAGGCCCCGCCGCTGGTCCAGGCCGAGGGCAACAAGCCCGGCCACCTGACGGCCTGCCACTACCCGGAGACGGCCGACGCGACCGCCGCGCCCCGTCTGTCGAAGGACTCTCAGCCGGCGGCCTGACGCAGCGCCTCTGGAGAAGGAGGGCCCGTGCTCACGTTCTGTGGGGACGGGCCCTTGCCTTGCGTGGTCTCATCCAAGTCAGGGCGCGGGAGCGACTACGTTGACGAGGTGGCCCTTCACCTGCACGGCACCGTCCTCCCAAGCGGCATCGCCCGTGACCTCTGGATCCTCGGCGACCGCATCACCTTCGACCGCCCCTCGATCGAGGCGGACACGGTGGCGGACGGTGGCTATCTGCTCCCCGGCCTCGTCGACGTACACACGCATCCGGGATCCCCGTCCGAGGACGAACCCGCCTTCGACCCCGGCGTGTTCGCCGAGCAGGTCGCCGCGCACCGGGACGCCGGGACGACGGCGTTGCGGTTCCCGGGACTGCTCGGGGAGATACCGGCCGGCATGCGGGACGCGCCCGACACACCGCGCATGATCACGGCCGGGCGCTGGCTGGCCTGGGCGGGGCTGTCGAAGAGCGCCGGCTTCCACACGGTCACCGACGACCTGGTGGCGGCCGCTGTCGCCGAGGCCAAGGCCCGTGACGGCTGGTGCAAGCTCATGGGCGACTGGGACTTCGAGGCGGACCCGGTGCCGTACGACATCCTGCGCGCCGTCACCGACGCGGTGCACGCGGCCGGAGGGCGGGTCGCCGCGCACTGTCAGTCCGCCCAGGGCGTGCTCAACGCGGCCCGCGCGGGCGTCGACTCGATCGAGCACGGCATGGGGATGCCGGAGGAGTGCGTGGGGCTGATGGCCGCGCATGGGGCGGCCTACGTCCCTACCCTCACCCCCTTCGCCCGCCGCGCACCCCGGATCATCGACAACCCCCGCGGCCGGCTCTGGCACGAAGGCCACCGCATCATGATCCGCCGTGTCCGCGAGGCCCACGACGCCGGCGTCACCGTCCTCGCCGGCACGGACTCCGCGCCCTTCGGCAACGTCGCCACCGAGGTCGAGCACCTCATCGCCGCCGGGCTGCCCGCCGACGTGGCGGTGGGGGCGGCGAGCTGGGCGGCGCGGGACTTTCTGGGGCTGCCGGGGCTGGTCGAAGGAGGGCTCGCCGACGTCACCGTGTACGACGCGGATCCGCGGCTCGAGCCGGGGGTGCTACGGCATCCTCGGCGGATTGTGCTGCGGGGGCGAGTCGTGCGCTGAAGGGCCTGAAACGGCCACCGCTGTACGGCCGTTGTGAAACACTGCCGCGATGGTCGATCGGTCGTTCGCGGATCTCGCGCTCGCCGCGTTGTACGACGCCCTCAACCCCTGGGGGCCGGGGGACGACTTCTACCTCGGTCTCGTGATGTCCGCCGACTCGGTGCTCGATGTCGGGTGCGGTACGGGTCGGCTGCTCCGGCGGGCCCGTGCCGGCGGTCACCCTGGGCGGCTCGTGGGGCTCGATCCGGCAGCCGCCATGCTGGTGCAGGCCAGGCGGCACGGCGGTGGTGTCGAGTGGGTGCTCGGAGATCTGCGGACCTGGGGCCGGCGAGCGGGGTTCGATCTGGTCGTGATGACCGGGCACGCGTTTCAAGTGCTCGTGTGCGACGAGGAGTTGCGCCAAGCGCTGCGCGTCGTGCACGAGGCCCTGCGTCCCGGCGGGCGGTTCGTGTTCGAGACGCGGAATCCGGCCGCGCGGACCTGGGAGACGTGGACGCCGGACCGGGTGCGTCAGATCACCGACAGGGAGGGGCGCGTCGTCCGTGTGCGGCACGAGGTCGAGGGGCCCGTCGTCGGAGACCGCGTCACCTTCGCCGAGACGTTCGACTGCGACACCTGGCCTGCGCCCGCCGTCAGCCGCACCACCCTCCGCTTCCTCGACGTGGACGCCCTGTCCGGCTTCCTCCGCGAAGCCGGTTTCACCGTCGTCGACCGCTACGGCGACTGGGCGCGGGGGCCGCTCACACCCGCCGCCCCCGAGATCATCACCGTGGCGCGGAGGGCCTCCCACGGCTCGAACACGTCCTAGGCCGTGTCCGCAAAGTCCCGCCTGCCCCGCGGGCGGACGACGGGACTTTGCGGACACGACCTAGTCGTCCTCGTCCTCGAAACTCCATCGGATGTCAGCCTGTGCGGCGGGAGCGACCGCACGCACGGTGTCTTGAAGCCCCTGCTCGATCTTGTCGGCCCAACTGCCGAAGCGGGTCACGATGATCGGGTATTCGCTCCACGCGGAGACCTGTCCCGCCGACGGGTCCTGTCCCACCGTCACGTCCCTCTCGAGATCGTTCTTGGTGAGGAACCCGGTCAATGCCTCGGCGACACGCGCCGTCTCCTCTCCGGGCTGCAGACCGGACACGTCAAGGCTGAGGCCAACAGATATCGACATGCGCCCAACGTACCGCCGACCACTGACATCCCCCGTCCAGGACCTGTCCGGCTCCGGCTAGTCGTCCGGGTCCTCCAACGCGGCCAGCGCCGGATCCAGCACGATGTCCTCGTCCCGTGCCTCGGTCGTCGGCTCCTCCGGGAAGTGGCAGGCCGTCAGGTGGCCCGCGTGGTTGCCGGAGATCTGGATGAGCGGCGGCTCCTCGGAGGCGCACTTGTCCTGCGCCTTCCAGCAGCGGGTGCGGAAGCGGCAGCCGGAGGGCGGTGAGATCGGGGACGGCACGTCACCGGCCAGACGGATCCGCTCGCGCTGGGTCGCCTCCTCGCCGGCCACGTTGACCTCGGGCACGGCGGAGAGCAGGGCGTGGGTGTAGGGGTGCCGGGGGCGGGTGTAGATGGAGTCGCGGTCGCCGACCTCGATCACCTTGCCGAGGTACATGACCGCCACGCGCTGCGAGAAGTGCCGTACGACGGCGAGGTCGTGGGCGATGAACAGGAACGCGATGCCGAGTTCCTGCTGCACCTTCTGGAGCAGGTTCACGACCTGTGCCTGGATGGAGACGTCGAGGGCGGAGACCGGCTCGTCCGCGACGATCAGCTTCGGCTCCAGGGCCAGGGCCCGGGCGACGCCGATGCGCTGGCGCTGACCGCCGGAGAACTCGTGCGGGAAGCGGTTGTAGTGCTCGGGGTTGAGGCCGACGATCTCCAGCAGCTCACGGACCCGCTTCTCCCTTCCCCCCTCCGGCTCGATCCCGTTGATCTCCATCGGGCCCGAGATGATCTTGCCGACCGTCTGGCGCGGGTTGAGGGAGGAGTACGGGTCCTGGAAGATCATCTGGATCTCGGACCTGATCGGTGCCAGCTGCTTGCGGGTGGCCCGCGTGATGTCCTTGCCGCGGTACGAGATCCTGCCGCCGGTCGGCTCCAGCAGCTTGGTGATCAGCCGGCCCGTGGTCGACTTGCCGCAGCCCGACTCCCCCACCAGACCGAAGCTCTCGCCGACGTGCACGGTCAGGTCGATGCCGTCCACCGCCTGCACCTGGCCGATCGTGCGGCGGATCGGGAAGCCGCCCTTGACCGGGAAGTGCTTGACGAGCTTCTCCACCACCAGCAGCGGTTCGCCGGGCGCCTCAGCGGCGGCCTCGCGGGGTGCGGGGAGGACGAGGTCCTCTGTCATCTCCGTGGTCCTCCTAGCCCAGTCGGGGCCTGATCTCGTCGATGAAAATGGTGCGCTTCTGCTCCGCCGTGAGGTGGCAGGCCGAGGCGCGGTCCGGGCCGAGCAAGGGGCGTTCGGTGACACAGCGGGCTGCGCCGACCCGTTCCTGGAACGTACAGCGAGGATGGAAGCGGCATCCAGACGGCGGGGTGAGCAGGGACGGCGGAGTGCCGGGGATCGGGGCCAGCGGGGCCGCGGGGTCCGAGTCCAGGCGCGGCATCGAGTTCAGCAGACCCCAGGTGTACGGGTGCTGGGGCGCCCGCAGCACCTCGTCGACCGTGCCGCGCTCGATCGCCGAGCCCGCGTACATCACCATGATGTCGTCGGCCATGTCGGCGATGACGCCCAGGTCGTGGGTGATGAAGATGATCGCCGAGCCGAACTCCTGTTGCAGCGACTTCAGCAGGTCCAGGATCTGGGCCTGCACCGTCACGTCGAGCGCGGTGGTGGGCTCGTCGGCGATCAGCAGATCGGGGTCGCAGACCAGCGCCATCGCGATCATCGCGCGCTGGCGCATACCGCCGGAGAACTGGTGCGGGTAGTCCTTCGCCCGCTGCCTCGGGTTGGGGATGCCGACCTTGTCCAGCATCTCCACCGCCCGCTCCCAGGCGGCCTTCTTCGAGGCGCGCATGTGCTTCATATACGGTTCGGCGATCTGCCGGCCCACCGTGTAGTACGGCGACAGCGCGGTGAGCGGGTCCTGGAAGATCATGGCGACCTTGTTGCCGCGCAGCTTCTCCAGCTCGGACTCCCGGGCGGTGGTCAACTCCTGGCCCTCCAGGAGGATCTCGCCCTCGACGGTGGTGAACATCGGGTTGTGCAGGCCGAGGATCGTCAGGTTCGTCACCGATTTCCCGGAGCCCGACTCGCCCACGATCCCCAGCGTCCTGCCGCGCTCCAGGTCGAAGGAGAGTCCGTCGACGGCCCGTACGACACCGTCTTCCGTCGTGAAGCTGACGTGCAGGTCCCGCACCGAGAGAAAGGCACCCGGATCGGCCGGGAAAGGAGCACCGGCTTCCTTGGTCAGAGTGGTCATGACGAGGCGCTCCTAGGCAAGCCGCACGCGCGGGTCGATGAAGGCGTAGGCGGCGTCGACGACGATGTTGCAGAGCAGGATCATGGTGGCGGAGAACAGCATCACGCCGAGGAGGAGCGGCAGATCGCTGAAGAACACCGACTCCACCGCCAGCCGGCCGAGCCCCGGGAGCCCGAAGGTGTACTCGGTGATGATGGCGCCGCCGAGCAGTGAGCCGAGGTCGATGCCGAAGATGGTGACGATGGGGATCAGCGAGCCGCGCCAGGCGTAGCGGAAGAAGACGTACCGCCGGGACATGCCCTTGGCGCGGGCCGTGCGCACGTGTTCCTCCTGGAGCTGCTCGATCATCGACGAGCGGGCCATACGGGTGTACTGCGAGGCGAAGATCGTGGACAGGACGACCCACGGGATGATCAGGCCGGTGAACCAGGCGCCCGGGTTCTCGGTGAACTCGTTGTAGGCGGGCTTGTCGAACAGGTGCGTCTGGTAGACGAGGATCGCCAGGGCGAGCGGGCCGAGGAAGTAGATCTGCATCGAGCTGATCACCATCGCGCCGGCCGTGAAGCTCTTGTCGACGATCGTGCCGCGCTTCCAGGCGGCGATCAGTCCGGCGCCCAGGCCGATGATCAGGAAGCAGACCGCCCCGCCGAGGGTGAGCGAGAGGGTGGTGGGCAGCCGGTCCATCAGGGTGCCCCAGACCTGCTCGTTGGAGTGGTACGAGTATCCGAAGCAGGGGGCGGGGCAGGGGCCCTGGGCGAAGTCGTCGCTGCCCGTGACGAGATTGGTCAGGAAGATCCAGTACTGCTCGGGGATCGGCTTGTCGAGGCCCAGCACCCGGTGCAGGTTCTCCAGGTTGGCCGGGGTGCAGGTCTTGCCGCACATCAGGAGCGCCGGGTCGCGCGGCATCCCGAAGAACAGCAGGAACGTGACGATGCTCAGCAGGAAGAGGATGACGACGGCGCCGAGGGACCGGCGGACCAGGAAGCGCAGCATGGCAGGCAGCTCTCAGACGTCGGCGGGCCGGACGGCGCCCGGTGCGCCCTCGTCGCGGGGCGCACCGGGTGCCTGAGCGGGCGGGTTACTTGACGTACAGGCGGCGCGGGTCGACGCCGGCGATGATGTCGTCGTAGACGAGGCCGCCGATCTTGGACCCGGCGATCTGGGTCTGCTTGTAGTAGCCGGTCGGCACGACGTTCACGACCTTCGTGAGCAGGTACTTGTCGAGCTTCTCCCACTCGGCCGCGGCCTTGACCGGGTCGGTGATCTTGCTGATCCGGTCGATCTCGCTGTTGACCTTGGGGTCGTTGACCTGGGAGTAGTTCTGTGCGCCCTCGGCGATTCCGCGTCCGTCGTACAGCGGCGGGATCACGGTCGAGGCGGACGGCCAGTCGGCGCCCCACGCGGTGTGGAAGATGTCGTAGTTGTTGTCCAGCCTGCTGACCTGGTCGTAGTACGTCTCGGCCGGGATCTCCTGGCGCTGGACGTCGAAGCCGGCCTTCTCCAGGCCCGCCGCCATGGCGGTGGAGTACTGCTGGCCCTCCGGGGTGTTGATGTAGCCGAAGGTCAGCTTCAGGCCGACCTTGCCGGCCTCCTCCAGGAGCTTCTTGGCCTTGGCCGGGTCACCGGCGGGCTTCTTCTTCTTGCCGAACGGGTCGAACGACGGGTCGTAGCCGCTCACGGTCGGGCTGATGATGCCGCCCGCGACCTCCATCGCGTCGGTGCCGCCGTAGGCACGCACGAACGGCGTGGACGGCAGGGCGTAGGCGATGGCCTGACGGACCTTGAGTTCCTTCATCTCCGGGTGGCTCATGTTGATGTTCATCTGGCCGACGTACGGCTGGTAGCCGCCGACGGTGCGCGACTTGAGCTTCGGGTCGTTCAGGACCTTGGAGAGGTTGCCCGCGTCGACGGCGTTGCTGAAGCTGACGCCGGTCCGGTCGGTGCCGCTGTCGGCGAGGAGCGCCTTGGTGGAGTCCTCGTACTGCTGGTTGAAGGTGATGTTGAACCGGTCGACGTACTGGTGCCGCAGCGGGTCCGTGGCCGGGTCCCAGTTGGTGTTCTTCACCAGCACCATCGACTTGCCGGACTTGAACTCCTGGATCTTGTACGGCCCGGTCACCACCGGGTCCTTGTCGTACTTCTCCTTGGTGTCGCCCTTCTCGGAGACGATGGCGTAGCCCGTCATGGCCAGGGCGTACGGCAGGTCCGGGTGTGGCGTCTTGAACTTGAAGACGACCGTTTTCTCGTTCGGCGTCTCGAGGATGGTGTCCGGCAGGTGCTTGCCCTTGTACGGGCCGTCCGGCAGCAGCTTGCGGTAGTCGGCGCCCGGGGTGTCGGCCAGCCACTGCTGGATGTAGGGCGGGCCCTGGTTGATGAAGGACGCGAACTGCCGCTCGAAGGTGTGGCGGACGTCGGCCGAGGTGATCGCGGAGCCGTCCTCGAACTTGATGCCGTCCTTGAGCGTGAACTTCCAGGTCTTGCCGCCGTCCGTGGTGGTGCCGGAGTCGGTGGCGAGGTCGCCGACGACCTCGTGCTTCTTGCCGTCGTTGCTGGTCGCCTTGTAGCCGGTGAGCCCTCTGTGCAGCAGCTGGGAGACCGACATCTCGTCCTGGACGTAGACCTGGGCCGGGTCCAGGTGGGCGTAACTGTCGCGGGCCAGCACCGAGATGGTGCCGCCGCTCTTGGCGCCGGGGACCTCGGCGGCGGGGCCCTTGGACGCCGCGGCGTCCCCGAACTTGATGGCCGCCTGCTGCCGTTCGGCGTTCTCCTGCTGTTCCTTGTCGTTGCCACTGCCCTTGCTGCCGCCCTCGCTGCACCCGGTCAGCACGAGTGCGCCGGCCGCGAGCACCGAGATTGCCGCGTATACGTGGCGTCCGCCCCTACTCATCACTCAGTTTCCACCCATCTGTGTGTCACCAGTGCTGTGCCAAGGAAGTGCCAGTGCGTAGTGCCAAGTGGGTACTGCGAAGTGCGTACTGCCTAGTGCCAAGTGCGTACTGCCTAGTGCGTAGTGCCTGGTGCTTGGTGCCGACCAGTGCGTCAGCGCGCCGTCTTGGGGTCGAAGGCGTCCCTGACGGAGTCCCCCAGCAGGTTGAACGCCACGATGAAGATGATCATCGAGATGCCGGGGAAGAACATGTAGGTGATGTCGTTCTGCATCACGAGCTCGGTGGACGCCTTGGAGAACATCTGCCCCCAGTCCGGCGTCGGTTCGACGATGCCCACGCCGAGGAAGGACAGACCGGCCTCGGCGGTCACGAAGTTGGGGAGCATGTAGGTGCCCTGCACCAGGATCGGCGTGACCACGTTCGGCAGGATCTCCTTGCGGATGATCCGCCACGGCGGGGCCCCGCTGACCTTGGCCGCCTCGATGAACTCCCGTTCCCGCAGGGCGAGTGTGGTGCCTCTGAGGATCCGCGCGAGGCTCATCCAGCCCAGGAACCACATTACGAGGATCAGGGCGACCACCCTGACGTAGACGGGCGTCTCGTCGCGCGGGCTGACGAACAGTGAGACCACGACCGGCATGCTGGCGATGAAGAACAGCTGGGACGGGAAGGCGAGGAGGAAGTCGATGACCCGGCTGATCCAGTAGTCCGCCTTGCCGCCGAGGTAGCCGGCCGTGACGCCGAGGAGGATCCCGGTGAGCACGGTCGCGAGGGTGACGGCGACCGAGATGCCCAGCGAGGTCCGGATGCCGTAGAGGAGTTTGGTGAAGACGTCGTACCCGTTGCCGGGTTCGAGGCCGAACCAGAACTCGCCGCTGATCCCGCCGTTGGGCTGCACCGGCACGCCCGCGCTGTCGAACAGCTCGGGGCGTTCGTCGGCGTACACCGTGTACGGGTCCTTGCCGTACAGCCAGGAGATCACGGGCGCGAGCAGGCCGATCAGGAAGAAGAAGATGACGACATAGGCCGAGATCACGCCGGTGCGGTCACGTTTGAAGCGGATCCACATCAGCTGGCCGGGGGAACGCCCGACCAGCTGCTCGTCCTCGGCCTTCGCGTCCGGCGGTGGTTCGCCGTCCGCGATGGCCGAGGTGCCGCCACCCTCAATACCGATACGACTTGTCACGTTTCGCCCGTTTCACTGGTATGGATATGCCAGAACGAGGCGTGCGGGATCCCGCAGCCGGACGCGCGTAGGAAGGGTCAACCAACCCCCTGGTGCCGCTAACTATCTGCCATGCGCCAACTACCGACCACCCGTCTTTAATCTCAATTCAGTCACAGCTCACGCAAAGATCTTCCAGATTCCGGACAAACCGTTTGCGCGATAAGGGCGCGAAACGGACTTGTTACCTGGCTATCATGCGGGAATCTCCGCATTTCGGACATGGGGTTGGTTCTCGGCCAGGCAAAAACGGCTTGCGAAAAAGCCCGGGCTCCCCCATGACGGGGGAGCCCGGGCTCAGGTGTCCGATACTCAGCCGTGCTTGGCGCGGCTCGCGGCGCGGGCGCGCTCGCGGGCGTCCAGGTTCACCTTGCGGATGCGGACCGCCTCCGGCGTCACCTCGACGCACTCGTCGTCACGGCAGAACTCCAGGGACTGCTCCAGCGACAGCTTGCGCGGCGGGACGATCGACTCGGCGACATCGGCCGTGGACGACCGCATGTTGGTGAGCTTCTTCTCCTTGGTGATGTTGACGTCCATGTCGTCGGCGCGCGAGTTCTCGCCGACGATCATGCCCTCGTACACCTCGGTGCCGGGCTCCACGAACAGCACGCCGCGCTCCTGGAGGTTGGTCATCGCGAACGCGGTGACGGCACCGGAGCGGTCGGCGACCAGCGAGCCGTTGTTGCGGGTCGTCAGGGTGCCGAACCAGGGCTCGAAGCCCTCGTGGATGGAGTGGCCGATGCCGGTGCCGCGGGTCTGCGTCAGGAACTCGGTCCGGAAGCCGATGAGACCACGGGACGGAACGACGAACTCCATGCGCACCCAACCGGAGCCGTGGTTGGACATGTTGTCCATACGGCCCTTGCGCACACCCATCAGCTGCGTGACGGCACCCATGTGCTCCTCGGGCACGTCGATGGTCATGCGCTCGACGGGCTCGTAGACCTTGCCGTCCACGTCCTTGGTGACGACCTGCGGCTTGCCGATGGTCAGCTCGAAGCCCTCGCGGCGCATCTGCTCGACCAGGATGGCCAGCGCCAGCTCACCACGGCCCTGCACCTCCCAGGCGTCCGGCCGGTCGGTGTCCAGGACACGGAGGCTGACGTTACCGATCAGCTCGCGGTCCAGGCGGTCCTTGACCTGACGGGCGGTCACCTTGCGGTCCTTGACGGCCGCCTTGGCGTCGGCGCCCTTGCCGGTGCCGCCGCGGCCGACCAGCGGGGAGGTGTTGGTGCCGATGACCATGGAGATCGCGGGCTCGTCGACCGTGATCAGCGGGAGCGGCACCGGGTTCTCGGTGTCGGCCAGGGTCTCGCCGATCATGATGTCCGGGATGCCGGCGACGGCACAGATGTCACCGGGGCCGGCCACCTCGGCCGGCTTGCGGGTGAGCGCCTCGGTCATCATCAGCTCGCTGATGCGGACGTTGGTCACGGAGCCGTCGCGCTTCATCCACGCGACGGTCTGGCCCTTCTTCAGCTCGCCCTGGTGCACCCGCAGCAGCGCGATACGGCCGAGGAAGTTGTCGGCGTCGAGGTTGGTGACGTGGGCCTGGAGCGGGGCGTCCTCGTCGAAGGTGGGCGCCGGGATGTGCTCCAGGATGGTGGAGAAGAACGGCTCCAGGCTGGTGGAGTCGGCGGGCACGGTCCCGTCGTCCGGCTTGGTGAGGGACGCGATGCCGTCGCGGCCGCAGGCGTAGACGATCGGGAACTCGATCTGCTCCTCGTCGGCGTCCAGGTCGAGGAAGAGGTCGTACGTCTCGTTCACGACCTCGTCGATACGGGCGTCCGGCCGGTCCGTCTTGTTGATGCACAGGATGATCGGCAGCCGGGCCTGGAGGGCCTTGCGCAGCACGAAGCGGGTCTGGGGCAGCGGGCCCTCGGAGGCATCGACGAGCAGCACGACACCGTCCACCATCGACAGACCGCGCTCGACCTCACCGCCGAAGTCGGCGTGGCCCGGGGTGTCGATGATGTTGATCGTGATCGGGTCCCCGCCGTCCTTGGGGTGGTACTTCACCGCCGTGTTCTTGGCGAGGATCGTGATGCCCTTCTCACGCTCCAGGTCGTTCGAGTCCATGACCCGGTCGTCGACGGAGTCGAGCTGGTGCGCGGCGAAGGCGCCGGCCTGCTTCAGCATGCCGTCGACGATGGTGGTCTTGCCGTGGTCGACGTGGGCGACGATGGCGACGTTGCGGATGTCGTGGCGCGTGGCCATATTGCGGCGTACTCCCGGAGTGAGTGGACGGCCCTGCTGCGTACGTCTGTGTTACGCGGGCCCTGCCGGGCGGAACATGCCACGGCCTCACCCCATGGTACGGGGCCGCTGCCGCTGGGGCTTGGCGGGATGCTTCAGTGCAGGTCAGCTGGAGGATTGCCGCTCCTGCACGCCCGCACTGGGGGCCTGCGGCCCCCAGACCCCCGCTTCGGCCCCGAAAGAGCCTCGTCCTCAGACTCCCCCAGAGGTGGCACCCCCGGACGGGCTGGATGATGCCGGCCTCGCCGCCTTCTTCAGGAAGCCCATGTCCTCGTACACCGGCGTCCCGAAACCGAAGGCGCCGGCGTTGGCGACGTTCGTCTTCGCCGCGGTGAGCTGGGGGCGCTGGTAGAGGGGGATCGAGCCGGCGGCCGCCCAGATGCGGGAGTCGGCCTTGCGGATCAGGGAGCGGGACTCGGACTCGTCGAGGGTGGCGATCGCCTGGTCGAAGAGCTGGTCGACCTGGTCGGTGCCGACGCGTGTGTAGTTCTGCTCGACGTTCAGGGAGCCGTCGGCGGCCGGCACCGGCTTGGCGTAGATCGGGCGGGCGTCGGTCGCGGGGTAGGCGGAGCTGGGCCAGGAGTAGAGGGCGAGGTCGTACTGGCCGGACGCGATGTGGTCCTTGAAGTAGCTCTCGTCCGAGACCTTGGTGATCGCCGTGCGGATGCCGACCCGTTCCAGCATCAGGCTGATCCGGTCCGCCACCGTGCGCAGCGTCTGGGAGCCCTCGCCCTCCGGGACCACGAAGCGCAGCGACAGGGGCTTGCCGTCCTTCGCCAGCGGCCGGGCCGCCGCGCCCGCCGGTGCCGGAGAGCCTGCCGGTGCCGGGGTGCCTTGGGGGGCGTACGCGCCGGGTGCCGAGCCCTGGTGCAGCTGGTTGTTGCCGTACTGCTTGCCGTCCTGGGCGAGGTGATCCCCCTTGCGGCCTTCATCGCCGTCCGCCTTGTTGTCCTCGCCGACGATGTATCGCCCGTCGTTCCCGCCCGGCGACTCGGAGTCCTTCCGCGAGTCGTTCGCCGACCCGTCCGCCGAGTCCTTCGCGGTCTCCTTTCGGGTGTCCTTCCCGCCGCCCTTCTCGCCTTCGTCCGCCTTGCCCTCCTTGCCTTCCTTGCCCTGCTTGCCTTCCTTGCCTTCCTTGTCTTCCTTGTCAGCCCTCTTCCCCGCCGATCCCGCCGCCTTCTCCTCCTTCGTCCCCTCCTTGATCGGCCCGCCCCGCACCCACCCCGCGTCCGCCAGCAGCGCCTGGGCCTCCGCCGTGTCCTGGCCGCCGATCGCCCCGCTGTTGTCGGCGTACGCGGCCTGGCCGGACAGCGCGAGGTGGCTGCCGACCGGTTCGGCGGGCAGGCCGAGTGGGGTGAGGACCAGCTTCGCCAGTTCCTTGCGGTCGATCGCGCGGGCCACGGCCCGGCGCACGCGTTCGTCGGCGAGCGGACCGTCGGCGCCGTTGAGGGCGAGCTGGGTGTACGTCGGTTCCAGGGACTTGCGCACCTCGAAGCCCCGGAAGGCCGCCGCCTCGCGCCGCTGCTCGGGGGTCGTCCTGCGCCCGTCCGGGCCCATCAGCGGCGAAGCCGATCCGGTGGCACTGGCGGTCGCGGCCCTCGGCGGCGCCGCGAGCGCGATGCGCCGGGCCGCTGCGGGGTCGACCTCGGCCAGGTCGAGCCGGCCCGCGGCCAGCTCGGCGGCGCGCTCGTCGCGCGGCACGGCCCGCAGCACGATCTCCTGCAGCTTGGCCCGCTCTCCCCACCAGCGGGGGTTGCGGGCCAGCCGGACCTCGTCGTTCTTGCGGTCGATCCGCTTCACGGCGAACGGCCCGGCGCTGACCTTGAGCTTGCGCCGCGCCCCGTCGTTGAACGAGTCCGGCGTGCCCATGACCTCCTTCGGGTACAGCGGCGAGAAGAGAGAGCGCCAGTCGGCGTACGGCCGCGCGAAGGTCACCCGGACCTCCAGGTCGCCCTTGCCGCGCTCGATCTTCTCGATCCGGTCGTAGCCGGCGTTGCGGGCGGTCCAGTAGGCGCTGTCCTTGCCGGACAGGGCCCGCCACTGGGCGGCGAAGTCGGCGGCGCCGATCTCCCGGCCGTCGCTCCAGACGGCCTGCTGGTTGAGCTTGTACAGCACGACCTGCTTGGGCTCGGTCTCGACGATCTTGGCGGACTCCAGGTAGTCGGGGTTGCGCTCCGGGCGGCCGCTCGCGTCGAGCCGGTACATCGAGGGCAGGGTGGCCTGGGCGATCCGGGTGGTGGTCGCGTCGGCGTCCGACTGGAAGGTGTTCAGCGTCTCCGGGACGGCGTCCACGGCCCACCGCAGCGTGCCGCCGTCGGCGACCTGGTCCCGGTCGGCCGATCCGATGTCCTGTCCGGCGAGCGGCTTTCCGGCCGGATCTGGGTCGCTGCACCCGGCGAGCGCGGGCACCGCGAGCACACCAGCGGCAAGGAAGGCGACCGACCGCATGACCGCGCCCCGGCCGGGCCCGGTTCCTACGCTGTGGGACATCTCAGGTACCTCCGGGGAGCCGCTCCCGCCGGTGACGATTAGTGTGTTCTGATCACGTTTGGCGGTATTTTGGAGTTGATCAGATCTAAGGGCCCCCACTGAAGAGGAAAGGGTTCGCCAGGCGGAGTCGACACGGCGGCGGGGACGCGCAAGGCCACCCGTGTGGAGCAACGCATCAGCGACGCGCTCCCACACGAACCGAGCGGCGCTCCCCCGCGCTCCCTCCGGCCCCCCGGCGTACACAGAGCGCATGCGGGCGCGCGTCGGAGGCGTGCAATCCGCCAATCGCTGCACACGCCTTCACAGCGACAGGTGTGACGCGCAACACTCGCAGGCGCATGAACGTTGCCACCCAGGGCCGAAGGGCCCACGGAAGTGAGGTCACGTCATGTCCGTGCAAGACGACCTGACAGCTGTCCAGCGCTGCCTCGACGACCTGGCCCGGTCCGTGGGCCGCCTCGAGCAGCACCTGGGCACCGCCGGGCTGGAGATGCGCCGCGTGCGCACCGACGCCAACCACCTGCGCGAGAGCGTGGCACTGCTGCGGGAGTCGGCCACGACCCCCGGCGGTCAGCGCAGGCCGGAGCTCGTCACCATCCCCGACACGCCGTACGACGACTCTCTGTGGATCGACACGGATGACGAGGGTCTCGGCGCCCGGGACCGCCGCGCCCCCTGATCCCTCCCCCTGACCCGACCGGAGTCATGCATTGGCCACTGGTACGGAACCCCATCTGAACAGCGGCGGCGTACGAACGGGTACGCGCGCCGCGATCGCCGCCCCGCACCTGCGGACCGACCGCTGGTGGCTGGCCCCCGCCGTCACCGCGGCCGGTCTGCTCGCCTTCGTCGTCTACTCGACCTGGCGGGCCTTCGCCAACGCGGACTACTACGCGGCGCCGTACGTCTCCCCGTTCTACTCGCCCTGTCTGGCGGAGAACTGCGAGCCCATGCGCGCCGGGCCGAACTGGGACCTCTTCGGGAGCTGGTGGGGCGTCTCCCCCGCGATCATCATCCTGATCTTCCCGCTCGGCTTCCGGCTGACCTGCTACTACTACCGCAAGGCCTACTACCGCGGCTTCTGGATGTCGCCCCCGGCCTGCGCGGTGGCGGAGCCGCACAAGAAGTACTCCGGTGAGACGCGGTTCCCGCTGATCCTGCAGAACATCCACCGGTACTTCTTCTACGCCGCGATCCCGGTCGCCGGGATCCTGACGTACGACACGGTGCTCGCCTTCCGCGACGAGAACTACGAGTGGGGCCACATGGGCCTCGGCACCCTCGTCTTCCTCGTCAACATCGTGCTGATCTGGGCTTACACCCTGTCCTGTCACTCCTGCCGGCACATCGTCGGCGGCAAGCTCAAGCACTTCTCCAAACACCCCGTGCGCTACCGGATGTGGCAGTGGATCGGGAAGCTCAACGCCCGCCACATGCTGCTCGCCTGGACGTCGCTGGTGAGCGTGGCGCTCGCCGACTTCTACGTCTATCTCGTCGCGTCCGGGGTCTTCGACGATCCGCGCTTCTTCTAGATTTGGTGGGGACTGAACTGATGTCCGTGGTCGAACGGCAGGAGTGGGACGTCGTCGTGGTCGGCGCCGGGGGCGCGGGCCTGCGGGCCGCGATCGAGGCACGCGAGCGCGGCGCCCGTACGGCGGTGATCTGCAAGTCGCTGTTCGGCAAGGCGCACACGGTGATGGCCGAGGGCGGCATCGCGGCGGCCATGGCCAACGCCAACGAGCACGACAACTGGCAGGTCCACTTCCGCGACACCATGCGTGGCGGCAAGTTCCTCAACCAGTGGCGGATGGCCGAGCTGCACGCCCGGGAGGCGCCGGACCGGGTGTGGGAGCTGGAGACGTGGGGCGCGCTGTTCGACCGGACGAAGGACGGCCGTATCTCGCAGCGCAACTTCGGCGGCCACGAGTACCCGCGCCTGGCGCACGTCGGCGACCGCACCGGCCTGGAGCTGATCCGCACCCTCCAGCAGAAGATCGTCTCGCTCCAGCAGGAGGACAAGAAGGAGACCGGGGACTACGAGTCCCGGCTGAAGGTCTACCAGGAGTGCACGGTCACCCGGATCCTGAAGGACGCCTCGGGCCAGGTCTCCGGGGTGTTCGCGTACGAGCGCGAGAGCGGCCGGTTCTTCGTGCTGGAGGCGCCCGCCGTCGTCATCGCGACGGGCGGGATCGGCAAGTCCTTCAAGGTGACGTCGAACTCCTGGGAGTACACCGGCGACGGGCACGCGCTGGCGCTGCTCGCCGGGGCACCCCTGCTGAACATGGAGTTCGTGCAGTTCCATCCGACGGGCATGGTCTGGCCGCCGTCGGTGAAGGGGATCCTGGTCACGGAGTCGGTGCGTGGCGACGGAGGGGTGCTGCGCAACTCCGAGGGCAAGCGGTTCATGTTCGACTACATCCCCGACGTCTTCAAGGAGAAGTACGCCGAGTCGGAGGAGGAGGGCGACCGCTGGTACGAGGACCCGGACAACAACCGGCGGCCCCCCGAGCTGCTCCCGCGTGACGAGGTGGCGCGCGCGATCAACGCCGAGGTGAAGGCCGGCCGGGGCTCGCCGCACGGCGGGGTCTTCCTCGACGTGTCCACCCGGATGCCGGCCGAGGTCATCCGCCGTCGGCTGCCGTCCATGTACCACCAGTTCAAGGAGCTGGCGGACGTGGACATCACGGCGGAGGCGATGGAGGTCGGGCCGACCTGCCACTACGTCATGGGCGGTATCGCGGTCGAGTCCGACACGGCGGCGGCGCGTGGCGTGCCCGGCCTGTACGCGGCCGGTGAGGTGGCCGGCGGCATGCACGGCTCGAACCGCCTGGGCGGGAACTCGCTCTCCGACCTCCTGGTGTTCGGGCGCCGGGCGGGCTGGCACGCCGCCGAGTACGCGGCCGCGCGGGCCTTCCAACGCCCCGAGGTCAGCGACCTGGAGGTCGACACTGCGGCCGCGGAGGCGCTGCGGCCCTTCTCGGCGGAGGGCCCGGTCGGGGGCGAGGCGGACGGACGCCCGCCGGAGAACCCGTACACCCTCCACCAGGAGCTCCAGCAGACCATGAACGACCTCGTCGGCATCATCCGCCGCGAGGGCGAGATGGAGCAGGCGCTGGAGAAGCTCGCGGAGCTGCGGGTACGGGCCCGAAGGGCCGGAGTCGAGGGTCACCGTCAGTTCAACCCCGGCTGGCACCTCGCGCTCGACCTGCGCAACATGCTGCTGGTCAGCGAGTGCGTGGCCCGGGCGGCGCTGGAGCGCACGGAGTCGCGGGGCGGCCACACCCGCGAGGACCATCCGACGATGGACCGCAAGTGGCGCAACATCAACCTGCTGTGCCGGCTGGCCGACCCGACGGGCGGACTCGCGGCCACCGACCCGGAACGCGGCCAGATCGACCTCGTACGGGAGACCACCGACCCCGTCCGCCCGGACCTGCTCGCTCTCTTCGACAAGGAGGAGCTGGTCAAGTACCTCGCCGAAGAGGAGCTCTACCAGTGAGCAGCTACGAGGCCCGCTTCAAGGTGTGGCGGGGCGATGTGCAGGGCGGCGGCCTGGAGGACTTCAAGGTCGAGGTGAACGAGGGCGAGGTGGTTCTCGACATCATCCATCGCCTGCAGGCCACCCAGGCCCCCGACCTGGCCGTCCGCTGGAACTGCAAGGCGGGCAAGTGCGGTTCGTGTTCGGCCGAGATCAACGGGCGGCCGCGGCTGATGTGCATGACGCGCATGTCGGTGTTCACCCGGGAGGAGACGATCACCGTCACGCCGCTGCGCGCCTTCCCCGTCGTCCGGGACCTGGTCACGGACGTCGGCTTCAACTACGAGAAGGCGCGCGAGGTCCCGTCCTTCGTGCCGCCGGAAGGCCTGGGGCCCGGCGAGTACCGGATGATGCAGGAGGACGTGGACCGCTCGCAGGAGTTCCGCAAGTGCATCGAGTGCTTCCTGTGCCAGGACACCTGCCATGTCGTGCGTGACCACGAGGAGAACAAGCCGGCGTTCGCGGGCCCGCGCTTCCTCATGCGGGTCGCCGAACTGGACATGCACCCGCTGGACGCGGCGGGCGAGAGCGGACTGGACCGCAAGAAGACCGCCCAGGACGAACACGGCCTCGGCTACTGCAACATCACCAAGTGCTGCACGGAGGTCTGCCCCGAGGGCATCAAGATCACGGACAACGCGCTGATCCCCTTGAAGGAGCGGGCGGTCGACCGCAAGTACGACCCGTTGGTGTGGCTGGGGTCGAAGATCAGGAGGCGCACCCCGCAATGATCAGGGCCTGTTCGAGACTGTGCTCGGCGATGCCGCGCAGGAAGTCCGGGTCGTGGAAGTCACCGACGTCGAGGAGGCGCAGGGGGCCTGCCACGAGGGAGAGGTGCATCGCCAGCCGGTAGAGGCTCAGGCGGTGTTCGTCGAGGCCCGGGGCGCGCAGGGCGGCGTAGTGAGGGCCGAAGCGCCGGCGCAGGAAGACGTGCTCGTACTCGACGTCGAAGTACAGCAGGCCTTCGATGTCGATGAGGGCGAGGTCGCCGTCGGCGGTCAGGAGGACGTGGTCCCCGCCGAGTTCGCCGTGGATGAGCGTGGGACGGCCGGTGCGGGGGCGGACCTCGGCCGCCAGGCTCCGCAGCGTTTCCTCGAGTGGGGTGTGCGCCGCGGCGACGCGGGGCTCGCGGGCGACGAGTCGGTTCAGGTCGCGCAACGCCCCGTCGAGGACGCGCTGCTCGCACGAAACGCCGTGTGAGGAACCGCCGTTGTCGACGACGGCGACCTTGCCGAGGCGCGGTCCGGTGCAGGCGTGCAGGGTGTCGAGCAGGACCCTCATCCGGGCCAGGGCCCCGGGCGCGGCCTGCGGATCGCGGGCCAGGAGGTCCTCCAGGGTGCCGCCGGAGAGGTCCTCGACGATCGCCGCGTCCGCCGGGAGGTGGGTGTGGGTGGGGTCCGCGTGCAGGAGGCGCGGGGTGCGGACGCCGGCCGCGGTCAGGCGGGCGTGGGCCGCGGTGAAGAGGTCGAGGCCGGAAGCGTGTGAGAAGGGGTCACGGGGGTCGGCCGGACCGGCGTCCCAGTAGTCCTCGTCGGCGGACCAGACGTAGGCGACGGCGGTCGAGCCGTCGTCGAGGGTGAGGCGGTAGACGCCCTTTCTGGTGCCGCCGCGCAGTCGGGTCACGGCGGTGAGGGTGCGGGTGGGGCCGAGGGCGGCGCGGGTGAGGGGTGCGAGGTCGGGGGCGGCCAGAGTGCGGCGGGTGGCGGTCATCCGGCCCAGTTTTCCGGATACGCAGTCCGGGCCGCCTCCGTGTTTCCGACCGACGGCCCGTACGGCTCCCCACCCTGGGCGCGCCCCGCAGGCACTGCGGACGCACCCCGCTCGCGCGCCGGCATTCCTGCTCATACGCTCCGAAATGTGACGTCATCCTTGAGCCGGGGCCGCCCACGGCGGGCCTCGCACATATCCGTGCGGGTGGTGCTCGCGCTGGTGGGTGGGCTGATCGGGGTGGTGTGGCTGATGTTGCCCGGGGTGACGGACCGGGGCGAGGGGCGGGTCACGGGCGGGGCGGCGCGGCCCGTTGCCGGTGGGGTGGGGCAGGGGGAGGTCGAGGAGACGTCCGCGGCCGATCTGGTGATGCCGATGCTGGCCGTCGTCGCGGTGACGGTACTGGCGGGATACGGGTTCCTGCGGCGCAGGCGGCGGGCGCGGGGGCGTACGACACCGGGTGGGGCGCCGGTGCCGGGCGCCGAGCCGGAGATCGGGGATCTCGACGAGCGGGCACGGGCCCTGCTGGTCGAGGCCGATGACTGGGTGCGGGTCAGCCGGGAGGAGCTCGGGTTCCTCGAGGGGCGGGTCGGGCTCCTCGCCGACCGGCCGAAGGCCCCGCCCGTACCGGTCGACGTCGAGCCGTTCACTCGGGTGCTGCGGGATGCCGAGGCGGAGCTGACGGTCGCCTTCCGGATGCGGTGGCAGTACGAGGGTGGGGTTCCCGGTGAGACCGCGGCTCGGCGGCATGTACTGGCGGGGATCGTCGGGCGGGGTGAGGAGGCGGGGCGGTTGCTGGACGGGCAGGCCGCCGCGTTCGACCAGGCGCGGGGGTTGGAGGAGGGACTGGGCGGCGGGCTGGGCGAGGCGTTGGCCGTCGCGGAGGGGCGGTTCCGGGAGCTGGCGGGGCGGACCGGGGCCGCCGATGCCGTGCTGCGCGGCATCGGTGAGCGGTACGCCGCCTCCGCGACCGCCGCCGTCACCGGCCACGTCGAGCAGGCCAAGGACCGGCTGGTGTTCGCCACGGCCCGCCTCAACCATGCCCGCCAGAGCGCCGACTCGGGCGAGATCGAGCGGGCCACGGGCCTGTTGCGGGCCGCCGAGGGTGCCATCGCCCAGGCCGCCGTGTTCATCGACGGCATCGACCGGCTCGCCGGGGAGCTCGCGACGGCTGCGGCGATGATTCCCGCCGCGCTGACCGGCGGGGAGGTGGAGCTCGCCGGGGCGCGGGAGTCGGCGCCGGGGGTGGCAGAGGCGTACGCGGACGTCCCTCCCGGGGAACTGCGCGCCCGGGTCGGCCATGCCGACGTCGTCCTGGCCGGCGTACGACAAGAGCTGACTTCGGGGCCGTACGACCCCCTCGACCTGCTGCGGCGGATCGTGCGGGGCCTCGGGCCCGTCGTCGCCGGGCGGGGCGGGGTGATCACGGCCGCCGCGCAGGTGTGTGCGCACAGTGCTGTCGCCGATGCGGACGACGTCGTCGCGACGCATCGGGCCGCGGTGGGCGACGAAGCGCGGACCCGGCTGGCGGAGGCTCGGCGACTGCTCGCTCCGGCGTCCGCACCGGCCGGGCGCGGCCCACGCCAGGAGCTCGCCGAGCTCATCACGGCCGACACCCTGGCCCAGCAGGCCCGCCACCTGGCCGAACAGGACATCCGCACCCACGGCCACCCCGTCGACGGCCCCGGCGCGGACGCCATCGGACTCGCCGGAGCGGTACTCGGCGGGATCCTGCAGCGGACCGGCGGACAACCGGTCAGCTTCGGCGGACCGCGCACACGGGGGCGCCGCGGCGACGCACCCTCCATGTGAGCGGCCCCACGCCCGGCCGGGCCGGGAACCGGCCATGGGCCACCCGCCGGCCCCAGTCGGCCACCCACACAGGCGCGACCCGAGCGCACTCAGAACAAGCTCAGCAACGCCTCCGCCGGGTCCGTCAGCCCGTTCTCCCCGTCCGGCAGCGGGAGTTCGAACCAGACCGTCTTGCCGCGGGGCGTCCGGCGGGAGCCCCAGGCCGCGCTGAGGAGGCCGACCAGTTGGAGGCCCCGGCCGCCCTCGTCGGTGTCCCGGGCGCGGCGGCGGCGGGGCTGGACCAGGCCGGAGTCCCACACTTCGCAGACCAGGGTGCGGTCCAGGAGGAGGCGCAGCCTGATGTCGCCCTCGCCGTAGCGCAGGGCGTTGGTGACGAGTTCGCTGACCAGGAGTTCCGTCGTGTCGACCAGCGGCTCCAGGTCCCAGGACAGCAACTGGCCGCGGGCGTACTCGCGGGCGCGGCCCACGCTGCGCGGCTCACGCGGCAGGGTCCAGTCGCCGACCGACTCCGCGGGCAGCCCCTGGACGCGCGCCATCAGCAGGGCGATGTCGTCCTCGCCGTGGTGGGAGTCGAGGGTGTTGAGGACGTGGTCGCAGACGTCCTCCAGGGGGCGTGCGGGGTCGGTGAGTGCGCCCACGAAGGCCTGGAGGCCCTCGTCCAGGGGGTGGTCGCGGGATTCGACCAGTCCATCCGTGTAGAGCGCCAGCAGCGCGCCCTCGGGCAGTTCGACCTCCACCTCCTCGAAGGGTTCGCCGCCCACGCCCAGCGGCATTCCCGGCGGCACGTCCAGCATCAGTGCCGCCTCGCCGGGTTCGACCAGGACCGGTGGGAGGTGGCCCGCGTTGGCGAAGGTGCAGCGGCGGGTGACGGAGTCGTAGACGGCGTAGACGCAGGTCGCCAGGTACACCTCGGACAGGTCCGCCTCGCGGGGCCGGCGGGCCGCGCGGGTGGCCTGCTGGACGCCGCCGGGGGCGCCGAGGCCACGCGCGATCTCGTCCAGCGCCGAGAGGACTTCGGCCGGTTCGAGGTCCAGCAACGCCAGCGTTCGTACGGCCGAACGGAGTTCGCCCATGGCGACGGCCGCGCGCAGCCCTCGGCCCATGACGTCCCCGACGACCAACGCCGTGCGGTGTCCGGGGAGTTCGATGACGTCGAACCAGTCGCCGCCCACCTCGCTGGGGCGGTCGGAGGAGGCGTTGCCGGGGAGGTAGCGGCAGGCGATGTCCAGGCCGGACGCGACCGGGTCCCCCGGCGGGAGCAGGGACCGTTGCAGTATCAGCGCGCGTTCGTGCTCGCGGCGGTAGAGGCGGGCGTTGTCGATGCAGACCGCCGCCCGTGCGGCGAGTTCGACGGCCAGGTCGCGGTCCCGTTCGCCGAACGGCTCGCTGCCCTTCGTACGGGCGAACTGCGCCAGCCCCACGACCGTGTCGTGCGCGACCATCGGCACAGCGAGCGTGGACTGCACGAGGCCGCCCTCCTCGCCGGGCACGTGTCGCGGCCGGGCGGTGCGCAGGGCGTCCGCGCAGGGCGAGTTGAAGGGGTAGTGGTGGACGGCGCCGACCGCGACGGGGGCGCCGCCGCCGACGAAGGGCGCGTCGGAGACCGCGCTGGCGAAGGCGACGCGGCGCAGCTCCGCGCTGCCGTCGGCGAGGCCGGGCGGGGTCTCGTCGCCGGCCAGCAGGCCCTGGTAGAGGTCGACCGTGGCCAGGTCGCAGAAGCCGGGGACCACGACGTCGAGCAGTTCGCGGGCCGTGGTCTCCAGGTCGAGGGAGTTCCCTATGCGGGCCCCGGCCTCGTTCAGAAGGGCGAGATTGCGCCGGGCGGCGGCCGCCTCGCGGGCGGCGGCGCGGCGGGACGTGATGTCGGTTCCGAGCCACGCGATGCCGATGGGACGGCCGCTGCCGCTGTGGACCCGGTAGAGGTTGATGGACCAGTGGCGGCGCTCGTCGGAGCCGGGCAGGAAGCCCGTGATGTGCATGTCGGTGATGGAGGCGCCGCTCTCCAGGACCCGGCGCAGGGTGGCCGCGACCCGGTCGGCCTCGGGGCGGGGCAGATAGTCGTGGACGCCGCGGCCGCGGTGGTCGTCGGGTGCGCCGCCGAAGACGGAGGCGAACCGCTGGTTGACGCGGCGGACCTTCAGTTCGGGGTCGATCAGCACGAAGCCGAAGGGAGATTGACCGAATATCGACTGCGAGGCCGCGAGATCGGTCTCGATACGGCGCAGGGTACGGACGTCGACGACGATGCACACGGCGGCCTTCTCGCCGTCCTCCGTCCGCGTCGGCATGACGTACACCTCGGCGAGACCGTCCTTGCCGCGCCCCCCGTCACCGCCGTTCGGCACCCGGAAGGGGACCACGCCGGTCCACTCCCGCCCGTCCAGGATCTCGGCCATCTTGCGCTGCCCGTGCTCGCGCAGATCGGGGTCGATGAACGCCTCGATGGGGTCCATGCCGACGGCACGCCCGGCCGGGATGCCGAAGAGCTGCTCGGCGCGCAGGCTCCACTGGTCGACCAGGCCGTCGGGGCCGATGGAGAAGGACGCGACCTTGATGTAGTCGTAGATCGAGCCGGGCGGGCTGCTCTGCCAGACGGCCTCGCCGGGGCGGGCGTCGTCGGCGAAGCCGGGGGTGGTGGCGGTGGGCGCGATGGCCTGTGTGTCCGGTGAGGTCTGCGAGGCCGGTGTGTCTTTCGAGGCTCGGGGGTCTTTCGAGGCCTGTGTGTCTGGCGAGTCCTGTGTGTCGTAGACCGCCCGCTCTCCGGCGGCCTTCGCCCTCGCGCCCTCCGACGGGTCCTCGGACTCCGTGGCCTTCGCTGGTATCTCGCTCACGCGAACCGTCCCCTCCAGCTCACCGCGTCCGGCACCGGTCACCGGCGGCGGCTGCCCGCAGTATCCAGCACTACGGCCCCGCACAACACGGTGTTCACGATCACAGCACGGTCCCGATGGTTTTCGGTCCCGGCCGCGGAAACACTTCCAGACTTCTAACCAGCGGACACGCAGTCGAATCACGCTGCGGTCCAACTGCCACTGGCCTGAACCAGGCGTTCGACAGGGTGCGGGCGGACGTACAGCGGTGTGGACGTTTACTGACGGGTTGTAAGGACGCGGGAGTCAGCGGAGGTCACTCCGGCACCGCGAGCTCGAACCACACCGTCTTGCCCGCGCTCCGGCCCGGCCGCGTTCCCCAGCGGCGTGAGGAGTGCGCCACGAGCTGGAGTCCGCGGCCGCTTTCGTCCTCGGGGTGGGCGATGCGCTCGCGGGGTGGGTCGGGGAGGGGGTCGGAGACCTCGACCAGAAGGACGTCACCGAGTGCGGCGGGGCGTACCAGGCGTACGCCGATGGGGCCCGTGGCGTGCCGCAGGGAGTTGGTCACCAGCTCGCTGACCAGGAGTGCCGTGACGTCGGCGAGGCTGTCCAGACCCCAGTCGCGCAGGCGGCCGCGAACGGCTGCGCGTGCGGCGCGGACCGCGCCCGGCTCGGCGGGGAAGCTCCAATCGGCGCAGTCGCCTTCGGTGTCGATCACGCCGATCACTTCCCAGGCCAGCGGGTTCGCCCATGTCCGGTTTCGTGGGGTTAATAGGCACATACCCGATATCTGGGAGCCGGTACCGCAGGAGATCCGCGAGCCGGTACGGCGGGAGTGGCTACAGCCGCCCGGCCACCTGCCGGACCGCCGGCACATCCTGGTCGAGCCAGTCCACGTCCCACAGTTCGCCGGGGCTCAGCCAGCGCAGCGCGTCGTGATCCTGGAGGGGCTTGGGCTCGGGAGTGGCGGGCAGCAGGCGGGCGGTCCACACCTGCAGGACGTACGGGGGCTTCAGCGGCCACTGCCCCGGCACCCGCTCGAGCACCTCGGCGTCGACGCCGAGTTCCTCCCGGAGCTCCCGCACCAACGCCGCCTCGGGCGCCTCCCCGGGCTCGACCTTCCCGCCGGGCAACTCCCAGCGCCCGGCCAGCTCCTCGGGTGCGCTGCGGCGTGCCGCGAGCAGGCGGCCCCGGTCCAGCAGCGCCGCACCGACCACGATCCGTTCCGTCATGCGCCGGAGCCTACGGGAGCCGGAGTGCGAGCAGCGATTCGTCAGCCGCCCGCGCTGTCCCCGTTCTGCGCGATCCGCTCGACCCAGTAGAGCTGCTTGTGCCCGCGACCGTCGAGGCTGTCCGCGATCTTCTGGGCCTCCGCCCGTGTCGCGTACCGGCCCACGCGGTAGCGATTGCCGTTGTCGTCCTGCCGGACGACGAGCCAGGGAAGAGTGATCGTGCTGTCGTTCATCGCGCCCCACCGTTCCTTCCCGCCCACGACCGCCCGAGCCCCTCCCCCGGCCTTCGGCCGGAGGGACCCCCATCCCGCTTCGCTCGCGGCCTGTGCCGTGCCCCGTCCGCTAAGGAAACCGCAATCCGCATATGCCCGAGCCTACGCCTAACCTTTACGCAGCGAATACGCCTTTTCACAAAGAGGTACGCAACCAGCCAAGTCGGAGGGGGCGCACGGCATCGAATGCGCCGTGCGTGGACGCCGATGCATCCGGTCACAGGCATGGCGGACACGCCCGCTACGACCTGCGAAAACGGCCAGATTCCAACGGCGAGGGGAGGGACGGGAGTTGGGGCTCTGGCGGGGGCAACCGCAGTGAAGGTGTGCGCTACTTCACCAAAGATGTGCGCTACTTCACGGGGAGGTGGTACGCGGCCCGGTAGCGGTCCGCCGGGATCACCACGTCCGCCGTCTCCACGGGACGGCCGGACGCGTAGTAGGTGCGCTGGATGACGAGGACCACATGGCCGGGGACGCCGCCCAGCGCCAGCAGTTCCTCCGCCAGGCCGGGGCGCGCGCCCACCTCCTCCGTCACGTTGTCCACGACGACGTCGATGGCCGCCATGCGCTCGACGACGCCCATGCCGCCGAGCGGGCCCTCCTCGGGGAGCATCACGGGCGTACGGCCGGTGACCGCGAGGGGCTCCCAGGAGGTGGAGAGCATCATCGCCTCGCCGGCGTCCCGGAAGACGTACCGCGTGCACATGACGCGGTCGCCGGGCCTGATGGCGAGCCGCTCGGCGACGGCGACGCTCGCCTCGGCCTGCTCGCTGCTGGACTCCCAGGTGCCGCGGGTCTCGCCGTCGGCCTGCTCCTGACGGAAGGGCGTGGCACCGCTCGGCGGGCGGAAGCCGGAGCGGGCGATACGGCGGGGCACGGGGCGCTCACGGACGTACGTCCCGGAGCCGGAGCGGCCCTCGACGAGCCCCTCGGCCATCAGCACCTTGCGCGCCTCCAGCGCGACGGTGTCCGAGACGCCGTACTCCTCTCGAATCCTGGCCTGGGACGGGAGGCGGGTGTGCGGTGGCAGCGAACCGTCGACGATCTTCTTGCGGAGATCACCCGCGACGCGCAGGTACGCCGGCTGCTCACCGAATGTCACTGGCCGCTCCCATCAGATTGTACAGACAGCAACAGCGTGGCAACCCTGGGTTGTGCCGTGCAAGTAAAGGCCAGAGAATCACTCGATGTGATGACTTGTGGGCCCGGAGGGCTTTACGCAGGCACTTTCTCCCCGGTATAGCCGCGATCACACATCCGGTCACACGGGGAGGCCGCCCGCGTTCTCGCTTCCGTCGCCCCCGTCCGAGTCCTCCTCGTACGTCGGCACGGTGGTGTCCAGGCCCAGAGCCTTGCGCGCGGTGACGGTGGTGCGGCCGTCGACGTACTCGTACGCCTTGTCGTAGTGCTCGTAGTACGTGTCCGCGTCCCGGGCGACGGCCGCCTTCGCCCACTCCCTGCGGGCGTCCTCCATGTCCTTGACCAGGTCGGTGACCGGCTGCTTCGCCTCCGCGGGCCAGGTGTAGGCGCGCATCCGCCCGATGCGTTCGGCAAGCGCCGCCTCGACGTCCCGCGCCCAGGCGCGGTTCGCCTCCAGGTCCTCCTCGGCGTATGCGTCGGGCTCCTCGTAGAGGGCCGCGTCGATGGCGTTGAGCGCCGTCAGGAACACGACCTGGTCCGGGGTGAGCGTCGTCCCGTCGGTGCGGAGCGAGCCGGTGAGCTTGCCGTTCTCCTTCGTGCTGCCGAACAGGCAGGTGATCTCGCGGTCGCCGAAGCGCCAGCTCTGCGCGGAGGGGATGAAGTAGTACACGTCCGCGTCGTCCGGTACGGCCCAGGTGTCCATGGCGTAGGCGTCCGAGAGCGCGTAGCACTTCTCGTCGGCGGTGTCGGTGACCTCGTCGTCGCCCGGGAAGTCGCCGTCCGGCAGCGTGACCACGGCGAAGACCTCGCCGTCGTGCTTGCCGGAGCAGGGCACCTCGTCGACGTCGTAGGCGTCGCCCTCCAGGTTGCCGGTCGGCGAGTCGAAGCAGTCGCCCTTGGCGAGCGCGTAGGCGGTGCCCTCGCCTCTCGCGGCGTCCCTGAAGCCTTCCCAGAAGTCGGAGGCACCGCCGGTGGACAGCGCCAGGACCCACAGCGCCAGGCCGACGGAGGACAGGATGGAACCGGCCAGCGCCATGCCCTTGCCGCGCTCGCCCTTCTTCTTGATCTGCGCGAGCGCGATCAGGCCGAGGACGAGGCCTACGGCTGGGACGAAGCAGAGGATGCCCAGGACGAGGGCGCCGATGGCTACGCCGTTCACGGGGGCGGGGTTGCCGTAGGGGCCGTACGGGTTGTACGCGCCGTAAGGCTGGTACGCGTACGGGACCGGGGCACCGGGTGCACCGTGAGCGTACGGCGACGGGGGTGGGTACTGGCCCGGCGTGTACGGCCCTTGGGGCTGCTCCGGGGACCCTGGGGGTTGCTGGGGTCCGGGGGGCGGAGGTATGGACACGAGTACCGTGCTCCTGGGTCGGGCGGCGGTGCCGGGTGGTGGGAACTGGCGTACGGCTGCGCGAATGGTAAGCGCGGGGCGAGGGGGATTGTCATCCGTGTTACGAAAGTGACGATCCGGGACAGCGCCGGCTGCGGGTTGGGTGGGGGTTCGCGTGGCGCCTGCGGGTGCGTTGTGGGTCGGGGCCGGGTCGGGGGGTGCCCGTCCTCGGACCGGAGGCTGGACTCAGGCCAGGAGGTGCCGCGTGTTGACGCCGACCACTGCGGGCGCCCCACACACACGGCTCGTCCTCGCGGCGGGCCGGGTCGAGGGCCCGGTGCCGTACCGCGAGGACGAGGAGGACTACCGACCCAGGGCTAGAACTGCAGTGCCCAGGCGTCGATGCGCCCGGTGTCCAGGTTCGCGTTGTCGCTGACGCGGAGCTTCCACGTGCCGTTGGCGGTCTCCGACGAGGCGTTCACCGAGTACGTGGTGTCGATGTTGTCCGAGCTGCCGCCCGTGCCGTACGACTTGAGCGTGTACGCCGTGCCGTCGGGGGCGATCAGCTGGACCTGGAGGTCGCCGATGTACGTGTGGACGATGTGGACCTCGACGGCCAGGGCCGAGGGCGCGTTGCCGGAGACGCCGGAGACCGTCACCGGGGACTCGACCGTGGAGTTGTCGGCGATGGCGTAGTCACCGGTGTTCTCGAAGCGCGGTCCGGGCGGGGTGGTCGTGCCGCCGCCGACGTAGAGGAGGCGGTTGGGTGAGCCCGTGCCCGGGCTGGTGACTACGCCGGTGGTGGCTGTGGATGTCAGGGCCGAGGAGACCTGGGCCGGGGTGGCCGAGGGGTTGGCGGCGAGGTAGAGCGCGGCCGCGCCCGCTACGTGCGGGGTCGCCATCGACGTGCCGGAGATCGTGTTGGTCGCCGAGTCGCTGGAGTTCCAGGCCGAGGTGATGGACGAGCCCGGCGCGAACAGGTCGAGGACCGAGCCGTAGTTGGAGTAGCTCGCCTTGGCGTCGGTGGATGTCGTCGCGCCGACCGTGATGGCCTCTGTGACGCGTGCGGGGGACCTGGTGGAGGCGTTCGTCGACTCGTTGCCGGCCGCCACGGCGAAGGTGACGCCGGAGGCTATGGCGTTGCGTACGGCCGTGTCGAGGGCCGTGTCGGCGCCGCCGCCCAGGGACATGTTGGCCACCGCAGGCTTGACGGCGTTCTGGGCGACCCAGTCGATGCCCGCGACGACCTGGGCGGTGGTGCCCTGGCCGGAGTTGTTCAGGACGCGGACGCCGACGACCTTGGCCTTCTTGGCGACGCCGTACGCGTTTCCGGCGACCGTGCCCGCGACGTGGGTGCCGTGGCCGTGGCCGTCCTGGGCGGTGTTGTCGTTGTCGATGGCGTCGTAGCCGTAGGAGGCGCGGCCGCCGAAGTCGCTGTGGGTGATGCGGACGCCCGTGTCGATGACGTAGGCGGTTACGCCCTGGCCGGCCGCGTCCGGGTAGGTGTACGAGCTGTTCAGGGGGAGGTTGCGCTGGTCCACGCGGTCCAGGCCCCAGGAGGGCGGGTTGGTCTGGGTCGCGTCGATGCTGAACGTGCGGTTCTGGACGACGGAGGCTACCGCCGGGTCGGCGGCGAGCTTCTTCGCCTCGCTCTCGGAGGCCTCGATCGCATAGCCGTTCAGGGCCTTCTTGTACGTTCGCTCGACGTCGGCGCCGTATCGCTCGACGAGGGCGCGTCCCGCCTTCGAGCCCGAGCGGGCGTGGTCCGCCTTGAGGGTCACGATGTAGCTGTCGGCCACGGCGTTCGCCGCGCCCGCGTACTGGATGCGGCCTTCGGGTGCGGCCGCTGCGGGGAGTGCGGAGACGAGGCCGGCGACGAGCGCGGCGGTGGCCGCCGCGCTGAGCGTGGCGAATCTTCGGCGGGAGTCTCTGCGGGAATTACGCATCACTGCCATCTGAGGGATCCTCCTCAATCGGTGGTGCGCTGGTGGGGGGTGCACCGGTGCGCGGACGTGCTGGACAGGCAGGGACATGTCAATCGCCTGTGTCGCACCTGTGCGCCAGCCGAAAGATTGAGGCCTCCACAGGAATTGCACAAGGGCCCTGCACGGGCGGACTGAGGCGGCTGCGCCGGGCGGTCCCCGGCGTCGCCTCGGTCCGCCCCGGAGAACCGCCGGACCGCCACCGCAGGGCCACCGCGCAGAACACCACGACCACCGCGGCGGAGAGTGCGGCGGGGACCTGCCGGCCCGCCCAGGTCACCGGGGCGAAGAAGCTCTGCGAGTACTCGCCGGGGCGGAAGGCCACCACCGTGCGCCGCACCCGCGATCACCAACGCCCATCAGCGTCATCGCCAGTGTCGCGAGCAGCAGTTCGGCCAGCAGCACGGCGAACAGCTCGATCCGGTACGGCACTCCGATCAGCCCGGCGCTGGCGAGCACCACCGCGCCCTGGCAGGTGGCGATCGTGGCACCGCCGACGCATGTGCCGACCAGCAGCGTGCCGCGCCGTACGGGAGCCGCGAGCATCTCGCGCAGGAACCCGCTCTGCCGGTCCCGGACGACGGACGCGCCGACGGAGACGGCCGGGGCCTGCGCGGGTCAGCCGTCCGCGCAGGTCAGTCGTCCCCGCAGGTCAGTCGTCCCCGCAGGTCAGTCGTCGAAGGCCGTCGCCCGTGCGCGCTTCTCCCAGGCGGCGACGTCCTCGCGGACCTGGTCGAGGTGGCCGAGTACCGCGGTGACGCCGTCGTCGCCCAGGGGCAGCCGCAGCGGGGTGCGGTCGGCCTCCAGCGCGGCGAGGATGAGGGCCGCCGCCTTCGCCGGGTCGCCGGGCTGGGTGCCGTCGCCGCCGGAGACGAAGTCCCGGGTCCGGCTCACCTTGGGGTACAGCCCGCTGTCCGCGCTGGCCCCCCTCCGGTCGGCCTCGAACAGCGACGTACGGAAGGAACCCGGCTCGACGATCAGCACCTTGATGCCGAAGTCGGCGACCTCGTCCGCGAGCCCCTCCGACATGCCCTCCAGCGCGAACTTGGTGGCGCTGTACGCCGAGAAGCCCGCGAAGGACATCTGCCCGCCCATGCTGCTCATCTGCACGATCGCTCCGGCCCGCCGCTCCCGCATGTGCGGAAGCACCGCACGTGTGAGGGCGGCGGGCCCGAAGACATGCACATTGAACAGCTTGCGCAGCTCGTCCTCGGTTGTCTCCTCGAACGCGCCCACATGGGTGCGTCCCGCATTGTTGACCAGCACGTCGATCCGTCCGTGCCGGGCGATCACATCTCGTACGGCGGCTTCGGCGGCCCCCGTGTCGGCCACGTCCAGCCGCAGCGCCTCCACCTGGTCGGGGTGGGCGGCCACGAGATCGTCCAGCCCACCGGGGCGCCGTACCGCACCCACGACCACATCGCCCTCCGCGAGGGCCGCCTCCGCGACGGCCCGCCCGAAACCGCTGCTCGCACCGGTGATCAGCCACACCTTGTTCATGACAGCTCCTCGTCCTGCGACGTCCGTGTCCGGGTCGCGTCGGCCTGCGCACTCCACCCTGCCGCCGGCCCGGTTGCGCGTCCAAGACCCACGCTGATAACCGATGGCTATGACCGTGGACGTCCATGTGCGCGACCTGCGCTACTTCGTGACAGTGGCCGAGGAACTGCACTTCACCCGCGCGGCCGAGCGGCTGTACGTCTCGCAGCCCGCGCTCAGCAAGCAGATAAGGGCGCTGGAGCGGCAGTTGGGCGTGGAGCTGTTCCGCCGTGATCCCCGGGGCGTCGCGCTCACCGAGGCCGGCACGGCACTGCTGCCGTGTGCCCGGCGGGTACTGGACGCCTGGGCCGAGGGGGCGGCGGCGGTGGAGGCGGCCCGGGCGGCGGCGCGCGGCACCCTGGTGGTCGGTATGAGCACCAGCCCGGGCCGCGGCGGCCTGCTCCCGGCGATCCGCTCCCGCTTCACCGCCGCGCACCCCGACACGGCCCTGCGTCTGCGCCAGGCGGGCTGGCAGGACCCCACGGCGGGCCTCGCGGACGGCGACGCGGACGTCGCCTTCGTCTGGCTGCCCCTCCCGGACGCCGACCGCTACGCCTGGACGGTGGTCGCCGAGGAACCCCGCCTGGTCGCCCTCCCGGAATCCCATCCGCTCGCGGCCCGCGCGGAGGTCGACTTCGCGGACCTCGCCGACGAGCCGTTCCTCGCCCTGCCGTCGAGCGCGGGGCCGTTGCGCGACCACTGGCTGGCGCTGGAGGAGCGGGGCGGCCGGCCGCCGCGCGTCGGCGCGGAGGTCGCGAGCACGGAGGAGACGTACGAGGCACTGGTCGCCGGTCTCGGCGTCTGCCTGATCGCGACGGGCAACGCGCCGCTGATCACCCTGGGCGGGGTGGTGACGCGTCCGGTACGGGGGCTCTCGCCCAGCCGGTATGCGCTGGCCTGGCGCGCGGAGGACGGGGAGCGGCCGCTGGTGCGGGCGTACGTGGAGGCGTGCCGGCGGGTGCCGCGCCCCGTGACCTGACGTCGGCTTCCCGGCGGAACTCGTCGTTCGCATCCGCGTGCGGGTCGATGCTTGCCTGACAACTCGGCTGCATGGGGCGGCCGTTGCCATACCTTGGTCATATGGCGCTGCATCACCACAGTGACAGTCCGTGGCGGGTGAGGGTGGACGACGAGGACGGCACGCCCTGTGGCGCCGGGGTGCTGCTGGACGACCGTCATGTGCTCACCTGCGCGCACGTCGTCCGGTACGCGGGGGCGGAGCCCGGGGGCACCAGGCGTCGTGTGCGGATCAGCAGCGTGGGGTGCCGGCCGGAGTGGACCCGCCCCGCACAGGTGGCGCCGGGGACGTGGCGGCACGTCGACGGCACGCAGCGCGGCGACGTGGCGCTGCTCGAACTCGACGAGCCGGCCGGGTGCGGCACCCGGACCACGCTGTGGAAGGCGCCCATCTCCGGCGGCACGGTCCGGGTGTACGGCTTTCCCCACGCCGACCCGATCGGCATGGGGACCGACGCCGAACTCGCGGGTTCCGGCGGGCGGCAGGGCGAGTGGGGGCTGCTGAAGCGGGCGCGTACGGGCGATCCGTGGATCGAGCGGGGGTACTCGGGCGCCGGGGTGATGGCGCTGGGCGGCTCGTTCGACGGGCGGGTCATCGGCATCGTGGTGGCCGACTTCGTCGACGGCGACGCGCGGGCGGCCTGGATGCTGCCGACCGAGACGGTACTCCACTATCTGCCCCGGCTGCGGGAGTTGGGGTTCGTCGACGGCGACCGCAGCAACGAGATGGGCGACACCCACGACGGGTTGCCCGACAACGTGCTGGGCGACCCGCTGCGGCTCGCCCTCACCCAGGAGCTCACCCGGCTGCTCGACAGCGGCCGGCCGGGCACCGTCGTCGTCGGCACCGGCGGCACGACGGCGGTGGGCGACTCCTGGCTCGTCCGCCTGGTGCGCACGGCCGACCCGGCGGCCCGGGCCGCCGTTTCCGACGCGGAGCTGACCGGCGCCCCCGGCGACACGGTCCTCGGCCTGGGCTCCATCGACGCGGCCTACGAGGCGCGCGGCAAGTCGGTCGCCGACGTGTGCGGCTATCTCGCGCGCCGTTTCGGCCTCCCGAGCGGGGACGCGGACGCGGTGGCGTGGCATCTGCTGCGCCGCAGGCCGCCCGCCTGCCTGGTGGTGGGCGGCGTCGACCGGGCCGAGGATCCGGAGGCACTCGTGCGGGAGCTGCTGGGGACGCTGGCCGACCGTGCCCGGTCGAGGGGGCTGCGTCTCGTGCTCGGCTTCGAGGGCGCGCCGCCCCCGGGCCTCGCCCACGACGTGTCCCTCGACCCGGAGCCGATCCCCGGATCCGCCGTCGGGGGCGTGACCGCGGCCCGGGCACAGGAGGTCGTCGGCCGGCTCGCCGACGAGGAGGACGCCGCGGCCGCACTGGATCAGGAGTGGGGCGTGCGGTTCTTCGGCGCGCCCCGGCTGCCGCCCCGTATCGCGCCCCGGCTGCGGGTCCGACTGGCCGTCGCCCGCGCCACGGAGCCCAGCCCCGAACTCACCGCGGTGCACGACCGGGCCGCCGCGGCCCGCGCCGCCCTGGCCGCCTTCGACCGCGACCTGCGCCGGATGACCGAGGCCCACCAGGACCTCGCCTCCACCCTGGAACTGCACCGTCTGCGGGCCGCCCGGTACTTCGGCGAAGAGGACCGCCGCCTCGCCGAGCTCCACGCCCCCGCCGCCCGGGCCCTGCAGACCGTGCCGATCAGCCTGGCGGCCGCCCGCCGGTCGGTCCGCCGCTACACCGACGAGGTCAACCGCCGTATCGACGAAGGGTGACGCCGTGCGGATGTGCAATCGCCCCGACTGCGGGCGCGGCGAGATCGACGAGGAGGACTTCTGCGTCGTCTGCGACCGGAAGCCGCTGCCGCGGGACGACGCCACGGCGGCGGTCCGCGTCCCCGGACCGGCGCGGGGCGCGGGCGGCGTGGCACATGTGCGGCCGGACCCCTGGTACGGCCTCGGACTGGTCGATTCCGACCAGGGTCCCGACGCCCCGGAGGTGCCGCCCCCGTCGGCGCACCCCATCGCCGAGGAGCATCGTTTCTGCCCCAACTGCGCGCAGCCGGTCGGCCGTGGGCGCGACGGCGCACCGGGCCGTACGACGGGCTACTGCCCGGAGTGCGGCACGGGCTTCGACTTCACCCGGCCCGACGGCCGCACCATCGCCGGCCGCTACGACGTCGAACGCGTCCTCGGCGCGGGAGCGTACGGCGCGGCCTACCTCGCCCACGACCGCAACCTCGCCACCCATGTCGTCCTCAAGGCCCTGCACAGGTCGGTCGCGGAGACCGCCCTGCACGAACGGGACGTGCTGGTCGGGCTCCGGCACGACAGCATCGTGCGCATCCTGGGCTACGAGCACGAGGGGCCGCACCTCGTCCTGGAGTACGTTCCCGGCGTACCGCTCTCGGCGGGCGACGGCGACCGGCTGGAGACCCTCCTCGCGCACGGCATCCGGGTCCTGCAGGCGCTCGACTACCTGCATGTGCGGGGCCTGCTGCACTGCGACGTCAAACCGCTGAACATCATGCGGTTCCGCGAGCAGAGCCCGGCGGGCACGCTGGACCAGGTACGGCTGATCGACTTCGGGGCGGTGCGCCGCCAGCGGGACGAGGGGCCGATCGGTCCGCACACCCCGGCGTTCGCGCCCCCGGAGAGCGACCCGGAGCACCGGCGTCCGACCCCGGGCTTCGACCTCTACTCCGTGGGCATGACCCTGCGCGAGGTGTGCCGTGAACGCTGGAGCGACCGCTCGGCGCCGGGCGTCGACTCGCTCCACCTGCTGCTGGAGCGGGCCACGGACACCGAGCGGCCGCCGCGGCGGTTCGTGTCCGCGCGGCAGTTCGCGGAGCAGCTCAGCGGGGTCATCCGGCAGGTCGTGGCGGCCCCGCCGACCCAGCGTCAGGTCGCCCGCCCGTCGGCCCTGTTCGGTTCGATGCCGCACTCCCTGGACGGCGGGCTCGGGGCGGCCCGGCCGCTCGCCCACTGGGTCGAGGCACGGACCGGCGAGGACGCGACGCTCGCGCTGCGGGCGCCGTTCTCCTCCCCCGATCCCGGCGACATCGCGACCGCGCTCCCGGCCCCGCTGTCCGACCCCGACGCCCCGGACATGGCGGGCTCCACCCGACGTGCCCTGGCCGAGAGCCGGCAGGCCCTGCGCAGAAGGGACCCGGAGCTGGCGGAGCGGGCGCTCGCGGCGGCGGGCCTGGACGACTGGCACTGGCTGCACGCCTGGTACTCCGGCCTGATCGCGCTGGCTCGCGAGGACCTCCCCTCGGCCACCACGGCGTTCACCACCGTGCGCGAGGCCGTTCCCGGCGAGTTGATACCCCAGCTCGCACTCGGCCTGTGCGCCGAACTGCGCAAGGACCTCAGCGCCGCCCGGTCCCACTATGGCGCGGTCTTCGACACGACCCCGGCACTGGGCGCGGCCGGCTTCGGCCTGGCCCGGGTGCAGCTGCTGGCCGACGAGCGGGCGAAGGCGGTGGGCACCGCCGTACGGCTGGCGGAGGAGTTCCGCTACGAGCGCGGGGCGCGGGTGGCGGCCGTACGACTGAGCGTCATGGTCCTCGACGGGCAAGACCGTCCGGCGCCGACCGGGGACGACCTGGAGCGGGCCGGGGCGGCCCTGGACGGCCTCGACGTGGACCGGGCGGAGAGCGCCGGGCTGCACGCCGAGCTCCAGTACGCGCACTTCCTGCACCATCGCGACAGCGAGCGGCTGTCCGGCGCGATCCGTGAACTCGGGCGGCACGCGCCCACCGAGCGGGAGTACGTCGCACTCGTGGACCTCGCGAACCGGCTGCGTCCCCCGCTGCGGTGGAGATGGCGCGAACGGCGTGGCAGAACCGGTCATTCCCGTTTCGGAGGAACACCCAGAACGCTAAGCTCCTGATACGCCAAGTAGCGGACGAATCCACGCTCCGTAAGGGACACAGGGACACGCACGCAGCGACGCGATCGGGTGGTGCCGGTGGGGGACAGCTCGCCCTTGGGACTCAGCTTCGCCCTGGAAGTGGACGCACCCTCGGACCTGGCCTACGACGAGCGGCGCGCGGACGCCCTCATCACCGTCACGGCACGTTCCACCGCGCAGGCGGCGCCGGACACTCCGGGCGCCGAAGTCCTCATCATGGACCGGTCGTTGTCCATGTCCGGCCGCAAGCTGGACGAGGCCAAGCGCGCGATGTGCGCGGCCATCGACACCCTCCGGGACGGCGCCCTCCTGGGCATCGTCGCGGGCAACCACAAGGCCGAGGTGATCTTCCCGGCGACCGGTGGCCTCGCCCGCGTCGACGCCCTGACGCGGGAGGACGCCAAGCTGCGGGTCGTCGGCCAGTTCGCCGAGGGCGGCACGGCGATCGGCACCTGGCTCACCTGTGCCCAAAACCTCTTCGCCGCGACGCCGGCCCCCTCCGGTGTCCGCCACGCCGTGCTGTACACGGACGGCAAGGACGAGCACGAGACGCCCGAGCAGCTCGACGACGTACTCACCGCGTGCACCGACCAGTTCGTCTGTGACGCCCGGGGACTGGGCGGCGACTGGCACTACGCCGACCTGCTCCGCGTCACCGCGGCCCTGCACGGCACCGCCGAGGCCGTCACCACCGTCTCCGACCTCACCGAGGACTTCACCCGGCTGATGCGGCAGGCGCAGCGCATCGTCGTCCCCCGGGTCTATCTGGGCCTGCGCCTCAACGACCGTTTCCAGCTCGCCTTCGTACGGCAGACCCGCCCCGTGGAGGCGGAACTGACGGCCCGCCGGCAAGTCGACCTGGAGACGCACGTCCCCCTGGGTTCCTGGCCACCGGAGACCCGCCAGTACCAGGTCTCCCTCCGCTTCGACCCGCACACCCTGACCGTCGACGAGGACCTGCGCGCCGCCCGCGTCACCCTGCACGCCGAACGCCCCGACGGCACCCGCACCCCCTGCTCCGACACCGCGTCCATGGTCGTACGGCGCCGCTCGACACCCGGCTTCGGCATTCCCCGCTCGGCCGACCTCACCCGGGTCGAGAACGAACGCGAACTCGGCATGGCGATGCGCGCCTGCGCCGACGCCCAACTGCGCGGTGACCTCGAACGCGCGGACCGCGAACTGCGCCTGGCGACCGGCCTCGCCCAGGACCTCCGCGACACCGCACGCCTGCGCCTGCTGCGCGCCCTGGCCGCCACCGGCCCCGACGGCCGGCTGCGGGTACGGCGCGATGTCTCCCGGGCTCAGATCCAGCGGATCGGGGTGGAGTCGACGAAGACGGCGGTGCCGCCCGGGGATCCGGTCGACGCGGTCCGGCTCCCGCCGGGCGACGCCTCGTCGGGGCCGGCCGGGCGCCCGCGCGAGTGCCCGCGGTGCGGTACGGCTTCGGCCTCGGGGTCGGCCAAGTTCTGCGAGGAGTGCGGGTTCCGATTCGGGGCCGGGACGTCGGGCGGTGGGCCGGTGGGTGCGTCGTGAGTGCGGGATGGCGGGCGTTGTGGACGCGGCTGCGCGCCTCCCATCCGAGCGTCGTGCTGCGGTGGCTGAGGGCGGGGATGCTGGGGATGGTGGCCCTGACCGCGTTGCTGTATGTCGTGGTCGCCAACCGGGCGGGGGACCAGGCCGACGCGGTCGGCCGCACGGACGAGGCCATCGAGGACATCGTCGCCGCGCAGCGCTATGCCGACCGGGCGAGGGACGCGCTGAACGCCGCGATCAGCGCCGACGCGGAGAACCTGATCGGTCCCGGCTCCGACTTCGCGAACCGCACCACCCAGGTGAGCATCCTGCTCACCTCCGCGGCCGAGGGCAACGCGGACAAGGACGAAGGGCTGCGCGACTTCCAGTTCGTGCAGGGCCAGTTGAGCACCTGCATGCAGTTGGCCAACAGAGTCGTGAGCGAAGGCCCGAAGTGCATGTCGGCGGCGCACGCGGTGGTGACCGACCGGACGGCGAGCACAGCGAAGGACCGCGAGGTCAGGGTCCAGTTCACCGGCGGGCTCATCCAGTCGCTGCACGACCTGGAGGTGAACGAGGCCAGGGCCCTGGCGCGGCAGCGCGAGGCGCGCTGGCTGAACCCGCACCTGCTGTGGCCCCTGCTCACCGTCCCGGCGGCCGTCATGCTGCTGCTGGTCTGGGCGACCGGCTACGTCGTCGCCCGCCACTTCCGCCAGTACCCAAGTCCCGCGCTCGTCCTGGCCCTGCTGCTGACCGCGTCCGTCGCCGTCACCACGTGCCTGCGGTGCAGGGACGGCGGGGCCGACGGAGGGGTCATGGCGATCATGCTGCCGCTGCTCGCCGTCGCCGGTGCGCTCACCTACCTGGGGTTCAAGCCCCGGCTCGCCGAGTACAGGTTCCCCCGCCCATGAGAAGGCCGACGACACCACTCGCGCGGTGCCTCCTGGTCGTGGGCCTGCTCCTGACGGCGGTCGGGTGCGGCGCCTCCGGGACGGAACGGGTGACGATCATGGTCCCGTGGACCAAGACCGAGTTCGCGGCCTTCTACTCGGTCATCCAGGCCTTCGAGGACAACCACCCGACCATCGAGGTCGACCCACGGGTGACCCGCGACCTGACGCCGCAGCTCGACGCCGCGGTGGCCGCGGACGCGGCGCCCGACCTGGCCGTGCTGCCGAACGTGGGGGCGCTCACGAAGTTCCACAACGACGACGTACTCGAGACGATCGAGGTCGACACGGAGTCCTTCCTGCGGCCCTTCGGCGACCTGGCCGTGCAGGACGGCGACGTCTACGCGGTGCCGGTCAAGGCCGACGTCAAGAGCCTCATCTGGTACGACCCGAAGGTGACCGTCCCGCCACCCCCGAGGACCTGGTCCGCCCTCCGGTCCCGGCCCGAGCCCTGGTGCCTCGGACTGGCGTCCGGCCCGACCTCCGGCTGGCCCGGCGCGGACTGGATCGCGGACATCGTGCTCGCCGAAGAGGGCATCGGCACCTACGAGGCCTGGGTCTCGGGGAAGCGGAAGTGGGAGTCGAAGCCGGTCGCGGACGCCTGGTCCATGTGGCACGACCTCATCGAGAGGAACGGCAGCGGCCTCGCCCAGGCGTCCACCGTCGCGTTCGACGCGGCGGCGGCCGGCATGAAGGACAACTCCTGTTCGCTGAGCCGCGGCGCGCTGTCCGCGACGGGGCTGGAGCCGCAGGAGGTGAGGAAGTACACCACGGTTGAACCTCCCGAGAATCAACCCCTGGAGGTATCGGCGGATTTCGTCGTGAAGTTCACCGGCAGCGAGAGCGCCACCGAGCTCATCGAGTACCTGGCATCGACGGAAGCCCAGCAGGCCTGGGTGGACGAACCCGGATTCGCGCTCTCCGCCCACAAGGACGTGACGCGCTACCGGGACAGCACGCAGGGCAAGGTGGCGCGCATGCTCCGCTCCGGCCACCCCCTCTGCTTCAGCGCGGCCGACGCCATGGACCCCGACGTCTCGGCGGCCTTCTACCAGGCTGTCCTGGAGTACGTGAACGGCGAGGACCTGACCGAACTCCTGCGCTCACTCGACAGAGTCCAGGAAACGCTGGGAAGGGACGACTCCCCCGCCTCCACCCCGCTCTGCGGCACCCCGAACCAACCCTGAACCCTGGCCCACCGCCCCGCCCGCACGCCGCCCCCGAGAAGCCCCAAGGAGCCCCATGCCGGACGCAGTCCAGTTCACCCTCTCCGACGGCACCGTCGTCCTCGTCGCCCCACCCGCCCGCGCGGGCACCGGGGCGGTGGGACTCGGGACACGCCTGGAGAGCGCGGCACAGTCCCTGCGCGACGCGCTGGCGCCGGTCACCGCGGCCGCGTCCGACGTGATCGGCGGGTTCCGGTCCCTCGCCCAGCGGCCCGACGAGGTGGAGGTCACCTTCGGCGTCGTACTGGACGCCAAACTGGGCGCGGTCCTGTCGAGCGCGAGCGCCGGTGCCCACCTGGACGTCACGCTCCGCTGGAACGGCACGGACGCGGCGCCGGACGCGCGACCGTGACGCCCTCATGGCCGACAGGTGACGCATGACCAACGAGATCCTTGCGCTCCTCGGCTAACATGATCGAACCAACTTTCGATCACTCTTAACACCTAACAATCGGCCAACAATTGACATCCATAGCATCGCGTGCGTTTTCCCGAATAAGACGCGGAATTACGTCCCACGGACGGCAGTTGCCACGGGCGGCGCTGTGGGCCACGGCTGGCGTCGTGGCCCTCGGATTCCTCATAGCCCTGGAGATCGCCGCGCGCCGCTACGGCATGCCGGGCCCGATCACCAACCAGGCGCGAGAAGTCATATTCCCGCCCAAGTCAGGATTCCTGCTGTACGCCGGAATGGCGTTGACGTTGGTCGTGCTCACCTGGCGCCAACGGTTCATCGCGATCGGTGCCGCGATCGGCATCGACATCACCATCCTCGTGGTGCGGTGGGCGGTTGGCGTCAGAGTGACCGAGGGCCATCCGTTCGGCAACGGCGCGTTGTTGGTGGTCCTCGGCTGCGCGGTCATCGCGGTCACCCGCCGCACCGGCCGTGAACGGACCCTGCTGCTCAAGGGAGTGGGGCTGGGCCTGCTGCTGGTGGCGGGCCGCAAGACCGGCGACGCATGGCTGCTCATCACGTCGAAGACCCGCCCGACGGTGCTCGACCCGTACCTGGCGGTCGCCGATCACGCGCTGGGCAACCCGTCGTGGCTGGTGGGCCGGGTGGTCCGGGCCACCGGCCCGATCGGCGCCCATGTCCTCGACTACGTCTACGTCCAACTCGCGGTCGCCGCGGTCGTCTTCGCCCTGTACCAGCTGCGCCATGTGGCGGTCGAGCGCCGCTTCCCAGCCCACCATCTGGTGCGCACCTTCCTGGTGATCGGCCTCCTCGGGCCGGGCATCTACATGATCTTCCCGGTGGTCGGACCGATCTTCGCCTACGGCGCCGACGGCGGGCCCTGGGCGGCGGCCAACCTGTGGCCTGAGACAGCGGTGCCGATCAGCCCCCCGCACCCGATCCCCTTCGACGAGATCACCCCCCGCAACTGCATGCCCAGCCTGCACACGGCATGGGCCACCGCGATCTTCATCCACTCCCGCAAGGGCCCCCGTCTCCTGCGCTACGCGGGAACGTTCTGGCTGATCGCCACGCTCGGCGCGACGCTGGGCTTCGGCTACCACTACGGCGTGGACCTCGTCGCCGGCGTGGTGTTCACGCTCACGATCGAGGCCGCGCTGCGCTCCATGGCCCGCGGCTGGGATCGCCAGGGAATCCAACTGGCCGCTTACGGCGCGACGGTCTTCGTCGTGCTCCTGGTGTCCTACCGCTTTCTGCCGATGCAGCTGGCCGGCTACCCGTGGCTGTACGGACCGCTTCTCATCCTGGCGATGACCTCGGTGATCTACGGCTACGTGCGAACCACCAGACTCTGGGAACGAAACGCGGAGCCGACGCCGCAAGCGGCACGGCAACCCGAACTGGTCTGAGAAGACAAAGGGGCCGACTCCGCCGAGTCGGCCCCGGCACGGATTTCACGACAAAACGACAGAGGTCTCAGGGCCTGCAATCCCTCCGGCATCCGCCCCTCACAACGGCCAAGCGTTCAGCAAATCGCCAGGGCCGTAGGTGGCATCGAGGCCCGGGGAGTCGACGCCGCTGCGCGAGACCGCCACGACCGGAACGGGTTCGTCGGTGAGGGCGGCCCGGTGCCGATGGAGAGCTGCCAGGTCGTGCCGGTCGAAGGGGGACTGCTCCAGCCACTTGATGGAGCCGAGGAAGAGCAGCTCCTTGGCAACGGGCGCGCGGTCCGCGCCCACGATGTCGATCTCGACGTCGTTGGTGCGGGTCCAGTAGCCCCCGACCGCCGGGGCCGCGGGCAGCCGGCCGTCGGGCAGTATCCGGGCGAGCGCCTCGCGGACGAGCGGCTCGATCGCCCGGCCGCGCCAGCTGGTCCAGCTCTTCCGAACCCGCGCCAGGGTCAGATCCCCCCGCCCTCGCTCGATCTCCTCCATGGAGGGGCCGAGCAGGTGCAGCCAGAACCGCAGGTAGGGATCCGCCACCCGGTAGCGACGGTCCTTCGACGAACGCAGCGACACGGGCAGCTCCGCGGCGACGATCCGCTTGTTCGTGAGCAGTTCCAGGGCCCGCTGCAGCGGCGTGGCCCCGATCCCGCCGGCCGCACGGGCGATGTTGGTGAAAGTCCGCTCACCACTGCCGATGGCCGCAAGCACCGTACGCGCCTGAGCCTGCGGGGGGAATTCGGCGGCCAGCGAGCGCTCGGCCGACACCAGCAGGGCCGAGACCGGATCGCCCAGCGCCTCGCCGAGGAATTCCCACAGTCCCGCACCGTGCGGCCACTCCGCGCAGATCAGCGGCAGCCCGCCCGTGACCAGCGCGGCGTCGAAGGCTTCCGCCGGCTCCAGCCCGAGCATCCGCCCCACCTCGGCCGGGTTCAGCGGGCCGAGCACCATCTCCCGCCCACGCTGATGGAAAGGCCGTCCATAACTGTTCAGCGCCTCCATCATCGACAGGTCCGAGCCAATGAGGACCAGCAGCACGGGCTTGGTCTCCAGCACCCGGTCCCAAGCCCGCTGCAGCATCCCCTCGAAGGCACCATCGGCATCCATGAGATACGGCACCTCGTCGATGACCAGCACGCTCGCCCGGTCGGCGGGCAGCGCCGCGGCCAGCACATCGAAGGCGGCATCCCAGCTGTCCGGCCGCGCGGCGGCCACCAGCTGCGCCAGCGGGAGCGTCGACGCCTGGGCGTCCCGGGCCAACCGCGCGAGATCGTCCCGCGGGGATGCACCGGTAGCCGCGTAGAACAAGAACGGCGCCCCGGAGCGCTCCACAAACCGCTCGACCAGCCGCGACTTGCCCACCCGTCGCCGCCCACGCAACATCACACACCGGCCGGGCCGCTCCCCACCGACCCCTGCCGCCACCTTCTGCAGCTCTCGCTCCAGCGTCGCCAGCTCCTGCCGACGGCCTACGAAGTCCACCATGTCCGCCGACCTCCAGGCGGGGTACTAACGGCAATGTTACTAACATTGACATTAGTAGAGCCCCGCCGTCCAGCCGACCCAGCACAAGCCCGGCACGGGAACTGAGCAGGGGCCCGACCTCGAACGGTCGGACCCCCTTCTGACCTGCATGCTTGCCAGATCAGCGACGTGATACGTCAGCCACTACACGTTGAAGCGGAACTCCACCACGTCCCCGTCCTGCATGACGTAGTCCTTGCCCTCCATCCGCGCCTTCCCCTTCGCCCGCGCCTCCGCGACCGAACCGGTCTCCACCAGGTCGGCGAAGGAGATGACCTCGGCCTTGATGAAGCCCTTCTGGAAGTCCGTGTGGATGACGCCGGCGGCCTCGGGGGCGGTGGCGCCCTTCTTGATGGTCCAGGCTCGGGATTCCTTCGGGCCGGCCGTGAGGTAGGTCTGCAGGCCGAGGGTGTTGAAGCCGACGCGGGCGAGCGTGGCGAGGCCGGGCTCCTCGGCGCCGACCGACTCCAGCAGCTCCATGGCGTCCGCCTCGTCGAGCTCGGCGAGGTCGGCCTCCAGCTTGGCGTTCAGGAAGATCGCCTCGGCGGGGGCGACCAGGGCGCGCTGCTCGTTCTTGAAGTCCTCGTCGACCAGTTCGTCCTCGTCGACGTTGAAGACGTAGAGGAAGGGCTTGGTGGTGAGCAGGTGCAGGTCGTGCAGGAGCTCGTTGCGCTCGGTGCCCTGGACGATGCCGTGGGCGAAGAGCGTGTCGCCCTTCTCCAGGATCTCCTTGGCCTCCTCGACGGCCTTCACCTTGGGCGCGACGTCCTTCTTGATCCGCGACTCCTTCTGGAGCCGGGGCAGGACCTTCTCGATGGTCTGCAGGTCGGCGAGGATCAGCTCGGTGTTGATCGTCTCGATGTCGTCCTTGGGCGAGACCTTGCCGTCGACATGGACGACGTTCTCGTCCTTGAAGGCGCGGATGACCTGGCAGATCGCGTCGGACTCACGGATGTTCGCCAGGAACTTGTTGCCCAGGCCCTCGCCCTCCGAGGCGCCACGCACGATGCCCGCGATGTCGACGAAGTCGACGGTCGCCGGGAGGACGCGCTGGGAGGAGAAGATCTCGGCCAGCTTGGTGAGACGGGCGTCGGGGACGCCGACCACGCCGACGTTCGGCTCGATCGTGGCGAACGGGTAGTTGGCCGCCAGCACGTCGTTCTTGGTCAGGGCGTTGAACAGGGTCGACTTGCCGACATTCGGCAGACCGACGATTCCGATCGTGAGCGACACGTTGCGACTTCCCGTACGTGAGAGGACTTCAGGGGCTGGGCTGGGGCCCGGTCCTTCTTCGATCTTCGATGCAGATCGATCTTCGATGCAGATGCACGGGCCGATCCACCAGTCTACGGCGTACCGGACCCGGTCCCGCCGCCGTATCGAACACCTGGCCAAGGCCCGCCCCAAGGCGTGTCTGATGGGCCATTCGGCACATAAACCGACCTAGGTTGGTCCAGTGGAGCAGGACAGGACGCGATCTGCCGGGTACGGATCGCCACGCGGTACGGCGCCGTCGTCGCGGTCGTCGCCGTTGTCGTTACAGCTGCCGTCACAGGTGGCACGGCGGGGCGCGGGCGGGGTCACGCGGGGTGTGGGCGGATTCGCGTCGAGCCATGGCGGAATCCCAGCGGACGGGGACAGGGTGGAGCGGGGCGAAGGTCGTACTGGGCGCGGCGAGGGCGAGTTCGCCCACGGAGGGGTCCGTGGCGGGGCCCGGGGAGAGGCCCGGGGAGGGGCTCGTGGAGGGGGCGGTTCGGCTCGGTCCGCCTGGCCTGCGCGGCCCTCCCGGTCCCCCGCCGCCGGGTCGTCACGGTCCGCAGCCGCCGAATCACGCCAGTCCGCGGCCTCTAGGTCGTCCCAGTCCGCGGCCGCCGAGTCGTCCCGGTCCCGGTTCGCCGCTGCCCGTTCCTCCCGGGCCACGGCCTCCGACCGGCCCGTCCGCTCCTCCCGGCCCGTACCCCAGCGCCGCCCGGGTTCGGGTACGGCCCCGGCGGCAGGGGCCGTACGGCGGCCCGGGCCGTCCCCGGCGCCGCAGGCGGTGCGCCGGTTTCCCAACCCCCGGCTCACGGGTCTGGGCAGCGGGCTGTTCTGCGGTGCCGTGATGGTGCTGGTCGGTTACCTGGACGCGCTGCTCTTCGGGGCGTCGCTCGCGGTGTACAGCGTGCTGTTCCTGCCGGTGTGCGTGCTGACCGCCGTCTGGGTGCGCAGGGGCGACCTGGTGACCGCGCCGGTGGTGCTGCCCATCGCGTTCGCGGCGGGGCTGGTTCCGGTGGCCGACGACGGAGGGGGAATCAGCGGCCACCTGATGGGACTGTTCACCGCCCTCGCCACCCAGGCCGGTTGGCTGTACGGGGGGACGCTGGTCGCCGGTCTCATCGTGACCGTACGAAGGGTCCGGCTGATGGCGCGCAGGGCGGCGGCCCGCCGCCGGTCGCCGTGACCGTCGGCGCCGGCTAGCCCGCCTTCTCCGCCGCGTGCATCGCGGCGCCCACGATCCCCGCGTTGTTCTGCAGCTGGGCCGGGACGATCTCCGCCTTGATGCCCTCGATGTACTGCAGGAACTTGTGGGACTTCCGGCTCACCCCGCCGCCGATGATGAACAGCTCGGGGGAGAACAGCATCTCGACATGGGCGAGGTACTTCTGGACGCGGTGGGCCCAGTGCTCCCAGGTCAGCTCCTCGTCCTCCTTGGCCTTGCTGGAGGCGCGCTTCTCGGCGTCATGGCCGTGGAGTTCGAGGTGGCCCAGCTCGGTGTTGGGGACGAGGGCGCCGTTGATGAACAGGGCGCTGCCGATGCCCGTGCCGAAGGTGAGGAGGATCACGGTGCCCGGGCGGCCGCGGCCCGCGCCGAAGTGCATCTCGGCGACGCCGGCCGCGTCCGCGTCGTTGACCACCGTCACCGGGTGGCCGCCGAGGCGCTCGCTGAACAACGCGCGCGCGTCGGTGTCGATCCAGCTCTTGTCGACGTTCGCCGCCGTACGGATCGTGGATCCGCCGGTGACCACACCGGGGAAGGTGAGCCCGACCGGTCCTGTCCAGCCGTAGTGCTCGACGACCTGCTTCACACCGTCGGCCACCGCGTCGGGCGTGGCCGGGTGCGGAGTGAGCACCTTGAAGCGCTCCTGAGCGAGGTCGCCTCTGTCCAGGTCCACCGGGGCGCCCTTGATCCCGGATCCGCCGATGTCCAAGCCGAAGATCTGCATGGCCCTACGTTACGACGGTGGACTGACAGTCACTGCCCGGAGTCGCCGGAGCCGCCGGAGCCCTCGGCCCCCGTGCGCTCGGCGATCAGCGCCGCCGCCTCCTCGCGCAGGTCGCGGCGGAGTTCCTTCGGCAGCGAGAAGGTGATGGACTCCTCGGCCGCCTTGACCAGCTCGACGTCGCCGTAGCCGCGCTGGGCGAGCCACTCCAGGACCTCCTCGACGAGCACCTCCGGGACGGAGGCGCCGGAGGTGACCCCCACCGTCGTCACGCCCTCCAGCCAGGCCTCGTCGATCTCGCTCGCGAAGTCCACGAGATAGGCCTCGCGCGAGCCGGCCAGCTTGGCGACCTCGACGAGCCGCTTGGAGTTGGAGGAGTTGCGGGAACCGACCACGATGACCAGCTCGGCCTCGGCGCCCATCTGCTTCACCGCGAGCTGACGGTTCTGCGTGGCGTAGCAGATGTCGTCGCTGGGCGGGGAGATGAGCTGCGGGAACTTCTCCTTCAGAGCGTCGACGGTCTCCATGGTCTCGTCGACGGAGAGGGTGGTCTGGGAGAGCCAGACGACCTTGGACTCGTCGCGGACCTCGACCTTGGCGACGTCCTTCGGTCCGTCGACGAGCTGGATGTGGTCGGGGGCCTCACCGGAGGTACCGATGACCTCTTCGTGGCCCTCGTGCCCGATCAGGAGGATGTCGTAGTCCTCCTTGGCGAAGCGGACGGCTTCCTTGTGGACCTTGGTGACCAGCGGGCAGGTCGCGTCGATGGTGGCGAGCCTGCCGCGCGCGGCCTCCTCGTGGACGACGGGGGCGACACCGTGCGCGGAGAACATCACGATGTTGCCCGGCGGGACCTCCTCCGTCCGCTCGACGAAGACGGCGCCCTTCCTCTCCAGGGTCTGCACGACGTACTTGTTGTGGACGATCTCGTGCCGGACGTACACCGGAGCGCCGTACTGCTCCAGGGCTTTCTCGACGGCGATCACGGCGCGGTCCACACCCGCGCAGTAGCCACGGGGGGCGGCGAGCAGGACACGGCGGCCAGGCGAAGCAGTCATGCGTCCCATCGTAAGGGGGCGTTCGGCGGGCCAACGCGCGCGTGGGTGACGGGTTCGTGACGAGACGGACGGTGGACTGTGAGGGGGGTTGACGGTGCTACGGGCGGGGCGGTGGCGGAGCGGTGATGCGCCTGCCGACCGCCGTCGTTGTCAGCGGTGGCCATTACGCTCGGCGCATGGCTGTGAACACGACCCCGGAGTCCCCCCTGCCCGTCGGTGAGGTGTCGCGGCTCATCGGGGGGTGGATCGACCGGCTCGGAGCCGTGTGGGTGGAGGGCCAGATCACGCAGTTGTCGCGGCGGCCCGGTGCCGGGGTGGTGTTCCTGACACTGCGCGATCCTTCGTACGACATCTCCGTGAGCGTGACGGCCTACCGTCAGGTCTTCGACGCCGTCGCCGACGTCGTGAGCGAGGGCGCCCGTGTCGTCGTACTGGCCAAACCGGAGTGGTACGCCCCGCGCGGCCAGCTCTCCCTGCGGGCCACCGAGATAAGGCCCGTCGGCGTCGGCGAGCTGCTCGCCCGGCTGGAGATGCTGAAGAAGGCCCTCGCCGCCGAGGGGCTGTTCGCGCCGGAGCGGAAGAAGACTCTCCCCTTCCTCCCCCAGCTCATCGGCCTGGTCTGCGGACGGGCCTCCGCCGCCGAACGGGATGTACTCGAGAACGCCCGCCACCGCTGGCCGGCCGTCCGCTTCGAGGTGCGCAACGTCGCCGTGCAGGGCGTGCACGCCGTGCCGCAGGTCGTGCAGGCGGTGAAGGAGCTCGACGCGATCGACGACGTGGACGTGATCATCGTCGCCCGCGGCGGCGGCAGCGTCGAGGATCTGCTGCCCTTCTCCGACGAGCAGCTGGTACGGGCCGTCGCCTCGTGCCGTACGCCCGTCGTGTCGGCCATCGGGCACGAGCCCGACAACCCTCTCCTCGACCACGTCGCCGACCTGCGCGCCTCCACCCCGACCGACGCCGCCAAGAAGGTCGTACCGGACGTCGGCGAGGAGTACGAGCGGGTGCGGATGCTGCGGGACCGGGCCCGGCGGTGTGTCGAGGCGTACATCGACCGGGAGGAACGCGGGCTCGCCCACGCCCTCGCGCGGCCCTCGATAGAGGATCCGCACCGGATGATCGACGAACGCGCCGATCACGTGGCCTCCCTCCTCGACCGCGGCCGCCGCTGCCTCGGCCACCACCTGGACCGCGCCGAGTCGGAGCTGACGCACACGCACGCGCGCGTGGTGGCCCTCTCCCCGGCGGCGACCCTCAAGCGGGGATATGCGGTGCTGCAGAGGGCCGACGGGCACGTGGTCCGCGACCCGGGCGAGGTGACGGCGGACGAGGCGCTGCGGGCGCGGGTCGCCGAGGGTGAGTTCTCCGTACGAGTCGACGCACGAAACGACGCACAAGGCGATGCACGAAGCGATGCATAGGGTGGGCGCATGACCAGCAAGGTGGAAGAGGCACTGGGCTACGAGCAGGCCCGGGACGAGCTGATCGAGGTCGTACGGCGGCTGGAGGCGGGCGGTACGACGCTCGAGGAGTCCCTCGCCCTCTGGGAGCGGGGCGAGGAACTGGCCAAGGTCTGCCGGCGCTGGCTGGACGGGGCGCGGGCCCGGCTGGACGCGGCGCTCGCGGAGGAGGCCGAGGCGGAAGCCGCACGGGAGAGCGGCGGGGGCGACTCTTGAGGCACGACTCCTGAGGCGGGCTCTTGAGACGGGACCTCTGAGACGGGGCTCCTGGGACGGGACTCCTGAGACGGGCCCCTGGGACGGGCCGGGGTGTGAGCCGGGTCACCCGAGCCCGGCCTTTGTTGAAGCTTGAACTTGTCTCGCGTAATGTCATCCTCGTAAGCGGTCCCCGGTCCGCTTCGGCGCACGACACCCCACGCACCCCGTACACCGAGAAGGTTCACGTATGTCTCTCGTCCTTGACCCCGCCGCCCAGGACCTGCTGTTCCGCGAGGCCCGTACCGCGAACACGTTCACCGACGAGCCGGTGACCGAGGAGCAGGTCCAGGCGATCTACGACCTGGTCAAGTACGGCCCCACCGCCTTCAACCAGACCCCGCTGCGCATCACCCTGGTCCGCTCCGCCGAGGCCCGTGAGCGCCTCGTGCGGCACATGGCCGAGGGCAACCAGGCCAAGACCGCCACCGCCCCGCTGGTCGCGATCCTCTCCGCGGACAACGAGTTCCACGAGGAGCTGCCGACCCTGTTCCCGGCGTTCCCGCAGGCCAAGGACGTCTTCTTCAGCGAGCGCGCCGCCCGTGAGAACGCCGCCGGCATGAACGCCGCCCTGCAGGCCGCGTACTTCATCGTCGGCGTCCGCGCCGCCGGGCTGGCCGCCGGCCCGATGACCGGCTTCGACTTCGAGGGTGTCCGCAAGGAGTTCCTGGACGACGACCACACCCCGCTGATGGTCGTCAACATCGGCAAGCCGGGCGCCGACGCCTGGTACCCGCGCTCCCCGCGCCTGGAGTTCGACCAGGTCGTGACCACGGTCTGAGCCGACCGAACGCGTTCCTGCCGACAGGCATGGCGAAGGCCCCCGGTTCACCACCGGGGGCCTTCGCCATGCCTGTCGGTCTTGGGCCATGCCCATGGGGCTCACGACGTCTTCAGCGCCGCCGCCACCTGCTCGAGCTGCTTGAACGACCCCGTGCCCGCCACCACGGTCGTCGCGCCCTTCTCCTCGTGCACGAGTGCGCTGTAGCGGCCACCCGTGTACCGCGTCCACGTCCGGTCGCCGATCTTCTGGGTGACCTTCGTCGCCTGCGCGCCCTGGCTGGCCTCGTCGATGAACGTCGACGGCTTCTGAGTCGACTGCTCGATCTGCACGTACTCCCCGTCGGGAGCGTGGAGGCCGAGATGCCAGGCGTCGAAGTCGTCGCCCTGGAAGCGGACGGAGGTCGCCTTCCAGGAGTCGGGCAGACCCTGGGGCGCGACCACCGCGTACGACGCCGCGCGGCGGGCCGTCAGCAGCTCCACGCGGTAGTCGACCCGAGGGAGGTCGGGAGTACCGTCCTCATGGGGGATGAAGAGATAGATGACCCCCGCCGCGAGCATGGTCACTCCGAGGGAGAGGACCATGTTCCGGACCGACTTCTGCTTGCCGTTCGAACCTGCCACGCCCCCTATCGTCGCAGGTGCCCTGGTCTGCTCATCCGTGGGGCCCCCTGCTCATTCTGTCCGCCCGAGGATAGAGTCAGGGCCGTCACCCTCATCCGGCCGTCGTCGTATCAGAAAGGTGCGCTCCGATGACCGAGAATCATCATCATCTGCCGTCCGAGCTCGAGGTACCGAGCGAAGCCCCCGACCGCAACCTGGCCCTGGAACTGGTCCGTGTGACCGAGGCGGCGGCGATGGCCGCGGGCCGCTGGGTCGGGCGCGGCGACAAGAACGGCGCCGACGGTGCCGCGGTGCGCGCCATGCGGACCCTCGTCCACACCGTGTCGATGAACGGCGTCGTCGTCATCGGTGAGGGCGAGAAGGACGAGGCGCCGATGCTCTTCAACGGGGAGCGGGTCGGCGACGGGACCGGGCCCGAGTGCGACATCGCCGTCGACCCGATCGACGGGACCACGCTGACCGCGAAGGGCATGCCGAACGCGATCGCCGTGCTCGCGGCCGCGGATCGCGGGTCCATGTTCGACCCGTCCGCCGTGTTCTACATGGACAAGCTCGTCACCGGCCCCGAGGCCGCCGACTTCGTCGACATCAACGCGCCCGTGTCCGTGAACATCCGCCGGGTCGCCAAGGCGAAGCGGTCGACGCCTGAGGACGTCACCGTCGTCATCCTCGACCGGCCTCGGCACGAAGGCATCATCAAGGAGATCCGGGACGCCGGTGCGCGGATCAAGCTGATCTCCGACGGCGACGTCGCGGGGTCGATCTACGCGCTGCGCGAGGGCACCGGAGTCGACATGCTGCTCGGTATCGGTGGTACGCCGGAGGGGATCATCTCGGCGTGCGCCGTGAAGTGCCTCGGCGGGACCATCCAGGGCAAGCTGTGGCCGAAGGACGACGAGGAGCGGCAGCGGGCGATCGACGCGGGGCACGACCTGGACCGGGTGCTGATGACCGATGACCTGGTCGCCGGGGACAACGTGTTCTTCGTCGCGACCGGGATCACCGACGGTGAGCTGCTGCGGGGTGTGCGGTACCGGTCGGAGACCGCGACGACCGACTCGATCGTGATGCGGTCGAAGTCGGGGACGGTGCGGAGGATCGATTCCGAGCACCGGCTGAGCAAGCTGCGGGCTTACAGCGCGATTGACTTCGACAGGGCGAAGTAGCACGCAGTACGCCGCAGAAAGGGGGACTGCGGGCCGTCGGCGGCTGCGGGTGACTCGTGGCTGGTCGCGCCCACGCGGCGGAGCCGCAAAATCCCACACAGCCCCGCGCCCCTGACAGAAATGGCGCAGCCAATTGGGCGCCCCCGGTGCGGAGGGGGCGCCCAATGTGTTTGCCGGTTATCCCGCCTGTGCTATCCGGTTCGCCGCCCGCGCCGCCTTCTTCAGTTCCATTTCGCGGCGGCGCCGCCTCGCCAGGACCACTCGGCGTTCCGCTGCCGTGAGGCCGCCCCAGACGCCGTACGGCTCGGGCTGGAGGAGGGCGTGTTCGCGGCACTCGACCATGACCGGACAGCGGGCGCAGACCCGCTTGGCCGCCTCCTCACGGGAGAGACGCGCCGCGGTGGGCTCCTTGGAAGGGGCGAAGAACAGGCCGGCCTCGTCGCGGCGGCACACGGCCTCTGTGTGCCATGGGGCGTCTTGGTCCCTGTCTCGCACTGGCACCCGCTGGGCCGGAACGGCAGCTACCTGCAGGGACGAATGCGGCGGTTGCAGCACGGTCTACTCCTGACGACGGCTTCGCGAGCGAGAGACGATGCAGCAAGGTCTACCCGCTGTACGCGCGCCTATGCAGGCAGTTCCGAACCGCTGGATTTCGGGGGGTCCTGGGCGCCCGTGTGCGGCGGGCGAGAGGATCGCGGAGGCGGGTGGAAAGCGGTTGGATTCACAACCGTCAACGATCCAGATGCTTGCGCAAATTCTTGTCGACCTTGCGCTGAATCCGGTCGAGAATGTCCGCGACCAGCTTGCCCCGCTTGGGCCTGCCCTCGATGCTGCCCAGCACGGCCCAGCCGTCGACATGGACGACCGGCGCCTCGGGGTCCTCCGCGTCGAGCGTGTCCACCTCGAAGCTGCCGAGCACACCGCCGCCGGCGCCGCGCAGCGAGACGTTCTCCGGGACGCGGACCTCGACGCTGCCGAAGACCGATATCGCCCGGATCACGACCTGCTGGTACTCGAAGAGCGCCTCGCTGAGGTCTATCTCCACACTGCCGAAGATCGCGTACGCGTGGATACGGCGGCCCGCGCGCCAGCGGCCCTTGCGGACGGCGGCGCTGAAGACCGCGACCACGTTCTCGTCCGGGTCGGCGGGCATCGCGGCGGGGGCGGGGCGGCCGGCGGCCGGCACGTGGGGTGCGCGGCGTGGGTGGGCGGCCGGCAGGTCGCGTATGTAGACGTCCAGTTCGCCGACCGTCTTGGCCGTCAGCACGCCCTCGACGCGCTCCGCGTGCTCGTCGGCGGTGAGGCGGCCCTCGGCCAGGGCGTCGCGCAGGATGTCGGCGATCCGGTCGCGGTCGGCGTCGGATGCGCGGAGCTCGGTGGCGGCAGCGGGCGGGGTCTGCTTCTGAAGGTCCACGGCAGCAGCGTACCCAAACACGATAGATCGCGATAGCCCCTGTGGCGTCGAACTGAGCCTTACCTCACAAGCTCGCCGTCAGCGGCAGGTTCTACGCTGGTTGGCGCTTGCCAATGGAGGCCGGCCGCAGGCGAGAGCGCCTCGAAGAAGCTGCCGAGTGAGGAATGGGCACCGATGCCTGAGTTCGCGTACACCGATCTGCTCCCCATGGGAGAGGACACCACCCCGTACCGGCTGGTGACCGCCGAGGGTGTCTCCACCTTCGAGGCCGACGGGCGGACGTTCCTCAAGGTGGAGCCCGAGGCGCTGCGCAAGCTGGCCGAGGAGGCCATCCACGACATCCAGCACTACCTGCGGCCCGCGCACCTGGCCCAGCTGCGCCGCATCATCGACGACCCCGAGGCGTCGAGCAACGACAAGTTCGTCGCGCTGGACCTGCTGAAGAACGCGAACATCGCGGCGGCGGGCGTGCTGCCGATGTGCCAGGACACCGGTACGGCCATCGTGATGGGCAAGCGCGGGCAGAACGTGCTGACCGAGGGCGGCGACGAGGAGGCTCTGTCCCGCGGCATCTACGACGCGTACACCAAGCTCAACCTGCGGTACTCGCAGATGGCTCCGCTCACCATGTGGGAGGAGAAGAACACCGGCTCCAACCTGCCGGCGCAGATCGAGCTGTACGCGACCGACGGCGGCGCCTACAAGTTCCTGTTCATGGCGAAGGGCGGCGGCTCGGCCAACAAGTCGTTCCTGTACCAGGAGACCAAGGCCGTCCTGAACGAGGCCTCCATGATGAAGTTCCTGGAGGAGAAGATCCGTTCGCTGGGTACGGCCGCCTGTCCGCCGTACCACCTGGCGATCGTGGTGGGTGGCACGAGCGCCGAGTACGCGCTCAAGACCGCGAAGTACGCCTCCGCGCACTACCTGGACGAGATCCCGGCCGAGGGTTCGCCGCTCGGGCACGGGTTCCGGGACAAGGAGCTTGAGGAGAAGGTCTTCGAGCTGACGCAGAAGATCGGGATCGGGGCACAGTTCGGCGGCAAGTACTTCTGCCACGACGTGCGCGTGGTGCGGCTGCCCCGGCACGGGGCTTCGTGCCCGGTCGCCATCGCCGTGTCCTGCTCCGCCGACCGGCAGGCCGTCGCCAAGATCACCGCCGAGGGTGTCTTCCTGGAGCAGCTGGAGACCGACCCGGCGCGGTTCCTGCCGGAGACGACGGACGAGCACCTCGACGAGTCCTCCGACGTGGTGAAGATCGACCTGAACCAGCCGATGGACACGATCCTCGCCGAGCTGACCAAGTACCCGGTGAAGACCCGCCTGTCCCTCACCGGTCCGCTGGTCGTGGCCCGTGACATCGCGCACGCCAAGATCAAGGAGCGGCTGGACGCGGGCGAGGACATGCCGCAGTACCTGAAGGACCACCCCGTGTACTACGCGGGTCCGGCCAAGACGCCGGAGGGCTACGCGTCCGGGTCCTTCGGGCCGACCACGGCCGGGCGTATGGACTCCTACGTCGAGCAGTTCCAGGCGGCGGGCGGCTCCAAGGTGATGCTGGCGAAGGGCAACCGCAGCAAGCAGGTCACCGACGCGTGCGGTGCCCACGGTGGCTTCTACCTGGGCTCCATCGGCGGGCCCGCCGCCCGGCTCGCGCAGGACTGCATCAAGAAGGTCGAGGTCGTCGAGTACGAGGAGCTCGGCATGGAGGCCGTCTGGAAGATCGAGGTCGAGGACTTCCCGGCGTTCATCGTGGTCGACGACAAGGGCAACGACTTCTTCCAGGACCCGGCTCCGCAGCCGACGTTCACGAGCATTCCGGTACGGGGGCCCGGGCTGGCGTAGCTCCCTCGGTGCTGCGGGGTCGGGTTCCATCCCCGCAGCACCGTGCCGCGCCACCCCTCCTGCAACACTTACCCCCTAAGCAACCATTTCGCCCGGATTGCCGCCAACTCGCTGTGGGTGGCCCTACTCTGACGGCAGGTCAGGGTCGGAATGCATCGGGGGACGTCAGTGACCATCAATCAGTCAGGGTGGCAATTCCACGGCAGCGCTCGGGTCTACACCATCGCAGGCGACCTCCATCTCACGGAGAACAGCGGTCCGCAGGAGTTCGCCGCGGTGCTCAACGAGCTCCGGACGAGGATTCAGGCCCTGGAGGAGATCCCTGCCGAGGAACTCGCGGATCTCGACGCCGAGTTGGAACAGGCCGCCGAGACAGGTCCCGGGGAGGACGACGACGAAGCCGAGGTGGACGGGGACGCCGTCGCCGGGCGGCTGACCCGGCTCGCGAACCGGCTGCGGGGGCTGAGCGGCACGACGAACGCGGCCCTGGAAGCGAGCAACTCCCTGGAGCAGTTGGCGCAGTGGGCCGGCGCCCACTTTTGATCCGCCCCGCGGTACGACGCGGGGCTTCGCCAGGACAGGGCCCGAAGGGGGCTTCCAGCAGCAGGGCTGGACGGCCAAGTACGTCAACAACACACAGATCAACTTCAACGGGACGCCCCCCAACCAGACCGCCGCCTCCGCCCCGCCTCCGCCGGGGACGCGGAACACGGCGAACGACCGGGCGTTCCGCAGGCATCTGGCCACGCTTCTGCTGCGCAAGCTCACGTCGACGATGGACGAGATCCACTGGCTGGATCACAAGTTGATCGAACTGTCCGCCATCGTCGAAGACGTCGACCAGTACCCGAACACCGGTCGCCGACGTCTGCGCGGGCGATACGGGCGGCAGGCCACCCGTCCCCTCACCGAGGTACTCGCGCACCCGCAGACGGACCTCGTGCTGCTCCAGGGCGCTCCGGGATCGGGTAAGAGCGTGGCGCTGCGGCAGCAGGCCCGGCTGGCGCTGGAGCAGATCGCGAGCGGGAAGACCCCGGACGCACCGCTGCCGATCTACGTCAACCTGCGCGATCTGCGAGCGAGGCCGAACGAGATCAACGTGGCGGTACTGCGCAGGTACATAGAGCAGCAGACCGGCCCCAGGGGCAGCATCGAGATCGCGGCCTACTTCGCCCACCACTTCAGCGAGGACCTGCGTGACCGCAGGGTGACCCTGCTGCTGGACTCCTTCGACGAGATTCCGTCGATCCTCGGCAGCGCCACCATCCAGGAAGCGGTCACCCCCTACGTCCAGACGGTCATCGAACTCATCGGCGGAGGCGGCCGCTGCGTCCTGGCCTCCCGGGTGTACAAGGGCCCGTCGGCCGCCGGCTGGACCAATCTCAAGATCCTCGGTCTGTCACCGCAGCAGCAGGAGAAGTTCCTCCACCGGCTCGGCCTCGACCGCCAGGGCATCGAGCTGGTCCAGCCGCTGCTGACCGATCCCCGGCACGGTTTCGTGACGGAGCTGCAGAATCCGCTGAACGTCAAGCTCCTCGCCGCCTATGTGCGGACCAGGAGGACGCTGCCGGACCGTCCGGGCGACCTGTTCAGGGAGTATGTCACCGAGCGCCTTCGTACGGCCTGGGCGGAGGCGGACCCGGAGGGGGAGGTCGACAGCGCCGCCGGGCTCCGGCTGACCGAGAACTTCCTCGAGCGATTCGCCTTCCAGCTGACGTCGACCGGCCGTGGTCTGTCGGTTCCGGAGCAGGCCTACCACGGGGCCATCGCCGGGCACGCAGACCATGACCGTGCCCGCAGGCTGCTGACCGTGGCACTGTCCAGGTCGATGCTGCTGGCGTCGTCGGGCGAGGAGCCCGGAAAGCTGAGGATCTTCTTCTGCCATCGGCTGGTCAAGGAGTACTTCACGAGTCGCTATGTCACCGAGCACCCGTCCGCCATCTCGGCACACGACCTCGCAGTCCACGGCCGGTGGCGCGAGACGGCGGTCACCGTGCTCCAGAACGGCTCGCCGGAGGTCGCGGCTCCCCTCCTGGCGGAGCTCGCCGGCATCCTGGAGGACGAGCTGTCCCTCCATCGGGCCGCCGAGGAGGCCAGCCGCCGCCCTCAGGTCCCCGTCCCGCCCGAGCTCGGCTGGTCGTCGTACGGGAGCCTGGTGGGCTCGGAGAAGTCCTACGTGCCGCCCGCGCACACCCCGTTCGCGTGGTCGTCGGCCGCCGTGCACTGTCTGGAGCTGCTGACCACGGCGTATCAGGGCCGCTCGGAGTGGCCGCACGAGCGGATCCAGCCACTGGTGGAGTCCCTGGTGAATGCGGCCTGGCTGCGCGGCAGCATCAGTGACCGCAAGTTCGCGATCGACTGTCTGCCACTGCTGCCCGAGCGGGCCCGGGAGCAGTACATCGACCGCGCCTTCTCCGGTGGCAGTTACTGGATCCGTACGACAGCACTGCGCGACTGCGTCACCCTGCCCACGCTGACCAAGGGCATCCGGCTGTCCATCCGTCGGCTGCTGATCACCATGCTGAGCGAGCGGTCGCTCGCGGTGGAGTCCCACGCCGTCGACGTCGACCTCCGACGGCTGCAGACCGACGACGACCTCGTCAAGGTGCGCAGAGTCGTGAGCAAGACACCCCTTGGTGTCGCGTTCGTCTGTGCCCTGCACGTCCTGGTCGGTGTCACGCTCTACCCGGACGGCACCTGGTGGCGCCTGCGGGACCAGCTGGTGTGGTGGTACGCCGTACCCTTCTTCTTCTTTTGGTGGTTCCAGTCCACCCAGCCGCTGTCCTACGGAACAGGCAAGAGCCGCGCTCGTGAGTTCCTGGAACGGATCCTCAAGCGCACGGTGGGCCTGGAGATGGACACCGTCGAGACAGTCGTGCTGCTGCGAACCCTGGTGCTGTTCGCCGGTCTGTTCGCGGCCCTGCAGGTCGGTCTCGGCATCAGCGACATGCTGAGCGGACAGCTGCTCCCGGGTCTGCTGCAGGCAACCGTCTACGCCCTGCTGAGTGCCTATGCGCTGCTGTGGGGGCCGAGCGTGCTGTACGCCGTGCGCCAGGGGCGGACCGCCAGGGAACTCCGGGTGTCCAGGCTGCTCCTGGCCGTGCCCGACGCGATGCGTCTCGAAGGGCACCCCGTGCGCGGCCTGTCGGTGTGGCACTGGATCGCGTTCCTGGTGAGAGCGGTCTGGGACCTGATCAAGTTCATCGTCCTCATGTCCCCGCTGTGGGGCGCCTACTACCTGCTGTACTACCTGGGAGGCCGCGTCGGCCGGATCATCGCCCTCGTGCTGGTCGGCCTGCTCACGGCCTGGTTCCCGCTGGTCGTGCTGGTGAACCTGGTGCGGGCGGTGCGGGCGACGCGACGCGTGCAGCAGGCCGCGCGACGGGGCTCCCGGGGCGGCCCCGCCTTCTTCGACAACCTGTTCTCCCTCCGGGACGGCTACGAGGCCGCCGAGTACGTACGGCTGATCCGCGGTATCCCCGGCCTGGATCTCAGCACGGTGGACCGTCGGATCGTCCGTGTCTGCATCGCTCGGCTGCAGGACCGCCCAGCCCCGGAGGCCGTGGGTGCCGGCGTGCCGGACCACTTGCCGCAGGAGGCGACGCAGGCGCTGCGGTCGTGGCGAGGGCATGACGGACTGCTCGACGAGTTGGGCCGGCTGGACGAACAGCTGCGCGCGCGATAGATGCCGATGCACCACCCTCGGGAACACTGCGCACGCCAGTGGTGCTTTGAGTGGTGGAGGTGATCGGCTGTGGCCGACGAGGAACAGCAATACCGTATCGAGCACGACTCCATGGGCGAGGTCCGCGTCCCCGCGGACGCCAAGTGGCGGGCGCAGACCCAGCGTGCCGTCGAGAACTTCCCGGTCTCCGGGCAGCGCATCGAGCGCGCCCACATCGAGGCCCTCGCCCGTATCAAGGGCGCCGCCGCCAAGGTGAACGCGCGGCTGGGGGTGCTCGACGAGGACGTCGCCGGGGCGATCCAGGAGGCGGCCGCCGAGGTCGCCGAGGGGCGGTGGGACGCGCACTTCCCGGTCGACGTGTTCCAGACCGGGTCCGGCACCTCGTCCAACATGAACACCAACGAGGTGATCGCCACTCTCGCGACCGAGCGGCTCGGGCGGGACGTCCATCCCAATGACCATGTGAACGCCTCGCAGTCCTCCAACGACGTCTTCCCCTCGTCCATCCACATCGCCGCCACCGCCGCCGTCACCCGTGACCTGATCCCGGCCCTGGAGCACCTGGCCGCGTCCCTGGAGCGCAAGGCCGAGGAGTTCGCCGACGTCGTGAAGTCGGGGCGGACCCATCTGATGGACGCCACTCCCGTGACGCTGGGCCAGGAGTTCGGCGGGTACGCCGCCCAGGTGCGGTACGGCGTCGAGCGGCTGCACGCCTCCCTTCCCCGGCTCGCCGAACTCCCCCTCGGCGGCACGGCCGTGGGCACCGGCATCAACACGCCCCCCGGCTTCTCCGCCGCCGTCATCGAGGAGGTGGCCCGCGTCACCGGGCTGCCGCTCACCGAGGCGCGCGACCACTTCGAGGCGCAGGGCGCCCGCGACGGGATCGTGGAGACCAGTGGGCAGCTCAGGACGATCGCGGTCGGGCTGACCAAGATCGCCAATGATCTGCGGTGGATGTCGTCCGGGCCGCGCACCGGGCTCGCCGAGATCAGCCTCCCCGACCTCCAGCCGGGGTCCTCGATCATGCCGGGCAAGGTCAACCCGGTCATCCCGGAGGCCGTCCTCATGGTCGCCGCGCAGGTCGTCGGCAACGACGCCACGGTGGCCACCGCCGGGGCCGCCGGCAACTTCGAGCTGAACGTGATGCTCCCGGTGATCGCGAAGAACGTCCTCGAGTCCGTCCGGTTGCTGGCCAACGCCTCCCGGCTGCTGGCCGACCGGACCGTCGACGGCATCGTCGCGCACCGCGAACGGGCCCTGGAGTACGCCGAGTCGTCACCCTCCGTGGTCACGCCGCTCAACAAGTACATCGGGTACGAGGAGGCCGCCAAGGTCGCCAAGCAGGCCCTCGCGGAGCGCCGGACGATCCGCCAAGTCGTCCTGGACAACGGGTACGTGGAGCGCGGTGACCTCACGCTCGAGCAGCTGGACGAGGCCCTGGATGTCCTGCGGATGACACGGCCGTAACCAGTGGCCGCCGGACTGCCTCGGCGGCGTGAACCGTGACACTCTCCGCAGCGTCGTATGCCTGTGACACCTAATATCTGTGCATGGCAGACGGCGGAGCGGTGACGACGGAAGTGGAAGCGGGCGGCTCGACGGGCTACTGGGCGCCCGGGACGCGGATCCTGTGGCGGTACCGGGAGAACGCGGGCCGTGGCTTCCACATCGCGCGTCCCGTCACCGTCGTACGGGACGACGACGAGCTTCTCGCCGTATGGCTGGCGCCGGGGACGGAGTGTGTGAAGCCGGTCCTCGCGGACGGAACCGCCGTGCACCTGGAGCCGCTTGAGACGCGGTACACCAAGCCGCGTTCCGTCCAGCTCGACCGCTGGTTCGGCACCGGGGTGCTGAAGCTCGCGCGGCCCGGTGAGCCGTGGTCGGTGTGGCTGTTCTGGGAGCCCGGGTGGCGGTTCAAGAACTGGTACGTGAATCTTGAGGAGCCGCTGGCGCGTTGGTCGGGCGGGGTGGACTCCGAGGACCACTTCCTCGACATCTCCGTGCATCCGGACCGCAGTTGGCACTGGCGGGACGAGGACGAGTTCGCGCAGGCCCAGCGGGACGGGCTGGTCGACGAACGGCTCGCCGCGCGGGTGCGGGAGGCGGGGCGCGAGGCGGTGGAGGTGATCCGCGCCTGGGGGCCGCCGTTCTCGGAGAGCTGGCCGCACTGGCGCCCGGATCCCTCCTGGGCTGTACCTTCTTTGCCTGAGGACTGGGATCGCACGCCCGCGCACCAGTCCTCATGAGACCCTTGATGCGCCCCCGGGCAACAAACGTAGGATCGTCCTCCGCAAGGGCGCGCATGGGCAACTACCGGAGTGCGCGCCGGGCTTGACCGATCGTCACCGAGGGGCGGCAGGACGTGAGCGAGGGTTACCAGGGCAACGCCCGTGGCGCCGGTACGGGCCGCGGAGGTTCCATCGGCGGCACAGGAACTGCCTCTGGCCACGCGGGAATTCCGTTCCTGGGGCACGTATTCCGGGTATCGGAGTTTCGGCGGGACGAACTGCACGCGTGGCGCGCAGCCCCGGACGGATGGATTCGAAAGGCGTGACGGAGCAGCCGACCTCCTTCGAACGCCCCGAGACGGGCGTCGACCCCGCGGAGTCCCGCGGGGCGCTCGTGCGTACCTCGACGCCGTCGACGACGCACTCCACGCCGCCGCACAACCCCGGCGGCGCAGCAGCCTTACCGGCGCAGGCGCGCACCGGAGAGACCCCTTCCACGCCGGGCACCCACACGCCGTCCGGCCCGAGCAAGGAGCCCCCAGTCATCGTCGGCAACGGCCCCGAGCACTCGCAGCCCTCCGTCGCCGCCGAGCCCGACACACACCGGCCGCGGCCCGTCCCGGAGGCCATACCGCCCCAGCCGGGCACCGAGCCGTCACAGGCGTCCGCCGAGCGGCGCACCGGGCAGAGCCTGCCGCCCGGGCGCCCCACGCCGATGCGGCGGGACGGCGACCGGCTGCGCTTCGTGGGTGCCGCCACCCGGCGGATCGCCCGCGGCATAGACCTGGACGAGATCGTGATGGGGCTGTGCCGGGCGACCGTGCCGACCTTCTCCGACGCGATCCTCGTCTATCTGCGCGACCCGCTTCCGGTCGGCGACGAGCGGCCCACGGGCCCCGTCGTGCTGCGCCTGCGCCGCACCGACCGGATCCCCGAGGAGCGGGACACCGAGGGCGGCGGCTTCCTGCCCGCGCAGGCCCAGCCGGAGCCGACCGAGCTGGCCGAACTGTCCGCGCTCACCGCCGAGCTGTGCGAGGTGCGGCCCGGCGGCGCGCTCGCCGAGGTGCTGCGCGGCGTACGTCCCGTCTTCGCCGACGCGCCCGCCGCCCGCGCCGCCCTGCCCGAGCTCCTCGGCGACGACGGCCAGTTGATCATCCCCGACGGTCAGAGGGCGATCCTCGCCCCGCTGCGCGGCCGCCGCCGGGTCATCGGCGCCGCGGTCTTCCTGCGCCGCCCGGACCGCCTCGCCTTCGAGCCGGACGACCTCCTCGTCGCCGCCCAGCTCGCCACGCACAGCGCGCTCGGCATCGACAAGGCGGTGCTGTACGGCCGTGAGGCGTACATCGCGGACGAACTGCAGCGCACCATGCTCCCGGAGACACTGCCGCGTCCGACGGGCGTACGGCTCGCCTCCCGCTACCTCCCGGCGGCCGAGACGGCCCGGGTGGGCGGCGACTGGTACGACGCGATCCCGCTGCCGGGCAGCCGCGTGGCGCTGGTCGTCGGTGATGTCATGGGCCACTCCATGACGTCGGCCGCGATCATGGGCCAGCTGCGGACGACGGCCCAGACCCTCGCCGGTCTCGACCTGCCCCCGCAGGAGGTCCTGCACCACCTCGACGAACAGGCCCAGCGGCTCGGCACCGACCGCATGGCCACCTGCCTGTACGCCGTCTACGACCCGGTCTCGCACCGCATCACCATCGCCAACGCCGGCCATCCGCCGCCCGTTCTGCTGCACCTGGGCGGCCGGGCGGAGGTGCTGCGGGTTCCGGCGGGCGCGCCGATCGGCGTCGGCGGCGTCGACTTCGAGGCCGTCGAGCTGGACGCGCCGGCCGGAGCGACGCTGCTCCTCTACACCGACGGTCTGGTCGAGTCCCGGCTGCGTGACGTGTGGACCGGCATAGAGCAGCTGCGCGAGAAGCTGGCCGCGACCGCCCAGCTCACGGGCCCTGATCATCCGCCGCCGCTGGAGGCCCTCTGCGACGAGGTCCTCGACATGCTGGGCCCGGGCGACCGGGACGACGACATCGCGCTGCTCGCCGCCCGCTTCGACGGGATCGCGCCCAGCGACGTGGCGTACTGGTTCCTGGAGCCGGAGGACGCGGCGCCGAGCCGTGCCCGGCGGCTCGCGCGGCGGGCGTTGGCGCGGTGGGGCCTGGAGGAACTCACGGATTCGGTCGAGCTGCTGGTCAGCGAGGTCGTGACGAACGCCGTGCGGTATGCCTCGCGGCCGGTCACCCTCCGGCTGCTGCGGACCGATGTGCTGCGCTGCGAAGTCGGCGACGACGTGCCACAACTGCCCCGTCTGCGCCAGGCCCGGGCAACCGACGAGGGCGGCCGTGGGCTCTACCTGGTGAACCGGCTGGCCCGACGGTGGGGGGCGACGCGGTTGAGCACCGGGAAGGTCGTCTGGTTCGAGCTGAACCGAGGGTGACACCCGACGGGAAGGGGCACCCGGCATGATGCCGGGTGCCCCTTCTCGTCGCTACTGGCCGTCGTCGGGTCTGACCGGGTCCAGCGTGACGTCGTCCGTCGGTTCGCTCGTCGGCGGTGCCGTCGGCTCCTGCGTCGTCGGGGTCTCCGTCGGCTCCTCGGTCGTCGGGGTCTCCGTCGGCTCCTCGGTCGTCGGGGTCTCCGTCGGCTTCTGGGTCGTCGGGGTCTGCGTCGGCTCCTGGGTCGTCGGCTCCTGCGACGGCGTCGGCGTCCAGGTCGGCTGGACCGCCGCGCCCTGGTCGGTCTCGAGGTCGAACCTGGCGTCCGTCTTCGTCACGCCGAACATGTACGCCGCCCAGATCTCCGCCGGGAAGCCGCCGCCGTTGACGCGGTCGAAGCCGCCGGCGCCGTACATCTTGGTCTGGGCGTGCGTCTTGTCGTCCTCGCCGAACAGGCCCACCGAAGTGACCAGGTCGGGCGTGTAGCCGGTGAACCAGGCCGACTTGTTGTCGTCGGACGTACCCGTCTTGCCGGCGACCTTCTGGCCGTCGTGCTCGGGGTTGTTCGCCACGGCCTTGCGGGCCGTACCGTCGTCGACCACGCCCGTCAGCACCGAGGTGACGGTGTCGGCGGACTCCCGGCTGATGACCTGCTCGCCGATGGGGTTCGGCATCTCGACCGCCTGGCTGTTGTGCTCGGCCGCCTTGATGACGCTCGGCGTGACCTTCTTGCCGTGGTTGTCGAGGGTGGCGTAGACCCCTGCCATCTGCAGCGGGCTCGCCCCCATGGTGCCCAGCGTCTGGGCGGGCACGGCCTGCTCGTCGGCGACGTCCATGCCGAGCTTGCCGGCCACGTCCATGACGTTCTCCATGCCGACGTCGACGCCCATCTGCGCGAAGACGGAGTTGACCGACTTGTTCATCGCCGTCTGGACCGTGATGGGGCCGTAGTTCTCGTCGTCCTCGTTCTCGGGGGCGAAGCCGACCTTCTTGCCGCTGCTGTCCACGACCGGCCGCTTGCTGGTGCCGTCGTAGATCGTGTTCGCGGTGATCGGCTTGCCGGACCGCGTCTCGGCGTTCTCCTCCAGGGCGGCGGCCAGGATCACCGGCTTGAACGTCGAGGCCGGCTGGTAGTCCGTGCGGGTCGCGTTGCTCGTGTAGTGCTTGAAGTAGTCCACGCCGCCGTACAGGGCCACGACCTTGCCCGTCTTGGGATCGACGGAGACCGCGCCGGCCTGGATGTCCGCGTCGACCTTCCGCTTCTTGCTGTCCAGCTTGCTGGTCAGCTGTGCCTTGACGGCCTTCTCCAGCTCGGCCTGCTTCTTCTTGTCGATGTTCAGGGTGATGGTCCAGCCCTGGTCGACGACCGCGGCCTCGGCCTGGGAACGGCTCAGGCCCTGCTCCTTCATCAGCTGGTCCTCCAGCTGGCGGTTGGCGAGCGCGATCAGATAGCCCTTCTGGCCCTCCAGGCCGGCGGTGGGCTTCGGCTCCCTCGGCTCGGGGAACTTCATGCCCTGGCGCTCGGTCTTGTCCAGCCAGCCTTCCTCGACCATGTTGTCCAGGACGTAGTTCCAGCGGGCCTTGACCAGCCTCTTGCCGGTGTCGGAGGCGACCGCCCAGTCGTACTGGCTGGGCGCCTGCAGCAACGCGGCGAGATACGCGCCCTGTTCGACGTCGAGCTTGTCGGCGTCGACGCGGTAGTAGGCCTGGGCGGCGGCCTGGATGCCGTAGGAGTTGCGGCCGTAGTAGCTGGTGTTGATGTAGCCGGCGAGGATCTCGTCCTTGGACATCTGGCGGTCGACCTTCAGGGAGATGACGATCTCCCTGAGCTTGCGGCTGACCGTCTGTTCCTGGCTGAGGTAGTAGTTCTTGACGTACTGCTGGGTGATCGTCGAACCACCCTGCGCGCCCTTGCCCATCAGCGTGTTGAGCACACCGCGGGCCGTGCCCTTCAGGTCGATGCCGTTGTCGTTGTAGAAGGACTTGTTCTCGGCGGCGACGAACGTGTACCGGACCTCCTTCGGCACCTTGGACAGGTCCACGATCTCGCGGTTGACCTCGCCGTCACGGGCCAGGGTCGAGCCGTCGCTGTACTTGTAGATGTTGCTCTGACGCTGGGCGGCCCGGGCGGCGGCGTTGTCCTCCGGGATGTCCACGTACAGGTACAGCGCGATGAAGGCACCGATGACGAGCAGGCAGGTGCCGAGGAACGTGCCGAGGATCTTCTTCCAGGTGAAGAGCCGGCGTATTCGGCCCTTGCCGTCGCCCTTGCCGCCACGGCCCTTGGCCGCCCGGCGGGCCGCGGCCCGGCCTCCCGGGACGGGCGCCGAGCCCACCACGGTGACCGAATCGCCTCCGGCGGCGGCCGACGGCGTCCCCGACGAACGCCGGGGGGCGGCGCGGCGGCCGCCACGCTGACGCGCTCGTCTCTCTTCCGCTCGTCCCATGGGTCCGTTCCGCTCCGCTTCGCTTTTGTGTGCACGCCTGCAACACAGGTTCGCCGCTCAGGTCAGCTCAGAAAGCTAACACCGGAAGTTGTGACAAAGGACTGCCGATCCGGGCTTTTACGGACGTGACAATCAGCACCTGTCCCAACGGAACCGACGGCTGAGGGGGGCGTAGGGTTGCTCGGACGGGGTAAAGTGATATCACTTAGCTAGACCGAAGCTAGTGAGCCAGACCGAAGCCAGAAGAGCTGGACCGAAGCCGGAAGACGGAAGCCGCACGGCACCCGCTGCGGCTTCCGGAGGAAACGGGGGACACACCCATGCCCAACGACAACAACGACGCCATAGCGGTCGCCGCCGACGTGCCCGCCATGCCCGCGCCCCGCGTGCGCGAGTTCGCCGCGCACAGCATCGGCGGCGGGCGGGCCCTGCTGCTCGCGCTGGCCGGGCTGCTGATCGGGCTGGGGCTGATCTGCGGCGGCGCGCTCATGTCCTCGGCCGGCGGCACGGCGGCGCTGGCGATCACCGGGGTCCTGGTCTTCATCGCCTCCGCCCTCGCCATGTGCGGGCTGAACATGGTCGCGCCGGGTGAGGCCCGGGTCGTCCAGCTCTTCGGGCGGTACCGGGGGACGATCCGGCAGGACGGACTGCGCTGGGTGAACCCCCTCACGTCCCGTACGAGGATCTCGACCCGGGTCCGCAACCACGAGACGGCCGTCCTCAAGGTCAACGACGCCTACGGCAACCCGATCGAGCTCGCCGCGGTCGTGGTGTGGAAGGTCGAGGACACCGCGCAGGCGACCTTCGAGGTGGACAACTACCTCGAGTTCGTGGCCACCCAGACGGAAGCGGCGGTGCGGCACATCGCCATCGAGTACCCGTACGACGCCCATGACGAGTGCGGCCTGTCGCTGCGCGGCAACGCCGAGGAAATCACCGAGAAGCTCGCCTTCGAACTGCACGCGCGCGTGGAGGCGGCCGGCGTGCAGATCATCGAGTCGCGCTTCACACATCTCGCGTACGCTCCCGAGATCGCCTCCGCGATGCTGCAGCGGCAGCAGGCCGGGGCCGTCGTCGCGGCGCGGCGGCAGATCGTCGACGGGGCGGTGGGCATGGTGGAGGCGGCGCTCGCGCGGATCTCCGAGCAGGACATCGTGGAACTGGACGAGGAGCGGAAGGCGGCGATGGTGTCGAACCTGATGGTGGTGCTGTGCGGTGACCGGTCCCCGCAGCCGGTCCTCAACACCGGGACGCTCTACCAGTGACGGTTCCCTCCGGGGGCTCGGCTCCCAAGCGTCGGCCGCAGCAGCGCAAGCAGGTGTTGCTGCGGCTCGACCCGTCCGTGTACGAGGCGTTGGCACGGTGGGCCGGGGACGAACTGCGCTCGGCCAACGCGCAGATCGAGTTCCTGCTGCGGCGCGCTCTGGCGGAGGCGGGGCGGCTGCCGGGCGAGGCCAAGCCGATTCCCCGCCGGGGGCGTCCCCCGGTGAACCCTCCCGAGTCCCAGTAGCAGAACCGTGACAATCGACCCCCACCTGGGGCTACGCACCCCACCCCGGGGATCTACACACTCTGCGTATACATGTGGCGTATACACCCCGTGTACAGTCCTTGGCATGTCCATCGGTCACACCCTTCTAGGGCTCCTGGAGTCGGGCCCCCGCCACGGTTACGACCTCAAGCGGGCCTTCGACGAGAAGTTCGGTCACGACCGGCCGCTGCACTACGGCCAGGTCTACTCGACGATGTCCCGGCTGTTGAAGAACGGGCTCGTCGAGGTCGACGGGATCGAGCCCGGCGGCGGGCCCGAGCGCAAGCGGTACGCCATCACCGACGCCGGTATCACCGACGTGCAGCGCTGGCTCGCGACGCCCGAGAAGCCGGAGCCGTACCTCCAGTCGACCCTGTACACCAAGGTCGTCCTCGCCCTGCTCACCCGGCGCAACGCGGCCGACATCCTCGACACCCAGCGCGCCGAGCACCTGCGCATGATGCGGATCCTCACCGACCGCAAACGGAAAGGCGATCTCGCCGATCAGCTGATCTGCGACCACGCCCTGTTCCACCTCGAGGCCGACCTGCGCTGGCTGGAACTCACCGCCGCGCGCCTCGACAAGCTGGCGGAGGTGGTGGCCAAGTGACTCCGCCGCCCGGTTCCCTGCTCGCGGCCGAGGAGCTGCGCAAGGCCTACGGCCCGACCGTCGCCCTCGACGGCGCCGAGTTCTCCATCCACCCCGGCGAGGTCGTCGCCGTCATGGGGCCGTCGGGCTCCGGCAAGTCGACGCTGCTGCACTGCCTCGCCGGCATCGTGCCGCCCGACTCGGGGTCCATCACCTACAACGGCCGCGAGCTGGCCACCATGAGCGACGCCCAGCGCAGTGCGCTCCGCCGCTCCGAGTTCGGGTTCGTCTTCCAGTTCGGGCAGCTCGTACCGGAGTTGACCTGCGTCGAGAACGTCGCCCTTCCGCTGCGGCTCAACGGCACCTCCCGCAAGGAGGCCGAGAAGGCCGCCCTGACCTGGATGGAGCGGCTGGAGGTCGACGACCTGCGCAAGAAGCGGCCCGGTGAGGTCTCCGGCGGTCAGGGGCAGCGCGTCGCCGTCGCCCGTGCGCTGGTCACCAACCCGCGCGTGCTCTTCGCCGACGAGCCGACCGGAGCGCTCGACTCCCTCAACGGCGAGCGCGTGATGGAGCTGCTGACGGACGCTGCCCGGTCCACCAACGCCGCCGTCGTGCTCGTCACGCACGAGGCCCGGGTCGCCGCCTACTCCGACCGCGAGATCGTCGTACGGGACGGCAAGTCCCGGGACATGGAGCGCGTCGTATGAGCGTCGGCCAGTGGGGCAAGGATCTGGCCCTGGGGGTTCGGTTCGCCTTCGCCGGCGGACGGGAGGGATGGGTCCGGGCCCTGCTGACGGCCGTCGGCGTCGGGCTCGGGGTGGCGCTGCTGCTGCTGACGACCGCCGTGCCGAGTGCGCTGACCGAGCGCGAACACCGCGGCACCGCCCGGGACGACTTCACGTACGGCGCGCAGCAGCTGTCCAAGGCGGACGACACGTTGATCATCGCGAATGTCGACACGACCTTCCGCACCGAGGACATCCGGGGCCGCCTCCTGGAGCCCGAGGGCTCGCGGGCGCCGCTGCCGCCGGGTGTCGAGAAGTTCCCCGCGAAGGGCGAGATGGTCGCCTCGCCCGCGCTGAAGCGCCTGCTGGAGTCCGACTCGGGCAAGCTGCTGCGCGAACGCATCCCCTATCGGATCACCGGCACCATCCACAAGTCCGGACTCGTCGGGCCCGCCGAACTCGCCTACTACGCGGGCGGCTCGGGGATGGCAGGCCATCTGAGCAACGGTTCCATCGAGCGCATCGACTACTTCGGTCCCTCCTCGGGGGCGGTGGACGACGGGCTGGACCCGATCCTGATCCTGCTCGTCATGATCATCTTTGTGGTGCTGCTGCTGCCGGTCGGCGTGTTCATCGCGGCGGCCGTGCGCTTCGGCGGCGAGCGCCGGGACCGTCGCCTCGCGGCCCTCAGGCTGGTCGGCGCGGACGGGGGCATGGCGCGCCGGGTCGCGGCCGGCGAGGCACTCGCCGGAGCGCTGCTCGGGCTCGTCCTCGGTACCGGGTTCTTCCTGGCGGGGCGTCAGCTGGCGTCCCTGCTGAAGGTGCGCAACATCAGCGTGTTCCCGAGCGACCTCAATCCGTCGCCCGCGCTCGCCGCGCTGGTCGCCGTCGCCGTACCGGCCGCGGCCGTGCTGGTGACGCTGTTCGCGCTGCGCGGGGTCGTCATCGAGCCCCTCGGCGTCGTCCGTACGGCGAAGCCCCCGCGCCGTCGGCTGTGGTGGCGTCTGCTGCTGCCACTGGCCGGCCTCGCGTTGCTGTACCCGATGATGGGTCAGGGCAACGGCAACGGGAACTTCAACGAGTGGATGGTGATCGGCGGCACCGTACTGCTGCTGGTCGGCGTCACCGCGCTGCTGCCGTGGCTCGTCGAGGCCGTGGTGGCCCGGCTGAACTCGGGCTCGGTCTCCTGGCAACTGGCTGTTCGCAGGCTGCAGTTGAGCAGTGGCACGGCAGCCCGCATGGTCAACGGCATCGCGGTCGCGGTGGCCGGGGCGATCGCCCTGCAGATGCTGTTCGCCGGGGTCGAGTCCGACTACACCGAGGACACGGGCAACGACCTGAGCCGGGCTCAGCTGACCTTCTACGTGCGGGACGACGCCTCGCTGGGCGAGCTCGCCGGGCAGCTGACGGGCACCGAGGGCGTACGCCACACGACGGCCCTCGCCGAGGGCGTACTCGGCGACCGGGCCAAGGAGGCGGACACCTCGGTCGAGGTGACCGTCGCCGGCTGCGCCGAGTTGCGTGAGGTGGCCCGTCTGACGTCCTGCCGGGACGGCGACGTCTTCAGGATCCTCGGCACGGAGTACGACGGCGAGACGGAGAAGCTCACCACGCCGGGCCGGACCCTGTACTTCGACCCGGCCTACCCCGGTTCGCCGAGCCACACGGTGCCCTGGAAGGTGCCCACCGGCATCAAGGCGGCGGCGCAACGCGAGGATCCCACCGGCTACGCGCGCGGCGGCCTGCTGTTCACCCGGGGCGCACTGCCCGAGGGCGCGGCAGCGGGCATGTTCGAGAAGGTGTACCTCTCGCTGGACACCTCGGTGCCGGACGCCGCCGAGTTCGCGCGCAACACCGCCGCGCGGGTCGATCCGCTGACGGACGTGAGCGCCCTGACCGCCAGTCGGCAGTCCGAGGAGTTCCGCGCCATCCGCAACGGCCTGTTCGTCGGCGCGACCTGTGTCCTGCTGCTGATCGGCGCGAGCCTGCTGGTCTCCCAGCTGGAGCAGTTGCGCGAGCGCAAGAAGCTGCTGTCGTCCCTGGTCGCCTTCGGCACCCGGCGCCGCACGCTGAGCCTGTCGGTGCTGTGGCAGACGGCGATCCCGATCGCGCTGGGCCTGCTCCTTGCCTCGGTGGTGGGGCTCACGCTGGGCGCGGTGCTGCTGAAGATGGTCGAGGCCACGGTGAGCGTGGACTGGGCGAGCGTGCTGACGATGACGGGCATCGGCGCCGGAGTCGTGCTCGCGGTGACGCTGCTCAGCCTGCCGCCGCTGCTGCGGCTGATGCGGCCGGACGGGCTGCGCACGGAGTGAACGAACGGGGGCCGAGGCTCAGGCGTCGGCCCCCAGCACCCGTACGGGCAAGGGCCGCAGCGCCTCCCGCAACGCGGCCGCCAGCTCCTCGTACTCCGCTCCCCGCGCCGCCCCCGTCCGCATGGCGAGGGCGACGCGGCGCGTGGGGGCGGGGTCGGCGAAGGAGCCGGTGAGCAGGCAGTTGCTGCGGGTCGTCTCCAGCTTGAGGGCGGTGCGCGGCAGCAGCGTGCAGCCCAGGCCGCCCGCGACGAGCTGGACGAGCGTCGACAGACCGGCGGCCGTCGTGGTCACCGGAGCATCCTCGCGGCCCGCCTCCCGGCAGATGTCCAGGGCCTGGTCGCGCAGGCAGTGCCCCTCGTCCAGCAGCAGCAGGTTCAGCTCCTTGAGGGCCTCGCGCGGGATTCCCTCGCGGCCGCCGAGCTGGTGGCCGAGCGGCGTGACGAGCACGAAGTCCTCGTCGAAGAGCGGGAGTTCGGCGATGCCGGGCACGCCGAGGGGCACCGCGAGCAGCAGCAGGTCCAGGCGCCCGGTGGTGAGCCCCTCGACGAGGCTGGCGGTCTGCTCCTCGTGCACCTGGAGGTCGAGGTGCGGGTACCGGCCGTGGACGAGCCGCAGAACGGTCGGCAGCAGATACGGCGCCACCGTAGGGATGACCCCGAGGCGCAGGGCTCCGGTGAACGGGGCCCGCACCGCCTCCGCCTCCTCCATCAGCGCCCCGACCTCCGCCAGAACGGCCTTGGCCCGTACGGCCAGACGCTCGCCGGCGGGCGAGAGCAGCACCTTGCGGGTGGTGCGCTCCAGGAGCGTCACTCCGAGTGACTCCTCCAGGGCGGATACGGCACCCGACAGAGCGGGCTGGCTCATGCCGATCGCCGCGGCGGCGTCCCGGAAATGAAGGTGCTCGGCGACGGCCGCGAAGGCGCGCAACTGGGCGAGGCTGGGCTGCCTTCTCTTACTCACGGTCACTGATAGAACTCTCCGATCAACCCGACCGAGTCTAGCTATTTCCCGTATCAATGCAGCCCGTGCGAGGATCGGTAAGGTCCAACCCACCTGGAGACACCTGTACCGAACAGGTGTCTCTTTCGCTGCAAGGAGAGCGTGTGCTCACTGTCGGTGACAAGTTCCCCGAGTTCGAACTGACCGCCTGCGTCTCGCTGGAGAAGGGCAAGGAGTTCGAGACGATCAACCACAAGACCTACGAGGGCAAGTGGAAGATCGTCTTCGCCTGGCCGAAGGACTTCACCTTCGTCTGCCCGACCGAGATCGCGGCCTTCGGCAAGCTGAACGAGGAGTTCGCCGACCGCGACGCCCAGGTCCTCGGCTTCTCCGGTGACTCGGAGTTCGTCCACCACGCGTGGCGCAAGGACCACGACGACCTGCGCGACCTGCCGTTCCCGATGATGGCCGACTCCAAGCACGAGCTGATGCGCGACCTCGGCATCGAGGGCGAGGACGGCTTCGCCAAGCGCGCCGTCTTCATCGTCGACCAGAACAACGAGATCCAGTTCTCCATGGTGACCGCCGGCTCCGTCGGCCGTAACCCCAAGGAGGTCCTGCGGGTCCTGGACGCCCTGCAGACCGACGAGCTGTGCCCGTGCAACTGGACCAAGGGCGAGGAGACCCTGGACCCGGTCAAGCTCCTCGCCGGAGAGTGAGTGACATGTCCCTCGACTCCCTGAAGTCCCGTATACCGGACTACGCCAAGGACCTGAAGCTCAACCTGGGCTCGGTCATCGGCAACTCGGACCTCCCGGCCCAGCAGCTGTGGGGCACGGTGCTCGCCACCGCGATCGCCTCCCGCTCCCCCGTCGTGCTGCGCGAGCTGGCGCCGGAGGCGAAGGCGAACCTCTCGCCGGAGGCGTACAACGCTGCGAAGTCCGCCGCCGCGGTGATGGCGATGAACAACGTCTTCTACCGCACCCGGCACCTGTTGTCCGACCACGAGTACGGCAACCTGCGCGCGGGGCTCCGTATGAACGTCATCGGCAACCCCGGTGTCGACAAGGTCGACTTCGAGCTGTGGTCGTTCGCGGTGTCCGCCATCAACGGCTGCGGGATGTGCCTCGACTCGCACGAGCAGGTGCTGCGCAAGGCGGGCGTGGACCGGGAGACGGTCCAGGAGGCGTTCAAGATCGCGTCCGTCGTCCAGGCGGTCGGCGTCACGCTGGACGCGGAGGCGGTTCTGGCGGAGTAGCGCTTCGCCGGTAAACGTGGGGCCCGTTCACCCTCGGGGTGAACGGGCCCTTGTCATCACTCGGACACCGGCTTGTCCTGGCCGGACGGGGGTGACGGGTCGGCGGAAGCCACACCCACCGCCGTGGCCCCGCGCGGCTCGGGCGCGTAGCGAAGCGCCGCTTGCTGCGAGTACGCCCGCAGATACCCCACGATCGTGTTCGTCACCGCCACCAGCGGTACGGCCACCACCGCGCCCCCGATCCCCGCCACCATGCCGCCGGCCGCCACCGACAGCACCACCGCCAGCGGATGGACACGGACCGCGCGGCCGAGGATGAACGGCTGCAGGACGTGGCCCTCGATCTGCTGGACGGCCAGCACGACCACGAGGGTCATGACCGCGGTGAAGACGCCCTGCGTCACCAGGGCGACGACCACGGCGAGAGCACCGGAGGCCACCGCGCCGACGAGCGGGATGAAGGAGAACAGGAAGATGAAGACGGCCAGCGGGACGGCCATGGGGACGTCCAGGAAGTAGATCCCGATGCCGATGAAGACGGCGTCGATCAGGGCGACCATCACCGTGCCGCGCACATACGCCGTCAGCGTCGCCCAGGCCCGCGGCCCGGCCCCCGCAACGCCCGGACGGGCCGCGGCCGGGACCAGCTTGAGGGTCCACTGCCAGATCCGCTTGCCGTCGTAGAGCAGGAACAGCGTCGAGAAGGCCGCCAGCAGGATGCCGGTGAGCGCCTCGACGATGACCGTCACGCCTTCGAGTCCGGCCGAGGTGATCGCGTCGGTGTTGGCGCCGATCGCCTCCCGGAGGTTCTCGGCGATGTCGTTGATCTGCTTGTCGGTGACGTGGAACGGGCTGTTGAGCAGCCAGTTGCGCAGTTCGTCGATACCGTCCTGGACCTGGTCGGAGAGGTTGTCGATGTTCTCCATGACCTGCCAGGTCACGAACCAGCCCATCAGCCCGATGACGACGAACCCGAGGATCGCGGTCAGCGCGGTGGCGAGCCCGCGCGGCACCCCGCGTCGCATCAGCCACGCCACCGAGGGCTGCATCAGCGCGGTCAGGAGCAGCGCGATGACGAACGCCAGCACGACGAGCTGTACGGCGCTGATGACCCGCATCAGCACCCAGAGCGTGCCGGCCAGCACCAGCAGCCGCCAGCCGGCCTCCGCCGCCACCCGTACGCCCCACGGCACGACCTGTGCGGGGTCGGGGCGGGGCGGCGGAGCCGCGGGCGCGTAGTCGGGGGGCCGGGGGACGTGGTCGGCGGGCGGTGCCGGGGCGTCGGCGGCCACGGGCTCGGGCGCGACGTCGGTGGCGGTGTCGGCCCCCCGCTCCGGCCGGAACTCGGCGTCCTCCCGCTCCACCGCGGCACGACGCTCGTCCAACCGCTCACTCATCTCGGTCAGTCCGGCGCCGAGCCGACCGAGCCACCCTGGCACTCGCGACATGATCCGTCCTCTTCCCCCGTCTTTCCTCACCACTCCCCCCTGGAGTCGCTGCGTCCGACCGTACATGGCACCGGGGCACGAAAGCGCGAAGGCCCCTCACCAAAGGACGGTGAGGGGCAACGCAGGGTTGAGAAGCGCCGCCAGGGGCGCGGGGCTGCATGAAGCGTGCGGCTCCGCCGCGCGGGCGCGACCAGCCACGACGGCGCCGCACACAACCAACGACGTATGTCGGCCGGACCGGCGGAGCGCCTAGTACCAGTTGTTGGCCTGCCAGAACGACCAGGCGCCGCAAGGGCTGTCGTACCGCTCGTTCATGTAGTTGAGGCCCCACTTGATCTGGGTCGCCGGGTTCGTCTGCCAGTCCGAGCCGACGGACGACATCTTGGAACCGGGCAGGGCCTGGAAGAGGCCGTAGGCACCGGAGGAGGGGTTGACGGCCCGGTAGTTCCAGTCCGACTCGTGGTCCACGATGTTGCTGAAGCACTGCCACTGGTCGGCCGGCACCATCTGGCGGGCCATCGCCTGGATCTGCTCGATGGTGTACGAGCTCTGGATCGGGAAGTCCGCGGAGGAGGACCGTGAGGCCTTCGCCTCGGCCTCTTCGCGCTCCTTGGCTTCCTTCGCGGCCTGCTCGGCGGCTTCCTTCTTGTCGAAGGCCGTCTGGGCGGCTGCCTTGCGGGCCGCTTCCTCGGCGTCCTTCTTGGCGCTCGCGTCCGCGGCGATGGCCTGGACATTGGCCTGTGCCGTCAGGGATTCGGTCTGCACCTGGGCCTGCTGGCCCGCGGGTATGTCCGCGAGGAGCGTCGAATCGGCAGCCGTCGCCTCGGCGTCGTTGTTCTGCGCGGTGCTGCCCGAGGCAACGCCGACGACGCTTCCGACAGCGGTGACCGCGGTGGCCGAGGCCACTGCGAATCCCCTGACCGAAATCGGACTCACACGGTTTCCTTCCAGCATCGCCCGCTTCGGTGACCCTGGCGGACGCAATCGTGCCCCTGGCGCTGGCCTCCCACCTACGGGGTCACGGGAGGCACGGACCCGGTGGGCAACTCCCTTGCGGGGAGCGCCGCGTGAAGACTCGGGCGGCATACGACGGCGCTATGCAGTTGGCTGTGGTGCTGCTGTGGTTCCGTACCGCTGGGGGTACAGGTGTGTCGTATGCGGGGCCTGACAGGAGTGAGACTCTGCCGTACCCGGACGCCGCAAGGCAATTCTGTGTTGCGTGTGAAAGCTCACACCTCGTTTGTCCCTGGGCTTTTCCGGAAAGCCGCACACACCGAGGCGCCGCCCGGATAGGCTCTCTGCCTTTCCGAACGGCGCCAATCAGCTGGTAACTACCGCAAGTTGAGCACTCGGGTCAGACCTGCCCGTCCTCCAGCATTTCGGTCACAAGGGCGGCGATCTGGGACCTCTCGGACCGCGTCAGCGTGACGTGGGCGAAGAGGGGATGCCCCTTCAGCTTCTCCACGACGGCGACGACACCGTCGTAGCGCCCGACCCGCAGATTGTCCCGCTGGGCCACATCATGGGTGAGAACCACCCGCGAATTGGCTCCAATTCGGGACAGAACGGTCAGCAGGACGTTCCGTTCCAGCGACTGTGCCTCGTCCACGATCACGAACGCGTCGTGCAGCGAGCGGCCGCGGATGTGGGTGAGGGGCAGGACTTCGAGCATCCCGCGCGCGGTGACCTCTTCGATGACCTCGCGGCTGGTGACCGCGGACAGCGTGTCGAAGACCGCCTGCGCCCAGGGGCTCATCTTCTCGGCCTCGGTGCCGGGCAGATAGCCGAGCTCCTGCCCGCCCACCGCGTACAGCGGCCGGAAGACCATCACCTTCTGGTGCTGCCGGCGCTCCAGCACCGCCTCAAGACCCGCGCACAGCGCCAGCGCCGACTTGCCGGTGCCGGCCCGGCCGCCCATGGACACGATCCCGACGTCCGGGTCGAGCAGCAGGTCGAGCGCGATCCGCTGCTCGGCGCTCCTGCCCTTGATGCCGAAGGCCTCCCGATCCCCGCGCACCAGACGGACGTTGCCCTCGGGCGTGATCCGGCCCAGCGCCTTGCCGCGCTCGGAGTGGATCGTCAGTCCGGTGTGGACGGGCATGTCGGCGGCTTCGGGGACGTAGACGTGCCCTTCCTCGAAGAGGACGTCCACCTGCTCGCCGGGCAGGGTCAGTTCGGACATTCCGGTCCAGCCGGAGGAGTCCGTGATGGCGAGCTCGGCGCGGTACTCCTCGGCGAGGAGACCGACGGACGAGGCCTTGATCCTGAGCGGCAGGTCCTTCGACACGACGGTGACGTCGAACCCCTCGGCCTGCAGATTGCGGGCGACCGCGAGGATACGGGAGTCGTTGTCCCCCAGGCGGTAGCCGGTCGGCAGCACGCTGGGGTCCGAGTGGTTGAGCTCGACACGGACGGTCCCGCCGAGGTCCCCGATCGGAATGGGGGCGTCGAGACGGCCATGCTTCACCCGGTAGTCGTCGAGCAGGCGCAGCGCCTGCCGGGCGAAGTAGCCGAGTTCGGGATGGTGCCGCTTGGCCTCCAGCTCCGTCACCACGACGATGGGGAGCACGACCTCGTGCTCGTCGAAGCGGATCAGGGCGTTCGGGTCGGCCAGCAGGACGCTGGTGTCGAGAACGTAGGTGCGCCGGTCGGGCTTGTGGCGCTTTGTGCTGGTCACCACGGAAGGACGTACCCCCTCGGATGAGGTCGGGGAGCGACGGAGTGGAGCTGGACCGGTCGTCGGCCGCCCTGCACGTCGAGCACGGGCCGAGAACCGGCCCTCCACTGCTTCTTCCATGCCGTGATCGCACGGTCGAGCTGGTGCAAAGGGCCTCCCGGGCGGACGGCTCCGGCGCCGCCCGCTGAGATACGACACCCGTGGTTCGGGTGTCGACCTGCTTGGCTTATGCCCTCGAACATGCGGCGCCATGCTTACGCATATGACGGCGCCCTGGTGAACTCCTTGTTACTTCCGCCCCAAATGCGGTACTCGCGCCCCCCCCCGCTGGGGGGGTGGCGTTTCAGCCGCCGTAACGCCGGTGACGCGCCGCGTAGTCACGCAGGGCGCGCAGGAAGTCGACCTTGCGGAAGGCCGGCCAGAAGACCTCGCAGAAGTAGTACTCGGAGTGGGCCGTCTGCCAGAGCATGAATCCGGACAGCCGCTGCTCGCCGCTGGTGCGGATCACGAGGTCGGGGTCGGGCTGGTCGCCGGTGTAGAGGTGGCGGCCGATCAGGTCGACACTGACGGACTCGGCGAGGTCCTCCATCGAGGTGCCCTTGTCGTGGGCGTCGAGGATCATCGAGCGCACGGCGTCGGCGATCTCCTGGCGGCCGCCGTAGCCGATGGCGACGTTGACCAGTATCCCGTCGATGTGGGCGGTGGCCTCCTCCGCCTCCTTCAGCGTGGTCTGCATCTGGGAGGGCAGGAGGTCGGGAGTGCCGACGTGGTGCACACGCCAGCGGCCGTCGGCGGCGAGGGAGCGGACGACGTCCTCGATGATCCCGAGGAGGGGGACGAGCTCCTCCTGCGGGCGGTCGAAGTTGTCGGTCGACAGCAGCCAGAGGGTGACGACCTCGACGTCGGTCTCGGTGCACCAGCCGAGGAACTCCTCGATCTTCTCCGCGCCGGCGCGGTGACCGTGCACGGTGGTGGAGCCCGCGGCCTTCGCCCAGCGGCGGTTGCCGTCCATGATCACGCCGATGTGCTTGGGCACCTGAGCGTGGTCCAGGTGACCCTCCACCCGGCGTGCGTACAGCCTGACCAGCAGGCCGCGCAGCTTGTCGCGCAGGTTCACGTGATTGTCAGCCCCTCCGTACGGATCGGACAGGCGGCGCGGGCGCTGCGGCGCGCTGCGGGTGGCGTGCGGCGCAGTCTTGGGCGGGTGCTGTCCGGGTGGCGGTCGCCTACCGCCGAAGCGTACCCCTGCGGGGCTTGGGCCGTGGTTGTGGGGGCGGGGGTTCTTGGGTCGGGGTTCTTGGGTCGGGGTTCTTGGGTGGGGTGGCTTGGGTCGGGGTTCTTGGGTCGGGGTGGCTTGGGTCGGGGTTCTTGGGTGGGGTGGCTTGGGTCGGGGTTCTGGGGTGGGGGTGCCTTGGTGGGGGTGCCTTGGGTGAGGGGTGGGTCGGGTTGGGTGGCGGGTGCAGGCGGGGTGGGGGTTGTGGTTGTTGGGTGCCTGGGTTGGGGCGTCTGGGTTTGGGGCGGCGAGTGCGGATCGGGTTGGGCGCCTTGAGTGGGGGTGGGTGGGGTTGGGTGGCGGGTGCGGGTGGGTGGGGGCTGGTCGCGCAGTTCCCCGCGCCCCTTTAGGTGGGTGCGGTCGTCGGTGATTGAGGGTGGCCCTAGGTGGTCGACCGACGTGTTCGCCGTCTGTTCCGCCGACGAGGCCCCAGCTGTTCCGCCGACGGGATTTCGGTTGCCCGTCGACGCGGCCCCCGCCTGTTCGACCGACGGCACCCCCGGCTGCTCGTCGGATGTCCCCGCTTGTTTCACCGACGGCACCCCCGGCTGCCCGTCGCATGTCCCCCACCCGTTCCACCCACGGCACCCCGGCAGCCCATCGACATGTCCCCCCGCCCGCTCCACCGACCGTCACACCGGCAGCCCATCGACAGGTCCCCCACCCGCTCCACCCACGACACCCCGGCAGCCCATCGACAGGTCCCCCCGCCCGCTCCACCGGCGGCCCGTCTGTGAGGTCACGGCTGGCCGTCGTGGTGGCATCGGCTGCTCGTTGCCGTGAGTGCCAGTGCCTCGATCGGCGTCGGCCTCGGCCCTCATTCGGTGCGGGCTCGTCCCTCGGTCGGGGGGAGGCGGCTGTTCGGGAGAGGCGTAAGGGTGGGTGGGCAGAAAAAACGGGCCGGTCCGTGGGGGGGAGACGGACCGGCCCGAGGGGGGGTTTCCACCATAACCCTTCGTAAGGGATGCTGCGCGCATCGGCGTGCCACAACTACTCTCCGAAATCGCTCGGCGACGGCGCGGTGGCCTTCGGACGGCGTCTTCGTGGCGGAATCGTGGCCCTGCGGGAGCGGATTGCCTGGGGAAACGCGGGGGATGCGGATGGATCCGTAGGGTTTGCCGTGGGTTGGGGGCCGCTCGGTGACTTGTCCGGGCTTCCCTCCCCTGGGTGACCCCGACCGCGAACGTCGGCTTGACGGTGCCGATGGCCCGGCGGGGCGGGGGCGGGGGCGATGCGATGCGCGTCCAGCAGGGGGTGTGAGGGTGCACGGCACCGCGCAGCCCCCTCCACTGCGCGGTGCCGCCGCGCAGCTTTGCGTACGCGAATTACCTTGGTCTGAACTTACGCGGCGAGCGGGGAGAAAGCGAGTCAGCCGTCATAACAATGTGGAAAAGGTGTGGGCTCCTTGGATGTGCAGGGGATGGACGGTGTTCGGGCACGGATGCGTGGTTTGCACCGGGCGCGGCTCAGGGTTCGCGCCGCCGTTGAATAGCGGACAGTTTCTGGCCTCTATCCGGCCTAACGTCGCCTTATGACTGTCACTGTCACGTGGGATCAGGCGAGCGCGCGGCGGCTGGAGCGGCAGTTCCTGGACCGTCCCGCGGGGCTCGGAACGCCGGTCGCCGATGTGGTCGCGGCGATGCTGGGCGCGCATGCGCAGGTGCTGTCCGCCGCCGAGGTGTCGGTGGGGGTGCGGGCCGCCGGGGTGACGCGGGCGGAGGTGCGGGCTGCGCTCTGGGACGACCGGTCGGTTGTGAAGACGTTCGGTCCGCGCGGCACCGTACATCTGCTCCCCGCCGCCGAACTGCCTCTGTGGTGCGGTGCGCTGAGCGCCGTTCCGCGGGGGCCGAGCCCGTTTCCGCCGGACGTACGGGTGACCGAGGAACAGGCGGAGCAGATCGTGGCGGCGATCGGGGACGCCCTGGACGGGGTCTGTCTGACCGTGGAGGAGCTGGGCCAGGAAGTGGTCGCCCGTACCGGCCCCTGGGCCGGTGACCTGGTGATGCCCGCCTTCCAGGACCTGTGGCCGCGCTGGCGGCAGGTGATGCACCGGGCGGGCCGGTCGGGCGCGCTGTGCTTCGGGCCCGATCGCGGGCGGAAGGTGACGTATACGCGGCCGCCGGGGTTCGATCCGGGGGCGGCGGGAGAGGGGGCGCTTCGGGAGTTCGTACGGCGGTATCTGCGCGCGTACGGTCCGGCGACACCGCAGCACTTCGCCAGGTGGCTGGCGGCGCCGGCGGGATGGGCGGTGGCGTTGTTCGGGGAGCTGGCGGAGGCCGGGGAGGTCGAGGAGGTGTCGTTCGAGGGAGGGGTTGCCTGGGTGGCGGCGGGTGACACCGGGTTTCCGGGCGGGCCCGTGCGGGGCGTGCGGTTGCTGCCGTACTTCGACGCCTACGCCATCGCCGCGCAGCCGCGGGAGTCGCTGTTCCCCGGGAAGGCGTACACGCGGGCGCTGGCGGGTGGTCAGGCGGGGAACTATCCGGTGCTGTTGGTGGACGGTGTGGTGTCCGGGGTCTGGCACCAGCGCCGCCGGGGGCGTCGTACGGCGGTCACCGTGGAGGTGGTCGGACGACGGCTGACGGCGCGGCAGGAACGTGAGCTGGGCGAGCAGGTGGAGCGGGTCGGCGAAGTGCTGGACGCGAAGGCGGAGTTCGTGGTCGGGGAGGTGACCGTCGGTCCGCACGCGTGAGGGCCGCGCCGGACGGGCTCAGGCGCCGGGCTTGCGGGCCTCGAAGAGGTGGCGGGTGCTGTGCGCGACGAAGGGGCCGTGGGTCTGGATCCGCTCGTGCAGCGCGCGGAGTCGGGGTTCGTAGGCCTCGACGGTGAAGTCGGGGACCATCCACACCACCTTCCGCAGGAAGTGGACGACCGCCGCGATGTCGTGGAACTCCATGCGCAGTCGCTCGGCCCGCAGATCGACGATGTCGAGCCCCGCTGCCTCTGCTGCGGCACGCTCGCGGTCGGGGTGGCGGGCGTTGCCCTGTTCGTCGGGGATCGGGCCGAGGAAGTGCTCGACGAGCTCGAAGACGCTGCGCGGTCCGACGTGCTGGGCGAAGTAGCTGCCGCCCGGCTGCAGGACGCGGGTGATCTCGGACCAGTGCGGGCTGACCGGGTGCCTGCTGCCGACCAGGTCGAAGGTGTCGTCGGCGAAGGGCAGCGGGGCGTCCTCGGGACAGGCGACGACGGCGACGCCGCGCGGTCGCAGGAGGGCGGTGGCCTTGGCGACGTTCGGCTGCCAGCCCTCGGTGGCGACGGTGAGAGGCGGAGCCTTGACCGCGCGACCGAGGGCGAAGTCGAGTACCTCTCCGCCCCCGGTCTGGATGTCCAGAGCGGCCGTGGCGCGGGACAGCCGCTCGGCCAGGGACGTGGCGTATCCCCAGGAAGGCCGGGCCTCGGTGGCGCGCCCCTCGAACCAGGAGAAGTCCCAGCCCTCGGTGGGGACGGCGGTGCCCTCGGCGACGAGGTCTTCAAAGGTGCGGGGGTGCTGCGGCTTCTCCATACGGTGATCGTCCCAGGGAGTCGTCAGTGACCGCCTCCGATTTTCCGGTCGTCGCCGGCATCGGCATCGGCATCGGCATCGGCATCGGGGGCAGCGTCGGTGCCGGCCGCGGCGTCTGCGTCGGCGTCGGCGTCGGGGAGAACCAGCAGCACATGTTCGTCGTCGCCGTGGTGGACCGTGCCGGCGTGCTGGAAGCCGTGGCGTTCGAGGAGGCGTACGGAGGCGGTGTTGCCGTGGAAGGGGTCGGCGTACAGCGGGCGCGTGCGGTCGAGTTCCAGGAAGAGGGCGAGCGCCCTGGTGGCGATGCCCCGCCCCCAGTAGGGCCGCCCGAGCCAGTAGCCGAGGAAGCGGCGGTCGCCGTCCCACCAGGAGACGACGCTGCCGGCCACGTCGGCCCCCACCGTGACGGTCTGCACGAGGCAGGTCTCGTCGCCCAGCACTCCGGTCCGCCAGTGCTTCATGAAGGCGTCGCGCGGCCGGGGCGTGAATCTGGACCGGTGGAGGGCCTCCGGGTCGTGCTCGTAGGCGAGGAAGGCCTCCAGGTCGGAGTCCAGCACGTCACGGAGGCGGACGTCCGCGCTGCCGCGGCTCGGTTCACCGCCCTGTCCGTGGCTCGGTGAATCGCCCTGTCCATGGCCCAGTTCATCGCTCATCTCGCTCATGCCCAGGAGTCTGGCAGGAGCCACTGACAACGCCGCCGTACCGGACGCGGGCCCGTGCGGCTACGGAACCAGCGGTCGCACTTCCTCCGCCACGAACCGCACGAACCCCTCCGGATCGGGCTCGTCCCCCGTCGGCTGCAGCACCACGGTGTCAGCACCGGCGTCCGCGAGCCGCTGCACGGCCTTCGCGACCGCGCCGGCGTCCCCGGCGACACCGAGATCGGGCACGGAGCCGAGCCCTTCCGCGGCGAGCTCGGCCTTGAGGCGGGCGGCGCCGTCGGGCCCGGTGGCGGTGAGCAGATAGACGACGACCGGATGCGGCTCGGCACCTGTGCCCGCGCGTCCCGCCGACTCCCGCCCCTCGTCGATGAGTTGCCGTGCCCGCCGCAGTACCTCGGGTGACGTGGAGGCGGTGAGCAGGGTCCCGTCGGCGGCCTCACCGGCGAGTCGCAGCGAGCGGGGCCCGGTGACCCCGGCGAGGACGGGCACCGGCTCGGCGGGCGGCCAGTCGAGGGCGACGTCGTCGAGCTTGACGTACCGGCCCTGCACGGTGAGCCGCTCCCCGCGCAACAGGGCACGCAGCGCGTCGAGATGCTCCCGCAGCAAGGTCACCGGCGACTCGGCCCGCGCCCCGACCTGGCCCATCCAGTCCTGCACACCATGCCCGACGGCGAGGATCGGCCGCCCCGGGAACATCCGGTGCAGGGTGGCGGCCTCCATGGCGGCGATGGCGACGTTCCGCAGCGGGACCGGCAGCAGACCGACGCCGACCCTGACCCGCTCGGTCCAGGCGAGGGCGGCCGCCGCCGTGGAGATCCCGCCCTCCCGGAAGCAGTCCTCCCACAGCCAGAGTTCCTCAAGGCCTGTGGCGTCGGCGAGTTCGGCGACGGATCGCAGTCGTTCGGGGGCGAGCTGGGGGCGGAATACTGCTCCGAGTGCGGTCATGCGAGCTTTCCTACCCGGGTAGCACCGGGCAGACAACAGAGATGGGGACCCAGGAGGTGGCCGGGGATGGGGCGGCGATGGCGTGACGGACGGGGGACCCTCGTCGTCCATGGGGAGCGGGGTGACGTCTCGGTCCCCCTCGAGATCGCCGCGTCCTACCGGGCCCGTACGAAAGGGCTCCTGGGGCGCGACGCCGTCGACGGGGCGATGCTGCTCACGCCGGCCGGCGGTGTGCACACCTTCCGTATGCGCGTCCCGATCGACGTCGCGTACCTCGACCGGAAGCTGAACGTCATCGCCGTACGCACGATGAAGCCGGGACGGTTGGGTCTGCCGCGGCTTCGTTCGCGGCATGTGGTGGAGGCGGGGGCCGGGGTCATGGCGGAGTGGGGGGTCCGGGCCGGGGTGCGGGTGACGGTCGACGCCCGGTGACCGGGCGGCTTCAGCGCCGGGTCGCCCCGCGGACCGGGCGGTGGAAATCTCGTGAAGCTCATACAGCGCAAGGGATTCCTCGGTATCAGTGATGCATGCCTGAGCCGATAACGCTGGCCGCCATCTCACTTGCGGGGATACCGGTCGTTGCCACGTTCCTCCTGGATCGCGTCGGATACATCCTGGATCGCCGACGTGAGGACAGGGACCTTCCGGTTGTGCGGGAGCCGTCGCCGCAGCAGCGGGACGAACTGGAGGAACTGCAGGGGACGCTGAGCGGGGTGCTTGCGCGGCCGGCCGATGAGGTCATGGCCGACGCGGACGCGCTGGCGGCGTTGGACCGGGCGCGAACGTTGCTCGAGCATCTCCTCGATCGCCAGATCGACTTCGAGGGTGAGAGGCGGGCGCGCCCGAAGCACCGGGTCAGGGGTGTCGTCGAGGTCGAGGAGCTCGGGGACAACGCCGCGGGGGTCCGGCTGGGTGACGTGCGGGCGTCGTCGAACGTTGAAGGGATCGTCAAAGGCAAGTCGGCGCAGGGGCCGACTTACGGCGTTCAGATCGACTCGCTCGAGTAATGCACCGCGACGAACTGCTCTTCGAGGATCTCCTGGACGAGCACCTCACCCGCGATCTCGTCCGCCGGGACTGGCTCGTGGAGCAGGTCAAGGAACTCCTGGACGCGCCACGTGTCCGGTTCATCGTGCTCGAAGGGGTCGCCGGGACCGGGAAGAGCACGTTTCTCGCGTCACTGGCGCGGGAGCCGGGGATCAATCCTCGCTACTTCATCCGGCGCGACAGTGTGGCGCCGCTGTCGTCGGGAGACGGACGGGCGTTCCTGGTCCGCGTGGGACACCAGATCGCGGTGCTGCGGCCCGAGCTGATGGATCTCGACCTGACCGTGAACGCGACGATGGAGGTCGAGCAGGCCGACGACCTGATCGGCGTCGAGATCCGCCGGCTGGTCGTGTCGTCCTTTCGCAGGACGGCCTTCGAGGTCAGGCAGTCGGCGGCGCGGGCCGGGCAGGTGATCGCGGTCCGGATCGGGGAGCTCATCGACGACCTGTCACGCACCAGTCTGGCCGATCTGACCAGACAGGCGCTGATCGAGCCGGCGGCTCGGCTGGCCGAGGCCGATCGGTCGGCCTCGATCGTGCTGCTGATCGACGGACTGGACGAGATCGGCGCGGCCACCGGCTGGGCCGGCGGCGAGGACTCGATCGTCGACTGGCTCACCGACTGCGCGGAGCTGCCGGAGAACCTGCGGGTGGTGGTGACGACCCGCCCGCTCCCGCTGAAGCAGTTCTACCTGCGCCAGCGCAGCCGGTACGCGCGGATCAGCCTGGACGGGCACCGCCGGCAGATCGAGGACGAGATCGCCGAGTACGCCGCGTCCGTCCTCGCCCGCGCCGGGATCACCGGACGCCCCGGGCTGGCCCGCGAGGTGGCGCGCAAGGCCGACAACGTCTTCCTCTACGCCGCGCTCTGGGCCAGGACCGTCCCCGACCTGCTCGACCCGGCCAGCCTCCCCGACGGCCTCGACGACCTCTACGAGTACCTGGTCGGCCAGGCGCGCCGGGCCTCGGGGCGCCGCGTCCCCGGCGAGAGGGCGGGAGACAGCCGCTGGAAGGCCTACTACCAGCCCCTGCTGGCCACCCTCGCGATCGCCTTCACCCCGCTGCCGCCGCACAACCTGGCGCGGTATCTCGGGTTCCCCGCGAGCTCTCCGGACCTTCTCGCGGCCGTCCTGGACGACCTCGGGCCGATCCTGCGCGTCGACCAGGACCAGGTCAGGTTCTGCCACGGGAGCCTGGCGGACTTCCTCACCGCCGAGTCCAGGGACGAGTATTGGAGCGTGCAGCCCTCGACGAACCACCTCCGACTGGCCCGGAACCTGCTCGGTCTGTACGGCCACGACTGGGCGTCCTGCGAGGACGTCTACGCGTTGACCAACACGGCCAGACATCTGGTCACCGCGCTGGAGGAGGGCGTCCCCGAGGCCCTCGACCCGCTCGTGGGCCTGCTGGGAGGTCTGCCGTTCGGCCGGGCGAAGGCGCGGCACACCGAGGTCGGGTTCGGGAGCCTGGTCACCGACTACATCGCCGCCTGGGCGGTCGCGCCGGACGTCCGGGACGAGCTGGCCCGCGGGCTCGCCCGGGTCGTCATCAGCCTCGAAGCGCACGACCAGCTCGGCGACACACTGGGCTACCGCGCCGACGGCAACGAGCTGCACGAACGGGTCCTGACCCTGCTGAGCGACGAGGAACTGCTGGGGGAACACGCCTCCCCGGGGCGGCAGCAGGCGCTCGCCCTGGTCGCGGCGCACCGCGAGTCGGCCCGGATCCGTCGGCTGGGCGGCGCGGCCAACCTGGCGCGAGCGGGCGAGATCCTGCGCCGCCTGGTCTCGGCGGACGTCCCCGGCGACGAGGCGCCGGACAACCTCTCGGCGATGTACTACGACTTCGCCTACCTCGAGTTCCTCCTCGGCAACGCCGAGGCGGCGCGCTCGTGGTTCCACCGCTCCATCGAGGTGGACGAGCGCCGGGGCAACTCCAAGGGCCGCTACATCACGGCGACCGCACTGCGCCGCCTGGAGTATCACCTCGGCGTGCTGACCCCTGACGGGTACCGGGCCTTCCTCGACGAGGCCGAGGCCTACTTCAGCGGTCTCGGCCCCGACGCCCGGGCCGAGCGCCTGATCATGACCCTGACCTTCCACCGCCTGGAACTCGCCATCGCGACGGACGACCCGGCCCTGGCCGACGCCCAACTGACCGCGCTCGAGGACAACGCCTGGCTGCGCGACCACGGCCGCACCGACGACCGCGCCAAGGACGACCTGATCACCATCGCCCGAGCCAGAACGGAGCTGGCCCGACGGAACTGGGCAGCCGCCGTCCCCCTGTTCGAGCAGCGCCTCGGCGAGGACCTCGACGGCGACCCGGAACACCGCGAGGAGATGGCCCGTGACCTGTACGAGTACGCCAGGGCCCTGGCCGGCGCGGGCCGTCCCGACGACGCCCGGCGGGTGCTGACCCTGGCGTCCGGTCTCCCGGACGGCACCGGAGCCTGGCTGTGGAAGCCCCACATCCGCGCCCTCCAGGCCACCTTGGAGCAGCCGGGTCACCGCTGAGGCGCCCGCTCCGAGCGGCTTCCGGTTGGCTTCGGCTCGCTTCGGTTGAGTACGTGCACCCGCTCCCGGGCGGACACGCGGGTCACCCGTCCGAAGCGCCGCAGTCGTAGTTGTCCACCGCGTCGAAGGCGGGACGGATGTGTTCGCCGTACAGGGGATCCACGACGTCGCGCACCTTCGCGCCGGGCTTCAGTCTGCTCGCGGAGACATCGACCGCTTTGAGCACCGCACGGAACTCCTCGTCGATGGCGGCCGGCGCGCTCGCCCGCATCTCCTCACCGAGGTCAGCGATCAAGGCGGCCTTCCTCCGCAGCTCTTCGAAGTCCAGCGGCTGCCCCTCGATCGCCGCGCCCGCATCGGAGCGGAAGGCGAGGACGCCGACCTGGAAGGTCGACAGATCAAGGCAGAAGGCCGAGGTTGCTCCGGCGGTCGGCGGAGCGGTCGAGGTGCTGGACGAGCCCGATGCCGAGGACGACGTCGGTGCCGATGCCGATTCCGATGCCGGTGGTGCGGCTTCCGGGGAACTCGAGCACCCAGCCGTCATCAGTGCGGCTGCCATCACGAGGATCCAGCTGCGGGGAGCGGTCATGGACGCAGGCTGGGCACGGGGGTCCGGGAGGGGTCCCGGAGTCCCGGCAGACCGGTCAGCTCTCCGAGCGCGGGAAGGAGACCTCCACCCTGCGGTTCTTCTTGCGGCCGGCCTCCGTCGCGTTGGACGAGATCGGGTACTGCTCGCCGTAGCCCCGCACCTCGTACGTGATCGTCGAGTCGTTCAGCTCCGACTCCAGGACGCCCTGGACGGCGTTCGCGCGCTGCCGGGACAGGACATCGCCGTGCGCCGACGAACCCAGGTTGTCCGTGAAACCGAAGACGCGGATCCGTGTGGCGTTCTGGGTCTTGATCTCCTCCGCTATCGAGGAGATACGGGCCTTCGCCTCGCCGGTCAGTTTCGCGCTGTCCTTGGGGAACAGGACCTCCGCCTGGAGCGCGAACTTCACGTCCGTGTTGGTGTCCTCCCGGCGTTCCTCGCCGGCCTGGTCCTCGACGACCTGCTTGATGTCCAGCACCTTGGGTTCGGCGAGCGTCGCACCCTCCGGGAGTTTGAGATCCGGATCGTTGGCGTCCACCTCGACGGGCGCGGCGGCCGTCGCCTCGGTGCCGGGGGGAACGCTGGGGTCGTCGGCCGCGTCGGCTGTGGTGGCGCCGAGGATGTTGGCGGCGACCATGAGGGTGGCGGCGGTGAGGGTGAGGGGGAGGCGGGGGGTGCGGGTCATTTTTGGCCTCACCCGGAGATCTGGAGGGTGGCGGTGGCGAAGGTCGGAAGTTGGAAGGTGACCTCGGTCGTGTCCGTGGGCGGAGAGGGGAACTGCATGAACACGGCCAGGCTTTCGCCGGCCTTGAGTGTCGAGAAGCCCGTAGTGGTCAGCGGTCGGCCGTCCGTGTCCCGCAGTACGTAGTACCGCTTCTTGCTCTTCGAGTCGACGAGCGTGGCACCACCGAGCGATCGGCCGTTCCTGATGATCTCGGTCTCGTTGCCGCTCAACGCGGACGGGACAGAGGTGCTCTTGGCCCCGTCGTTCTTCAGGTTGCCGTTCACGGTGACGAAGCCACCGGAATCGCGCTGGGCAGAGGTGATCTGAAGGAGGAGGCCGTCCGAGCCCTTCAACTCCGCCAAGGGCGTGTCGGCCTGCCCCTCCTGTGCACTCGGGTCGGACCCACCTTGTGTGGCGGCGGACGCCGTGGCCTCCGGCTTCTTGTCGTCGTCTCCGCCACTGCCGCAGCCGGCCACGCCGAGGGCCAGTCCAGCCGCAACGGTCAGTGCGACCATCCCCCTGTGGGCCTTCGTGGTGAACCGAATGCTCATTCCTCTGCTTCCTTCGTCACTCGTCATTCGCTGTCGGCCAGGTGGACGTCGAAGAGGTCCTCGGGGCCCGGAAGGGTTGCCGGATCGTCCGGATCGGGGTCCCAGTCCCTGTCGTCCTCGCATTGGAGTTGCGGCAGAGGCAGCACGTCGTCCCCCTCACCGTCCCCGGTGCCCTCGCCGGGGAGATCGAACGTGCAGCGAGGCTCGATGACGGCGGTGGCGGATGCCTGTGACTTCTCGTCCTCTGTGCCGGGGACGATCGAGTCTCCGACGGACTTATCCGTCTCGACCTCGACCTCGTAGCTCAAGACCCCTGGATCGCATCCCAGTACATGGGCGTCATTCTGCGCGGCGAGTTCATCTGCTCGCCAGCACGACAGATCCAGGCCCTCGACGTCACCGTCGAAGATGGCCTGCCACTTCGCGGGGTCGAGTACGTCCTCCACCCACTTGCCCGCAAGCTGGTCCCGAGTGTCCAGCGCCGCCGCCAACGCCGCTGCGTCCGCCGCGGTTTGGGCACCGTTCCTGTTTGCCGCGGCCTGGCCGACCGCAAGGTACGCGAACGCGAGAAAGAGCAGACCCGCCACCACCGTGATGTAGATGGGAAAGGCCTGCCCTGCGTCGCCGGACCTGGATGGCCGCATCAGCCGCCGGTTACTTCGGCGATCTTCTCCGTGATCGCGTCGAAGATGGTCTGACCGATGTCCGTCCCGGTGATAGCCAACACAATCGCCACCACCACCGCAATGATCCCCAGGTACTCCACCGCCGTCTGCCCCTCGTCCCCCCGAGCAGCCCGCGAGCGGAGGTATGCGACGGTGGTGTTGATCCAGTTGCTCATGGTGTTCCCCTCTGGTGTCCGGCGATCGCTGAGCACTTGGCTCGTATTGCTCAGGAGAAAAGTAAGCGGGATTACCCGGAACACCAGAGGGTCCCTGGGCCCAATTCCGAGCCCAGGCCGAAAACCATCGCTGTGTCATCGCCGGTCAGCTCCGTCCTGGGTGCGAACCCGGGGCCGTGCCCAGCCACTTGGCGGCGGCTTCCGCCCGGCTGGTGCTGTGGAGTTTGGCGAAGATGCGGTTGATGTGGTTCTTGACCGTCTTCTCGCTGATGAAGCAGGCGGCGGCGATCTGCTGGTTGTTCATGCCCGCTGCGATGAGGTCCATGATCTCCGCCTCCCTCCTGCTCAGCTGGAACCCTGACCGGTACGACGACGACTGTCCCACATCCGGTTGCACTTGCGAAAGCGGTTCCGGGGAATTGCCCGTAGGAGTTGGTAGTTGAGTGTTTGCTTCCGTTAGTGATGCTGCCGCCGTGGGGCTGAGCCGAGGCGGCCCGCCCCGTCTGATGTCCCGTACGGCCGCCACCAGTTCGTCCGCCGTGAACTCACCGTGGACCAGGTAGCCGACGGCCCCTCGGCGCAGGGCCTCCCGGACCGTCTCCGACTCACCGCTGTAGGTCAGCATCATCACCGGAGCCGTACGGACCAGGTGCGGGAGTACCTCGATACCGCCCACGCCCGGCATGCGAACGTCCAGGAGGATCACGTCGGGACGGTGATCGCGCGCCGCGGCCCGGGCCTCGTGACCGTTGGTCGCCTCCGCTACGACCGTGATGTCCTCGTGGCTGGACAAGAGGGCCGTCAGACCTGCTCGGACCACCGGGTTGTCGTCGGCCACGACGATCCGCAGAGCGGTGTTCATGGGGTCGCCTTCGTCGTCGTCAGGGCCGCCAGCGGGAGTTCCAGGCGGACCTCCGTGCCGTGTGCGTGCCTGCGCCTGCCGATGTGGATACGCGCTCCTATCGAGGCGGCCCGTTCCGTCATGCCCAGCAGGCCGAAGTGGCCCGTCCGGCGGAGCTGTTCGAGCGTCGTGCCGGCGGGGAGGCCCTGGCCGTCGTCGTGAACCGTCAGGCGCAGGGCGTCGGCCTCCACTCCTGCGCGTACCTCGACCCTCGTCGCCCTCGCGTGGCGGTGGGCGTTCTCCATGGCCTCCTCGGTGATGGTGAGAAGGTGGCGGGCGACCGCCGGCGGGACCGCAGGCAACCGTACGGTCTCGCCCGTGACGTCGAACGTGGTGTGCAGGCCCGTGCGGGTCGTGAAGTCCTGTGCACGGGCGGCCAGTTCCGGTGCGATGTCCGTCGTGTGGTCCGGGTCGGACTCGCGGCGCAGGTCCGCCAGGAGTTCCCGGGACTCGGCGGCTGCTCGGCGGGCCGCCCGGGACACCAGCTCCGCCTGCTGCCTGAGCACGCCCGGGTCCGGGGCGAAGGGGCCCTTGGCGGCCAGTCCGTCCGCCGCCAGCGCCACGCCGTGCAGCGTCTTCGCCACCGAGTCGTGCATCTCACGGGCCAGCCGGGCCCGTTCCGCGCTCACCGCTTCCGTGACCGCCAGGCGGGCCTGGATCGCGGTGAGGGCCTGGGTCGCCGTGCCGAAGCGGAGCATGAGGTTGCGCAGGGAGGAGCCCAGGGCGCCCGTGATGACGCAGAAGCCGGGCAGGAGGAGCTTCTCCGCCAGGCCGCTGCCCGCCTGTGCCTCCCTGTCGATCGCGTAGGCCAGGAGCAGGATCAGGGACTGCACGCTGGCGAACACCGCAGCGCCCCGGTAGCCGTAGACGATGCCGGCCAGGAGCGGGGTGCAGACGCTGACGTAGGCGAGAGTCGTGTCCGGGCCCGCGGAGACCAGGAGGAGGGAGGTGAAGAGGGTGTCCGCCGCCAGAAGGGTGGGGTGGCGCAGGAGGAGGGGGCCGAAGCGTTCCCAGTCGCGGAACAGGGCGTAGGAGACCATGAAGGTGATCACCACCGCCGCGCCCACCAGCCGGGTGCCCAGGCCCGGCGCCGCGTTGAGCAGGGCCCCGGGGGCGGCGAGCGCGATCATGGCCAGCCGGAAGCCGAAGACCTGGCGGCACAGCGCCTGGAGGGCGTTTGTCTGGAGGGAGATCGTCGCTGAGCGCTCGGCCTGCTCCCCGGTCGCCGACCGGGGCGTCCAGCGGCTGCGCAGAAGCGCGCGGCCGGCCCTCCACGCGCCCCGGTCCGCCGCCGTACCGGCCCCAGCACTCATCCGCACCGGCATCCCCGCCATACAGCCCGCCCCCTACTCCCCCGTCAGCGACCCGAAGTCCGTCCCCGACCCCAGCAGCAATCCCGCCCCCAGCAGGATCATCGTCGCCGGAACCATGAACGTCGTGATCATCATCGTGGCCTTGGGCACCGCCCTGGCCGCCTTGCGCCGGGCGTTCTGCGCATCCGTCCGCCGCATGTCCTTCGCCAGCGCCACCAACGTGTCGACGATCGGCGCGCCCAGTTCCTCGCCCTGCTGCAGCGCCGTCACGAACATCGCGACCTGCTCGGAGTCGTTGCGGCGCCGCAGCTCCGCGAAGGCCTGGCGGCGGCTCATGCCGAGGTCCATCTGGCGCAGGGTGATGCGGAGTTCGTCGGCCCAGGGGCCCTCGTACTTCGAGGCCACCCGGTCGAGTGCCTGACGGAAGCCGAGGCCCGCGCTCACCACCACCGCCAGTACGTCCAGGAAGTCCGGCAGGGTCCGTTCGATCTCGTCCTTCCTGATGCGGATCGCCGACCAGATGCCGACCTCCGTCCAGAAGGCGCCGAACGCCAGCAGCAGCAAGGCCACCAGCACCTGGCCCCGGGCCAGGAACACCAGGAAGCCGACCGCGCCCAGGAAGCCGTACACCGCCCGCCTGGCCGCGTAGCGGTCGATGGTCAGGCCGCCGGGGTTGCCCGCGAGGTCGATCTTGCGGCGGTACTTGGCGACCAGCTTCGGGCCCATCAGACGCAGTACGGCGGGGGCGTAGCGCATGCCCATGCGGTCGATGAGCGAGTCCACGGCGCCGGTACGGGTCGCGCCGACCTCCAGGGCCAGCGCGAGGTCGCTGGGCAGTTTGGCGTCCGCCCGGTACAGACGGATGCCGGCGAAGATCCCCCACACGCTCAGGCCCGCCACCAGGGCCAGGAGCAGGCCCAGTTGTCCCATTGTCATGGTCGTCGTCCTCCCCTCGAGTGCCTCACGCGGCTCATACGTCGATCCTCGACAGACGGCGGATCAGGATGAAGCCGACCGCGTACAGCCCGAAAGCGATCAGCACCGCCGCCTGGCCGTACGGCGAGCCCGTCATACGGTCCAGGGCGCCGTCCTTCACGCCGTTCATGAGGAACAGCGATCCCACGCCCAGCACCGGGACCGCGTACGACGTCATGCTGACCTGGGAGAGCTGGGTACGGACCTCGCGCCGGGTCTCCTTGCGCTCCTCCAGCGTCTCCGTCAGGTTCCGCAGGGCGCTCACCACCTGGCCGCCCGCCCGGTTCGAGAGCACCAGGGTCGTGACCAGGACGACCAGTTCGCGGGACGGGAGGCGTTCGGCGAGTTCGCCGAGGGCGTCGTCCATCGAGGCGCCGAGGGCCAGCTGGTTGGAGACCTTGGCGAGTTCCTCGCCCGCCGGGGCCTCCAGCTCCTCGGCCGCGAGGCCGATGGCGGTGCGCATGGCCAGGCCCGCGTGGGCGGCGTTGGCGAGGATCCGGGCGAGCTCGGGGAGCTGGTTGATGAACTTCTCGATGCGCTTCTGGCGTTGCCAGTTGAGGAACTGGACCGCGGCCCAGACGCCCAGCAGGCCCGCGATCGGGCCGAAGAAGGGCGCGAGGGTCGCCTGGCCGACGAGCCACAGGCCCGCGACCGTCGCCAGCATGTAGACGAAGAACTCGCCGGGTGTCACGTCCAGGCCCGTCGCCGCCAGGCGCAGTTCGAGCCGCTTGCCCGGCTTCGTACGGCGCAGCCGGCGGTCCAGGTCGGCGAAGCGGCGCCGGCGGCCGCCGGCCCCGGTGATCTGGCCGGTGGACGTCAGACGGTCGACCAGCGCCTGGCGCTGGGCCCGGCCGGAGGCGTACGCGTGGACGCCCAGCACGGCCAGTGCGCAGGTCAGCAGGGCTATGCCGGTCGTGAGCGTGATGCGGGTCTGCAGGTCCACGGCGACCGTGACGGTGTGGGGTTCCATGGCAACGGTTCCTACCTGGCTTCTCGGGTGGCGAGCTCGAGCGGGGACTGGGCGACACCGAAGGCCTGCGGGATCGGCTGGCTCGCCATGTAGAGGCGGTCGGCGGTGCGGCGCGGGAGCGGGAAGTAGCCGAAGGCGCCGTGCACGCGGCCGTCCGGCGTCATGGGCTGGGCCTGGAAGCGGGCCACCGTGGCCAGGCGGTACGGCTCCGCCCCGTGGCTGTCCAGGATCGCGATCTCGGTGATCCGGCGGGCGCCGTCCGGGAAGCGGGTCAGCTGGATGATCACGTCCACCGCGCTGTTGATCTGGTCGTGCAGCGCCTCGAAGGGGACCGCGACGTCGGACATCGACGCGAGGGTCTTCAGGCGCATCAGGGCGTCCTCCGCGCTGTTGGCGTGCACGGTGGCGAGGGAGCCGTCGTGGCCGGTCGACATGGCCTGCAGCATGTCCAGGGACTCGCCGCCGCGGACCTCGCCGACCACGATCCGGTCGGGGCGCATGCGCAGGGAGTTGCGGACCAGGTCGCGGATGGTCACCTGGCCCTTGCCCTCGACGTTGGGGGGCCTGGACTCCAGCCGGATCACATGGGCCTGCTGGAGTTGGAGTTCGGCCGAGTCCTCGATGGTGATGATGCGCTCGGACTCGGGGATCAGACCGGACAGGGCGTTCAGCAGGGTCGTCTTTCCCGTGCCCGTGGCGCCGGAGACGATGATGTTGGACTTCGCCTGCACCAGCCCGGCCAGCAGGTACACCATGGGCTCGTCCAGCGAGCCGAGGCCGATCATCTCGTGCAAGGTGAAGGAGCGGGGGAAGCGGCGGATGGTCAGGGTCGCGCCGGTCAGGGACAGGGGCGGGATGATGACGTTCACGCGCTCGCCGGACGGCAGCCGGGCGTCCACCATCGGGTTGGACTCGTCCACGCGCCGGTTCACCGTGGAGACGATGCGCTCGATGGTCTGCATCAGCTGGTCGTGGGAGGGGAAGCGGAGCGGCAACTGCTCGACGCGGCCCCCTCGTTCGACGAAGATCGCGTCCGGGCCGTTCACCATGATCTCGGTGATCGACGCGTCCTCGAGGAGCGGTTCCAGGATGCCGAGGCCCAGCGCCTCGTCGACGACCCTGCGGATCAGCTGCGAGCGCTCGACGGTCGACAGCACCGGGCCCTCACGGCTGATGATGTGGCCCAGGACCCGTTCAAGCCGGGCCCGGCGCTCGGCCGCGGCCAGTGAGCTCATCTCCGCGAGGTCGATCTCCTCCAGGAGCTTGGCCCGGTAGGAGGCGACCAGGTGGCCGTCCTCGCCCCGGCTGCCGTTCTCCTCGGGGGTGTTGATGCGTGACCTCAGGCTCATGGGGATCCTCGTTCAGTGGTCGAGAGGCATGGTCGCGGTCTTCTGGGCGTCGCCGAAGTCCCAGCCGGGGACGATCGACGGGATCTCGACGGTGGCGGTGACGGTGACCTCGTCGCCGCCGTACGACGCCGGACAGCTGGTGCCGTCCGCGAGCCACCCGCTCACCGCGGCCTGACAGCCGTCCTCGGCGCTCTCCTCCAGCGAGGCCGCGCGTGCCCCCGCCCTGGCCGCCGTACCTGCCTGCTGGGCGGTGTAGGCGATCAGGCCGATCTGCACGCCCGCCAGGGCGACGAGGATCAGGATCGGGATGAACCCGAGGTACTCGATGGCGACCTGGCCGCGCTCACGGCCCCTACGGACGTACGGCATCTCAGTCCGTCTCCTCTTCTACGGCACCCGCGTGGCCCTCGACCTCGAACGGGAAGCCGATCGCGCCGGGGAAGAGGACGGGAACCTTCAGGGTGACGTCGGCGGTGACGTAGCCGCCCCCGGTGGAGCAGGTCACCTCGCCGGCCCACGCGTCCGGAAGCTTCTCCAACCCGGCCTCCTGGCACGCCGCCTGCCGCCCGCCCGGGTCCGCCGCCGTCCCCGCCCGCACCGCCTCGTCCGCAGCATTCCCCGCGAGCGAGAACGTGTACCCCACCAGCACGAACTGCCACAGCAGCACCAGCGTGATGATGATCAGCGGCATCATGCCGAGGAACTCGATGGTGACCTGACCCTTGTCCCCCCGTCGCCTGTCCCCCCGCCCCCTCACCGCCCCAGCTCCCTGCGCCGCCGGAACGTCAGCGCCGCCCGCTCCCCGCCCCGTGCCTTGCCGTTGCGCCGCTGCAGGGCCCCCTCCGTGCCCTTGACCAGCCCCAGCTCCCCGGCGAGCGCCCACAGGGCCTGCCGGACCGCTCCCTTGCCGTCCAGCTCGTGCACGCGGCCGGCGTCGACGGCGCCCTGGAGTTCCTTGTAGTTGGCGGGGATCGCGGTGGCGGCGATGCCGGTGCCGGTGATCTTCTGGATCAGGGCGGGCTGGATCTCCGCACCGCGCGAGTACCGGTTGACGACGATCGTGGTCTCCTCCGCCTTGCGGATCTGCAGGCGGTCCCACATCCGTACGGTGCGCTTGGCGCCGCGGACGGCGACCACGTCCGGGGTGGTGACCAGCAGCGCCGTGTCGGCCATCTCCACGGCGGCGGCGCTCGCGCCGGTCAGCTGGCCGCCGCAGTCGATGACGACGATCTCGTAGCGGGAGCGCAGGGCGCTGACGATGTGGCGGGCGGCGCGGTCGGTGACCTCCTCGCCGCGCTCGCCGTCGCCGGGGGCGAGCAGCAGGGCGACCCCCGAGTCGTGCCGGAACACGGCGTCCGCGAGCACGCGGGGCGAGATGTCGTTGATGGCGGCGAGGTCGGCGACCGAGCGGCGGAACTGCACGTCCAGGAAGGCGGCGATGTCCCCGGTCTGGAGGTCCATGTCGAGCAGGGCGGTGCTGCGGCCCGACGCCTGTGCGGCGAGCGCCAGTTGGATGGCGGTGAGGGTGGTGCCCACCCCGCCCTTGGCGCCGCTCACCGTCACGACGGTGCCGCCGACGCCGCTGAACACGTCCCCGCCCGCGCCCAGGTGACGCCGTACGCCCACCGACCACTGGGCCACCGCGTGGACGCGGCTGGCGAGCTCCTCGTAGTGCAGGGGCAGGGTGACCAGGCCGCGGGCGCCGTAGTCCATGGCGGCCTGGAAGAGGCCGGGGCCGGCGTCGGACGTCACGAGGATGACGCCGACCGCGGGGAAGCGCAGGGCGACCTCGCGGATGAGCTCCAGGGCCGGTACGGGACCGATGCGTTCGTGGACGACGACGACCTCGGGCAGTTCGTCGACGGACTCGGCGGCCAGCCGCGCGAGGGTGTCGACGAGCTGGGTGGAGTCGGTGACCGGGGCCACCGGCTCGGCGTCGGGGAGCTGGCTGAGCAGCGTCGTGAGGGACCGGACCGCGTCCGCGTCGCCGACCGCCGGGAGGATCCTCGTGGGCATGGGGGCCTCTCACTTGTCCTTGGCGAGTTCGTACGTGCGGTCCGTCGGGGAGATGTCGGACTCGCCGCCGGGTGCCACCAGGGCGAGCCGGACCTCGTCGGCGAACGACTCGGCGTAGGTGATGCGCTGGGCGTCGACGGCGTTCAGGGCGAAGGTGATCGGGACGGCCTCGGTGGTCCGGCGGGTGCGGTCGTCGTCGTCGGGCTCCAGCGAGGTCAGCCTGCCCACGTCGATGACCCGGGCGTTCTCGATGATGAGTTTGGACTGGTCGGGATCGGCGTCGCGCTGCCCCTCGAAGGTGGCGTAGACGTTGACCGTGGAGCCCGGGGTGATCTTGCCCGCCACGCCGGTCGCCGCGTCGATCATGATGGCGATCTCCTGCTCGCCGGCCTGCAGGGCGGGCTGGCCCACGATCATGTCGCTCTGCAGGAGGGAGCCCTCGCGCAGGGTCGTGACGGCGATCTTGCCCTGGATCTGCCGGAGGTCGGTGACCGCGTTCTTCGACAGCCACCGCTCGGGCATCTCGATCTTCTGGAACTGGGCGGCGCTGAGCGGGGTGTAGGGAGCCACGTCCCGCTTGAGCTGGTAGGCGGAGACCTCGGGACCGACCTTGGACTTCACGTCGTTGATGACGGAGAGGACGCCGGCGAAGGCGCCGAGGGCGCAGACCACCGACAGGAGCAGGAGTATCACGCCGCGGCGCTGACGGGAGTTCATGAACCGTACAACCTCATTGGGGGAATCGGTCGGGAGCGGTCGGGTGGGGTCGGGGCGGCCTCGGTGGGCCGGGGTCCGGTCAGCCTGCGCGGGCCGGCTGCTCGTGGGCGGGCGGGACGGCGGAGCAGAAGACGCAGCGGTCGCCGATGACGTCGATGCCGCACCAGTGACAGGAGTTCTGCCGTACGGAGGTGACCAACTGGTAAAGCACCGACAGGTCGGGCAGATAGGCGCAGAACTCGATCAGCTTGGACGTCCCCCACCAGGCGGCCGACTCGGCGGGCAGCGCCGCCTCCCGCAGGCCCCGCGCCCTCCAGGACGGGGCAAGGGCGGTGGTGACCCAGTCGGACTGGAGCTGCCCCTTGGCGAACAGCAGCGAGGTGTCGAACTCCGGGCCGTCGAGGGTGACCCCGGGGCCCATCCTGACCAGTTGCGGGTTCGGGTGGGCGAGGACGCCGAACTGGCTGCCGGGGACCCAGGACTTGGCGTGCGACTTGAGGTCGACGGGGATGCGGTCGAGTTTGGTGACGGAGCCGAGGAGCGCCCCGGCGTGGATGTAGTGGGTGAGCAGCCGGCCGGCCGAGGCGAGGACGCCGGGGCTGAGGTCACAGGAGGCCAGCTGCCGCAACTGGCGGGCGAGGACGGCGAGTCCGAGCGGGGGCAGTTCGGGGCGGAACAGGGCGATCCGGTCGCTCTCCAGCAGGGACCGTACGATGCGCAGCCGCTGCTCCACACTCCGGGGGACGGCCTGCGAGCAGACGACGACGACATGCCCGTGCTGCTCGATCAGCGTCTGCATGTCCGCCAGCGAGTGGTCCAGCGGCTCGCGGTCGAGGTCCCCGAGCACGACGGCGGGCACGGTTCGCTGGTCCTGCGCCGGCAGCGCCATGTCGGCGCTGGTCACGGCAATGGCAGTTGGCACGCGCAGCTCCCCGATGACTTCATTGCGTGACTGTCTCAGCACTGTATCCGCGGCTCTGTGGCCGGAGAACAGCTTCTCTCCAGCCGGGAAGCAACTCCACTCGCACAAGTCACACCAAAACGGGGCAGGTTACGCACACAATTTCTCCACCACCGGACTCTCTTGACACGAGAATTGGTCTGGACCAAGCTGTTCGGCATGTCTATTGTCATGTCCATACGCAGCAGATTCGGGGTGGCCGCGGTCACCGCGGCACTCGCCCTCACCTTCCTCCCCGCGGGCCAGGCGTCCGCGGCGGACGTCAACAACGCCAGGAACGCCGGCTTCGAGTCCGGCCTGAGCAACTGGACCTGTTCCGCGAACAGCGGCACGACCGTCTCCTCCCCGGTGCACGGCGGCACCTCCGCGCTCAAGGCGACTCCGGCCGGTCAGGACAACGCCCGCTGCTCGCAGACGGTGGCGGTGAAGCCCAGCTCGACGTACACGCTGAGCGCCTGGGTGCAGGGCGGCTACACCTACCTGGGCGTGACGGGCACGGGCACCACCGACGTGTCCACCTGGACGCCCGACTCGACGGCCTGGAAACAGCTCTCGACCACCTTCACCACCGGCGCGTCCACGACCTCGGTGACGGTGTACACCCACGGCTGGTACGGACAGGCCGCCTACCACGCGGACGACGTCTCGGTGTTCGGCCCCGACGGCGGCGGTGGCACCGACCCCTCCCCCACCATCCCGGGCGCGCCGAGCGGGCTCTCCGTGGCGGGCACATCCTCGTCGTCGGTCTCCCTGGCCTGGAACACCGTCTCGGGCGCGACCGGCTACCACGTCTACCGCGACGGCACCAAGGTGACCGCGGTGACCGGCACCTCCGCGACCGTGACCGGGCTCGCGGCCTCGACGTCGTACTCCTTCCAGGTCACGGCGACCAACGCGGCCGGTGAGTCGCCGAAGTCGGCGGCGGTGACGGGGACGACCACGGCGGGCCCGGTGGGTCCGGCGCTCCCCAAGCACGCGGTGACCGGCTACTGGCAGAACTTCGACAACGGCGCGACCGTGCAGAAGCTCGCCGACGTCCAGTCCCAGTACGACATCATCGCCGTCGCCTTCGCGGACGCGACCTCGACGCCGGGCGCGGTGACCTTCAACCTGGACTCGGCCGGCCTCGGCGGCTACACCGTCGACCAGTTCAAGGCCGACATCAGGGCCAAGCAGGCCGCCGGGAAGAAGGTCATCGTCTCGGTGGGCGGCGAGCGCGGCACGGTCACGGTGAACGACTCGGCGTCGGCGACGAACTTCGCGAACTCGGTGTACGCGCTGATGCGGGAGTACGGCTTCGACGGCGTCGACATCGACCTGGAGAACGGCCTCAACGCCACCTACATGACGCAGGCGCTGCGCTCCCTGTCGGCGAAGGCGGGCTCGTCGCTGATCATCACGATGGCGCCGCAGACCATCGACATGCAGTCGACGTCGAACTCCTACTTCCAGACCGCGCTGAACATCAAGGACATCCTCACGGTCGTCAACATGCAGTACTACAACAGCGGTTCGATGCTGGGCTGCGACGGCAAGGTCTACAGCCAGGGCTCGGTGGACTTCCTGACCGCCCTGGCCTGCATCCAGCTGGAGGGCGGCCTCGCCCCGTCCCAGGTCGGGCTGGGGCTGCCGGCCTCGACGCGGGGCGCGGGCAGCGGGTACGTCTCGCCCACCGTCGTGAACAACGCCCTGGACTGCCTGGCGAAGGGCACGAACTGCGGCTCGTTCAGGCCGTCCAGGACCTATCCCGACCTGCGGGGCGCGATGACCTGGTCGACCAACTGGGACGCGGCGGCCGGGAACGCCTGGTCGAACGCGGTCGGGCCGCATGTCCACGCGCTGCCGTAGGCGCCGCCGGCCTCACCCCGTCGGACGGTAGTGGCCGAGCACCCAGGCGAGCTGCGGGAACCACTCCTGCAGCCTCGTCCGGGGCTTGGCCTCCACCACGCACTCGTAGAACCGGCCGTCCATGTGGACCACGGCGACCATCAGGGCCTTGCCGTCCGGGCTCGCCTTGTAGTGGACGCTGCGGATCTCGGGCCACTGGAACTCGAGCGTGTTCCCCGACATCTCGAAGGCGACGCCGGACGCGTCGACGACGACCGCGTTGCGCTTGTCGACGGCCAGGAAGTCCGGGCCGGCCGGGGCCGGCTGGGGCGGGAGGGGGGCGTACGGGGGCTGCGGCGCGGGGGCGTACTGCGGCGCGGGCTGCTGGTGGGCCGGCGGGTACTGCGGCGGCTGCGCGGGCTGGCCGGGCGCATACTGCGGTGGGGGTGGGCCGAAGCCTGGGCCGGGTGGGGGTGGGGGCTGCTCGGTCATTCGTGGGGTCCTCGGTCCGTGTGCTCGCGGTGAGCTTTTCTGCGTGGTGCGGTGAAACATTCTCCCTGCCCCGCCGCATCATTGAATGCTCCACTCCCCGAAGGGATTGTGTTCGTGCACGGACTTGGACTTGGCCACACACTCGTTCCACACCCACCGGCACCGGTCCCACTCCGCCAGCAGCGCGGCATGGGCAGCCGCCGACACACGCAGCCGGAACGTGTACCGGGCATGCCCACCCTCCCCGACCCCCTCACCGCCAACACTGGCACATGCGTTCGCCTGCCCAGGCTCCATCGGTGGCCTGCAGGCACAAAGGCGATCCTGGGCACCCTGCTGCCGCTCCTCCCCGACGACATCGACGGCGTCGAGCAGGGCGGCGACTACTCCTAGGTCGTCCTGGACGACGGCAAGGGCAGGAACTACGTCTTAGATCGACGCGCAGCACGGCATGGGCGACGTCGCCGACGAGCTGTTCGGGAGCGACGCGGAGACCCTGGCGGACGGCACCAAGGTCACGGACCGCGCGGACGCGGGCGACAAGGACGTCCCGGGCTGCGTGCGGTGGACCGTCGACACCCTGCGCACCGACGGCTTCCGCGTCGTGGTCAGCGCCTACAACGCGGACGGCCCGCACGCCGCCCCGTCCCGCGGGACACCGGCCCTGACCACGAAGCAGCTCCGGGAGATCGCCCTCAGCCCGCAGTGGGACCGGTTCCGCTAGGCCGTCAGAAGAAGTCCGCCCACGGCTGGTCCCAGATCTGCTTCACGCACAGCACCAGGAACAGCAGCCCCGCGATCGCCAGCATGGCGTTGCTCACCGGCCCGTTGCGCCACTCCCGCGGTGTGCGCGCGGAGTTGAGGAGCCAGATCAGCGTGCCGGCGAGGAAGGGGAGGAAGGCCGCGCCCAGGACGCCGTAGATGATGATCAGGCGGAACGGCTGGCCCTGGAAGAGCAGGACGATGGGCGGGAAGGTCAGCCAGAGCAGGTAGGCACGGAAGGGCCAGGAGCGCTCCCGCTCGCCGGAGGCGACCTCCTCGCCCTTCAGCTCCTCCCGGCCCCGGTAGCGCGCCACGAAGTCCGCGAACATCAGGCTCACGCCGTGCCAGACGCCGATCAGCGAGGTGAAGGAGGTGGCGAAGAAGCCGATCAGGAAGAACTTGGCCGTCACCGTGCCGTACTCGTCCGCCAGGATGTCGCCCAGCTGGATCAGGCCCTTGTCGCCGCTGGCGATGGCGATGTTGGCGGAGTGCAGCAGCTCGGCGCCGACGAACAGCATCGAGATGACGAAGATGCCTGTGGTGGCGTAGGCGACGCGGTTGTCCAGGCGCATCACCTTCATCCAGCCGGTGTCGGTCCAGCCCTTGGCGTTGACCCAGTAGCCGTACGCAGCAAGGGTGATGGTGCCGCCGACGCCGCCGATCAGGCCGAGGGTGTTGAGGATCGAGTCCTTCTCGTCGGGCAGGACGGGCAGCAGACCGGCGAAGGCGTCGGCGAGGTTCGGCGTGACGCGGATCGCCAGGTAGACCGTCACCACGAACATGACGCCCACCAGGACCGTCATGACCTTCTCGAAGACGGCGTACTTGTTGAACCAGACGAAGACCAGTCCGACCAGACCGCAGGCGATGGCCCACCACTCCAGGTCCATCACGTCCGGGAACAGCGCCTGCAGCGGCAGTGCGCTGGACGACATCGCGGCCGCGCCGTAGACGAAGCCCCAGATCACGACGTAGCCGACGAAGAACCAGGTGGTCCAGCGGCCGAGGCTCGCCCAGCCGTCGAAGAGGGTGCGGCCGGTGGACAGGTGCCAGCGTCCGGCCGCCTCGGCGAGGGAGATCTTCACCAGACAGCCGATGATCGCGGCCCAGAGGAGGGTGTAGCCGAAGTTGCTGCCCGCGATGAGGGTGGCGACCAGGTCGCCCGCGCCGACACCGGTCGCGGCGACGACGATGCCGGGGCCGATGTAGCGCCAACTGGACTTACGGGGACGGGAGTCCGCCTCGCCGACCCGTGATGCCGATGTGTTGCCCGTGGTGTCCGCCATGAGCGTCAAGAAAGCGCAAAGGCGCTGACGGGACAAGAGGGCGTGCGCGATCTCCACCCGATGTGCTCATGGAGGTTTGGCGGGCCCTACGACTGTCGCCGACAGCAGTCGTCGGACCCGCACGTCCCGAGCTCGAACCACACCGTCTTGCCCGTCGTGTCCTGCTGGCAGCCCCACCGCCGGGCCAGCGCGTCCACCAGGAACATTCCCCGGCCGCTCTCCGAGGCGCCCGCGTCCAGCACCGTGGGAACGCGGCGACCGGCGTCCCGGACCTCGCAGCGCAGGATCCCGTGCGCGGCGAAGAGGGTGAGCCGGAAGCGGCTCGCCGAGTGCAGCAGGGCATTCGTCGCCAGCTCGCTCACCAGCAGCTCGGCCACGTCCGCCACGTCGTCCAGGTCGGCGAGGCCCCATCCCTCCAGTTGTCGGCGGACCTCCGCGCGGGCCTCACGGACCGCGGAGGGACGGGGGTCGTACTCGACGCTCAGATGGCCGGCCCCCATGGGTGGTTGGGGATACGAACCGTACTGGTGATCGCGATCAGGGAAGCGCGCCCCGGAGAGGTGCAGCATGGGTCCACAGTGGCGGGTACGGGGGTACGCCCGCATGGGGAGGAATACCCGATTCCATACCTGCGCCGTGCATCCGCTACCCGTACTGCAGCCGTACGCTCGCGCCCTCCCCCTCCGCACGGACATCGACGTACGCGCACACCTGCCGTGCGAACCACAGCCCCTGCCCGGGTTCCAGTTCCGCGCTCGGCGGCGGTACGAAGCCGGCGAGCGGGTCGTCGACGCGGCGGGCGGCGCGCAGTTCGGCGACGCACGCGGGGGCCGCACCCCACAGCAGGGCTCCCTCGATCGGGCCGAGGGCCTGGGCCGCCTCGGTGACGGCCGTGGCGAACAACTCGGCGTCCGCGGCGGACAGTCCGCGCGCGCCCGCCCGGTCGCGTACGACGTCGGCGGTGGGCGCCGGGCCGGGGAGCCGCTCGGCGTCGGCGGGAGCCGGTGGCAGCGGTACGGCGTCGAGTTCCGCGGCGATGCGGACCGGGTCCTCGTAGACGTCGGTGTCGGGGTGGGCCCGGCGGGCGGCAGCCACGATGGCGGGGCCCGCGACGCGGGCGTCGTAGGCGCACAGGGCGGTCGTCGCGAGCGGGGCGAAGAGGAGGTTGGCGAGGGCCTCGTAACGGATCCACTCGGCGGTCTCGCGCGGCGAGCGGCCCGCGCGGCCGCCCCAGACGGGTTCCATGAGGAGGTGGATACGGCCGCCGGGGCCGGCGTTCGCGGCGAGGTAACCGGCGCCCTGCGCGATCGCGTTGGCGGCTGAGCCGGTGTACCACTCGGTGTGCGGGACGAGACCGACGTCCTTCGCGTCGGTGCCGAGGGCGTCGCGCAGGAGGTCCAGTCCGGCGGGGGCGGCGATGGCCACCGGCGGGGGTTCGCCGGGGGCGCCGAGGCCTTCGGTGAGGAAGGGCAGGGCGGCGGCGAGGAACTCCTCGTCGGTGGCGTAGACGGCCATACGGTGGTCGAAGGGGGACTGAGGCGGGGCCGATCGGGGGGACTGGGGGGTCATGGGGTGGGTTCTCCTTGGGAGCGGTTGGCGGACGGGCCGGTCGGGTGGCTCAGCGCTGGGCCGCCACCCAGGCCGCGATCTGGCTGCGGTTGCTGAAGCCGAGCTTGCCGAGGATGCGTTCCACATGGCCCTCTGCGGTGCGCCGGGCGATGACCAGGCGGTCGGCGATCTGCTGGTTGGCGAGGCCCTGGGCGACGAGTTCGGCGACCTCGGACTCGCGGCGGGTGAGGTGGACGCCGATGGTGGAGTGGAGGGACCCGGGTCTGCCGTTGGTCCTGCGGGGGCCGGTGGCGTCCGCCGCGCCCCTGATGCCCGTGGCATCCGCGGTGCGTGCCGGGCCCGTCCTGTTTCTGGCGCCCGGGGTGCCCGTGGGCCGTCGGGGCCGTCCGCCGTCGTTGACCGCGTAGTCGACGGTCTCCGCGAGACCCAGTCCCGTGCCGTGGTCGTACGCCCGTTGGAAGGCGGGTCCGTCGAGGGCCTCGCGGGCGCGGGTCTCGCTGTCCCGGCGGGTCGCGTTGAGGGCCGCCGATCCCCAGCGGTCGCTGTCGATGGCGGACCAGGTGCGGTCGGCCGCGCCGAGCAGGACGGCCGCGCGCTCGTGGGCGCCGGTCTCCGTGGCGACGCGGGCCAGGAGGTCGAGGGTGAGGGCGATGCCGGTGACGTCGTGGACGGCGAGTTTGAGCCGCAGGGCCTCGCGGGCCTGGTGTTCGGCCCGCCGCCAGTCGCGCCGCACGGTGTGGGCGAGGGCGAGCATCCGCAGGACGTACGAGTGCACCCACTCCTCGCCGTGCCGTTCGCACATCCGCCGGGCCCGCTCGCAGACCTCGACGGCACGGTCGGCCTCGCCCAGGAAGCCCAGGGCGCAGGCGAGTTCGACCTGGTCGAGGCCGTACAGGCTGAGGTGCTGGCCGGGGACGGGGCCGCGGGCGACGCTGGCCTCGAAGTGCTCGAGTGCGGTCGGCAGGTCGTCCATGAACAGGGTGATGACGCCGATGGCGTACGCGGCGTGGGCCGCCTCGGCCTCGTCGGCCAGCTCGCGGGCCAGGGCGTGGGCGTCGCGGGCGCGGGCGAGGCCGGCGGTGACGTCGTGGGTGGCGGCGGCGAGGAGGCCGGCGATCCACAGGCCGCGGGCCCGTTCCCGGGTCGGCTCCGGGTTGGCGGCGAGGGCGCGGTCGAGCCAGTGGCGGCCCTCGCGGGGGGCTCCGCAGGCGTGCCAGTAGAACCACAGGGTGCCGGCGAGGCGCAGTCCGGCGAGGCGTTCGCCCGGGGTGGTGAGGCTGAAGTCGAGGGCGCTGCGCAGGTTGTCCTGGTCGGCGCGCAGGCGTGCGACGATCCTTCGCTGGCCGGGCCCGAACCAGGCCTTCTCGCAGGCGGCGGCACGGTGCAGCATCCAGTCCCGTTGGCGGCGGCGGGCGGCGGGCTCCTCGCCGGGGAGCCGGTGCAGGCGGTCCAGGCCGTAGTGGCGGAGGGTGTCGAGGAGGCGGTAGCGGACGCCGTCGGGGCCGGACTCACGGCACAGTACGGACTTGTCGACGAGGCCGGTGACAGCGTCGAGGACGTCATGGGTGTCCGAGGGCTCCACATGCCCCGCCTCCTCCGCGCGCTCCCCCTCTGCGCGCTCCCCCTCTGTGCCCTCCCGCTCCGCGCACACCGCCTCCGAGCACACCGCCTCCGCCGTCTCCAGGTCGAAACTCCCCGCCAGCACCGACAACCGCGCCCACACCAGCCGCTCCCGCTCGGTGCACAGTTCGTGGCTCCAGTCGACGGCCGCGCGCAGGGTCTGGTGGCGGGGCAGGGCGGCTGGGCTGCCGCCGGTGAGGAGGCGGTAGCGGTCGTCGAGGCGGTCGAGGAGCTGGTCGACGTCGAGGACGCGCATACGGACGGCGGCGAGTTCGATGGCCAGGGGAAGGCCGTCGAGGCGGCGGCACAGGCGGGCGACGGCCACCCGGTTCGCGGCGGTCAGCCGGAAACCGGGGACCACCGCGGCGGCCCGGTCGGCGAACAGGGCGAGGGCCGGGTAGCCCTCGGGGGCGGAGAGGTCGCCGTCGGGGTCGGGGACCGGCAGCGGTCGTACGTCCAGGAGGTGTTCCTCGGTCAGGCCCAGGCGGTGGCGGCTGGTGGCCAGGATCCGTACGCCGGACGTGCCGTGCAGCAGGGCCGCGGCGAGTTCGGCGCAGGCCGGCAGCAGGTGTTCGCAGTTGTCGATCAGCAGCAGCAGCCGACGGTCCCGCACCCGCTCCACCAGCGCCTGCAACGGCGGCCGCGCGGAGTGGTCGTGCAGGTCGAGCGCGTCGGCGGCGGCCAGCGGGACGAGTTCGGGGTCGTCCAGACCGGAGAGGTGGACGAAGCGCACGCCGTCCGGGAAGGTGCGCCGTACGGCGGCCGCGATGCGCGCGGCGAGGCGGGTCTTGCCGACACCGCCGGGTCCGGTCAGCGTGACCAGCCGGGTCCTGGACAGCAGTTCGCGTCCCGCGGCGAGTTCGCCGCGCCGGTCGACGAAGCTGGTCGTCTCGACCGGCAGCTGGTGGTCCCGTCGTGGCGCTGATCCGCCCATGATCAGCCGTTCCTCTGGGGTGTCGTCCGAAGGAGCCGGGGAGGCGGAGGGTGCGGCGTTCCCCACCACTCCCGCCGCTCCCACCGCTCCCCCCTTGCGCGGTTCCTCACCCTTCCCGCCCCTCGCGCCGCCCCGCACGTCCGGATCACACCCCTGGGTGGACTTGGTCGGAGACCGCTCCGCGCGGAAGGTGCACGCGTACACTGCGCGGCTGATTTCCGCATGATTCTCGCCGTCGATCAGCGAGTCACCCTTGACCTGAACATGCCACCGCTCCACGATGAGCGCCACACCCGCATCACGTACGTCGCACTGAACCCCACCCCCCACTCCCACAAGGAGAATTCATGCGACTCCGCATCCGCGGCTCAGGCGCTCGAAGCGGCAGACGGACCGCCACACTCGCGGCACTGCTCGCCCTCACGCTCGCGGCGCCTCTCTCCGCGAACGTGACCGCGAACGCCGACAGCGCCGCCAAGCCGGCCCCTTCGGCCGACGACGTCCGGCAGTACGAGATCCATATGCACTCGACGGCCAAGGACCGCACGGCACTTCAGCGGACCGGCGTGACCGTGGACGAGGTCCACGGTCACGGTGTGGTCGTCTCCGGCCGCGCGGACCAGATCAAGAAGCTGAAGGCGCAGGGCTACGACGTCACCCCGCTCGGCGCGGTCCCCGACCGCTCCGCCGGTGAGGACGACATCCGTCTCTACGACTTCCCGTCCGGCGACTCGCGCTACCACAACTACGCGGAGATGACGAGCGAGATCAACTCCCTCGTCTCGGCCAACTCCTCGATCGCGAGCCAGCGCGTCATCGGCACGTCGTACCAGGGCCGGAACATCGTCGCGATCAAGATCAGCGACAACGTGGGGACGGACGAGTCCGAGCCCGAGGTCCTCTTCACGCACCATCAGCACGCCCGTGAGCACCTGACGGTCGAGATGGCGCTGTACCTGCTGCGCGAGCTGACCTCCGACTACGGCAGCGACTCCCGCGTCACCAGCATGGTGAACAACCGCGAGATCTGGATCATCCCCGACCTCAACCCGGACGGCGGCGAGTACGACATCGCCACCGGCTCCTACCGGTCGTGGCGCAAGAACCGGCAGCCCAACTCCGGTTCCTCGTACGTCGGGACCGACATGAACCGGAACTGGAACTACCGGTGGGGTTGCTGCGGCGGTTCGTCGGGGTCGCCGTCCTCGGACACCTACCGGGGTACGGCGCCCGAATCCGCGCCCGAGGTGAAGGTGGTCGCGAACTTCGTGCGCAGCCGGGTCGTGGGCGGCGTCCAGCAGATCAAGGCGGGCATCGACTTCCACACGTACAGCGAGCTGGTGCTGTGGCCGTTCGGGTACACGTCCTCCGACACCACGACCGGGATGACGGCCGACGACCGGAACGCGTTCGCGACGGTCGGTCAGAAGATGGCGGCAAGCAACGGCTACACGCCGGAGCAGTCCAGTGACCTGTACATCACCGACGGGTCGATCGACGACTGGCTGTGGGGGTCCCAGAAGATCTTCGGGTACACCTTCGAGATGTACCCGTCGTCCAGCGGGGGTGGCGGGTTCTACCCGCCCGACGAGGTGATCGAGCGGGAGACGTCCCGGAACAGGGATGCGGTGTTGCAGTTGCTGGAGAACGCCGACTGTATGTACCGGTCGATCGGGAAGGAAGCCCAGTACTGCAGCTAACTACTTGACGTCGGCTTCCTCGGCGTCCGCTTCGTCGGCGTCCGCGTCCTCGAAGTAGGCGTCGAGGACCGCGTCCAGCTGTTCGTCCCACTCCTTGAAGCGGCTCCTGGCCGTCGCCTCGATCTCGATCGGGTACCAGCGGCGGTCAGGAGTGTGCACCGTGACGGTGAAACGCTTCCCGAAGCGCGGGGACTCCGTCTCGACGGCGCCGATCTCGTCCCAGCGGAACTCGCACTCCTGGTCGTCCAGGGAGAGCCGTACGCCCTTGTGGTCGGCGACGATACGGGCCCGGCGGTCGGCGGCCTCGAAGACGGGGCCGTCGGCGGGAGCCTCGTCGTCGTCCTCCTCGCCGTCCGCCGCGTCGGCTGCCTCGCCGTCGTCCGTGTCGTCCTGCGCCACGGCCCCGGCGTCCGTCGCCTCGGACTCGGTGTCCTCGGAACCGGTCTCCGCGGATCCCGTCTCCGGCTCCTCGGAGGCGGCCTCCTCGGCGACGTCCTTCTCCTTCACACCCCCCGGCTTGGCGGACGCGGGCGTGGTGAGCCCAGGGATGAAGGCCGGGTCGAAACCGGCGCCTTCCAGAGGCTGGCTGCCTGAACCTATGCGCTGCTCCACAACGGGCAGTATGGCGGACGAGCCTGTGCCTTGGGGCGCCGGGGGCGGAAGCCGTCTCACGGTGCGGACGGGACGGGACTGACTCACTCGTCCATGAAGACGATCCGGCGGGCGGGTCCCGCGGAGCCGGCTGCCGTGGCGGCCGCCGTCCGACCGGCCGGCACCGCGCGCTCGCGGCCCCAGGCGCGGATCTCCTCGATCTGCTCGGGGTTGACCCGGCTGAGCGGGACGGTGTTGGCGAAGGCGTCGAGCAGGAAGGACGGCTTCAGGCGGTCGGCGCCGCCGCAGCGGTAGGCCTCCTGGCCGGCGTCGTGCAGGGTGGACTCGATGTCGGACCCGGCGAAGCCCTCGGAGAGGTCGACGAGGCGGTCCACCTGCTCCCGCTCCGGCTGCGTCTTCAGATAGCGGCGGTAGTAGAGCTCGATGATCTCCCTGCGGTCCTCGCCGTCGGGCAGGTCCACGAAGAACAGCTCGTCGAAGCGGCCCTTGCGCAGCAGCTCCGGCGGCAGACTGCGGATGTCGTTGGCGGTGGCCACGACGAACGCCCTGGACCGGGACTCCTGGAGCCAGAACAGGAACTGGCCGATGATCCGCTGCGGTACGCCGGACATGTCGTCGCGGCCGGCGAGGCCCTTCTCGATCTCGTCGATCCACAGGATGCAGGGCGCCACCCGGTCCGCCATCGCCAGGGCCTCCCGGAAGCGGCCCTCAGACTCGCCGAGGTACTTGCCGTGGATGCTGGCCATGTCGAGCCGGTAGAGCGGGAGCCGCCACTCGTGGGAAATGGCTTTGGCCGACAGCGACTTGCCGCAGCCGGGTACGCCCACGAGCAGGACGCCCCGGGGCGGCCGCAGCTCCGTGTCGCGCAGGTCGGCGTGCATCATGTCGTGCTTGCGGCGCAGCCACTCCCGCAGACTGGTCAGGCCGCCGACCGTGTAGTCGCTCTCCTTGAGGTGGACGCGCTCCAGTCCCGTGAGGTCGCTGAAGATACGGTCCTTGGCCTGGGCGAGCCCGAGGACGTCGCCCTTGAGGATGGAACCCTTGGCGGCGATGGTGGCCATGAGGTTGATGCACTCGGCCTCGGTGACCCCGCTGAGGAACTCGGCCGCGCGCCGGGCGTCGTTCTCGTCCCACTCGATGGGGATGTGGCCCTGGTGGTCGCCGAGGAAGCCGGAGAGCGTGCCGTACATCTCGTCGGTGTCCGGCAGGTCCAGGTGCAGGCTCATGCCGAGCCGTTGCAGACCGCTCCAGATCGGGGCGTCGGTGATCAGGACGATGCTGCCCGAGTTGTTGTCGGCGAGCCGGGCGAGTTCGGCGATGTGCCGGGTGACGGGGGTGTCGTCCTCGAGGTGGTCGGGGTCGACGAACACCACGGTGGCGTTGGCGCGGCTGCTGAACTGCGCGGCCGCGAAGTCCATGGCCCCGGTCAGCGAACGGTCGTCGTGCACCGGGGCGTTGGTCCTGAGGTCGCGCAGGCCGGTGGCCCGGGTGTAGATCCAGAACGGCATGCTGCTGCGACGCGCCTGGGTGGCCGCCTCCCGCAGCAGCCGCAGGGCGCGCTGCTGCTCGATGGTCCGCATGCCGATCACGGGTACTCGGGCGGAGATGTAGCTGTCGAGGTGGGCCAGGCTTTCGGTGAAGTTCGACATGCGGGCCTTCGGTGGCGTGGGCGGACGGCGGGTGTTCGGTGGGGACGCGGTGTCAGTCGGTGATCACCCGGCGGCGGGGACCGGCCCCGGGGGACTGGGCCGCCCACGGGTCGGGTACGGCATGGGCCGCCGGGGTCTGCGGGGCGTCCGTGAGCAGGGCGATGAGGGAGTTGTCCCGGAGGGTGCGGCGGCGTCGCTCGATCCAGCGCGGGTCGGAGCCGCCCGCGGCGGCGAGTCCGTCCAGGGCGCGTTCCATCTGGTCGTGCAGGTCCCTGATCTGACCGTCGACCAGTTCGGTGAACCGGGTACGGGTCGACTCGGGCAGCCCCGGGTGCCCGGCGAGCGCCCGCACCGACCGCAGCCCCTCCCTGGCCTGGGTCAGCGCCCGGCCCGCCGAGAACTCGTCCGGTGCCGCGGTCATCGCCGCCAGGAACCGGTCGGCCCAGGAGCGCAGCCGTGCGTCGAGGGCGTTCCCGAAGTGCAGGGCGAACCGCTCCCAGGTCTCGCCGGGCCACTGCTCCTCGGCGAGCGCCGGCAGCGCACCCGGGTCCACCGGCTCCTCGGCGGCCCATCGGCGCAGGAACTCCGCCCAGGTCTCGTAGGCCCCGCCATGCCCCCAGTACGTGCTCACGCCGTGCCACGGGGTCGGCGTACGACGGTCTCGCCGGGCGGCAGCGGCTCCCAATCCGGCAGCCCTTCGGCGATCTTGCGCACCCGGCTGGTGACCCGCTCCCCGGCGGACCTGCGGGTGGCCCCCCAGGGCGAGGCCGCACCGCCCGCCCCGGCGGCGCCCCAGGGCGAGGACGCGGTGGAGGCGGGCGCGGGAGCGACGGGCGCCGGGGCGGCTGCGGGCACCTGCCCGGCGTAGGCGCGCTGGGCGGGGCCGGAGGCCGGTGCGGGCGCGGTGGGTCCGGGGACGGCGGACGGCGGGCCGTAACCGGGCGCCGGGGCCGAGCCGGGCGCCGGGGCGGCCGCGGGCACCTGCCCGGCATAAGCCCGCTGGGCGGTACCGGACGCCGATGCGGGCGCGGTGGCCGACGGGGCCGTGGCCGGCGGACCGAAGCCGGGCGCGGAGCCCGAGCCGGGTCCCTGACCGGGGACGGGCACCGCTCCGGGAACGGACGGCCGACCGGAACCGGAAGCCACACCCGGAACAGAGCCCTGACCGGAGACCGGCCCCGCACCGGGCGCCGCCCCCGTGGGTGCCTCCACGGGTGTCTCCGTCGGCGTCGACCACTGCGGATCCCCCGGCGGTCTGCGGGGCGGTGGCGGAGCGGATGCGTAGGCGTCGGAGTCCGGGCCGTTGGTGGTCATGATGCGTTGTCCTCCTTGCTGACGGTGCGGCCCTCGAAGGGGGAGGCGCCCCGCGTCGCGGTGGCCAGGGACTGGATCAGTTCCCGGCAGCCGGGCTCGACGCCGTCGGCGGTGCGCAGCTTGGCGTTCCAGTCGGTGAGTTCGGCGGAGGCCGCCCGCAGATGGTGCAGTGACTCCTGCTTGGCCGACGCCAGGATCCCGCGGGCGTTGTTCTGGAGGCGCTGGGCGGCCTGGGCGCCGTTGTACAGGACGAGCCCCCAGACGCCGCCGGTGATCAGGGCGACCACCAGCGCGAACCCGAAGCTGAAGGACCCGACGACCACCAGGATGCCGAACAGGACCAGCGCGAGCGGCGTCGCCTTCTTCGCCCACGGGAAGGCGAAGGAGTCGATGAAGGGCCTCATGTGCTGGTCCCAGTGCGCGGACAGCGACCGCTCCAGGTCGGCCAGCGGCTGGGTGAACGAGCCAGTCCACGGCGGCAGTTGGAAGGTCCGCGCGGCCACCGTGTACGCCGTGCCGAACTGCGCCTGCACGTCCTGCGGCACCGCGGCCCGGTAGTCCCGGGTGAACTGGGCGTGCGCCTGCAGGAACCACTCCTGGCAGGCGGCGACGGCCAGCCGCTGGGTCGCCGGCGAGGTGCCGATCGCCGCCGGGTTGAGCGCCGCGGTGGTCTGCACGGTCAGGTAGTCGAGCGTCTCGTCGTACGAGGCGGAGTCCGCGTCCGCCGCCCTGCGGGCCTCGTCCAGGTCGCCGCCGTGGTCGATGACCGCGTGGTTGAAGGCCAGTTCGCGGCGCAGGGGCAGCTCGTCGTTGTCGTACTCGGAGACGAGGCGGTCGAGGATGTCGTCGACGGCGTCCTCCAGACGCTGCGACGGCTGGAACTCGCGGGCCATGATCGCCTGGTACTTGTCGAGCACCGCCTGCTGGGCGCGGGCCCGGCCGAGGACGGAGTCGAGCTGCGCCCACTGCGGGCTGACCTGGGCCAGCCGCGGGAACTCGGCGGCCGCGGAGGGCTGGGCGAGGGAGTCGATCTCCTCGCGCCAGCGGGTGATCTGCCGCGCTTGGGCGTCCGCGCTGTCCATGAGCTGCTCGCGCCAGCCGGCCAGCGTGCTGTCGAGCAGTTCACGGCCGGCGAGCCCGAACGCGCCCTGAGCGATGGACTCCAGGATGACCGCGAACTCCCGGCCGAGGGCCGCCGGGTCCTGGGCGATCAGATAGTGCCGCAGCCAGCGCACCGCCGCCTCCCGGCGGTCCTGCCGGCGCAGCACGAGGGCGAAGAACAGCGAGGTGCGGTCCGGCGAGCGACGGAAGGCCTCCTCGACGGCCTTCTCGCACAGCGTGCGGTCGTCGGCCGACCAGGAGGCGAGGGCCACCAGGGCGGGCGCCAGCCAGTAGCGGGGCGTCTGGATCATCAGCTGGTCGCCGACGAGCCGGACGTTGTCCTCGGAGACCAGGCCCAGGTCGAAGGCCTGGAGCATGCCGACGGCGGTGCGCCGTACGGTCTTGTGGTGGCCGAACTCGTGGTCGACCTGGTCCTGGATCACGCCGACGCGGGTCTCGGCGCGCTGGACGTTGGCGGTGAGCTGGGCGGTCTTGACGAAGGCGAGGAACTCGTCGCGCAGTTCCTGCAGTTCGGTGCGGGTCTGCTGCTGGTTGGCCTCGACGGCCGAGACCTGGCCGGACACGGAGCCCACCTGCTCACTGAGCCGGACCACGAGGTTGCTGACCTGCTGCACCTTCTGGTGAAGGGCGTAGTCCACCTCGGACATGCGGTTTCTCCGATCAGACGTGCGATGTCAGGGACGGGCGGGGAGTGGGGGGCCGGGCGGACGTGGGCGGGCGTGCGTCAGGGACGGACGACCGTCCCGTCGTCGAGGACCGGCAGGAGCAGGCCCCCGGAGTAGACCTCGACGAAGGCGTAGCCGCCGGAGCGCACCAGCATCCGGGCGCCCGCGAACGGTTCGGGCACCTGGTCGGAGGGGGCGAAGTGGCGGACGATCACCTGGAAGAGGTCGAGCTGGTGGTCGACGTAGGGCGGGCCCAGGTAGCAGCGGGCGAGGAAGCCGAGCGGGATCTCGCCGTAACCGGCCTGGTACTGCTCGCCGATCCACTCGGCCAGCTGCCGGCGCGCGTTCTCGTCCAGGCCCGCGTCGAGCCGGCCCACCGCGTCGCGCAGTTCCCGCGGGCGCGGGGCGAGGCGCTCGCGGCGCAGCGGGGCCGCGGGGCCCGGTGCACCGACGGCGCGGCGCGAGGTGCCCGTGGTGAGGTTCTGGCCGGTGCCCCGCAGGACGTCCGACGAGGTGGAGGGTGTGCCGGCGACGCCGCCCGGCTGCACGATGCGTCGAGGCCGCTCGAACTGGCCCATGTCTCCCCCGACTTGAGTTCCAGCGCGGTCCGCCGTTCTGCGCGTTCCGCGAGAGGTGAAGAATAGTGACGTCAGGTCAATAGTGCGAGCACATCGGCCACTTGGCACACCCGCGACCGGTTTCGGGCCAGGATCCGCCCCGGCTCCGACCAGTTCACTCACGTCGCGGGGCGCCCGGGGTGTCAGACTGCCCGCCATGGGGTCGATCTACGCGTTCATGGCGGGTGTCAACGACTACCCGTCGCACATCGCCACGCCGCTCACGGGCTGTGTCAACGACGTCCGGGAGGCCCGGCGGCTGCTGGTGGAACGGACCGGGGGCGCCGCCGAGGTGCGGACGGTGCTGGACGGCGAGGTGACGGTCGCCGCCGTCGAGGACGGGATCCGCGGGTTCCTCGGGTCGGCCGGGTCCGGGGACACGGCGCTGTTCTGGTTCTCCGGGCACGGCACCCAGCGGCTCGCCACGGGTGCGGATCTGCTCGTCGAGGCGACGGGCTGGAACCAGGCGCTGGTCTGCGCGGACGGTCCGCTACCCGACAAGCGGCTCGGCGTGCTGCTCGACGAGGTGGCGGCTCGCGGGGTCACCGTGGTGGCGATCCTCGACTGCTGCTACTCCGGGGGCGCGACGCGCGACCCCCTGGTCCCGGCGGGCCTGACGGCCCGGTTCGCGCCGCCCCGGCCCGAGTGGGCGGCGGTGCGGGACGCGGTGGTGCCCGAGGGGCCCGCGCGGCATCTGCTGCTGGCCGCGAGCCGGCTCGACCAGCTGTCGTACGAGGGCTTCTACGACGGCCGCCGGCACGGCATGTTCACGCACGCCTTGCTGAACGCGGCGCGGACGGCGGGCCCGGACGCCACCTACCGGCAGCTGCTGGCGGCGGCCGACGCCCGGGTACGGCGCTCCGGCGGACGGCAGCAGCCGGTGCTGTACCCCGAGGCACCGGGCCCCGCCGATCTGCCGTTCCTCGCGGGCGCGGTGGCGGGCACGCCGAGCGAGCATCTGCTGCGCCACGGGCCGGACGGCTGGGAAGTGGACTGCGGCACCGGTCATGGGCTGCGGGACGACGCGGGCGCCGAGGGCACCCGGTTCGCGGTCGTGGGGGACGGCCCGGACGCGGGTGCCGTCGTACGGGCCAGGGTGGTGCGGGCCGACCGGTCGCTCGTGGACCCGGTGGACTGGACGCCGGACCCTGAGCGGGTCTACCCGCTGGCACTGACCGCGCTGGCGTCGGCGCCCGCGACGGTGAGCATCGAGGGGCCGGACGGACCCCTGCGGGCCGCCATCGGGTCGTACGGCGCCGGAGGCGGGCCCGCGCCGCACTTGCGGGTCGTCGAGACCCCGCAGGAACACGGCGACCCGCACTTCCGGGTGGTCGTGGCGGACGGCACGACACAGGTGCTGGGCCGGGACGGGACGGCGTTCGTCCAGCCGCTGCGGCTCGACGCCGGCACCTCCCCCGGCGACGCGCGACGTGTCGTGGACTGCCTGACGCACCTCGCCCGCTGGCATCGGCTGCGGGACCTGACCTCCCGTCCGTCGGTGCTGGACAACCAGGTGCGGGTGGAGATCGTGCCGTGGCACACCCCCGACGGCCCCGCGCTCATGCCGGACGGCAGGGGAGAGATCGTCTGCGAGTACGGACCGGAGGACTCGGGCGGCCCGCGCGAGCCCTGGGTCTCCATCCGGCTGCACAACCGCTCGCAGCGCCCCCTGTGGTGTGTGCTGCTCGACCTCACCGACAGCTATGCCTCGAACCCGGCGCTGTTCCCGGGCCACTTCATCGGCCCCGGACAGACGGGGTACGCCCTGAACGGCAATGCGGTGCAGCTCTCCCTGCCGGAGTCCCGGCCCGCCGTGCCCGGCGCGGAGGGCCGGGACTGGCTGAAACTGATCGTCTCGGAGGGCGAGTTGAACACGCTGCCCTTCCAGCTGCGGGCCTGGGACCCGTTGGCGCCGCCGGGCAGCCGCAACCCCGGCGAGGAGGACGACGGGGTGCTTTGGTTCGACGGCCCGGTACGCCCCTCGCGTGACGCCGGGCCCGTCAAGGGCGGCGGCGCCGGGCGCTGGAGCACCCGCACCATCGCCCTGCGCACCGTCGTGCCCCCGGCGGCCTATTGACCGAGGTGGGTGAAGCCCGCCCAGGCACTGAGGTCGTCCGGGTCGACGCAGCGGGCCCGCTCGGCGAGACGTTCGGGCAGGTCTGCGGGGAACTCGCGGGCCGGGTCCAGCATCCACAGCTGGGCCCGGCGCAGGGCGCGCGCGGGCGGCTCGCCCTCGGTGCGCAGGTAGTGGTGGGTCAGGAACATCAGCACCGAGGTCGCGTCGTCCGGCACCGGCCACAGCGAGCCGATTACGGACCGCGCTCCGGCCACCAGGAAGGCGGTGGCCAGACTGTAGGCCTCGTTGTACCCGCGCCCCGAGACATTGCTGCGGCACGCGGCGAGCAGCACGAGCCCGAGCCGCCCCCGCCCCGCGCCGCCGACGGCCTCGGTCAGCTCCTCGGCCGCCAGCTCACCGCCGTGCAGCGAGAGATGTGCCGTGCGCCGGGCGTCCCGCGCGATGGCGGCGTGACAGGCGAGATGCAGTACGGCACCTTCCTCGACGCCTTCCCCGGAGCCTCCTTCGGCACCGTGGCCGCCGCGCGTCAGCCACTCCAGCACCTGCTCGGGCGTCCCCGCCCCGTCCGCCTCCCCCGTGTCCCGGCGCCCGAGGAAACGCCCCCGCGGATAGAAGACCCGCTGGACCGCGTCCGCCTCCTCGCCCGCGTACCACAGGTCCCCGGTGGGGTTGCCCACGACGAGCGCGGCGCCCGAGTGGCCGACGGCGGGACGGGCGGCGACGTCGCACAGGAGGCGGGCGGAGGCGGCGTAGGAGATCTCCGCCTCGTGCAGCGCGTACCGGCGTCCGTCGTCCGGCCCGGGACCCCACGCGGCGTGCCAGGGGACCAGGCTGAGCGTGTCCATCGGTATGAACACCAGCCGGGGCACGCGTCCGGTGCGGGTGGCGAACATGTCGAGCAGCGGCCGCATTCCGGCGTACCAGGCCCATCCGCACAGCCTGTCGAGACGCTGCCGCAGCGACGGGCGGGCGGTGGCGGCCGACTGGTAGCCGGGTACGGGGCCCATGTCGCGGTCCGCGACGCCGCCCGCTGCCGCCGCGTACTCCCGCAGTGCCGCCGCGTCCGCCCGCAGGGCCGGCAGCGGGACGGAGTGGACCGCGCCCGTGGAGGTGACGACGACGGCGGTGCCGGGGGTCTCGTCGGTGACGGGCACCAGGTAGACGAGGGCGTCCTTGCGGAGGGCGCGCAGGGCCGTGCCGATCTCGTCGGGCGACGGCGGGTCGAGGAGGCGGTCCTGGACGGAGTCGGTGCCGGTGAGCGCGGCCAGGACCCGGCGGCGCAGGCTGCTGGGGACGCTCTGGGAGGCGCGCATCGCGGTGAGCGGGTCGGCCGGTTCGCTGCCGAGGCCCGCGGCCTGCCACTCGTCGGCGAGATCGTCGCGCCCGGCCGCGACGAGGCGTTCGGGCACGGTGCGGGAGGTGGTGGCGGCGTGCAGGACGAGACCGCGGCAGGCGTCGAGGGCGCGCACGGCCTCCTCGGGGGCGTTGTCGCGCAGACACCATCCGGCGACTTCGAACGCGGTGTCGGTGGCCTCCCGCACGGCCTGTGCGGCGTGTTCGGTGCCGGACTGCAGCAGCGCGGCCCAGGCGTGGCCGCGCAGGGCGTCGAGGCCGGTGCGGCGGCCTGCGGCGCGGTCGTCCCGGCTGAGCTCGCCGCGGGTGCGGTAGGCGCGGCCGAGGGCGAGTCCGGTGCCGGCGTAGAGGCGGTGCTCGGGGCCGCCGGCCAGGTCCATCGCGCTCTCCAGCAGGGCGATGCCGCGGGTGAGGTGGCGGGTGCGGGCGGCGGGCAGGCGTTGCATCTCGGCGAGCGCGCAGTGGCTGCTGCCGAGGCAGTGGGCGTAGCGCAGTTTGCTGTCGCTGCCCTCGTCGACCAGGTCGTAGGCCTCCTGGAGCAGTTCCATGGCCTCGGCGAGCAGCTGGGGGTCCCGGGCCTCGCCGGCCCGCACACAGCGGGTGATGCCGTTGTCGCCGAGCACCCAGGCCCGGTGGTCGCGGGGCAACTGCTTGGCCGCGCGGCGCAGTTCGAACAGGGACGGCCGGCCGACGAGGGGCGGCGCGGGCGGGGCGCCGAGGGTGCGGGCGAGACGGTCGCGGGCCGAGCGGGCGTTCTCCAGGTGGGTCCACAGTTCGACGCGTGAGTGGTCGTCGGGGTCGAGGGTGGCGTGGGCCGCCTGCAGGTCGGCGAGGTGCCGGTCGGTGGCGGCCAGGTCGCCGCGCTGGGCCGCGGCCGCGGCGTCGAACGCGGACTGCTGGGCGGCCATGACCTTGCGCAGATGCGGGGTGAGCGCGGGGTTGTCGCGCAGCTTCCCCCACATCGCGGCGGCGGCCTCCATGTCGTCCCCGGCCCCCGCGGTCTGTCCCCGGTGGTGGGTGGCGGCGATCCGGGCCAGGTCGATGCCGTGGCCCAGGCCCTGGTCGCCGCCGCTCGCGTCGGCCGCCTCCTCGGCACGCGCGAGGTGGTCGAGGACCTCGTCCATGCCCCGGCCCGTGCCGGCGAGTTCCTCACGCAGCCGCACCGTGGCGACGACGGCATGGGCCCTGCGCTGCCACACCGGGTCGTCCTCGCCCCAGGAGAGGGCGCAGTCGATCAGCTCCTCCTTCTGCTCGGCGGGGATGTGGGTGCCGTGCGGGTCGAGGAGCATGCTGTGCGAGAGCAGGGCGACGGCGAACCAGGCCCGGTCCCGCCCCGGCTCCAGTTCGCGGAAGCGGGCGTAGCCGTGGTCGAAGCCCTCCCCCAGCCGGCCGACGCCGCCGAACGACTTGAAGATGCCGGGGAAGTCCTCGCTGCTGTCGCTGAAGTCGAGGAAGCCACGCCCGGACTCGAGGTCCCTCAGCATGGCGAGGTAGGCCTCCCGGGCGTCGTCGGTGCCCATTCCCTCCGGGACGCCGTCGCCCGCCTCGGGCACGATGCCGTGCGCGTCCTCCAGGGTGATCCAGGCCCAGGCTCCCATCATCCGGGCGAGCTGACGCATCCCGTCGTCGAACGCCTCGTCGGCGAGGACCAGCCCCGCGGCCTCGGCCACGTCGTGCAGGCGGCCCGGGTCGGGATCGTCCCGGTAGCGGCTCTGCTGGAAGACGCCGAGGAAGAGGGCGGTGGTGGTGACCGCGCCGTCGCGTTCGGGCACCCACTCGTCGACGGCCTTGCGGATCAGGGCGATCGCCCGGTCCTGGGCGGCCCCGTCGCCGCGGACGCCGCCGCGTTCGAAGAGCAGCCGGCCGAACGTGTCCAGGTACAGCGGCGGCAGCCGGTCGACGTCGGCCGGGTCGGCGAGCAGCCCGGCGAGCTCCACCTCGGCGGCGGCGGCCTGCGCGTGGTCCTTCCAGTGGGCCCAGATCGTGGCACGGACGAAGACCGCGCGGATCTCGGCCTCCCAGGCCCAGGAGGGCGGCGTATCCGTCGTCTGCCGGACTTCGAGCAGCGCGGCGCCGAACTCCTCCCGCGCCCGCTCCAGTTCCTCCCGGTCCTGGGTCATCCGGCCGTGCGCCATCAGCGCGAGACCGAGGCTGTGCCGCAGCAGCGGCACGTCGGTGCCGGGCAGGCCGGCGTCCAGGGCGGCGCCGTAGTGGCGGGCCGCGGCCTCGGCGTCCGCCGGGTCGGAGCGCAGCTCCACGCGCTCCAGGTGCAGATAGCCGCGCGACACCATGAGGTCGACGGCCTCCTCGCTGCCGGGTTCCAGGGTGCGGGCGGCGTCCTCGTGCAGCCGCAGCGCCTCGTCGAGGAGTTCCAGACGCCGCGCGGCCGGTCCCTCGCAGCCCATGTAGCGCTGCTTGGCGCAGGCGGCGAGGAGTTGCCGGGCCAGATCGCGTACGAGGTCGTGGTAGTCGTCCGCGTCGTCCAGGCCGGAGACGCCGTCCCGCAGCAACTCCCACATCTCCTCGCGGAGTTCGGGGCTCGGCGCGGCGTCGTACTGGAAGGCCCGGACATGCCCGTAGAAGATCCGCCAGGCCGCCCAGTCCCCGCCCGCGAGGTGGCCGTCGTCGTCCCCCGGCGTCCGGAAGGCGAGCGCGAACGCCTCGGCGGCCAGCCTCAGGTCCTCCTCGCCGCCCTCCATCACCAGCAGGCGGTAACTGAGCTCGCCGACCAGCCCGCACAGGGCGGGTGCGTCGGGGTCGTCGGAGGCGGTGTTCGCGAGGGTGTCGAGGAGTTCGTCGCGGTGGGCGCGGACTTCCTCGGCGGTCGGGTTCAGGTCGGTCACGGTGCGAGCATTCCAGGAAGCCGGGGGGTCAACGCCTCGTGTCAGGGGGCGAGTTGGACGAGGTAGGGCGCGAGGACGGAGTTGAGCCACTCGACGCCCTCGGCGGTGTCGAAGTCGGTGACGTCCTCCTCCCGCGCGGGCAGTTCCCCGGCGAGGCCGCGGTCGCCGAACAGGACCACCGCCCGTTCCGCCGGCTCCCGCTTGGACGACCACACCAGCCCCTGCGCCCACGGGCCGGCGTTGCGGCGGATCCAGTGCGCCCAGTCACGCGTGTAGGCGTACTCCTGGGCCTCGGCGTGCACCAGCCAGCTGTCCTGGTGCACGGCGGCCAGGTCCCGCGCGCTCATCAACGGCAGGACACACAGGTCGGCGGCGAGCCGCAGGGTGGTCATCCGGCGGCCCTCGATCGCGCGGTGCGGCAGCAGCCGGGGTCCGCCCGAGGGGTCGAAGGGCAGGGAGCGCAGCAGGGTCTCGCAGACGGCGGCGGCCGGGCCGAGCCCGGCGTACAGATAGCCGTACCGGTCGCAGGAGGTGGCGTCGAAGCGGCCCCCGCCGTACAGGCAGTGCGACGGCTTCGGGTTGAACGAGGCGGCGGGGTGGCGGGAGGCGTGGACGCGGTACAGCAGGGTGCCGCGGGTCAGCGTGACCTTCCCGGGAGTGCCGGTCAGCGCGTCCGGTGGCCGGTAGTTGGGCACGGGCTACTCATCCTCCATCAGGAACCGTGCGGTGTCGGCGAGTCGGTGGTCGCGGCCGGTGCCGAGCAGTCGTGCGGGGCTGGTGCCGAGCCAGGCGTTGGCGGACAGCCACCAGTCGGCGGCGCCCCACGGGTCGCGGTCGGCGGCGAGCAGGCCGTTGACCTCCAGTACGACGGGCCAGGGCAGGGTGTCCTCGGAGAACTGGAAGCGCGGCAGCCGCACCTGTCCGCCGGTCCCCCGCAGCCGGATCAGATCGGGCGCGAAGGGGTCGCCGCCGCGCAGGCGCAGGTCCTCGGCGTCCAGCGCGGGCTCGGCGAGCAGCCGTTCGCGTACCGGGCCGAGCACCGGCCCCACCATCCGGTGCCCGTCGATGAGCAGGACGGCGAGGTCCTCGGGCGCGAACCCCTGCACGGTCACCCGCCCGCCGGGTGCCGGGGTGGCGACGAGCCTGGCCCCGGTGTCCTCGCCGAACTCCTCGGGGACTCGCTCCCGCAGCAGCCCCGCGGCCTCGCGAGCGGCGCCGCGGCGGACGTCCGGGTCCTGGCCCCCGGCCCGTACGAGACCGAGCAGGACGGCCAGCCGATCGCGGGTGTCCCGCCCGATCCGGTCCGCGACGAGCCCCCACTTCGCCGCCGCGGCGGCCAGGACGACGTGCGCGTCGAGCGGCTCCTCGCTCTCCGGGTGGAAGTGCGGGGGCGGTGGGTGTCCCATCAGTCCTCCCTGGCGGCCAGCAGCCGTTCCAGCAGATCGGCGCGGGCGTGTCGGCGTACGACGAAGTGGATCTCCCAGTCGGCGCCGCGGGCGAGTTCGGCCTCGACGGCGGCCCACAGCGCGGCGAAGCTCTCCAGCGGGCTGAGGCCGCCGCGTCCGGCGCCGAGGAGCGGCAGGCAGACCGAGCGCAGGGGCGGGTCGTGCCGTGCGGCCTCCTCGGCCAGCAGCGCGAAGACCCGGGCGACGCCTCTGGTGATGTCGGCCGGCTGCACGTCGTAGTCGTTGCTCTCCGGGCGGGGTACGGCCACGGCGACGTGGTAGATGCGGCGGATGCCCTGCCCGTCGAGCGCGCCGGCGGAGGTGACGGCGACGGTACCGGGCTGTGCCGCCCGGCCGGGAGCCCCGTGCCGGGCGGTCCAGCCCCGTAGCTCGTCGTCGATCCTGTCGTCGACGAGTCCCCCGACGGGGTCGCGGTGCGCGCCCGCGCGGCGCAGCGTGGCGGAGACGGACGACTTGTACGGCGCGGGCAGCGCGAAGTAGGTGTTCGTCGGGGAGACGACGACGTCGATGTCGCGCAGCAGGTCGACGGAGTGGACGTGCAGAGTGACGGGGACGGTCCCGTGCTGGACACGGACGGGCAGTGTGCGATGGGCGGCGGGGATGCGGTCGTACGACACCGGCGCGGCCCCCGCACGAGCACCGCTTTCGGCGCCGAGCTGGACGATCTGCTCGGCGACCTGCCCGAGGACCATCAGCTCATGGTGTTTGCGGAAGCGTTCGACACTCACCCCGTACACCTGGGCGGCCCGTCTGCGCCGGTCGGCGGCGGGCCAGTCGCGGGTGCCCTGCGCGAGGCCGAGGCTGTACTCGGCGGCGGTCTGGAGGGTGCCGCCGCCCATGCGGGAGACGGCGAGCCGTAATACCTTCTCCACCGGCCCCCCTGGCGACTCGCCGTCCCCCCGCGGAAGGTCACGGGCGACCCCGGCAAGTGCCGGCACGTCGAGTGCGCGCAGTCTGACGACTCCCGCTCGCCGCACCTTCCGCACCTCCGCGAGGACCGCTCCGTGATCGGGCGCGTGAGGAGACGGCGGCATGACGATCAGCATCGCACCGCCGCCACGGCCCTCACAACCCCGTTCCCGCCCCTCCATTCCAACGCACGCCCCGGGCGCGAACGGGTCATGTCCGGGGCGTGTTCGGGGCGTTGGGGGGGCGGGCGGTTCGCCGGGACGGAGGAACGCCTAGACGAAGACGCTCAACACCCCGGCCACCAGGAACCCGGCCACCGACAGCACACTCTCCAGCACCGTCCACGTCTTCAACGTGTCCCGCTCACTGATGCCGAAATACTTCGCGACGATCCAGAAGCCGCCGTCGTTGACGTGCGAGGCGAAGATCGAGCCGGCCGAGATGGCCATGATGACCAGGGCGATGAAGGCCTGGGAGTGGTCGCCCTCGGTGAGGAGGGGGGCGACGATGCCGGCCGTGGTGACGATGGCGACCGTCGCCGAGCCCTGGGCGACCCGGAGGACCACGGAGATCAGGTACGACAGCACGATCACCGGGAGGCCGACGTCGTTGAAGGTGTCGGAGAGGGCCTGGGCGACGCCGCTGCCCTTGAGGACCGCGCCGAAGACACCGCCCGCGCCGACGACCAGGAGGATGTTGCCGACGGGCTTCAGCGACGAGGTCGACACCGTCTCCAGGGACTTGCGGGACCAGCCGCGGCGGATGCCCAGCAGGTAGTACGCGAGGAGCAGGGCGATCGTCAGGGCCACGAACGGGTTGCCGAAGAACTCGATCACCGAGCGGGCGGTGGACGGGTCCAGGGCGATCGAGGAGAACGTCGCGGCCAGGATCAGCACCAGCGGCGTACCGATGATGGCGAGGACCGTGCCGAGCGGCACCGGCTTCTCCTGGGGCTCGACCCCGGCCGCCCGCTGCTCGTCGATCACGGCCTGCTTCGCCTCGTCCGCCGCCTCGACCATGTCCTGCGGTACGGCGACGAAGATGCGCCGCCCGATCCAGGCCGAGAACGCCCACGCGGCCAGCACCGCCGGGATGCCGCAGACGATGCCCATGAGGATGACCCAGCCGAGGTCCACGTGGAGCAGACCGGCCGCCGCGACCGGGCCGGGGTGCGGGGGCAGGAAGGCGTGCGTCATCGACAGGCCCGCCAGCAGCGGCAGGCAGTACAGCAGGATCGACTTCCCCGAGCGCTTGGCGGCGGCGTACACGATCGGCGCGAGGACGAAGATGCCGACGTCGAAGAAGACCGGGATACCGAAGATCAGGCCGGTCAGCCCCATGGCCACAGGGGCGCGCTTCTCACCGAAGAGGTTGAGGAGACGGGACGCCAACACCTCCGCGCCGCCGCTCACTTCGAGGATCGCGCCGAGCATCGTGCCCAGGCCGATGATGATCGCGACGTGGCCGAGGATGCCACCCATGCCGGACTCGATGGTCGACACGGCGTCGCTCCGCTGGACCGTGCCGAAGAGTTCGGTGACCGACAGGCCGGCCATCAGGCCGACGGCTATGGAGACCGCGAGCAGCGCCACGAAGGGCTGCAGACGCACCTTGATGATCAGGAACAGCAGGAGGGCGATACCGATGGCGGCGACGGTCAGGAGACCGGCCGTACCGTCGATCCAGAGGAGCAGGCCGCCGGTGTGGGGTGGGGCCTCGGCGGGGGCGGATGCGGCGAGCGGGAGGGACAAGGGGGACATTCGGGGGTCCTCGGGGTAAGTACATGCTGCTTTCGGGCAGGGGGAATCGCGGCACGGCACCACAGCGGGCGCCGTGCCGTTCACGGCGTGCGGGAGTTGAGTGGCGTCAGCCGAGCACGGCCAGCGCGTCGATCTCGATGAGGAGCCCGGCGGGCAGACCGACGTACACGGTCGTGCGGGCGGCGGGCGGCTGGGTCAGGCCCTGCGCCTCGAAGTAGGCGTTGTAGATCTCGTTCATCTCGGCGAAGTGGGCGACGTCCGTCAGATAGACGCGGATCATCATCACGTCGTCCCAGGAGGCTCCGCCCTCCTCCAGGATCGCCTTGACGTTGGCGAGGGTCTGGAGGGTCTGCTCGCGCAGGGTGGGACCGGCGGGCGTCGGGGCCTGGCCCTCGACCGCGGGGAGGAACCCGACCTGGCCGGCGACCTGGAGGATGTTCCCCTTCCTCACACCGTGCGAGAACTTCGCGGGCGGGGTCGTGTGGGTCTTGGGGGTGAGTGCGATCTTCTCGGCCTTCTCAGCCTTCTCAGCCTTCTCGGTCGTCTCGGTCGTCTCGGTCGTCTCGGTCTTCTCGGTCATACGGATTCCTTGCCGTCCTCGGTCATACGGAGTTCTTCGCTGAGGTCCTGCCGGAGTACTCGCCGCTGATGTCGTCCGCCGTACGGCGGACGAGCGGGAGCAGCGTGAGGAGTTCTTCGGCGGTGACGACGACGTTCGGCGCGGACACCGACATCGCGGCGACGACCCGGCCGTCGGCGCCGCGGATCGGCGCGGCGACGCAGTTGATGGACTCCTCGTGGCCACCGAGGTCGGTGGCCCAGCCCTGTTCGCGCACCTTGGCCAGTTCCTTGAGGAAGGCCTCCTGGTTGGGCGTCGAACGGGCCGTGTACATGGGGTAGTCGAGCTTGTCGACGAGTACGCGGCGCTCGTGTTCGGGCAGGTCGGCGAGCAGCAGCTTCGCGACGGCGGCGACGGTGATGGCGACGGGCTTGCCGATCCGCGAGTACATCCGCACCGGGTAGCGGCTCTCGACCTTGTCGATGTACAGCACCTCGTCCTCCTCGTACACGGCGAGGTGGACGGTGTGTCCGCACTGCTCGTTGAGGCGTACGAGGTGAGGGTGGGCGATCTCGCGGATGTCGAGGTTCTCCATCGCCTCCTGGGCGAGGGCGATGAGGCGGGCGCCGAGGCGGTAGCGCTGGTCGGACTGGCGGTAGACCATGCCGTGCTCGTGGAGGGTGCGCAGCAGGCGCAGGGCCGTGGATTTGTGCACGCCGAGGCGGTCGGCGACCTGGCCGAGGTCGGCGGGGCCCTCCGCGAGCAGCGGCAGGATGCTGAGTGCTCGGTCGACGGTCTGGCTCATGGCGTACGTACCTCCTCGTCGGCCCTTCGCTCGGCTTGCGTCCAGCCGGGGCCGAGTCGAAGTTTCTCCCACGCGGCGTCGTCGAGGGCGGCCAGGCGGTCGGCGTGGTCGCGGGAGGGGGGTGCGGCGAGGTCGCCGGGGGCGGTGAGGGTGGCGGCGGCCCAGAGGTGGGCGTGGCGGAGGCGGTCCCGTACGGGCAGGTCGCGGAGGGTGGCGGAGAGGAAACCGGCGGCGAAGGCGTCGCCGGCACCTGTCGCTGCCGCGACGTGAACGTGGAGGGCGGGTACGAAAGTGGCCGCCGATTCGTTCGTACCCGGCGTCTGTGCCGGCCGGGGGCGGGTCGCGCAGCCCGGCGCTTTCGCGCCGCCCGCAGCTTGCGACGGGGAGCCGTATGCCGACCTCAGGGGCGCGGGGCTGTGACATATGCGGCTCTGCCGCGTGGGCGCGACCAGCCCACCACCACTCGCAGTCGACACAGATGCCGTGGCCCCCGTTCCTCCCTGCTTCACCACCAGCACCCCGGGCTCCGGCAGCAACCCCCGGATCGCTTCCGGCCCGCCGGTGACCCCCCACGCTGCCTCCGCCTCGTCCTCCCCCACGAACACCACATCGGCCCGGCGGGCCAGATCCAGCAGCACCGTCGGACCGCTGTCGTCCCCCCACAACCCGGGCCGATAGTTGACGTCGAACGAAACCAGCGGACGCCGCTCCCCCGGCCCCGTCAGCTCCCGCATCAGCACCAGGCACCCTTCCGACAGGGCCGCCGTGATCCCCGACAGATGCAGTACCCGCCCCGCCCGCACCGCCTCCAGGTCCACGTTCTCCACGGACATCGCCGACGCCGCCGACCCCGCCCGGTAGTACGCCACCTCGTGCGCGTCCGTCCCGCGGTCCCCCGCCGTGCGGAAGTACACCCCCGTCGGCCGCGCCGGATCCCGTCGTACGGACGCCACGTCCACGCCGTAGCCCCGGATCGCCTCCACCAAGTGGTCGCCGAACCCGTCGGCCCCCACCCGGCTCACCCACCGCACCGCATGCCCCGCGGCGGCGAGCCCGCACGCCACGTTCGACTCCGCGCCCCCGATCCCCCGCTCGAACGACGGCACATCGGCGAGGCGCCCCGGTCGGGTCGGCAGGAACGTGACCATGGACTCGCCGAGCGCGACAACGTCGACGACGTCGAGGGCATTGCGGGGTCCGGTGACAGTCACGATCGTCGTAGCTCCTCGGCGGTTTCGCGGGACGCGGCTCCGTTGACCCCGCGTTGGCCGAGATGTTAGACAGCTGTAAGCGATATACGCAATGAGCGTTGCAGTGAGTGCAACCGCCCAGATCAGGGAGGCTCCATGACAGCCGACAGCCCCGGCAGCCCCTCCGAAGCCCTCGCCCGCCTCGCCGAGGACCGTGTCGACCACCGCTTCAAGGGCCTCCCCCCGGACGCCGACGGCCTGACCGTCGCGGAGCTCGCCGCCCAGCGCCGCAACCTCTTCACCGGCGGCTTCGCCACCCCCGTCCTCGCGCTCTCCGCCGAGCGCCTGCAGCACAACCTCGACCTCATGGAGACGTACGCCGCCCGCCACGGCCTCGCCTTCGCCCCGCACGGCAAGACCTCCATGGCGCCCCAGCTGTTCCAGCGGCAGATCGAGCACGGCGCGTGGGGCATCACCCTCGCCGTGCCCCACCAGGTGCGGGTCGCGCGGGCGTACGGCGTCCAGCGGGTCTTCCTCGCCAACGAGCTGGTCGACGCGGCCGCCCTGCGCTGGATCGCCGGCGAGCTCAGCGCCGACCCGGACTTCCGTCTCGTCTGTTACGTCGACTCCGTGCGCGGCGTGGAGCAGATGGACGCGGCGCTGCGGAGCGCGGACGCCACCCGCCCGCTGGACGTCGTCGTCGAGCTGGCGGCCGGCGAGGGCGCCCGTACCGGCGTGCGCACGGAGGCCGAGTGCGCGGCCGTCGCGGACGCGGTGGCCGCCGTGCCGTCACTGCGGCTGGTCGGTGTCGCGGGGTACGAGGGCGAGGTGCCGCGGGCCGACCCCGAGCGGGTGCACGCGTGGCTGCGGCGGCTCGTCGCCCTCGCCGTCGAGTTCGACAAGGCGGGGCGGTTCGCGGGGCTGGGCCTCGACGAGATCGTCGTCAGCGCGGGCGGCAGCGCGTGGTTCGACGCGGTGGCGGACGTGTTCGCCGAGATCCCCGAACTGTCCCTTCCGGTGCTGAAGTTGCTGCGCTCCGGCGCGTACGTCTCGCACGACGACGGCCACTACCGCAAGCTGACCCCGTTCAACCGGGTCCCGCAGGAGGGCGCCCTCGAACCCGCCTTCCGGCTGTGGGCCCAGGTCGTCTCGCGCCCCTCCCCCGAGCAGGCCTTCGTCAACGCGGGCAAGCGGGACGCGGCGTACGACCTCGATCTGCCGTTCGCCCAGGTGGTCCGCCGGGAGGGGCGGGAACGCCCGGCGACCGGCATCTCGGTGACCGGTCTGTCCGACCAGCACGCGTGGCTGCGGACGACCGAGGAGGCGGACCTGGAGGTCGGGGACTGGGTCGGCATGGGGCTGTCCCACCCGTGCACATCGTTCGACAAGTGGCAGCTGATCCCGGTCGCTCAGGCGGACGGGACGGTCGTCGACTACATCCGCACGTTCTTCTAGGGGGTGCCGGTCGTGGAAGAGCTCGTCATCCGGGACGCGGAGGTCGTGGACGGCAGTGGCGGTCCCTCCTACCGCGCCGATGTGGTCGTGGACGGCGGCCGGATCGTGTCGATCGTGCGCGAGGCGGCTGCCGCCGGCTGTCAACGCCCGAAGGCTCGCCGGGAGTTGGATGCCGAGGGCCTCGTCCTCTCCCCCGGCTTCATCGACATGCACGCCCACAGCGATCTGGCACTGCTCCGGGACCCCGACCACAGCGCCAAGGCCGCGCAGGGCGTCACCCTGGAGGTCATAGGCCAGGACGGGCTGTCGTACGCCCCGGTCGACGACCGCACCCTCGCCGAGGTCCGCCGTGCGATCACCGGCTGGAACGGCCCCGGCGACGACATCGACTTCGACTGGCGGTCGGTGGGTGAGTACCTGGACCGCCTCGACGCCGGTTTCGAGGGCCGGGGCATCGCCGTGAACGCGGCGTACCTCATCCCCCAGGGCACGGTCCGCGCGCTCGCCGTCGGCTGGGAGGACCGGGTGGCGACGCCGGACGAGCTGGACCGGATGCGGCAGTTGGTCGCCGAGGGCATGGAGCAGGGCGCGGTCGGCCTGTCGTCGGGGCTTACGTACACGCCCGGCATGTACGCCAAGGACGCCGAGCTGACGGAACTGTGCCGGGTGGTGGCGTCGTACGGCGGCTACTACTGCCCGCACCACCGCTCCTACGGGGCCGGGGCCCTGGAGGCGTACGAGGAGATGGTGGCCCTGGCGAGGGAGGCGGGCTGTGCGCTCCATCTGGCCCACGCCACCATGAATTTCGGCGTGAACAAGGGCCGGGCGCCCGAGTTGCTGTCCCTGCTGGACAAGGCGCTCGCCGAAGGCGCCGACATCACCCTCGACACCTACCCCTACACACCCGGCTGCACGACGCTCGTCGCCATGCTGCCGAGCTGGGCGAGCGAGGGCGGGCCCGAGGCGGTCCTGGCCCGTCTGTCGGACGAGGAGACCGCCGAACGCATCCGCCACCACATGGAGGTCGTCGGCGCGGACGGCTGCCACGGGGTGCCCATCGAGTGGGACACGATCGAGATCTCGGGTGTGGGCGATCCGGCGCTGGGCGATTTCGTGGGCCGTACGATCCGGCAGTCCGCGGACCTTCGCGGCGAGGCGCCCTGGACCACCGCACGCCGTCTGCTCCTCGACGACCGGCTCGCCCCGACGATCCTCCAGCACGTGGGCCACGAGGAGAACGTGCGGGAGATCATGCGGCACCGCGTCCACACGGGCGGCTCGGACGGCATCCTTCAGGGCGCGAAGCCGCACCCGCGGGCCTATGGCACGTTCCCGCACTATCTCGGCCGGTACGTACGGGAGTTGAAGGTCCTGTCCCTGGAGGAGTGCGTGGCCCATCTGACCGGCCGCCCGGCGGCCCGGCTGCGGTTGCCGGACCGCGGGCTGGTACGCGAGGGCTACCGGGCGGACCTCGTCCTGTTCGACCCGGAAACGGTAGCGGCGGGCTCCACGTTCGAGGAGCCGCGCACGCTACCGACGGGCATCCCGCATGTCCTCATCGAAGGCCGTTTCGTGATCGAGGACGGCCGCCGCACGGACGAACTGGCGGGACGGGCAGTCCGTAGAACCGCGTAGCCGGTTACGGCTTGGGCAGCACGCACCCGCTCGCGCTCAGGTCGAGCTTGTTGTCGACGCCGAAGCAGGCGGGGATCTGGTACGTCTGCTGGGCGTAGTTGATGCCCTGGCGGACGGTGACGTTGCCGCTCTCGTCGACCTCGCACGGGTTGTTGACCGTGCAGCGCTGGCCGTCCTCGTTGCCGGTGTTGTTGACGGCGACGACCTGCTTGGTGGCCTGGTCGATGACGGGGGAGCCGGAGGTGCCGCCGATGGTGTTGCAGGCGGAGGTGTAGCGGACCGAGTCCTTGAAGGTCCAGTCGCCTTCCTTGAGGCGATAGGCGAACCCGTCGATGTTGCAGTTGTACAGCCGCTTCCAGTAGCCGGAGGCCACCGTGATGGCCGTGCCGGCGACCGGGTGGGTGTCGGCCATCTTCAGCGCGTCGATCCCGTACGAGCTCTTGATCTGCGCGTATGTGGTGGTGAGCTGATAGATCGCCACGTCCGTGTCGGTCATCGTCCCGTAGGCGATCTTGCTGGCGCGCAGCGTGCCGATCCGGGAACCGGACGAGTTGAGCAGCCCGAACGTCCGGCTGGAGGTCCGGTCGACGACGACCTCGCCGGGTCCCGGCATGCCGGTCTCCAGACAGTGGCCGTTGGACATCACCAGCGCCGGGTCGTTGTCCTCCGAGTCCGGGAACCGGACGACCGAGCCGGAACAGTTGCTGAGCGAGACGGTACCCGCGAAGTCGACGGCCCGGACCTGGGGGTTCAGGACCTGGTTGAGGCTCTCCGTGGTGGACGTGACGACGTCCCGCACCACCGAGGTGGCCGTGTCGGTGTCGGCGCTCTTGCCGAAGGACTCAGCCCTGTCCACGGGAGCCGCGACCGCGGGAGCGGCGCCGGCCCCGGCTATCGCCAGGGCGAGGAGGGCGGCGCCGAGAGGTTTTCTCATGTGGGGGTCCCCTCATAGAGGAGGGTGACCGGAAAATCTCCGGCCACCCGCACTTTTGTCATGCGCATTCTCACGCAGGAGGGGGGTGTCGACAAGGAGTTGATTACTGGTGAGTTCGCGCCGTAGGGGATTCCCTATCACGGCGAGTGAGCGCCAACAGGCCTACGGCGCAGGACGTTCACGAGAGGGTGCTGAGATCACCACAGCCGGGGGCGGCGCCGCGGCGCGCGCAGCGCACGGGCCCGCCCGACCACCGCGATCATCGACCGGGCGGCGAACGCCGAGTCTCAGGCGTCGCCCTGAGCGCCCTCCCCACCGGCGTCGTCCGTGGACCCCGCATTCGGGCGGACCGCGAACCCCGACGTGTCGAGATCGAAGTCGAAGGGCGGGGCCACATACAGAGGCTCACCGAAGGGGACGGAGCGCCGGGACCGGTAGCCCCTCGGGGAGGGGTCCCAGAATGCGGTGATCTCCTGAAGTTGCATGTCGAGCACGAGGTACACCGGCACGATCCGCCCGTAGGTGTCCAGCTTGTCGAGCCAGTCCGCGTCCTTGGTCGAGTCCGACGTCAGCTCTGCGACGAGTGAGAGAGCGGTGCCGTCGGCGTGCCGGCCTTCGGCGTCGAAGGCGGCCTCGTCGGCGACGTGCAAGTCAGGGCCGAACCCCCGCTCGGAGCTGGGGAAGGTGAAGAGAAACGGCGCCACATCAACGTCATGCCCGTCCGGAGCATGGGGCTCCAGCTGCAGCCGCAGTGACTTCATCACCTTCTTGTAGCGCAGCTTCGACCACGGCGACACGACGATCTTCCCCCGGATGAGCTCGGCCTTGTAGCCGTCAGGTGTGTCCAGTCCCTCGACGATGCGGAGCATGTCCTCAAACGCATCGGACGCTTCCCCGGGAGGGCCGTCTATGGCCGTCGGGCGCTCGATCATGGTGGTCACCACGGTCCTCCGCTGGTTACAGAGCGTGTCGTCATTCCCACGATAGCGTCGGGCCACGGCGTCCGCCCGCCACTCCATCACCGTCACGCCGCTGCCACCCGGTCCGCGGCTCCGGCCCCAACCTCGCACCAAAGCAGCTTCCCGCCTGGACCGACGAGACCATTCCCGAGCGGATACCGGCCCCACGCGTCCGCCTAGTGGCATACGAGGAACAGCCCGCGTCCAAACTCATCGACGCCGCAGCACAGTTGACGAAATATCGATTGATCCTGGATCGAATGGAGGAAGCCGTCCTGGAGCCCAACGCCTCCCGCGACCTCATCCACCACGTCGCCCAAGACACCTGAAAGCCGCGCCGTGCCTGACACCGAACTCACCTGGCAGAAGTCGACCTACAACGAAGAAGGCTCCGCCTGCGTCTACCTCGCCACCAGCCCACAACAACTCGCCGTCCTGATATCAGCCCTGCGGCTGGGCCCTCAATCCGGCTTCTTGGTGTTGCCCTGACCCTGTCCCGGCTTGTCGTCCGAGTTGCCCGGCGCGTTCGTGGTCGCGGTGGGCGTGGAGGCAGGCGGGGGCGCGCTGGTGGTGTTTGGGTCGGGCGAGGGGCCCTTGTCGCCGGAGTCGGAATCGGAGTCCGAGTCGGAGTCGGAGCTGTCGGATGCGGACGGGCTCGTGGAGGCGCTCGGGGAGGTGCCGCGCGACGACTCGGTGTCGTCGGAGGGGCCGGCACCGGCGGAGGTGCCGCTGAAGGGCTCCGTCGGTATCGCCGGGTCCCCGGCCGTCGGGCTGGTCCGGTCGTGCTTGGTCTGGGCGCCGCCCCCCGCCGGGGAGGAGGAAGGGGACAGGGCGAAGCCGGCTATCAGCGCCGCCACCGACACCGCCCCCACCGCACCGGCGGCCACTGCGACGCGCCTCGAACGCCAGACGCCGGGCTGGTGCCGGCCTCGGTGGCTGCGGGGGCCGTCGCGGCCCGCGTCGAAGTCGTCGCCGTAGTCGTAGCCGGTTTCGTAGACGTAGTCGTAGCCGCCACCGCTGGCAGCGGACGCCCCGCCGGCCCCGCGATTCTCATGGGCACCATGAGCCCCATCGACCACCAGAGGCAGCTCGGTCGTCTCGTCGTACGCGTTCTGCCACCCGTGGGCGGCCGCGGGGTCGGCGTACGCCTCGTACACCGGGGACGACTCGACCAACGGGTGGTACACGTTCGGCGACGCCTCGGGCGCGTCGGCCGGCTGGATCCCGCCATGGGTGTCGTACGCATCGGGAGTACCGGGCGCACCCTGCACGGTATTCGCCCCGTACGTTCCGTTTTGATGCTCCGGCGGCCTGGACATGACCGCGCATTGTAGAGACCGGAGTGGCCACTGGGACAGCTACCGGCGATAACAGCACAAACCCCCGCGTCTCACGTGTCGGAAAACACGGCCCAAGGGGCGTTACCGGGCCGTAAGCTCCCTGACATGCAGGTGATCCAGTCGACCAAGCTCGCCAACGTCTGTTACGAGATCCGGGGCCCGGTGCTCGAGGAGGCGATGCGGCTCGAGTCGGCGGGGCATCGGATCCTCAAGCTGAACACCGGCAACCCGGCCGCGTTCGGCTTCGAGTGCCCGCCCGAGATCCTGGAGGACATCCTCCGCAACGTGTCCACGGCCCACGGGTACGGCGACGCGAAGGGGCTGCTCGCCGCACGCCGGGCCGTCGTCATGCACAACCAGACCCTCGGCATCGAGACCGACGTCGAGCACGTCTTCATCGGCAACGGCGTCTCCGAGCTGATCGTCATGGCGATGCAGGGACTGCTGGACGACGGCGACGAGGTGCTGGTCCCCGCGCCCGACTACCCGCTGTGGACCGCCGCCGTGTCGCTGTCCGGGGGCACCGCCGTCCACTACCGGTGCGACGAGCAGGCCGACTGGATGCCCGACCTCGCCGACATCGAGCGCAAGGTCACCGACCGCACCAAGGCCATCATCATCATCAACCCCAACAACCCGACGGGGGCCGTGTACGACGAGGCCATGCTCCGGGGGCTGACCGACATCGCCCGGCGGCACAACCTCCTCGTCTGCTCCGACGAGATCTACGACAAGATCCTCTACGACGGCGCCACGCACACCCCGACGGCCGCCGTCGCCCCCGACCTGCTCACCCTCACCTTCAACGGCATGTCGAAGGCGTACCGGGTCGCCGGGTACCGGGTGGGCTGGATGTCGATCTCGGGCCCCCGCGCCCACGCCGACTCCTACATCGAGGGCCTCACCATCCTCGCGAACATGCGGCTGTGCGCGAACATGCCCGGTCAGCACGGGGTCGTGGCCGCGCTGAGCGGGCGGCAGTCCATCAATGACCTGGTGCTGCCCGGGGGGCGGCTGAAGGAGCAGATGGACGTGGCGTACGAGCTGCTGACGCAGATCCCCGGCGTCACGTGCGTACGGCCGAAGGGTGCGCTGTACCTCTTCCCGCGCCTCGACCCCAAGGTCTTCAAGATCAAGGACGACCGGCAGCTGGTCCTGGACCTGCTGCGGCGCGAGAAGATCATGGTGGTACAGGGCAGCGGCTTCAACTGGCCGGAGTCCGATCACTTCCGGGTGGTGACCCTTCCGACGGTCACGGACCTGCGGGACGCGGTGGGGCGGATCGGACGGTTCCTGGACGGTTACAGCCAGCCCTGACACTTACGCCGCCTGACGCACACCCCGCCTGACGCTCACGCTGCGTGTACAGAGCGTCCGGCTTTGTGAGGCGCTCAACTTTAGACGGAATCTAAGCTAGGATGGCTTCCTGTCAGCGCACAGGAGGCCATCCCCATGTACGAACCGATCCGCACCAAGTCGGTCCACAGCACGATGGCCGGCAACACCACCGACTTCCCCCACCGCTCGCGTGAGGAGGAGCTGGACATCCAGCTCGCGGGCCATCTCGCCGCGCTGCTCGCCGTCACGGACGAGCTGCGCGCGACGGCACCCTCGGAGGACCTGGACCTCGCGGCCGAGCGGCTCGCCGGCCAGGTGGCCCGGCTGCGGGAAGGACGTAAGCCGGCCCGCGCGGTGGCCTCCGGCGGTAAGCCGAAGGTCGCGGCGCTGCATCGCCGTGCGCATGCCCTTGCGGGGCGGGCGCTGGTTGTCGCCGCGTCTCGCGCTGATACGGCTGCGGCGATCCTGGCCGCCGAGCGGATGGATGCGCATGCTGCTGCGCAGGCTGAGCCGCAGGAGTTGACCGGCGTCGGCTGACACCCGCTGATCGGCCCCGGTCCGCGCGCACCCGCAGCGACGCGCGGACCGGGTTGCCACAGTCTGTTTGTGTCGCGGCTGACGGTTGTGTGTGGCTGGTCGCGCCCACGCGGCGGAGCCGCAAATCGACACAGTCCCGCGCCCCTGAAAGACAGGGCGTAGCTGTTGCCCCGTGTTGTACCGGGACCGGTATGACACCTGCCGTTCATCCCATTCCGCGGGGAACGTTGGATTCCGCGAGCACTCTCCCCGCGTGAGACGTATCGCAGGAATCATCCTCGCGGTGTTGCTGATCGGTGGCGTGGTGGCCGCCGTCGTCGCAGGCCGCAGCAACGAGGAGACGGGCACGGCAACGAAGACCGTGCAAGCGGTGATCGGGTCGGAGAAGGCCGAGTTCTTCGCCGATCCCGACGTGGTGAAGGCCCTCGCCGCCAAGGGCTACACCGTGAAGGCCGAGACCTCCGGGTCGTGGGCCATGGAGGGGCTGGACCTCAAGGGCTACGACCTCGCGCTGCCGTCGAGTCAGGCGCCGGCCGTCGAACTCGCCGCGAAGTACAAGGTGACGGGCACGCTCCCCCGCCCCTTCTACTCGCCCCTCATCGTCGTGGCGCACCGGAACGCCGCCGAGGTGCTCGCGGCGAACAAGCTCGCCACCCTGGACACCGAGCACCGCGGCACCTTCAAGATGGCCGCCTATCTGGCCGCCGCCCGCGCCGACCGCACCTGGCAGCAGCTCAAGGGCGCCCAGAAGTACGGTGAGTTGACGGGCACCCTGTACCTGTCCAGCACCGATCCCGAGACCTCGAACTCCGGCGCCCTGTATCTGGCCGCCGCCTCCTATGTCGAGAACGGCGGCAAGGTGGTCGCCACCGACGCCGAGATCGGGCGCACGGCACCGCTGCTGCAGAAGCTGGTCCGTGTGCAGGGCGCCCAGCAGTCCAGCAGTGACGCCGTCTTCCGGGACTTCGTCAGCGGGGCCGGCAATCCGCTCGTCGTGGTCTACGAGTCCCAGGTCGCCTCCCTGCCGGCTCAGGGACAGCAGCCCGACGACCTGGTCGTCCTGTACCCGGACACCACGGTCAACAGCGACCACACCGTCGTACCGCTGACCGACGACGGCAAGGCCGTCGCCGAACTCCTCTCCCAGGACAAGCGGTTGCGGGAGCTGGCGGCCCGGCACGGGTTCCGGCCGCAGGGTGAGGCCGCCGAGTTCGCCTCGGACACCACCTATCTCAAGCAGGAACTGACCGGCGTCCACCAGGCGGCCGTGCCCACCTCCGGGGTGCTGCACGAGCTGGCGCGACGGGCGCGCGGATAAGGGGGGAAGCAGTACATGAGCAACAGCGACGACACCTTCGTCCTCACTCCGCCCGAGCCCGTGGCCACCGTGCCGCGCGAGAAGGCCGGCGGACTCGTCCCGGTCGATGACGGCGTCCGTACCGACATGGCCAAGAAGGCCTCCGCCTACGTCGAGGGACTCGCGGCGCTCGACGCCCGCTCCCCCCAGTTCGCCGGCAAGGTCGGGGAGATCACCGCCCTGGGCGCCGGCGAGATGCGTACCGCCGCCGCCCAGTCCAACCGCATGCTGGAGCGGACCATCCGGAGCCTGCCCGACAAGGGCGGGGACGCCCAGTCGCAGGTCGCGGGCTCGCTCGTCGAGCTGCGGCGGGTGGTGGAGGACCTGGATCCGCGGGATCTGCCCGCTTCCAAGGGGCGCAAGTTCCTGTCCAGGCTGCCCGGCGGCAACAAGCTGCGCGACCACGTCGCCAAGTACGCCTCCGCGCAGGGGACCCTCAACAGGATCGTGGGGTCGCTGCGGGGCGGGCAGGACGAGTTGCGGCGGGACAACGCCGCCCTGCAGACCGAGCGGGTGCGGCTGTGGGAGAGCATGGGCAAGCTCCAGGAGTACGTTGTCCTGACCGAGGCCCTGGACGTCGCGGTCGAGCAGCACATCGCCCAGGTCGCCGACCCCCAGCAGGCCGACAGTCTGCGCGCCGACATCCTCTTCCCGGTCCGGCAGAAGCACCAGGACCTGCTCACCCAGCTCGCGGTGTGCGCGCAGGGATACCTCGCCATGGACGTCGTACGCCGTAACAACGAGGAGCTGATCAAGGGCGTCGACCGGGCGGCGACCACGACCGTCTCGGCCTTGCGCATCTCCGTGATGCTGGCCTCCGCCCTGGACAACCAGAAGAAGGTCGTCGAGCAGGTCAACGCCCTGCGCGGGACCACCGAGGACCTGATCCGGGGCAACGCCGAGATGCTCGCCACGCAGAGCGGCGAGATCCAGCGCATCGCCGCCGACCCGGCGGTGGGAGCGGAGACCCTCCGCAACGCCTTCCAGCAGATCTACCGCACGCTCGACGCGATCGACACCTACAAGGTCCAGGCGACCGAGGCGATGGCGACGACCGTGGAGAACCTGACCGCCGAACTGCAGCACGCGAGCGCCTACCTGGAGCGCAGCCGTTCGCAGGGCGCGCTGGAGGGTGGGCTCGGATGAGACGCCCCCACGGCCGGCGTCTGCTCGCCGCCGCCCTCGCCGCACTCGCCCTGCTGACGGCCTGCACCTCGCAAGAAGCGGGCAACGAGCCGGACAACGCCCCGCAGCCCGGCACCCTGCGCGTCCTCGCCTCCAGCGAGCTCAGCGACATGAGCCCGGTCCTCGACCGGATCGCCGACGACACCGGTATCAAGGTGCGGCCCACCTACATGGGCACCCTGGACGCGGTGGAACTGCTGGCGAAGGGCAAGGCGGACGGGCAGTACGACGCGCTGTGGCTGTCCTCCAACGACTATCTGCGGCTGCGGCCGGAAGCCGCGAAGAAGGTCGTGTCGGAGACCCCGGTGATGTCGAGCCCGGTCGCCATCGGGGTCAGGACCACGGCCCTGGGCACGCTGGGCTGGAAGCCGGACGACGTCACCTGGTCGCAGGTCGAACAGGCCGTCCAGGACGGCCGCCTGACCTACGGCATGACCGACCCGGCCCGCTCCAACTCCGGCTTCGCCACCCTCGTTTCGGTGGCCTCCGCCCTCTCGGACGCCCAGTCGGCCCTGACGGACGCGGACGTCGACAAGGCGACGCCCCGCCTGAAGGAGTTCTTCAAGGGGCAGAAGCTGACGTCGGGTTCGTCGGGCTGGCTGGCGACGGCGTACAAGCGGCGCGGGAACGTCGACGCGCTGCTCAACTACGAGTCCGTCCTCGAGGGCATCCCGGGCCTGACCGTGATCCGCCCCAAGGACGGCGTCGTCACCGCCGACTACCCGCTCTCCTCCCTCGCGTCGACCAGCGCCGCCACCCGCGACGACGTCCGCCGCGTCACCGAGGCCCTGCGCACCGAGGACGTCCAGCGGCTGATCACCGACCGCACCCATCGCCGCCCGGTCGTCGCCTCCGTCCCGCCCGCGTCCGGTCTCGACCCCGACCGGCGTCGCGAACTGCCCTTCCCGGGCAGCCGTTCCGTCGCCGACGGCCTGCTGGACTCGTACGAGAACGAGCTGCGCCGCCCGTCCAGGACGGTCTACGTCCTCGACACCTCGGGCTCGATGGAGGGTGACCGCCTGGAGCAGCTGAAGCAGGCGCTCACCGACCTCACCGACGACTTCCGCGAACGCGAGGAGGTCACGCTGATGCCCTTCGGGTCGGACGTGAAGAGCGTGCGGACGCATGTCGTGGAGCCGGCCGACCCCAACTCCGGGCTGGCGGGGATCCGCGAGGACACCGAGGCGCTCACCGCCGAGGGCGACACCGCGATCTTCACCTCGCTGGAGAAGGCGTACGACCATCTCGGCGCCGGACGGTCCCAGGACACGTTCACGTCGATCGTGCTGATGACGGACGGCGAGAACACCGCCGGCGCCGAGGCGGCCGACTTCGACTCCTTCTACGCCGGGCTCGACCGCGAACGGCGGGAGACGCCCGTCTTCCCCATCCTCTTCGGCGACTCCGACAGGTCCGAGCTGGAGCACATCGCCGAGCTGACCGGCGGCCGCCTCTTCGACGCCCAGGAGGGCTCGCTGGACGGCGCCTTCGAGGAGATCCGTGGCTACCAATAAGTCGGCCGCGAGCAGGGTGGTGGCCTACCTGGAGTCCCGCAAGAACATCGCCGGGAGCGCCTGCGGGCTGGTCGGTCTGGTGCTGACCTTCACGGGGGTGGCGGGACCGTACTGGCCCGTCGTGGTCGCGGGTCTGTACGGCGCGGGCGCGCTGATCGCCCCGCCGGAGCGGCCCGCACTGCCCGACTTCCCGGACCCGTCGGCCCAACTGGACGAGCTGCGGGGCGACTTCGAAAAGCTGCGCGGCTATCTGACGGAGATCGAGGTGTCGGTCACGGCCGCGGCCCGGCTGCGTGAACTCACCGAGCTGCTGGCCGCGTTGCTGGACCGGGGCTGGGTGGCCGAGTTGCTCGCGCACGATCCGGAGGGCGTGCATGTGCTCTCCCGGATCGTGCGGCGCGACCTTCCCGAGGCCGTCGACAGTTTCGTACGGACTCGGTGGTGGACGCGGATGTCGCCGGGCACCGAGTCGCCCGAGCTGCATCTGGAGCGGCAGCTCGGCCTGTTGAAGAAGGACGCCGAGCGGCTGGCGGCGGGTCTGCGCGAGGTGGAGGCCCGCCGCCAGGAGTCCCACACCCGGTATCTGGAGGACCGGGGCGGGACCGTGTGACCCGGTGGGTTACCGCCTGACGTAGACCGTCGCCGAAGCGGTCGACGCGGTGTGCAGGTCGTCGCCCGGCCAGCTGACCGTGTAGGTCACGTCGCGCCGGGCGCGCGGGATGTCGTTGATCGTGAAGGTGCCGTCCGCGGCGACGGTCACCGACGACAGGGTGCCGGTGCCGAGGCTGTCGGTCCGCTCGACCTTGAGCACCGCACGGTCCGGCAGTGGCTTGCCCTGCGCGGTGAAGGTGCCGGTGATCTCGATGCCCGTGCTCATCGAGGCCTCCTCGGGCGCGGTGAGCGCGATCGAGGTGGGCGCCTTGCCGACGGAGACCGTGGTGGTGACGTCGTCGGCGGGGCGGTGGGTCAGGTCGCCGAGGTAGGAGACGGTGTAAGTGGCGTCGCCGACGAGGTCGGGCTCGTCGAGGACGGTGAACGTGCCGTCGGCCTTGACGGTGAAGGTGCCCAGGTCGTGGGTGCCGTTCGCGTCGGTGCGGGTCGCCTCGACCTTCAGGGGCTCGGCGGGTGCCGGGCCGTCCTGCTCCAGCTTGCCGCGCACGGCGAGCGGTTCGCCGGCCACGGCCTGGGCCGGGCTGTGGGTGAGGCCGCCGGTGAAGCGGGCGTCGTACTGGACGGCCGGGGGCTGGATGATGTGCAGCCAGTACTGGCTGCCTGCCGCGTTGGCGGTCACCGCGAACAGCCGGGAGCCGTCGGCCGACCACTCCATGCCGCGCGGCACGACCTTGTCGCCGTCGAGGCTGCCCTCGAAGACGAACTCCAGCGGGGCGGTGGCGTCGGTCGGGTCGGCGGGCTGGACCAGCAGGTCGGGCGTGGAGCCGGTGGCCGAGGCGCCGCGCGCGATGTACTTGCCGTCGCCGCTGAAGGCGACCGAGCTGGCGGTGGCACCGGACGGGAGCGCCTGGTAGCCGGCCGCCGCGTCCGACAGGTCGTCGGTGTTCAGCAGCCGGGTGCCGGCGGTGGCGTCCGCTACGGCGACCTTGGTGCCGTCGGCGGAGAGTGCCAGGTCCTTGAGGTCCAGGGCGCCCTTGCCCTCGGCGTCGGCGAAGCGCCGCGCGGCATTGCGGACGAGGGCGCCGTCACTGGTGTCGAACACCGTGAGGAAGGGGTTGGCTGCCTTGGTGTTGAGCGGCTGGCCCATGAGCATCCTGTTTCCGGCGCCGGCCTCCAGCAGCAGATCGCCGTAGTCGTTCCAGCCGGTGCGCGTGTGCCCTCCGTTGACGATCGCGTCCAGGTTGGTCTCGGCGGTGGCGCACTGGGAGACGGAGGACGCGAGCGGTGTCGTGAAGTAGGTCTGGCCGCCGGACTGGGCGACCTCGCGGCCGCAGTAGTCCGTGTTGGCGTAGGCCACGATGGTGCGCGCGTAGGTCGTGGTGTCGTAGGCCTCGACGCGGTCGCGCAGTCCGGCGTACAGCTTGCTGCCGTCGGCGCTCACCGCCAGGCCGGAGACATGGGCCTGGTTGGTGGTGATCGTCGTCAAGCGCTCGCCCTCGAAGTTGTAGACGGCGATGGTGCCGGAGTTGAGGTAGTAGCCGACGTTGCTGTCCGCGACGAAGACCCGCTCGTGGACGTTGTCGACCGCCAGCGCCGAGTACGACGAGATCGGCAGCTTGACCACGGCGTCCGAGGCCGCCGCGTGGGCCGCGGGTGCGGCGGCGACCGTCAGGCCGGTCCCGGCGAGTGCGGCGGCGAGCAGCGTGGCCGCGAGAGGTCTGGGACGGTGTGCAGTATTCAACTGTGCCCCCCACAGGCTGAATTGAGCGGTCACTGGGGTCAGCGACGCTCCTGTGTCGAACAGGTAACAGCCGTGAAGATCGTTCGATCAAGGGGGCGCGAACGTACAAGTGAACGAAAAACAGGCGAGGGCCTGTCGTCGCGTTCCTCCCGTCGGGGCGGACGGGATCATGCGACGACAGGCCCACAGCCCCGCACGCCGTTGTACGGAACCTCGCCGGTCTGTGGTGCTGTCACCGCGGCCGGCCGTGACGATGTTGCTGGTCAGGGCACTGTCGGTTGGACCGGCCGCGGCGTCTTGGGGGGCTGCTCTCAGCCCAGGCGGCGCACCAGCGCGTCGTACTCGTCCCACAGCTCCTTCGGCGTGTGGTCGCCGAAGGTGTTGAGGTGGTCGGGGACGAGCGCGGCCTCCTCGCGCCAGATCTCCTTGTCGACGGTGAGGAGGAAGTCGAGGTCGGAGTCGGCCAGTTCGAGCCCGTTGGTGTCGAGGGCCTCCTTGGTCGGCAGGATGCCGATCGGGGTCTCGACGCCCTCGGCCTTGCCCTCGAGCCGCTCGACGATCCACTTCAGCACGCGGCTGTTCTCGCCGAAACCGGGCCAGACGAACTTGCCCTCGTCGTTCTTGCGGAACCAGTTGACGTAGTAGATCTTCGGCAGCTTGGACTGGTCCTTGTCCTTGGCCACGTCGACCCAGTGGGCCATGTAGTCGCCCATGTTGTAGCCGCAGAAGGGCAGCATCGCGAACGGGTCGCGGCGCAGCTCGCCGACCTTGCCCTCGGCGGCGGCGGTCTTCTCCGACGCGACGTTCGCGCCGAGGAACACGCCGTGGTTCCAGTCGAAGGACTCGGTCACGAGGGGTACGGCGGTGGCGCGGCGCCCGCCGAAGAGGATCGCCGAGATCGGCACGCCCTTGGGGTCCTCCCACTCGGGCGCGATGATCGGGCACTGGGACGCGGGCACCGTGAAGCGGGCGTTGGGGTGGGCGGCCGGGGTCTCGGACTGAGGCGTCCAGTCGTTGCCCTTCCAGTCGGTGAGGTGGGCCGGGGTCTCCTCCGTCATGCCCTCCCACCAGATGTCGTTGTCGTCGGTGAGGGCGACGTTGGTGAAGACCGAATTGCCCCACAGCGTCTTCATCGCGTTGGCGTTGGTGTGCTCACCGGTGCCGGGCGCGACGCCGAAGAAGCCGGCCTCGGGGTTGATGGCGTACAGGCGGCCGTCCTCGCCGAAGCGCATCCAGGCGATGTCGTCGCCGATCGTCTCGACCGTCCAGCCGGAGATGGTGGGCTCCAGCATGGCGAGGTTGGTCTTGCCGCAGGCGGAGGGGAAGGCCGCCGCCACGTACTTCGACTCGCCCTGCGGCGGGGTGAGTTTGAGGATCAGCATGTGCTCGGCCAGCCAGCCCTCGTCGCGGGCCATCACGGAGGCGATGCGCAGGGCGTAGCACTTCTTGCCGAGCAGGGCGTTGCCGCCGTAGCCGGAGCCGTAGGACCAGATCTCGCGGCTCTCCGGGAAGTGCGAGATGTACTTGGTCTGGTTGCAGGGCCAGGGGACGTCCTCCTGGCCCTCCTCCAGCGGGGCGCCGACGGAGTGCACGGCCTTCACGAAGAAGCCGTCGTCGCCGAGTTCGTCGAGGACGGCCTGGCCCATGCGGGTCATGGTGCGCATGGAGACGGCGACGTAGGCGGAGTCGGTGATCTCGACGCCGATCGCGGAGAGCTTGGAGCCGAGCGGGCCCATGCAGAACGGGACGACGTACATGGTCCGGCCGCGCATCGAGCCGCGGAAGACGCCCTTCTCCCCGGAGAAGACCTCACGCATCTCGGCGGGGTCCATCCAGTGGTTCGTCGGGCCCGCGTCCTCCTCCTTCTCGGAGCAGATGAAGGTCCGGTCCTCGACGCGGGCGACGTCGGTCGGGTCGGAGGCGGCGTAGTAGGAGTTGGGGCGCTTGATCGGATCGAGCCTGCGGAAGGTGCCCTTCGCGACGAGCTCCTCGCTCAGACGGTCGTACTCGGCCTCGGATCCGTCACACCAGACCACGTTGTCCGGCTGCGTCAGTTCAGCGATCTCGTTGACCCACGAGATCAGCCCCTGATGGTTGGTGGGAACGACGGGGGGAGCCGCGATGTCGCGCGCCACGGTTGCTCCTAAATGAGGGATTTTGTCCTGAATATGCCCTTGTATGCCCCGTGGGGGCCGCGACCCGGATGCTTCGCGAAATGGACTGCGTCTGGATCTTCCGCGCTCATCCGGTGCCGACCGCACTCATTTGATCATCCGACGGGTCTGCGCATATGTCCAGAGGGCGTCACAGGTGAGCGGCGTGAGCATCGCCACTCATCCAGATGTTTTCGATGCGTCACCACGGCTTCACCGGTGGTGTGGCCACACCGGGTACCCCGTGAGACGATGGCCACTTACGGGCCCCCATCTGACCTCTCTGACGCGTAACTTACGGTTCCGTAGGTACGATGCCCCGCATGACTGCGCCCGTCCCCGACGCGCCCACGGACAGGCCGGCCGCCGGCCGCGATTCCGACGCGCCCTCCTTGCCGCACCAGATCGCGCACCACGCGCACCAGATCACGGAAGAGATCAAGCCCAGACTCCGCGGCTGGCTGCACCTGGGCATGTTTCCGGCCGTCCTGGTCGCGGGCCTGGTCCTCACCGCCCTGGCGGACTCACCCCGGGGCCGGGTCGCCTGCGGGATCTACGTCCTCACGGCCTGCCTGCTGTTCGGCGTGAGCGCGCTGTACCACCGGGGCAACTGGAGCCCGCGCATGGACGGCATCCTGCGCCGGCTGGATCACGCCAACATCTTCCTGATCATCGCGGGCACGTACACACCACTGACCCTGCTGCTCCTGCCGGACAGCAAGGGCCGATGGCTGCTGTGGGGCATCTGGGCGGCGGCACTGGCCGGAATCGTCTTCCGGGTCTTCTGGGTGGGCGCCCCGCGCTGGCTCTACACCCCCTGCTACATCGCGATGGGCTGGGCGGCCGTCTTCTTCCTGCCGGACTTCATGCGCACCGGCGGCATCGCGGTGCTGGTCCTGGTGATCGTCGGCGGTGTCCTCTACAGCGCGGGCGGCGTGATCTACGGCATCAAGCGCCCGAACCCGTCACCGCGCTGGTTCGGCTTCCACGAGGTGTTCCACTCCTTCACGCTGGCGGCCTTCATCACGCACTACGTCGGCATCTCGCTGGTGGCGTACCAGCACGGGTAACCCACCGCACAGCTCTTTCAAGGGCCACGGCTTGCGAGCCGTGGCCCTTTTGCATGCCCTTTCCAGGCGAAGATTGACATCATCTCTCTTTTGAGAGCTACTCTCATTTCATGGACCCTGTCACTCCAGACCCTCGCCGTTGGTGGGCGCTCGGCGCCCTGGTCGCGAGCATGCTGACCCTCGGCTTCGACACGACGATCCTCAATGTGGCGCTGCCGACGCTGGCCGCCGACCTCGGCGCCGGCACCGGCGAGCAGCAGTGGATGGCCGACGCGTACGTCGTCGTCTTCGCGGCGCTGATGCTGCCCGCCGGACTGCTCGGCGACCGCTTCGGGCGGCGGCTGATGCTGATCACGGGCCTCGGGATCTTCCTCGCCGGGTCACTGGTCGGCGCGCTGGCCGGCGAGGTGAACGTGGTGATCGCCGCGCGTGCGGTGATGGGCGTCGGGGCGGCGCTGGTCACCCCGCTGGCACTCTCCGTGCTGCCCTCGCTCTTCGGCCCCGACGAGCGCACCAAGGCCGTCGGCATCGTCTCCGCCGCCTCGGCGCTCGGCCTGCCGCTCGGCCCGATCATCGGCGGCTGGCTGCTGAACCACTTCTGGTGGGGCTCGGTCTTCCTGGTCAACGTCCCGATGGCCGCGATCGGCATCGCCGCCTGCGTCTTCCTGCTCCCGGAGACCAAGGACCCCGCCTCCCCCAAGGTCGACGCCCTCTCCACCGCGCTCACCGCGACCGGCCTCGGCGCGCTGGTCTACGCGATCATCGAGGCGCCCACCCGTGGCTGGGGCGATGCGCTGGTGGTCGCCACGCTCTGCGCCTCCGTCCTGCTGATCACCGCGCTGGTGGTGCGCGAACGGCGGGTCGAGCGGCCCCTGCTCGACATGAGCCTGCTCGCCCACCGCGGCTTCCTCTTCAACACGATCGCCGCGACCCTGGTCATGTTCGTCCTGTCCGGCCTGCTGTTCGTGCTGCCGCCCTACCTCCAGGCGGTCCTCGGCCACGACGCCCTCGGCACCGGCATCCGGCTGCTGCCGATGATGGGCGGGATCCTGGTCGCCTCGCGGACCGCCCCGCCGGTCGTCGCCCGGTTCGGCGCGCGGGCCACGGTGAGCGCGGGCCTGGTGGTGCTCGCTTTCGCCGCGTTCCTCGGCAGCCGTACGACGGCCGACTCCGGCTACGGCTTCACCGCCCTGTGGCTCGCCCTCACCGGTCTCGGCTTCGGCTTCTCGCTGATGCCGGCGATGAGCAACGCCCTGGGCACCCTGCCCCGCGACCGCGCCGGCAGCGGCTCGGGCCTGCTGATGACACTGCGTCAGGTCGGCGGGGCGATCGGTATCGCGCTGCTCGGCAGCCTGCTGGCCGGTGCGTTCCGGGACCGGCTCGACATCTCCGGACTGCCCTCGCGGGCCGCCGACACCGCCGGGGAGTCCGTGGTCGCGGCGCACCTCGTCGCCGGGAAGGCGGGCTCGGCCGAACTCGCGGCCTCCGCCAACAGCGCGTACGTGCACGGCATGGGCGTCGTCCTGCTGGTGTGCGGCGTCGCGGCGCTCGTCGCCGCCCTGCTGGCGGCCGCGTTCCTGCCGGCCACGGAGCGCCCGGCCAAGGCCTCCGAGACCCCGGACATGGCTGCCGAGCAGGCCGATGCCCGACAATGACCCGCATGACACCCGCACGACCCGTCCCCCTCCCCGAAGGCCCCCAGCTGGGACTTCGTGAGCGGAAGAAGATCAAAACCCGGATGGCGATCCGTGAGGCGACGTACGCCCTGATCAAGGAGCAGGGCTACGACGCCACCACGATCGAGCAGATCGCCGAGCGCGCCGAGGTGTCGCCGTCCACGGTCTTCCGCTACTTCCCGACCAAGGAGGACATCGTCCTCACGGACGAGTACGACCCGATCCTGCTGGCGGAACTGCGCAAGCGGCCGGCGGACGAGCCGTGGATGGAGTCCCTGCGGTACGTCATGCGACTGGCCATCGGCGCCGCGACGCAGGAGGACCCCGAGGTCGTCCGGCTGCGGTCGCATCTGCTGGTCAAGGTTCCGGCGGTGCGCTCGCGGATGCTGGAGAGCATGTCGGTCACCGGCCGGATGCTCGGCGAGGCCATCGCCGAGCGCACCGGCCTGCCACAGGACAGCTTCGAGGTGCGGGTCTTCACGATGTCCCTCATCGGCGGCCTCGCGGAGATCTCCCTGTACTGGGCGGAGAACGACTTCAAGGACGACGTCCGCGACCTCATGGACCGCGCCCTGGACGTCATCGAGCACGGCCTCCCCGCGAAAGACACCTGAAGCGCGAGCCCCGGGCCGTGACATCCTGACCGGGTGAACGGTCCCGAGGTCCATGTCGAGTTCGCCCCCGAGCTGCGCTTCTTCCTGCCCAACGGACGGCGCGAGAACGGTGCCGCCCGGGTCACCGCCGACCGCGTCTCGACCCTCGGCCATGTCGTGGAGTCCCTCGGCGTCCCGCTGACCGAGGTCGGCGCCGTGGTCGTGGACGGCCGGGAGGTGCCGGTGTCGTACGTCCCGGCAGGCGGCGAGTCCGTCTCGGTACGGCCCGTCACGCGCCCCCAGCGGGTGCCCGGCGCTCCCCTGCGCTTCCTGCTCGACGTCCACCTCGGCACCCTCGCCCGCCGTATGCGCCTGCTCGGCGTGGACACGGCGTACGAGTCGACGGACATCGGCGACCCCGCGCTCGCCGCCCGCTCGGCTGCCGAGCAGCGGGTCATGCTGAGCCGGGACCGGGGTCTGCTGCGGCGCCGCGAGCTGTGGGCCGGCGCGTATGTCTACAGCACCCGGCCCGAGGAGCAGCTCCGTGACGTACTCGACCGGTTCCGGCCCGAGTTGCGTCCCTGGACCCGGTGCACCGCCTGCAACGGGCTGCTCAAGGAGGCCACGAAGGACGAGGTGGCGGACCAGTTGGAGGGCGGGACACAGCGGTCGTACGACGTGTTCGCCCAGTGCACGGCATGCGGGCGCGCGTACTGGAAGGGCGCGCACCACGAGCAGCTGGTCGCCATCGTGGAACGCGCCCTCGCCGAATACGCGGACTAACGCCGGGTCACATCACCCTTTCCGCAGGCGATTCCGTCCCGGTTGCGGTCCAGCCGCAGCGGGTCGTCCTTGCCGTTGACCTTCAGGCGGCCGTAGTCGTTCTTCTTCAGCCAGTCGCAGCGGGCCTTCGTCGTCGCCTTCACGGTCGGCGGGAAGTCCGTCGGGACGCACACGTTGGCGGAGCCGTAGTGGCGGTCGCAGCCGGAGACGGTCGGGCTGACCTTCTGCGACGTGCGCTTCTTGCCCGGTCCCGTGACCTTGCCCTTGAGATTGCCGGCGAAGTCGTGGACGTGGGGCGAGGCGTCGGTCGCGCTCAGGGCCTGCGGGCCCTGGAGGTGCACCCACTTGGCGACCGACGGGACCCCGTTGGCGTCGACCGCGAAGAGCATGTACCAGCCGGGCGGGGCCAGGTTGGGGTTGCTCGTCACGTTCAGGTCGATGTTGTTGCCGTCCACGGACAGCGGCAGGTCGACGAACCGCTGGTTGGGGTCGGAGGAGTGGGTGACGGCGGCCGGGCGGATCAGCTCGGCCTTGGCGATGGGCCGGTCGACGGTGATCCGCTGGGTGTCGCCGTAGGTCCACTCGGTGTCGATCACCGAAGTGATCGTCGGGCGTTCGCCCTTGAGGAGATAGGGCGGGGTGTAGATCGACACGTCGTGGTTCCAGGTGCCGTTGCCCGGGTTGTCGCCCGTCGTCATCACGCGGCCGTCGGGCAGGAGGAACGCCGAGGAGTGGTAGCCGCGCTCCTCCGGGTCGGGCGCCACCGGGTCGAAGGTGTTGGTCGCCGGGTCGTAGATCGACGACTCGTACACCGGGTCGGCCCGGTTGTGCAGGGCGCCGCCGGTCTCCAGGACCTTGCCGTCGGGCAGGAGTACGGCGGAGACGTACATCTTGCCCTGGTTGCCGGTCTGGGCGACCTTGCCGGCTCCGAGGTCGACGGTGCCCTGCGGGAGCGGCGGGCCGGCGACGTAGGACGGGTTGGCCTGCTTCAGGTCGATGATGTCCGTCAGACGGTTGGCGTCCGGGTTGGAGTCGATGTTGCCGCCGCCGACGGTGAGGACCTTCTGGTCCTGGGCCGGGGGCAGCAGCACGCTCGCGGACTGGTCGCGCTGGTCCTTGTTCTGCAGGCCCGGGATCTGGGTGACCGTGTTGGCGTTGTAGTCGTAGATCGCGGAGCCCGTGCCGGGGATGTTGTTGCCGAAGACATGGCTGCCGGAGTAGAAGAGGCGGCCGTCCTGCATCAGGATCATGGACGGGTACAGGCCCCAGTAGGACCAGGTCTGGTTGACCTTCCAGAGTTCGAGCCACTTCTGCTCGGCGTCCGACCACAGCTCGGCGGTGACCGAGCCGGTCGAGTCCTCCTTCAGCCCGCCGAAGGAGATGACGTCACCGTTGCCGAGGACCGTGGCCGACGGGTACCAGTGGCCGTCGTTCATGTCGTTGGTCTTGGTGTACGTCTCGGTGGCCGGGTCGAAGATGTACGAGTCCTTGTAGCCCTGGTAGCCGATCGTGCCGTCGGCCGACGGATAGCCCTTGTTGCCGCTCATCACGAGCACACGCCCGTCGTCGAGCTGGACGTGGCCGGCGCAGAACATGTCCTTGGGCGTGGGGATCTGCTTGTACGTGCCGTTCTGGGGGTCGTAGACCGCGCTGGTGAACGTGCCCGCCTGGAACATCGACTGGTCGTTGCCGGAGCCGGCGATCAGCAGCACCTTGCCGTTGTGCAGGACGACGGAGTGCATGGAGCGGACGGGGTTCTTCGTGGGCAGCACGTCCCAGCGGCCGTTCGCGCACTCCTCGGCCGTGCCCGTGCACACCGGGTCCGGGACCGGGTCGGCGACCTGGTCCATCGTGTAGTCGTCGGTGGTCACCGAGCCGGTGCCGTAGACGGAGACACCCCAGGCGATCCGGTCGGTGCCGGCGGGCACCTCGGGCGTGCGGACCGTGGCCTCGGTCCAGCTGCCCGCCATCTCCAGCGTCTTGAGGTCGGTCCAGTACTGCCAGCCCGCTGTGGGGTCGTGCCGGAAGAGGGTGACCGAGGTGTCGGGGGTGGTCGACTTGTACCAGAGCCCCAGGTCGTACTGCTTGCCCGGCGTGACGACGGGCGCGCACTCGGCGGACTCGGTGATGAGCGCCTTGCGGTCGCCGTCGACGCGGCGGGTCAGCGTGACCTTCATGGCCTTGCCGCCCGAGTGGGCGTCGGCCACCGTCTCGAAGGTGAAGTCGTTGTCGCCCCAGCCGGACTTCTTCCAGCAGTAGGGCATGCCGTCGGTGCCGGCGGTCTCGAAGCCGGGGTTCCTGATGAGGTTGGCGGCGTTGGCGGACTGGGGCGAGGTGAGGAGCAGACCGGCGGTCAGGGCCCCCACCCCGACGAGCGCGGTCCTTCTTCGGTGCTTGTTGGCGAAGCGCTTGTTCACACGGCTCTCCTTGCGGTGCGACTGCTGTGCTTACTCGGGCGCTCTCCGGGGCGCTCCAGTCGGGGTCGAGAGCCCGATCGTGCTCAGCCCTTCGGGCCTCCGCGCGTTCGGCCTCTCAACCCCGACGCGCCCCTGCGATCGCCCCGCGCCGCAGACCTGAACTGCGGCGTGGCAGATAGACCAGCGCTTCCGTACCGACGAAGCGCAGGACGAAGGTGATGACCAGGGCCAGTGCGGTGGCGGGCAGCACCGCCAGCCCGAACTGACCGACCAGCAGCGCGATCAGCGGGATGCGCAGGACCAGGTCGGCGTTGGCGAGCAGCGCGAACCGGACCGTGCGGTCGGCCCAGTGGCGGTGCTGCCGCCGGTCGCGGAACAGCAGCTTCTCGATCAGCAGGAAGTTCCAGGCCACGCCGAACTGGTTGGCGACGATCTCCGCGGGGAGGTAGTGCAGCCCCGCCTGCGTCAGCCCCCACAACGCGGCCAGGTTCGGCACGAAGCCCGTCAGCCCGATCAGCCCGAACACCAGCATCCGGGACAGCGGGTCGGCCGTACGCAGCCCTGCGAGATGCCGCAGGAAGCGCCGCCCCTCGGCCGCCGTGGACTTGGACTCCCCCGCGAACCGCTCCTGGAAGACGAACGGCACCTCGGTGACCGTGCGCGGACGGCTGCGCACCGCCAGCTCCAGCAGGATCTTGTAGCCGAGCGGCTTGAGCGCCGACGCGGCGATGTCGCTGCGGCGGATGGCGAAGAAGCCGCTCATCGGGTCGCTGATGCCGTGCAGCCGGCGCGGGAAGAGGGCCTTGGTCAGCCAGGTCGCCGCCCGCGACACCGCCACGCGGTAGCTGCCCGCGAGCCCGGCCCGGCTGCCGCCCTTGATGTACCGGGAGGCGACCACGAGCCCGGCGTTGGCGCGCTCGCCGGTGGCGACCAGGTCCGGGACGAGGGACGGCGGGTGCTGGCAGTCGCCGTCCATGACGACGATCCAGTCCGAACCGGCCGCCTTGATCCCCTCGACGACCGCGCCGCCGAGCCCGCCGACGGGTTCGTCGCGGTGGATGACGGTGACCGGGAACGGGCAGTCCTGCGCGGCCTCCTTGACGACCTGCGGGGTGTCGTCGGTGGAGTCGTCCACGAAGACGACCTCGCAGGGCAGCCGGGACGGCACCGACTCGGTGATCTGGTGCAGCAACTGCCGTACGTTCGCCGACTCGTTGAAGGTCGGCACGACGATGGTGACGGCGCCGGGCTCGGGCACCTCGACGGCCTCGACCGCCGGATCGCCGAGCTCCTCGGGCGCGGTGTACTCGTGGGTCATCGCACGCCTCCGGCGGCTGTCTGGATCTGGCGGATCTCGATGCGGTCGGCACCGCTGCCGAACACGGCGACCGGCGTCGAGTGCTCCATCGCCGCCTTGACGTTGGGCAGGTCGACCGCGTCACGCCGCACCGTCGGCGAGGCGACGACGTAGTCGAGGTCCTTCCAGCCGCGCGGCATCGTCTTCGTCACGGCCGGGTCGAGGTCGGCCTTGTAGAACCAGATGACGCCGCGCCCGGGCTGGTACCCGGCGTGCACCAGGTCCAGCCACAGCGCGTCGTCGACCAGCACCCGGGTGTCCTTCGGGTCCTCCACCTCGGTGGACAGCCACTTCGAGGCGGCCTGGTAGGGCGCGTTGGCGTCGGCGGTGACGGCGGTGCGGTCGCCGTCGTACCAGCGCGGGACGACATACGCCCCGGCGGCGATCGCGAGGACGGCCGCGAGCGCGTACCGCCCGCCGGTCAGGTACCGGTGCTCGGCCTCGGACCGCCACCGCCGCAGTACGGCGTGGGCGACGGAGGCCGTACCTCCGGCGAGCACCAGGGCGAGGAAGGGCAGCGCCTGGATGACGTACATCGCGGGCAGGTAGCCGCTGGGGCGCATGGCCACCAGGGCGAGGATCGCCACCGCGAACGACGGTCCGGCGAGGGCGCGTGCGGTGACCGACCAGCGCCAGGTGAACAGGAGCAGCAGCGCGCCCGCGAGTCCGCCGACGATGAGGACGCGGTCGTAGTAGAGCCACGACTGCAGGACGCCGTGCGAGCCGGAGCCCTGGTCGAGGATGAAGCCCGAACCCGGCCTGGTCATCTGGTACTTGATGCCGTCCCACAGCGAGACGTGCCCGCTGCCCGGGAACATCTCGCCCTTCAGCAGGGCGAACAGGGGGTACGAGAGGCCGATCAGCGCGCAGGCGGTGACCGCGCCGGTCAGGGCGAACTTGCGGGTGTCGCGGTGGCTGTGCCGCCACATGGTGACGAAGACCGCGGGGAGGACGAAGAGCATCGTCTCCTTGGTCAGCACGGCCGTGGCCGCGGCGATCCCGGCGCCGAAGTGGTGCCAGAGGTGACGGCTCGGCGAGGCGGCGAGGGCGAACGCGAGGAGCGTCCACATCACCGCGAGGTTGTCGAGGAAGATCTCCCGCTGGAGGACGACCGACAGCGGCGACAGGCCGAACAGGGCCATGCCGAGCCCGGCCGCCCAGCGCGGCAGGGACAGCCGCCGCCCGAGCACGTACACGAGGACCGCGCTGACCGCGCTGATGACGAGCATCGCGGCGCGCATCGTGCCGACGGTCATCGACTCGGGGCTGAGGGCGGCCGGTATCCAGGTCAGCAGGGCTATCTGGATCCAGCCGAGCGGCGGGTGGTCGTACCAGTACGTGTAGTGGGCGAGACCCCGGCCCTCCTGGACGGCCCAGGCCTGGGCGAGGTAGGTGCCCTCGTCGTCGCTGAGGGTGGGGTAGTCGGCGATGTTCCAGCCCTGCACGACGAGGATCGCGACGAGGAGTACGCCGCACAGGAGCAGGTCGGGGCGGGAGGAGCGGAGCCGGAGCGGTGGGTTCGTTCGACTGGCCGAACGCTCAATGGGGACAGGTTGTCTCTGCGCGGGGACCTTAGGAGTGGTCACCGCGGGAAGGGTGGAGGTCACGCAGGGACGTCCTCTCGGAGGTCTCGGGTGGCTTCGGCGTCGGTGAGATGCGCGCCGACGTGGGTGGTCAGCTCCCAGTCGTTCTGGCCGCGCTGCTCACGCCATACGGCGCGGACGGCGGCCCCCGCGAGGAGCACCTGGTAGAAGGGACCGCCCACGACGAGCTTCAGGTAGTGGACGAAGCGGACGCGAAGCCCGTACTGCTTGCCGAAGTCGTGCAGTCCGACGATCTCGAAGACGAACGTGACGAGCGCGGTGACGGCCGGCAGGAAGGTGATGAACGCGACGCTCACCGGCACGTCGAGGAAGACGGCGATCGCGATGTTGAGCGGGATGATGAGCCCGGTGAAGGCCTGCATGAACGGCGTCATGAGCGTGTACCGGGCGAGCAACCGCTGGCCGAAGGTGGGCAGTTGCTTCCAGTCCTTCTTCCGGTAGACCTGCAGGAAGCCCTGGTTCCAGCGGGTGCGCTGCTTGAGCAGCGACATCAGGCTGCCGGGCGTCTCCTCCTTGGTCACCATGTCGGAGTCGTAGGCGACGACGACCTTCTTGCCGACGCTGGACAGCCGCACACCCAGATCGCAGTCCTCGGCGAGGCAGTGGGGATCCCAGCCGTCGGCTTCCCTGAGCACATCGGTGCGCACGAAGACGGTGTTGCCGCCGAGCGGGATGAACCCCTTCTGCGCGTGCAGATGCAGCCGCGAGCGGAACCAGAAGAAGTACTCCAGGCAGTTGCGCAGGCTGTACCAGCTGGAGTGGAAGTTGATGAGCTGTACGCCGCCCTGGACGACATCGGCTCCCGTGGTCCGGAAGGCGTGGTCCACGTGCGCGAGCAGCTCCGGGTGGACCTGGTCCTCGGCGTCGAAGACCCCGACGACATCGCCGCGGCAGTGCGGCAGCGCCGTGTTCATGGCCTTCGGCTTGTTCTTCTTCTCGTGGGTGTCGACGACGACACGGACCCGCGGGTCACGTGCCGCGGCCCTCTCGGCGACCTCCGTGGTCTCCGGGTCGTCGTGCCCGACGATGACGATGATCTCGAAGTCGGTGTGTGTGGACTCCAGCAGGCGCTGGATGGTGTGGTCCAGCACGGCCTGTTCGTGCCGTGCCGGAAGCAGCAGCGAGAACGACACGTGCTCGCCACCGTCCGGTCTGCTGAACCGGGTGGAGGCGAGCACCTCGGGCGTACGCCACGCGTGCATCTGCCACCACAGAGTGAAAGCCGCCATCCAGAACAAGGCCAGCGAGACGACGGCTATGAAGACAGACGTCAGCAACAGATCCCCCCAGATCCCCAATGCCCCCTGTCGCGACGGTGCGTCACACCTGCCGCATAACTGTGTAGACATTAGGGGGGATCTGTGAAGCGTGCAGGCCCTTTCGATGAAGAGCGCGTTTCATCACAACGAGCCCCGAGAGTGAACAATTCGAACACAGGCTGCGTAAGTGCCCCATGCACATGGCCGTTTCAGCTGCTCAGCGCGGTTCGCAACCGGTCCGGATCGGTGGTCGGGGTGTCGCACGTGAAGTTACGGCAGACGTAAGCGGCAGGTTGACCCTGCTGCAGGGGCCGGTCAACGAGGAGCGGGAACTCGTCACTCTCCGGAGTGCCCACGGCCACGACCGCACCCGGGGCCGTGCCCAGAAGCGCCGTACGGTGCAAGGCTTTTGTGTCCTCGTCAGCCAGGGACGGACCGACGACCGCGACCTCGCGGGGCCCGTCGAGGTTGGCCTCGGCGACGGCAAGACCCCAGCCGATGAAGCGGGGGACGCGCGGGCCGAGGGCCTTGACGACGCCGAGCGCCTTCTCGGCGGCGGTGCGATGGGGCTCGGCGCCGGTCTGGGCGGCGTAGCCCAGCAGGGCGCCGGCCGCCGCGGTCCAGCCGGAGGGGGCGGCGTTGTCGGTGGGGTCCTGGGGACGGCGGATGAGCCGCTCGGCGTCGGCGGCCGTGTCGTACAGGGCGCCGGACTCCTCGTCCACGAACCGGGCGAGCACGTGATCGAGCAGGAACCCGGCGAAGTCCAGCCAGACGCCCTCGCCGGTGACGGAGGCGAGCGCGAGGAAGCCCTCGGCGACGTCGGCGTAGTCCTCCAGCACACCCGCGTTGGCGCCGACCCGGCCGTCCTTGCTGGTGCGGGCGAGGCGGGCGGCGTCGTCCAGGTGCAGCCGGACGAGCAGGTCGGCGGCGCCCAGGGCGGCGTCCACGAGGTCGGGGCGGTCGAAGTAGGCGCCGGTCTCGGCGAGGGCGGCGATCGCGAGGCCGTTCCAGGCCGCGACGATCTTGTCGTCCCGGCCCGGGGCGGGACGCCCGGCCCGCGCGGCGAGCAGCCGCTCCTTGACGGAGGCGATCTTCCCGGCGTCGAACACACCCTCGTGCTGGGGCAGTTGGAGGACGGAGGAACCGTGCTCGAAGGTGCCCTCCTCGGTGACGCCGAAGTAGTGGGCGGCGAGTTCGGCGTCGTCGTCGCCGAGGACCTCGCGCAGCTGCTGCGGGGTCCAGACGTAGTAGGCACCCTCCACGTGCCTGCCGGTGCCGTCGTCGCTGTCGGCGTCGAGGGCCGAGGCGAAGCCGCCCTCGCTGGTGCGCAGTTCGCGGACCATGAAGTCGGCGGTCTCGAGGGCTACGCGGCGGGCGAGCTCGGAGCCCGTGGCACGCCACAGGTGGGCGTAGACACGGCACAGCAGGGCATTGTCGTACAGCATCTTCTCGAAGTGCGGCACGACCCAGTCCCGGTCCACGGAGTACCGCGCGAACCCGCCCCCGAGCTGGTCGTAGATCCCGCCCCGCGCCATCCGCTCACAGGTGTCCCGCGCCATCTGCAGCGCGCCCTCGGCCCCGGTCCGAGCGTGATGCCGGAGCAGGAACTCGATCACCATGGACGGCGGGAACTTGGGCGCCCCGCCGAACCCGCCGCGCTGCGGGTCGTACTCCCGGGTGAGCCCGAGCAGCGCCTGCGCCAGCTCCTGCTCACCGGGGGCCTCGGTGCCGCCGTAGGAGATCTCCCGCTCGGCGAGATCCCGGGTGATCTTCCCGGCGACGTCGGCGACCTCGTCCCGCCGGTCGGCCCAGGCGCTCGCCACACCCTCCAGGACCTGCCGGAAGGACGGCATGCCGGAGCGGGGTGCGGGCGGGAAGTAGGTGCCGAAGTAGAAGGGCTCGGCGTCGGGGGTGAGGAACACGGTCATGGGCCAGCCGCCCTGGCCGGTGGCCGCCTGCACGGCCTCCATGTAGACGGCGTCCACGTCGGGGCGTTCCTCGCGGTCGACCTTGACGCTGACGAAGTGGGCGTTCAGGTAGTCGGCGGTCTCCTGGTCCTCGAAGGACTCGTGGGCCATGACGTGACACCAGTGACAGCTGCTGTAGCCGACGCTGAGCAGGACCGGTTTGCCGCTCTTACGGGCCTCCTCGAAGGCCTCGGCCGACCACGGCCACCAGTCGACGGGGTTGTCCGCGTGCTGGAGCAGATAAGGGGACGTCTCGTGAGCCAGTCGGTTCGGCATGGGGTCCATCCTGCCGCAGTACCCCTGTGGCGTCCGACATCACACAGCGCGGGCCGGTACAGCGGGTGTGCCAGGCGTCACCGGGCGGGCGGGAATCGCCGGGCAGGCCCTGAGGGCGGGATGATCCGTTCCGGCCCTCTCCACAGGGCGCCCCATGCGCAGCACACTTGACCAAGAACGCTGTTGCCGCCGGAGGGGGACGCACCATGCGAGACAGCCATCGGGCCGATGCCGAGCGGCTGTTGGCCCGGGCCGTGGAGGAGGAAGTGCGGCGCTCGGGCGGGCGCACCGACGGGCAGGTGCTGATGTCACGGGCGCGCGGGGAGCTGGACGCCATGGCCCAGGCGGCGGCCGAGGAGTACGAGGCGTACACCCGGGCGCTGGACGAGGCGGAGGCCGGCCGGCTGACCTTCGGGCAGCGCTTCGCCCGCGAGGGCGGCGGTACGCCGCTGATGGTGGCCGGTGTCGCCGCGGTCGCCGCACTCGTGTCCGACCTGGCCCTCGGCACCAGCACGGGAACGGCGGTCGGCGCGGGCGTGACCGTCGGCGTCGTGGGCGCCGCGGCGACGGTCGTGAAGGTGGCCGGCACCCACCTCCCCGCCGCACACCAGCGCGCCGGCGCCGTCGCCCAGCCCGGCGGCCCGGAACAGCTGCGGCTGCAGTGGCTGACGGCGCTGGAGGTACGGGGCATCCGCCCGTTCCTCGACCAGCAGCGGGTGATCAGCGCGTCCACCGGCCCGAAGAAGACGGGGCCGCGGCTGAAGGGCGCGGACAAGAGCGCGGCGGCGCGCGGGCGCAGTGTGCTGGAGCAGTCGTTCGGGCAACTCCCGGAGACGGTCGGCCCGTTCGCGGGGCGTCGGCAGGAGATGGCCCGGATCCGGCAGTGGGTGCAGGCGGCACGCGCGAGTACGGAGACGAAGCCGACGGTCGTCGTGCTGCACGGGGCGCCCGGCAGCGGTCGTACGGCACTGGCGATCCGCGCAGCCCACGACCTGAAGGACCAGTTCCGCGGCGCCTGCGTCGTGGACCTGCGCGGCGACACCGCCGACGAGCCGCCGCTGTCCACCAGAGACGCGCTGCTGCACCTGCTGAACCGTCTGGGCGCGCCGCGTGAGCAGCTCCTGTTCCGGGAGCGTTCGTCGGCCGACCAGCAGGTCAAGCGGCTGAGCGAGCTCTACCACCAGCACCTCACCGGCCTCCCCGTCACCGTCGTGCTGGACGACGCCTCGGACCCGGAGCAGGTCCGCACCCTCGTCCCCGAGCGCTCCGACAGCCTGGTCCTGGTCACCGCCCGCGAGCCCCTCGGTCTGCCCGCTGACCTCGCCGCCTGGGTGTACGAGCTGCCGGTGGAGTCGCTGGACGCGGCGGGCGCGGAGGAGCTGCTGACCGCGGCGGCGCAGGACTCGTCCGGCCCCTATGACGCCGAATCCGCCGACCGGATACGGCAGTTGTGCGGCGGTCTGCCGCTCGCCCTGCGCATCGCGGGCTCGTCGCTGGGCCCCCGGTCACCGCGCACCCTGGCGACGGACCTGGGCGCGTACGGCCCGGTGGAGCCGGTCGAGCGGGTGCTGTGGCTGCGCTACACGGACCAGTCGGAGGCGGCGCGGCGACTGCTGCGCAGACTGGCGCTCGCGGGCCGTGCCTCGCTGGGCGCGGCGGCGGCCGCGTCACTCCTGGCCACGGACGAGGCGGAGGCGACCCGGCACCTGGAGGCGCTGTCCCGGTCGGGCCTGATCGACCACGTCCGCGGCAGCCGCTACCGCCTGCACGACCTGGTCCGCGCCTTCGCCCAGGCCCGCCTCCTCGACGAAGAGGACCCGGCGGAGCGTACGGCGGCCCAGGAGCGCCTGATCGTGAACTACGCGGAGCTGGCGGACTCCGTCCTGCGTCTGGTCGACGGCAACATGTCGACCCGCTCGGACCGGTTCAGCCCCCACGGCTTCACCTCGCTGGACGACGCGCTGCGCTGGCTGGACGACGAGTCGAGCTTCATCACCGCGGCGCTCAGGCACGCGGAGGACGTGAACCAGGCGGCGGTCCTGAATCTGCTGGGCGCCCTGTGCGACTACTGCCTCCTCCGTGGCGACCTCTACCGTCTCGGCGAGATCAGCGAGCTGGCGGAGGCGGTCGACCAGGGACTGCTGGTCCGCTCGGTGCAGTGGCGCACCGGCATCGCGGCCCGCCAGCTCGGCGAGCTGGACAAGGCCCGCACGACCCTGACCTCGGTGGTCGACCTGTACATGGAGGCCCACCACGACGCGGGCGCCGCCCGGGCCCTGTGCTCCCTCGGCATCACCCTGCACCACCAGGGCAACCTCACCGAGGCGGCGACGAAGCTCCGCGAGGCCCTGGAGCTGCAGTCGGCCCCGGCGCTGTCCACGGACCGGGCCTGGACGATGCACGCGCTGGCGGCGGTGGAACGGGACCGCGGCCGGGTCTCCGAGTCGCTGGACCTGCTGACCGAGTCCCTGTCCCTGCACCGCGCCGGCGAGTCGATCCACGGCGAGGCCTGGGCCCACTTCCAGCTCGGCCAGCTGAGCCTGCGCATGGGCGACGTGTCGCGCGCGGAGTCGGAACTGCGGACGGCCCTGGACCTGTACGGCCGTACCCGCGACGCCCGAGGTGAGGCGTGGGCGCTCACCCAGCTGTCGCGTGCCCGCCTGGTCGCCGGCGACCCGTCCCCGGCGGTGGACGGGCTGCGCCGGGCGGCCTCCCGCCACCGCGACAACGAGGACGCGCGCGGCGAGGCCTGGTCCGTCTACTACCTGGGCCAGGCCCTGGAGGAGACCGGCAACCTGGACCTGGCGGTCCGCGAGCTGGAACGCTCCCGGACGATGTTCTCCCGCATGCGCGACGTGTACGGCCTCGCCTGCGCCCGCCACCACTCGGCCCGGGTGACCCGCGACCAACGGGCGGCCCAGACGGGCTCGTTGAAGAACTCCGGGTTCGCCCGTCAGCTGCTGATGGACGGCCGCGCCGACTTCCAGCGCATCGGCGTCGCACACGGCGAGGCGTGGACGTGTCTGGAACTGGCGGTGGTGGACGCCGGGAACACCCGTACGCAGCAGGCGCTGACGCTGTGCGACGACGCCCTGGCGCTGTTCGCGTCGTACGGCGACCGCAGAGGCGAGGACTGGGCCCGCTTCCTGCGCTGCACGCTGCTGCCGTACGCGGCCCCCGGCGGCGTGGAGGTCGGCACGGCGGTGGCGCAGGAGGAGCTGGCCCAGCTGGCCCGCGCCGGCCATCCGCTGCGGGACACGAAGCTGGACGACTACGTGGAGGCGTACCGGCTCCTGCTGGAACGCGGCGTGAACCTGGAGGCCGGCTGGCAGGCATGGCGGCTCGGCATGGTGCCGAACCGCCATGCGCGGGAGGTCATGGGGGTGCCGGTGACGGCGCGGCAGTGACGCGCGCCGGTCCGGCAGGGACGCGCTCCGGCCCCGCAGGGACGCGCCCCGGGCGTCCCTCAGCCCTGCTGCTGCTTGGCCGGGCCGCTCGTCTCGGCGCCCTCGCCGGAGGCCTGCGCCTCCGGGTCCGGGGCCTCCTTGAAGTCGACCCGGCTCATGTGCCGGTTCATCGACTTCATCAGCCCCCACACCGCCACCGCCATCACCGCGAAGACGATGAAGCCGAGGACACCAGGGGTGACCTTGTCCTCGTCGACCTCCTTGGCGAGGGTGACGAGCTGTGTCATTGCCAGGCTTGCGCTTGCGCTCATGTCAGGCATTGTCGCGGATGCCCGCAAAGAGGTCGTCCTCGGGGAGGGACGTATCGACGAGGGACTTCGCCAGCTCGTACTCCTCCGTCGGCCAGACCTCCTTCTGCAGCTCCAGCGGGACGCGGAACCAGCCGCCGTCGGGGTCGATCTGGGTGGCGTGCGCGATCAGGGCCTTGTCGCGAATCTCATAGAAGTCGCCGCACGGGACGTGCGTGGTGAGCGTGCGCGTCTTCATCCCGAACTCGTCCCAGCGCTTGAGCCAGTCGCCGTAGGGGGACTCCAGGCCGCGGTCGAGCATGGCCTGGTGCAGCGCCTCGGTGCGGGGGCGGTTGAAGCCCTGGTTGTAGTAGAGCTTCTGCGGCTGGTAGGCGGGCCCGTACTCCGCCTCCGGGTACTTCTCGGTGTCCGCCGCGCCCTCGAAGGCCACCATCGAGATCTTGTGGGTCATGATGTGGTCGGGGTGCGGGTAGCCGCCGTTCTCGTCGTAGGTGGTGATCACCTGCGGGCGGAACGAACGGATCTGCTTCACCAGCTCGCCGGCCGCCTTGTCGACGTCCTCGAGCGCGAAGCAGCCCTCCGGCAGCGGCGGCAGCGGGTCGCCCTCGGGCAGGCCGGAGTCGACGAACCCGAGCCACTCCTGCTTCACCCCGAGGATCTCGCGAGCCTCGTCCATCTCCTTCTTGCGTACCTCGTGGATGTGCTCCTCGATGTACTTGTCGCCCTGCAGCTTCGGATTGAGGATGGAGCCGCGCTCCCCGCCCGTGCAGGTCACGACCAGCACGTCCACCCCCTCGGACACGTACTTCGCCATGGTGGCCGCGCCCTTGCTCGACTCGTCGTCGGGGTGGGCGTGGACGGCCATCAGTCGCAGCTGGTCAGTCAAGACTCAATCCTTGTAGTCGGCGCCCCGGGGTCAACCGGTGCGATCGGCGGCTTCTATAGTGACCGAATCGGGGGCCGGATAATTCCGGGGTACGGCCCGGAGACCCCGTTTCGGGACATCCGTCCCGCCCCGGCCGAGAGGACGATCATGAGTACGGCGAGCACGCGGCTGCCCGAGGGCCGCTACGGCCGTTCCTCGGACGCGCACGCCGACCGCACGCTCAAGGTCGTCGGCACCGTCCTCGGGGTGGTGCTGCTGGCGCTGGTCGGGTACTTCGGCTACCACTACGTCGGCCAGAGCAAGATCAGCGCCGAGGTGATCGAGTTCGACGCGACCAAGGACGCGGTGAAGGTGCATCTGGAAGTCCGCAAGGACGCCGGCGCCTCCGGTTACTGCACCCTGCGCTCCCAGGCGGAGAACGGCGCTGAGGTGGGCCGGGCCGACTTCCGCTTCGACGGTGACGCCACCCGCATCGACAAGGTCGTCACGCTCCGTACGACGTCCCAGGGGACGACGGCCGAGCTGCTCGGCTGCCACACCGACTGACCCCGCCGATCACATCCGACCGACACTGGTCGACACCGACCGGCGCTGTCCGGAATACATACGCGCTGACCTGCGTTGACGGGATTCTGATGGCTTATGTCCTCCCCCTTCGGCCATTGAATTGTTAGGCTCGTGGTTTCGCCCTTCCGTGAGGGAACATCCTTCTGGGTAGGGCGATGCTTTGTATTCCCAGTAACTACGAGGAGCACCTGTGACCCAGACCAGCGAGAACGTCACCTGGCTGACCCAGGAGGCGTACAACAAGCTCAAGGACGAGCTTGCGTACCTTACTGGTCCTGCGCGCACGGAGATCGCCGCCAAGATCGCGGCCGCGCGCGAGGAGGGCGACCTGCGCGAGAACGGCGGGTACCACGCGGCCAAGGAGGAGCAGGGCAAGCAGGAGCTCCGTGTGCGCCAGCTGACCCAGCTGCTGGAGAACGCCCAGGTCGGCGAGGCGCCGACATCGGCGGAGGGCGAGGTCGCGCCCGGCATGGTCGTGACGATCGCCTTCGACGGCGACGAGGACGACACCCTGACCTTCCTGCTCGCCTCCCGTGAGTACGCGAGCGCCGACATCGAGACCTACTCGCCGCAGTCACCGCTGGGCGCCGGCGTCATCGGCCACAAGGTCGGCGAGGACGCCGAGTACGAGCTGCCGAACGGCAAGAAGGCCTCGGTGAAGATCATGAAGGCCGAGCCGTACAGCGGCTGACCGGACAGTGCGGCGGCCGCCCCCGACCGACCCGTCCTTGACCGGCCCCCGGCGCCCATGTGGCGCCGGGGGCTTTCGTCATGCCGTGGCCGAGCGGTACTTCCGCACCGACAGGGTGCGGAATATGACGATGATCAGGAGCGAGTAGATCAGCGAGGCCCACACCGGGTGCTGCATGGGCCAGGCGTCCGAGGGTGAGACCCCGGGGTTGCCGAAGAGCTCGCGGCAGGCCTGGACGGTGGCGCTGAAGGGGTTCCAGTCGGCGACATGACGCAGCCACGGGGTCATGTGGCTGGTGTCCACGAACGCGTTCGAGATGAAGGTGACCGGGAAGAGCCAGATCAGCCCGCTGGACGTGGCCGCCTCCGGCGTACTGACCGACATGCCGATCAGGGCACCGATCCAGGTGAACGCGTAACCGAGCAGGAGCAGCAGCCCGAAGGCCCCCAACACCCGGCCGGCGTTGGTGTCCCCGTCCGACCCGACGCGCCAGCCGACCAGCAGGGCGACGACGGCCAGGACGACCAGCGTCAGGGCGGTCTGGACGAGGTCGGCGAAGGTGCGCCCGGTGAGCACCGCACCCCGCGCCATGGGCAGAGAGCGGAACCGGTCGATGAGGCCCTTGTGCATGTCGTCGGCGATGCCCGCCCCGGAGCTGGCGGTGGCGAACGTGACGGTCTGCGCGAAGATGCCCGCCATCAGGAAGTTCTTGTAGTCCTCGGCGCTGGTGCTGGCCCCGATCTGCATCGATCCGCCGAAGACGTAGGTGAACAGCACCACGAACATGATCGGCTGGATGAGCCCGTAGATGATCATCTCCGGAATCCGCGACATCCGGATCAGGTTGCGTTTCGCGACGACCACCGAGTCCCGGACTGACTGGCTGACCGGGTTCGTGGACGGAGCGACGCGTACGGTGTCGAGAGCACTCACTTGACGGCCTCCTTGCCGTTCTCCTCGTCCTTCGCCTCGGCCACGTGTCCCGTCAGGGACAGGAACACATCGTCCAGGGTCGGGCGGCGCAGGCCGATGTCGTCGATCTCGATACCGCGGGTGTCGAGCTCGCGGATGACCTCGGCGAGGAGCTTGGCGCCGCCGGTCACGGGCACGGTGAGCTGGCGCATGTGGTCCTCGACCGTGGTCTCGCCCTTGCCGAAGCCGCGCAGGACCTCGGAGGCGGCGGGGATGTCTTCGCGCTCGTGCACCACGACCTCGACGCGCTCGCCGCCGGTGCGGGCCTTGAGCTGGTCGGAGGTGCCCTTGGCGATGACGCGGCCGTGGTCGACCACCGCTATGTCGTGCGCCAGGTGGTCGGCCTCTTCGAGGTACTGGGTGGTCAGCAGCAGGGTCGTGCCTCCCGAGACCAGCCGTTTGATGACGTCCCACAGCATCTGGCGGTTGCGCGGGTCGAGGCCGGTCGTCGGCTCGTCCATGAACATCACGGGCGGCGAGACGACCAGGGCGGCCGCGAGGTCGAGGCGGCGGCGCATGCCGCCGGAGTAGGTCTTGGTGGGGCGGTCGGCGGCGTCGGTGAGGCCGAACTGCTCCAGCAGTTCCGCCGCGCGGGCCTTCGCCGCCTTCGCCCTCATCTGGTAGAGCTGGCCGACCATCTGCAGGTTCTCGCGGCCGGTGAGGTACTCGTCGACAGCCGCGAACTGGCCGGACAGGCCGATGGAGCGGCGTACGGCGTCGGGGTGCTTGAGGACGTCGATACCCGCGACCACCGCCGAGCCGCTGTCGGGGCGCAACAGGGTCGTCAGACAGCGGACGGTCGTCGTCTTGCCCGCGCCGTTCGGCCCGAGCAGACCGAGGACCGTGCCCTCGGGGACATCGAGGTCGACGCCGTCCAGAGCCCTTACGTCACCGAAGGTCTTCACCAGGCCTTCGGCGTAGATGGCGCCTGGCATATGAATCTCCACGTCGTCGGGGATGGATCCGGAAGCGTTCGGAAAGCCTAGGTTTGCACTGGGTCGGCACTTTTCGCTCCATGCCGTGACTCAGCGTTGCGGCGAGGATACGAGACACACCATAACGCGATGTATCGCGTCTCTCAACGGGGTTTACCCGAACGAGTGACAAAGAGTCTCCGACCTGGCCTTTCGCCGGTTCGCCCCTCAGCCGATGACGGTGTAGCCCGCCTCGCGCAGGGCCTGGCCGACCTCGACGCAGTGCGTGTGGCCCTTCGTCTCCAGGTGCAGCTCGACCTCCGCCTCCGTGAGCCCGAGCCGTGGGTCGGTCCGTACGTGGCTCACATCGAGGACGTTAGCGTCCACCACTGACAACACCCCCAGAAGCGTGGCGAGCGCGCCCGGCCGGTCCGTCAGCCGCAGCCGTACGGCCAGGTAGCGGCCCTGCGCGGCCATGCCGTGCCGCAGGACCCGCTGGAGCAGCACCGGGTCGACGTTGCCGCCGGACAACACCGCGACGACCGGTCCCTCGAAGGCGCCGGGGTCGCTCAGCAGCGCCGCGACGGGACTCGCCCCGGCCGGCTCGACGACCAGCTTCGCCCGCTCCAGGCACAGCAGCAGTGCGGTGGCCAGCTCGTCCTCGGTGACCGTGCGGACCTCGTCCACCAGATCACGGATGAGCCGGAACGGCACGTCACCGGGTCGGCCGACCTTGATGCCGTCGGCCATCGTCGCCGGGTTGTCGACCGCGACCGGACGCCCGGCCGCCAGCGAGGGCGGGTACGCGGCCGCACCCGCCGCCTGCACGCCCACGATCCGCACGTCCGGCCGCAGCGTCTTCACCGCCATCGCGATCCCCGCCGCCAGCCCGCCCCCGCCGATGCCGACGACGATCGTGCGCGCCTCCGGGCACTGCTCGAGGATCTCCAGGCCGACCGTGCCCTGGCCCGCGATGATGTCGGGGTGGTCGAAGGGGTGGATGAACACCGCGCCCGTCTCCGCCGCGTACTCCTGCGCGGCGGCCAGCGTCTCGTCGACCACCTGGCCGTGCAGGCGCACCTCGGCGCCGTAGTCCCGGGTGGCGCTGATCTTCGGCAGCGGGGCGCCCTTCGGCATGAACACCGTGGAACGCACGCCGAGCAGCGACGACGCCAGGGCGACACCCTGCGCGTGGTTGCCGGCGCTCGCGGCCACGACCCCCGCCGCCCGCTCCTCCGGGAGCAGCCCCGCGATCCGCACATAGGCGCCGCGCAGCTTGAACGATCCCGTCCGCTGGAGGTTCTCGCACTTGAAGTGCACCGGCGCGCCCACCAGCTGGGTCAGGTGCCTGCTGCCCTCCATCGCCGTCACCCGCGCCACGCCCGTCAGCATCTTCTGGGCGCCGCGCACGTCGTCGAGCGTGACGGGAGGCAAGGAGTCAGCCGTGCTGTTGCTCATGACTCAAGTCTCGCAGTTCACAGGCGTGAGGCCCTGGTGTGACCAAGCACCGAGATGGGTTTCGCCAGCGCCGGTACACCCCGCGTCCGGGCCGCGTACCCTGTCCCCCAACCCAGCACCCCCTTCATGAAGTGAGCCCCCGGCCATGCCCACAACACCTGAAATGTCGATGGACATGACGACCGTCGCTGACAGCGGTCTCCTCGACACGCTGCAGCACGAGGTGGCGGTGTTCGCCCGCCGTGCCGAACAGACCCGGCTCGGTGGGGTCGGCCAGGTGCGCAACTCCATGGACCGCGCCGCATATCTGCTGCTCAACCGCCTCGACAAGGAAGGCCCCATGGGTGTCAAGGCACTCGCCGCGAGCATGGGGATCGACTCGTCGACGGTCACCCGGCAGGTGGCGCCGCTCGTCGACACGGGACTGGTCAAGCGGACCTCGCACCCCGAGGACGGGCGGGCGGTGGTGCTCCAGCTGTCCCCGCGCGGGCAGTCGCGGCTGGAGGAAGTGCGCTCCTCCCGGCGCCAGTTGATGGCCGAACTGACGCACGACTGGGCACCTGAGGAGCGCGAGGCGTTCTGCACGCTCCTGACTCGCTTCAACACCGCGCTGTCCACGCGGATGGCCGCGCAGGGCATCACGGGCGCGGAGACGCCTACGGCGTCCTGAGGGGCCGTCGACGGGGGTGGCCGTCGGCGCGCCCGACGATCAACCGGCACCGGGAGCGACCCGGCACTGGCACCGGCACGCGTCGTGATCGTGTGATCAGACACCGGCACGCGCGCGTGGACGTGTGATCGGGTCCCGGCTCTTGACCCTGGGCCGCCGCTGGCCTCATATGAAACCGGGTCCTCTTCTCGTACGCGAGCGATGTCTCACGTACCTGGTCCGGGGCCCGGTTCCGCAGGGCTCACTCAGGCGGGAGGGGCGGTGGGACGACGACGTGCGGCCCAGGACGCCCGCCGGGCCCGGGAGTTCAAGGCGTTCGTCGCGGGCGCGGCAGGGCGGCTGCTGCATGCCGCCACGCTGCTCACCGCGGAGCCACCCGAGGACAACCCGCGCGCGAGACGCCTGCTGACACTGTCCCTCGCGCACACGTACGCGTGCTGGGACCGGCTGCGCGGCGAGGACCCGTACGACCGAGCCCGCCAGTACCTGGCCACCCGCTTCTCCCGCGCCGCCTGGCACCAGTACGGCGGCCTGGGCGCGCTCGGCCGGTTCCGACCGCACCCGGCCGGCCCGCTCGCCCGGCTCTCCCCGCAGGAACGCCTGATCGTGGTCCTGCGGCTGTACGAGGGCGTCGCCGAGGAGCAGGTGGCGGCACTGCTGGGACTGCCGAGGGAACGCGTGCACGCGATGTGCGACCGGGCGACCGCGACCCTGCTGCATCCGCCGCGGGGCCCCGCACGGGCCGTGCTCGGAGCGAAGGCGGTCTCGCCGTGAATCGCCCCCAACGGGAAGCGGCCGTACGGCGGATCATGGAAGGCACGCCGCCGCCCGTGCCGCCGGAGCTGTACGCGGAGGTCGTACGCCGCGGTGGCCGGATGCTGCGCCGAAGGACGGTCGCCGTACGGCTGATGTGGCTGCTGCTGTCCGCCGCGACGGTGGCGTTCGTGGTGTGGGCGGTGACGGCCCGCCCGTGGGTGGAGCCGCCGTCGGAGACGACTCCACCGCTGACGGGCTGGTGAGGACACTGACCCGCTGGTGATGACCGCTGACCGGCTGGTCAGGGCCGCTGACCGGCTTTGCTGAGACCTTCCTGCAGGCCCGCTGGACCGGCGGCCCCGGACGGCGTGGACTAGCCGAGCGCCTGCTGGAGGTCCTCCAGGAGGTCGTCGACGTTCTCGATGCCCACGGAGAGGCGGACGAGGTCGGCGGGCACCTCCAGGGCGGAGCCGGCCGCCGACGCGTGCGTCATGCGTCCCGGGTGCTCGATGAGGGACTCGACACCGCCCAACGACTCGCCGAGCGTGAAGATCTTGGCCCGGTTGCAGACCTCGACGGCAGCCTCCTCGCCGCCGCTGACCTGGAAGGAGACCATGCCGCCGAACGCCCGCATCTGCTTGGCGGCGACCTCGTGACCGGGGTGCTCGGGCAGGCCCGGGTACAGAACGCGCGTCACGCGCGCGTGCCGGGTGAGCATGTCGGCGATCTTCGTGGCGTTCTCGCTGTGCCGGTCCATGCGCACCGACAGCGTCTTGGTGCCGCGCAGCACGAGCCAGGAGTCGAAGGGCCCGGCGACCGCGCCCATCGCGTTCTGGTGGAAGGCCAGTTCGTCGCCCAGGTCCGGGTCACTGACGATCAGCGCGCCGCCGACGACATCGGAGTGGCCGCCCATGTACTTGGTCAGGGAGTGCACCACGACGTCCGCGCCGAGGGACAGCGGCTGCTGCAGATACGGCGTGGCGAAGGTGTTGTCGACGACCAGTTTCGCGCCCGCGTCCCGGGCGATCTGGGCGACGGCGGCGATGTCGGTGATGCCGAGCAGCGGGTTGGAGGGGGTCTCCACCCACACGACCTTGGTCTTCGGGGTGATGGCGGCTCGTACGGCGGACGGATCGCCGGTGTCGGCGACCGACCACTCCACCCCCCATCGCGCGACGACCTTCGCGAACAGCCGGAACGTACCGCCGTACGCGTCATTGGGGATGACCACGTGGTCGCCGGGACTGAGCAGCGTACGCAACAGGCAGTCCTCGGCCGCCAGTCCGGACGCGAACGCAAGCCCGCGGCGACCGCCCTCCAGGGCGGCGAGGTTCTCCTCCAGGGCGGTCCTGGTCGGGTTGGCGCTACGGCTGTACTCATAGCCGCCGCGCAGGCCGCCGACCCCGTCCTGCTTGTAGGTCGAGACCTGATAGATCGGCGGGACGACCGCACCGGTGAGGGGGTCCGCCGTGTTGCCCGCGTGGATGGCGAGCGTCTCGAAGTGCTGACTGATGTGCCTGTCACTCATGTGCACTGAGCGTAGTGCGCGGACGGGGCGGATGCCGCCCGCTGGTGGGTTGCCCTGCGTTGCGGCTGGGTGTCCGCCCGCAGTGGCCGGCGTCAAGAACAAGAAACGGCACCTGCTGCTCGACCTCAGCCGCCGGTCCGAGGACGGACACCCCCCGACCCGTCCCCGACCCACAACCCACAACCCACCCGCAGGCGCTACGCGCACCCCCACCGAAGAGCAACAGGCCGCCGCAGGCATCACACCCGCACCCCCACCGAACACCAGCAGGCCGCCGCAGGCACCCCCGCCCAACCGCCGGAGGCCCTCGTTGGCCAATTGTCGGCGGCGTCTGGAACGCTGGAGGCATGGAGATTCTCTGGGTCCTGATCGCGATCGTCATGCTCGGCTTTGTGGTGCTGCCGTTCCTGAGGCGCAGGCGGGGCATGATCGAGCAGGTCGCGCCGGGCCACCCGGACGCCGCGGACCCTGCGAACTACGGCTTCGTCCGGCAGGAGGAGCTCGACATCCGCATGCCCGGCCCCGACCAGGACCTGCTGGACGTCCTGGACCTGGTGCAGCGCACCCAGGACTACCGCGCGGCCTCCCAACTGCTGGCCGGCACTGAGGCCGAGGGCGAGCTGCGCTGGCAGCGCGTACAGGCCTTCGCCGGCGCCGCGTCGCTGGAGCTGCAGCAGCGCCCGGGCGGCGTCAGCGAGTCGCCGGGCGGGCAGTGGCTGCGGGTGTGGCGCTCCGAGCAGCCCAAGGACGCGGGCGGCGCGGCCGTGCACGCGGAGTTCCTCGTGCAGCAGGCCTGGCGCACGGCGACGCCGGGCACGGACGAGTTCCGGATCATCATGGAGGAGGCGAGGTCGGCGTGCTCGGACGCGGCGCTGCTCGCCCCCGGTGACCCGATCCCGTACATCATCGAGCTGTCGGTGGCCCGTGGACTGGCCTACCCCCGGCAGGACTTCGAGCAGCTCTGGCTGAAGATCCTGGACCGCGCCCCGGCCCACATGGGCGCCCACCTGGCGGCCCTGCACTACTGGTGCGAGAAGTGGCACGGCTCGCGCGACCAGGCCTACGACTTCGCGGAGGCCGCGGCGGCCCGCGCACCCCAGGGCTCCCTCCTCGCCGCCATGCCGCTGTTCGCGGTGTTCGAGCACATGCCCGACCTGAACCTGGTCCGCGGCTTCTACCAGAGCGAGGTCGTGACGAAGGCGATCCACGGCGCGCTGTTCGCGGTGCACGCGGCCCGCCCCGACGACCCGATGCTGGCGCACGTGCGTCATCTGCTGGTCTTCTTCCTGGTCCGGGGCGAGCGCTGGGCGGAGGCCATGAACCAGCTGATACACGTCGACGGTCATGTCGGCGCCCTCCCCTGGACCCTGTCCGGCGACCCGGCCGCGGAGTTCGCGGTCTACCGGGCACTGGCGGTGGCGGGCTACGAGGCGAACGGCGGCAGCCCGGCGACGCTCCCGCACTGAGCGAGGCGAGGAAGGAACCTCATGCTCTTCGGCGGGAATTGACCCGAAGGGGACAGGCCGGCGGCGCTACGCTGCCGTTTCATGCAGGAGACGCGCCTCGACACCGCTCGGATCAGGGCGGCTCGCCAGGTGATCGACCCGGTTTTCCTCGACACTCCGCTGTACCGCTGCGAGGCGCTGGAGCCCGCCCTCGGATGCGCGGTGAGCATCAAGCTCGAAACGGCGAACCCGGTCCGCAGTTTCAAGGCCCGTGGCACCGAGCTGGTTGCGAGCCGGCTCGCCGGCCATGGCTCGCGAGCCGTGGTGTGTGCCAGCGCGGGCAACCTCGGCCAGGCCCTCGCCTGGTCGGGTCGCCGTCGGGGGCTCGACGTCACCGTCGTGGCATCCCACTTCGCGACCGCGGCCAAGCTGGATCGCATCCGCGCACTGGGCGCCGGGCTGGAGCTGGTGGACGGCGACCACGAGATGGCGCGCGAGCGGGCGGCGGCCATCGCGCGCCACGACGGCATCCGGCTGCTCGAGGACAGCCTGGACATCGAGACCTGTGAGGGCGCGGCGACGATCGGCCTGGAACTGGTGGACGCGGCGCCGTCGTTCGACACCGTCCTGATCGCTCTCGGCGGCGGGGCGCTGGCCACCGGTGTGGGGCATGTGGTGAAGGCCATGGCGCCCGAGGTGGAGGTGGTCTGCGTCCAGCCGCTGGGCGCGCCGGCGATGACGCATTCGTGGCACCAGCGCCGCGTGGTCACCACCGACTCGACCGACACCATCGCCGACGGCGTCGCCGGCCGGTGCCCCATCCCGGCCGTCCTGGACGACCTCCTCCTGGTCGCCGACGACGCCGTGCTGGTCCAGGAGGCGTCGATCATCGCCGGTATGCGGATGCTCCTCGACAACGCCGGCCTCGTGGTCGAGCCGTCGGCCGCTCTCGGCGTCGCGGCGGTCCTCGAGGACCGGGACCGCTTCGCCGACCGGCACGTGGCCGTCATCGTGTGCGGCGGCAACGTCGACGTGGACGCCTATCGCCGCTGGATAGGTGCCGCCGCTCCCACCCGCTAGCGCCGCCGCTCCCACCCGCTAGCCCTGAAAACCGCTCCCGGGCGGCGGGAGCACGCCGATGTGACCGAGTCCGCCGCCCGGCCGTCTCGCGGTCAGTCCTGGGCGCGGGCGGGCAGCCGCCATCCCGGGCGCGGGAAGTGGCAGGTGTAGCCGTCCGGGTAACGCTCCAGGTAGTCCTGATGCTCGGGTTCGGCCTCCCAGAAGGGGCCGACCGGCTCCACCTCGGTGACGACCTTGCCGGGCCACAGGCCGGAGGCGTCCACGTCCGCGATGGTGTCCTCGGCGATCCGCTTCTGCTCGTCGTCCACGTAGTAGATCGCCGAGCGGTAGCTGAGGCCGATGTCATTGCCCTGGCGGTTCTTGGTGCTCGGGTCGTGGATCTGGAAGAAGAACTCCAGGATCGCGCGATAGTCGGTCTTCTCGGGGTCGAAAAGGATCTCGATGGCCTCCGCGTGCGTGCCGTGGTTACGGTACGTCGCGTTCGGCACGTCACCCCCGGTGTATCCGACCCGGGTCGCCGTCACGCCCGGGAGCCGCCGGATCAGGTCCTGCATCCCCCAGAAACATCCGCCGGCCAACACGGCCCTCTGCGTCTGCGCAGCCATTGCGACCCTCCATTACTTCTCAGCATGCCGACTCGGGCTCTCGGCTCACACCACCGGCCTCTGATGCCCACTCTCGTGAACGCGCGAGGGCGCCTCAGGATTCCGCGCCCGCTCAGTCCGCCCGGTCCACCCGGTCCACCTGGTCCGCCCAGTTCTCCCGGTCCGGGCTGATCGACACGGCCAACCAACGGAACTCGCCCCCTGCTCCGCCCAGTTCGGAGTAGGGCCGCCAGTCGAGGTCGTACGTACCCCGCAGTGCGCAGGTGTTGTCCTTGTACTCGCCTTCGGCCCACAGCAGTGTGCCCGCGAGCCGGCGACCTTGATGGATCCTGAACGCCTGGTCGCGGGTCTGCCTCCGGCCCGGGCTCGGCACAGTCCACAGGGACGCGTCGTTCGTGACCATGACGGCCAGACCGTTCTGGTCCGATCGATGGCAGAAGCGCTCCAGTCTGGCTATGTCGCGAACGAAGTGGAGGCGGGCCAGGTCCGTCGCGGCATGCCCCTTCAGGGCGTAGTCCTCGGCAGGCGTGCCCGCGGCGCCTGACCAGCGCCGCGTGAAGTACTTGAACTCGATGGCGGTGCGGGCCGATGGGCCGATGCACAGGAGATCCAGGTACTCAGCCCTTCCCAGGTGCCGCTGCGGTACTTCGAGCCGTGAGTGCACGTCCGGCGCGAGTTCCCACAGCGACCTGGCGAAGCTGTGCTGAAGATCGGCTTCGGAGTGGAAGACCGGTCTGTGCCGGCCGAGTCGTGCGATGACGTCGTCGAGTGCGATCTGTCCGGCGACGGTTCTACCGCCGGCCGTCGGTGTCGTGGTCACCGTGCCATTGAAGCGCTTCCACAACCCGGCAGAGGGAGGCCGAGCAGCCCGGCTCGCCGAGGTGGACGACTTGCCGTCCGTCAGCGATCCGGACTCGGCTCGGGGGTGCCTCCCGCGGCCGTCTCGGGTTTCGTGTGGAGGATTTCGCGAGCCTGCTCCGCGGCACGGACGATGCTCTCGGAGATGAAGTCGACGAAGCGGGCGATGTTCTCGAGGCGGGCGGCGGCCGGGGTGCCGGGGCCGAGGACGCCGACGCCGTACCGTGCGGTTTCGCCGAGGTGGGCGGTGGCGCGGGCGCTGGCCATCACCGATTGGTACATGACGTCGTCGTCGACGATGTAGCGCTCGCGGCGGCGTTCGTCGCGTTCCCGGCGGACGAGGCCCTGACTCTCGAGGAACGCGATCGCTTTGGACACGGTCGCCGGGCTGACCTGGAGGCGCTGGACGAGCCCGGCCGCGGTGAGGCTGCCCGCGTCGGTGGTGTAGAGGCAGGTCAGCACGCGGGCCGTCATCTTGGGCAGGCCCGACTGCATGAAGACGGTGGTGAGCGTCTCCTCGTACTCGCGCACGGCCTCGGCGTCACGTCCGTGGGGCTGCGGGGGCGTGTTCGGGTTTCTGGGCACGGCCTGCCGGCGGCGGTGGGCGCGGTGTTCGGTGGCGCGGTGGGCGAGGTCGGCGCGGTAGCCGACGGGGCCGCCGTTGCGCATGACCTCGCGGGTGACGGTCGAGGTCGGGCGGTCCAGGCGTCTGGCGATCTCCGCGTACGCGAGGCCGTCGGCCAGTCCCAGCGCGATCTGCTGGCGTTCCTGCTGGGTGAGCCTGCCTCCCGGCATCGCGGTCTCCTTCGTGGTCGTGGTGACCGCAGCCTAGCGTTCACACTCAGACCATTGCAACGAAACAGGTGCGGACTGTTGCGTTAGATCCAATCCATTGCAACGATTTACCGTCGCTCACCTGCACTTATCGGAGTTTGATGCAACAAGCTTGTTGCCATATCCATAAACGCAACTTAGCGTTTCCGTCATCAGAAACGACGACGGGCCACACCGGCCCGCGACGCAGACGAAGGAGCGCACGATGCTGAAGTTCGACACTCCCGCCCAGGTGACCGCCGTCCTCGACATCCCCGCCGGACGCATCCAGCTCATCGCGGCCGACCGCACCGACACCACCGTCGAGGTCCTGCCCGCCAACGCCGCCAAGAGCCGCGACGTCAAGACCGCCGAGCAGATCGAGGTCAGCTACAGCGACGGCGTCCTGCGCATCGAGGCCGCGGAGGCACAGAACCGGCTCCTCGGGCACTCCGGCGCCGTCGAGGTGACGGTCCGGCTTCCCGCCGGCTCCCGCATCGAGGCCAAGGCCGGCGGCGCCGAACTGCGCGGCGTCGGACGCCTCGGCGACGTCACCTTCGACGGCGGCTACCGCTCGGTCAAGCTCGACGAGACCGCCGGCGCCCGTCTCACCGCCCACGACGGCGAGATCACCATCGGCCGGCTCACCGGCCCCGCCGAGATCAACACCCAAAGGGGCGACATCCAGATCACCGAGGCCACGCGTGGCACCGTCACACTGCGCACCCAGCAGGGCGACATCACCGTCGGCGCCGCCCGCGGAGTCTCCGCCTCCCTCGACGCCGGCACCACCTACGGCCGCATCCACAACACCCTCAACAACACCGACGGCGCCGACGCCGCCCTGACCATCCATGCGACCACCGACCACGGCGACATCACCGCCCGCAGCCTGTAGACGGGTACGCAGGGCATACGCGGACCGCGGCGCCGGCAGATCAGGGTCGGCGCCTCGGCCGTCGGGCGACTGTCAGACCCTGCTGCTTTCATGGGTGGCATGACCAGCAGAAGCGTCCTCGTCGAGCGGCGTATCGCCGCGGGTCAGGGCCCCGTGTGGGAGGCCCTGACCGATCTCCGGGGCATGGAGCGGGTGCTCAGCGGTGTCTCGAAGGTCGAAGTCATCACGGAGGGTGCCTTCGGTGTCGGGACCCGGTGGCGGGAGACCCGGCGGATGTTCGGCAAGGAGGCCACCGAGGAGATGTGGGTGACCGCCTGCGAACCGCCCGAGCGCTATGTGGTGGAGGCCGAGTCGCACGGCACCCACTACATCTCGGAGTGGGTGCTACGGGCGGACACGCCATCGGCGACGACGGTCCGGATGACCTTCACGGCCGAGGCCTCCGGCGGCGTCACGGGCCTGCTCGCCAGAATTCTGGGCGGCCTGGGATCACGGGCGGTGAGCAAGGCGATCGCCAAGGACCTGGATGAGGTCGCTTCGGCGGTCGAGGGACGTAGCCGCTGAAAGCGAGCGACACCTACGGCGCCGACATCCCCGTACCCGTCCCCGTCCCCGTACCCGTCCCCGCCTTCGTCGCATCCGCCCCCCAGCTCGCCAGCAGCCGCAACGCCTCCGCCGACGGCGACCCCGGCTCCGCGTGGTAAGTGATCAGGGTCTGCTCCGTGCCGTCGGACAGGCGGAACGACTCGAAGTTCAGGGTCAGTTCGCCCACCAGGGGATGCCGGATGTGCTTGACGCCGTAGGTCTTCTCCTTGACGTCATGCGTGGCCCACAGCCGTCGGAACTCCTCGCTCTTGACGGAGAGTTCGCCGACCAGGGCGGACAGGCGCGGGTCGTCCGGGTGGCAGCCCGCGTCCATGCGCAGATAGCTGACCATGTCGTACGCCTTCTGGTCCCACTCCACGAACAGCTCGCGGTACTCGGGCCTCAGGAACACCAGCCGAGCCCAGTTCCGCTCCTGCACCGGCAGCTCCGACCAGTCGCCGAAGACCGCCGCCGCCATCCGGTTCCAGGCGAGGATGTCCGACCGCCGGCCCGTGATGTACGCGGGCACCCCGTCGATCGAGTCCAGCAGCTGCGCCAGCGCCGGCCGCACCTGCTCCGTACGCGCCGCCGGCTTCTTCTTGTGCTGCTTCGGCTTCGCGAGGTGCGTGAGGTGGGCGTGCTCGGCGTCGCTGAGCCGCAGCGCCCTCGCGATCGCGTCGAGGACCTCTGCCGAGACGTTCCGCCCGTTGCCCTGCTCCAGGCGCGTGTAGTACGCCACGGACACCCCGGCCAGCTGCGCCAGCTCCTCGCGCCGCAGCCCGGGCACCCTGCGGTGCCGCCCGAAGTCCGGCAGCCCGACGTCCTCGGGCTTCAGCCGGGCCCGCCGGGTGCGCAGAAACTCGCTGAGTTCGGCGCGCCGGTCCAGGCCGGCACCGGGGCCGCCGGCGGTACCGGCGGAGGGACCCGTCACGGATTCGGGCTGTTCGTCCATGCGGTCAAGTATTCCCGGTCGTACGCACACGAGCCTGACCCCGTCAGTGGTAGGACCGGCGAACGTACGAAAACCCGAGGTCTGGGTGGCTTCGAAGCCCTTCGGCAGGCTTGACGACGTGCCCGGACAGAAGCAGGACCAGACCAGAAGGCAGCCGGGCGCGAACCCCCTAGGAGATCCCGGCATGACCACCGTTGCCGCATACGCAGCACCCGCCGCAAAGGCTCCGCTGGAGCGCACCACCATCGAACGCCGCGAGGTCGGCGAGTTCGACGTCCTGATCGACATCAAGTTCGCCGGTATCTGCCACTCCGACATCCACCAGGCCCGGGAGGGCTGGGGCGAGGCGATCTTCCCGATGGTCCCCGGCCACGAGATCGCGGGCATCGTCGCCGAGGTCGGCTCCGGCGTCACGAAGTACCAGGTCGGCGACCGGGTGGGCGTCGGCTGCATGGTCGACTCCTGCCGTGAGTGCGACAACTGCAAGGCCGGCCTGGAGCAGTACTGCACCAGCGGCATGGTCGGCACGTACAACGCCGTCGGCAAGGACGGCGAGCCCACCTACGGCGGCTACTCGGAGAAGATCGTCGTCGACGAGAACTACGTCGTGCGCATCCCGGACGGCCTCTCCCTGGACGTGGCCGCGCCGCTGCTCTGCGCCGGCATCACCACGTACTCCCCGCTCAAGCGCTTCAACGCCGGCCCCGGCAAGAAGGTCGCCGTCCTCGGCTTCGGCGGTCTCGGCCACATGGGCGTGAAGATCGCGCACGCGCTCGGCGCCGAGGTGACCGTTCTGTCCCAGTCCCTGCGCAAGCAGGAGGACGGCCTGAAGCTGGGCGCCGACCACTACTACGCCACCAGCGACCCGAAGACCTTCGAGGACCTGAAGGGCACCTTCGACGTCATCCTCTCGACGGTCTCGGCCCCGCTGAACCTGGACGCGTACCTGTCCCTGCTGAAGACGGAGGGCGCCTTCGTGAACGTCGGCGCGCCCGAGGAGCCCGTCGCGCTCAACCTCTTCTCCGTGATCGGCGGCGGCAAGACCCTCGCCGGCTCCATGATCGGTGGCATCCCCCAGACCCAGGAGATGCTGGACTTCTGCGCGGAGCACGGCTTCGGCGCCGAGATCGAGCTGATCCGCGCCGACCAGATCAACGAGGCGTACGAGCGGGTGCTCAGCAGCGATGTGCGGTACCGGTTCGTGATCGACACGGCGACGATCTGAGACAGCGCCGCTGATGACCGAGGGCACCGGAGCCGCACTGCTCCGGGGCCCTCAGCGTGTCGCCGCACTACGGCGCCCCGGCAGCCACGACGGCCGACACCGGAGGAGCACCGGCCGAGCACCGGCCGAGCACCGGAGGAGTACGGCCACCCCCTCCCTGCGACCGATGTGCCGCGCGACAGCGCTGCCTAGCGTGAGAGCAGGCCAGTCCGAACCGTGCACACGAGGAGGCAGCCCCGATGACCGTCCAGCTCAACCACACCATCGTCGCCGCGCACGACCAGAAGGCGTCGGCCCGGTTCCTCGCCGACATCCTGGGCCTTCGGGTGAGTCCGCAGTACGGTCCCTTCATCCCGGTCGAGATCCCCAACGGCGTCACGCTGGACTACCTGGAGTCACCCGGCGACATCACGCCGCAGCACTACGCGTTCCTGGTGTCGGAGGACGACTTCGACACGATCTTCGGCCGGATCCGGGAGGCGGGCCTGACGTACTGGGCCGACCCCTTCCACCGCCGCCCCGGCGAGATCAACCGCAACGACGGCGGCCGCGGCGCCTACTTCGAGGACCCGAACGGCCACAACCTGGAAATCCTCACCAGGCCGTATGGGAGCGGAGGCTGACGCGGACGGCCGGGTACCGCGGGTCGCGACCCGATCGGTCAGGGATCACCGGTTCCGTCCAGATCAGCCTGTCCCAGGGCCACCTGCCTCAGGCGCGCTACGCCCTCCGGAGCAAGCACGCTCAGCGGGCGCAGTGCCAGGAACCACTTGTCGGTGGTGAGTAGGTGGTGAACTATGCGGCGTCCGATCCCACGGTCCTCGGGGACACGAACACCCTGTCCGGAGCCCCGAGGGATGCATGCCTGAATGCGCCTCGCCGAGGGGAGGTCCACCTGCCCCGGAGCCGCACCGAGAAGCTCGGACCTCGACACGTCAACGCCGACAGCCAACTCGGCGACCATCGCGAGCGCTTCGAGCATGTCACCACGCGAAGGTGTCTGCGGAGCTGCCGATTCGTCCGGCACCTCCAACGTCATGCCGGCTACGCGCATGGCCTCCTTGAAGTCTCCGGTGGCGGCGAGGGCACAGACAATCTCTGCGCATTCCCCCTCCCACCGCTTGATGGCAGCGAGCAGTCCCTCCCATGTGCCGTCCGGGCAGCTTCGCAGGCTCACCAAGGCAGCAGCTCCGAGTTCGGCGTCGACGAGACCTGACTCACCGAGCGACTGAGCCGCAGTCGCGAGTCGATCGCGCTGGACGTTCGAGATAACGCCTCGGTTCGCGATCACCTCGGAGACATAACAGAAGAGGAGGTCTTCGTCGACGACCATGCCGAACAACTCGGGGTCCACCTGGCGGAAGGGATGGAAGGGATCGATGTCCTCCTCGCGATGCAGCAGTTCGATCAGTGCGGTGATGGCCTCCTTGGCCTCCGCCCGTGCCGCCTCTTGCCCCTCACCGAGGCTGGCAGCCAGCACCGCGAGGGCATCCGCTTGCGAAAGGCGGTCCGCGAAGGCATCGCACAGCTCCCGCGCCCGGACGCTCCGGCCAGCTCTGGCCAATACTTCGACCACTCCAACGCTCCGAGCCCAATAGGCTGCCGCGTATCGGTCGACCCGCCCACGAGCGTCGCGGCTCACCATGGCGTCCAAGAGGTGATGCGCCTCGTCGGCCAACTCGACAGCACGCTCCTGGTTCCTGGTGGCATACGCGCGAGCCAAGTGGAGCAGTACGGCGACCTTGGCGTCCCGATCGGGCAGAGTGCGTGCGAGTCGCTCCCCGCCCAAGTCGTCCTCGCCATCCACCAACATCTGTGCGACGGCGGCCACGGCGTATTCCTTCTGAGGCAAATCCGCTCTCTCGAACGACGCACGTTCCAGATCCCTTGCGACCGACTCGGCAGTCTCCGGGGCGCACTGAGCGAGAGCGACGGCGCACAGAAAGGCATACTCGTCGTCCGCCGGCAGCGTCGCGGTCTTCGACCTTCCTGACGGGCGCCACACCTTCATCAGAGCCTGCTGCGCTTGCCCACGTTCAATGAGCCCCTCCACCCAGCCCGGCCCCCATGCGTTGCCCCACGGGCTCGTGCGGTCGTGTGCGGCGAGCTCCCGATTCAGTGCCCGTTGCACGCGGTCCAGGACAGTAGGTTGTGCACAGCGTACGATCTCGGTCGCCTCGTCGAATTCGCCGCAGCGCACCAGAGCCTGGACGGCGGCGGTCTCGTCCTCGGCCGCACGCCATCCGCGACGCGCGGTCAGAGCAGCGCGCCTCGCCAAGATCCGGGCATAGCGCGGATCAACCTTGGCCAGCAAGAGCGCCGTCATCGCCAGCGGCGCAACCTCGTCGCTTGTTCCACGCCACTCGACCGCCTTGCCGACGAGCGCAGCACAGCGGGCCGGTTCCGTAGGCAACAGCGCCAGGCCGGCGATCGTGAAGAGAGCCGCTGTGTCCGCCCCTGCCGTTGTCTGCGCCCGGGCGAGTGAGTGGGCAGCGGCAGAGAGAGACTTCCGGTCACCGGCAGGAACCGCCCGCAGCACGGCCAGCAGCACCTGAGCCCTGTCGTACAGGTCCATGAGGAAAAGCGCAGTGGTGAGGGCCATGGAATGCTGACCCAGGGCGGCATAGACAACGGCCAAATGCGAGTGGAGCTCCTTCGCAGCCGTACTGGCCTGATCCACCTGGTCCACGAGCACTTCCGTTTCGTCGACCAGTCTTCTTGCACGGTCCGAATCGCGTTGCACAACTTGTCGGGCCACGGCGGCCAGTGCTACGGATCTCCTGCTGGCATCCGAGATGCAACGCGCGAGGGCAACCCCCTTGTCCACCTTTCCCAGGGCGGTCCAAAGGGCCGGAAGGTCGGCCGTCAGAGCAGCGTTACGCGCGACGAGGCATGTTTCGGAGAACGCGAGCATGCACACCGACCACAGGTCCTCGTCTCGATCCGACGATCTCAACGCGTCCCGTGCCAGGGCGAGCTCTCTCAGGGCGGCGGCATCTGCGCCCGTGACGGCACGCAGTCTGCGGTGGCGGTTGGGGTCCACCACGAGTTCGACGTGGCGCCGGCTACCGGCAGATTCGGTCTGCACCACTCGGCCATAAGCCTGCAACAGGTACGACGGGGTGTGCGCGGGCCACTGGAGTTCCTGGTACGTCCGTGCCCAAGCATGCAGCCGCAGGCGGTACTTCTCGATCGTCGAGCCGATAGCGGCTTCCGCCTCGTCGCGCAGGGTTTCGTGCGCGACGAGATATCCGCGCTCCGCTGTGTCCGTGCCCCTTGCACGGGTGCTCAGGCTGCGACCGAAGGAACTGTTCAGGCCGATTTTCAGTTCGTACGGCTCGATGCCGGTGAGCTCTTCGAGGTCATGGATGGTGAGACCACCTCGAGCGGCTGCCACAAATCCGAGGATCTCGCGCGGCACTGGGCCACTGCGCAGCGCGCGGAACAGTTCGTGCTGCGCTCCGTCGCGGGTGTGCTGTGCCGATGGGCTTATGCCGAGTTGTCGAATCTGGAGATGCCGCAGTGGATGATCGGGGGCGACATCCGACGGGAGCTCCGGGTGGGGGCGACTCGTGACCAGCACTCGTACGTTGGCCGGAGGTCTTGGCGGCAGGAGTGAAGCGATGCTCGGGCGATTGCTGCCCGGCGACGCTGCTTCGTCCTCGTCCAGACCGTCAACGACGATCAGGAGTCGTTCCCCGCGTTCGTTCAGCCGCTGCGCGGCTTGGTTGATCAGGGCTCTTCTGTAGCTGTCGCGGTTGGTGACCATCGCCGGCGGAGTGTTCACCAGCTCGGCCAACTGCTCGATCAACGCGTCCGTGAAGGCATCACTGTCCGCCTGGCCTGCAAGCCGCGCCGTGACGAAGAAGGGGACGGTGACGACACCGACCGGCGCATGGAGGGAGAACCAGGCGGCGAGGGCGGTCTTGCCTGCCCAGGGCGGGGCCTGCCACCACTGGTACTGATCATCGCCCGCACAGAAGTCGATGAGCTGGGCGACCTCCGCCTCTCGCCCGATCAAGTCGTCGGGCGCGATGTCATGTACCTGCGCTTGATAGGCACCGCGCACCATGCCCCAGGTACCTGCCGGTATCGCGTCAGGAAGCCCGGAAGCCCGTACGGGCCTTCTCAGGAGGCCCTGAAGGACGCCGACGTCGGCTGGTTCCAACTGGTGGAACCAGCGGTCGATCCGCAGAACGGCGAGTCGACCGAGGCCATCGGAGCGATGATGTCGTCCCACGATTCCGATGAGCAGGCCATTGCTGAAGACAGGCGCGCCGGACATACCCTCCCACGGTGAGTGCTCAGGATCGGCATCGTGTTCGGGCGGCGCGACGATCAGCTCCAGCGTGCCTTCGCGACGGTGTGACAGGACCGGCGAGGTGCCTTCGGCGTGACAGGTGTCCCGGTAGTTCGCTCCGTTGTGATACGTCCTCAGCTTGAACCGGGGAAAACCCAACGTGCTGCATTTCAGGATGGCGTCGTACTCCCCCACGTGGCCGAAGGCGACAGGCGCGTCGGTGTTCTCTCCAGGCACACCGAGCAAAGCGAAGTCCATCCCGTGGTGACACCACAGAACTTGCGCGTCCAGGACCCTCTCGGTCGGCAGATCCGCATCGAAACGCACGGAGATGCGCTCGGCGCTCCGTACGACATGAGCCGCCGTCAGAAGCACACCGTCGCGGATGAGGTATCCCGAGCCCCGACGCCCTCGCCCATTCGCCACCGTGACGATGATCTCCGCGGCTCGCGCAGCGGTCAGGCCACCCTCTCCCAGCATTACGCGCTCACTCAGCGCTCCCCGGCCACCGCATCACCGGCGATTTCAGGGGGACCTGTGTGGCCGTCAAGCTTCGGCGTCAACGTGAACTTGATGCGATGTGCGCTCGTCTCGGCAAGTTTGCCGCCGCCGTGTACGTCGACCACCCAGATGCGGACCTTGGCTCCGGCATCCGTCGACTGCTCCACCGTGATGCTGGCTTCGACCTCGACCGGGCCGAGCTCGAATCGCATCCGCTCACCTGCACCGGCGGACATCGCGAGATCCAGTTCACGCCTCAGCTCGCCGATGACCTGGGACAGTTCAATCACAGCATCCCCCTTGCACGCTCCAGGCAAGAGTACTGGTCGGCCACTCACGCCGCGATGGTCCCGGGGCTCGATGCCGATGATCACTGGGCATCGTGCACTTTCGCCACTGACGGAGTGAGCACTCACTCCGTATCGTCATCATGGGACCGAGCGTGGTGCTGCCGTGACCACCGGACGGATCGCCCGTGCCGCCGGGATCGGGGAGGCGACGATCTTCCGGGTCTTCGCCGACAAGGACGAACTGCTGGACGCCTGCGTGGCCGAGGCCGTCGACCCCGATCACATACTGCGCGAACTCGCCACCGTCGACCTGGAGTTGCCGCTGGCCGAGCGGCTGACCGAGGCCGCCGACGCAATGAGCGCGCATCTGGAGCGGATCGGCGCCGTGGTCGGCGCCCTGTTCGCGTCGGGGCGGCGGCGCGGCCGGGCCGACGGCGAGCAGCCCACGCAGCACGACCGCGACGCCTCCACCCGCGCCCTGCGCGAGGCCGTCGTCGAACTGCTCGAACCCGACCGCGAGGCGCTGCGGCTGCCGCCCGAGAAGGTGGCGGCCCTTTTCATCGGCGGCCTCTTCGCCCAGCTCCGCTCCGGCTCATCGGGCGAGGACGGCAGCCCGACCCCGGCCGAACTGGCCGACGTGCTCCTGCACGGCGTACTCAAGCAACCAGGGAGCCGGCCATGACCGTGACGCTCGACCACACCATCGTCCCGGCCACTGACCACACCGCCGCCGCCCGCTTCTTCGCCACCGTCATGGGCCTGGAGCAGCTTCCTGCGGACGGCAGTGGCGGCCACTTCGCGCCCGTGCGGGTCAACGAGCACCTGACGCTCGACTTCATGACGGCCGAGGGCGCCGAGGGGCACCATCTCGCCTTCGACGTCGACCCCGGGACCTTCGACGCGATCCTCGGCCGACTGCACGCCCTCGGCGTCCCGTACGGCAACGGACCCTCCGCCCCGGACAACGGCCGTGTCGACCATCCCCTGTGCGCCCGGGGGCTGTATTTCACCGACGAGGCGGGGAATCTGTACGAGATCATGTCGCCCCGATGACCGGCCCTGTGATCCGGTGAGCCGTCACCCCCGATACGGCGGCGCGGCCCCCCAGTTCCACCTCGGCACCGGCTGCTCCGCCGGCGCCGCCGCGTCCGGACCCGAGAAGTGCACCGCCAGCCTCGTCCCCCACTCCACATACGCCAGGAACGCCGAGCGGAACTCCGCGTCCGTCGGCAGGCCCGCCTCGTCGGCCGCGTCCTGGATGAGGTCGACCCAGCGGCGGCGCTGCGGCTCGGTGATCCCCCGGCCCATGTGCTTGGCGACCATGTGGCCGTGGCCGCCCTGGGGCTCGGAGTAGGCGGGCGGGCCGCCGAAGACCTCGCCGAGCCAGAGCGCCACGTGCTGCGCGTGGGCCGGGTCCAGGTCGGCGAAGAGCGGGGCCAGCAGGTCGTCCTTGCGGACCTTGTCGTAGAAGACCGACGTCAGGCGGGCGAACGCCTCCGCGCCGCCCGCCCAGGCGTACAGCGTCGGCACCGACGCGCCCGCACCGCGCACCGCCGTCGGCTTGTAGTGGCGCATCTCCTCGATGTGGGTGATGTACGGCCGGATCTCGGCGAGGAAGTCCGGGAACAGCTCCGACTTGCGGAAGCCCTCCAGGTGGTCCTCGGTCGACGTCCAGGTGATGCGCAGGACGTAGTGCTCGAAGTCCTCCTCGCAGCGGGCGAGTTCGTAGTCGACGCAGTGCGGGGAGGCGGCGAGCTGGGCCGCTGCGCGGGTGTAGGCGGCGAGGAACTCCGCCGACTTCTGCTCGGGGATGCGGTACCGGATGTATTCGACCGTGTGAGCCGTCATGGCCTCACGGAAACACGAAAACCGACCGGACGCTCGCCCTCCGCAGTTTCCCGTGCCCTCGGGCCCTCAGGACCGCCGGATCACGGTGACGTCCAGCTCGATCACCACCATGTCGCCGATCAGGAAACCGCCCCGGCTGACGCCCCAGTCATTGCGGTTGACGAGCGCGTTGCCCTTGAAGCCGACCCGGAGGCCGCCTCGCGGGTCGTGCTCGGCGCCGGTCAGCTCGAAGCCCACGGTGGCCGGCTCGGTCACGCCGTGGACCGTCAGGTCACCGGTGACCTTGAAGCCGGTCCGGCCGACCTGCTCCACCCCGGTCGAGACGAAGGTGATCGTCGGATGGTTGTCGATGTCCAGGAAGTCGGCACTGCGCAGATGGTCGTCGCACCGCTGCTTGCCGGTCCGGACGCTGCCCGCCCGGATCACGAGCCGGACAGCGGACATCGCCGGGTCGTCGCCGTCCAGGTGCGCGTCGCCCTCGAACTCGTCGAACCGTCCGCGCACCTTGCTGACCAGCGCGGCCCGGGCGACGAAGCCGATCCGGGTGCGGGCGCTGTCGAGGACGTAGTCGCCGGTCAGCTCGCTGAGCGTGGTTGTGGTGGTCATGGTGGTCACTCCTCCGACATCTGACTCGGCGATACGACGAGACAGCCCCGCAGAATGTGAGGCGAGGGATGTGAGGCGAAGGAAGTGAGGCGGCATGTGATGGGAGGGACGCCGGACATCACATCTCGGTGCGCTGTCTCGTCGTACCGGTGAGGGAAGAAGTGACCGAGGGAGTCAGCAGCACCATGACCACCACACCGCCGCCGGCCGCACTGGGCGCGATCATGAGCGAGCGCCGTCAGCTGATCAACGTCGCCTACCGGCTGCTCGGCTCCCTGGCCGACGCCGAGGACGTCGTGCAGGAGACGTACGCCCGCTGGTACGCCATGACCCCACGGCAGCAGGAGGCCATCGAGTCCCCCGGCGCCTGGCTGACCAGGGTCGCGAGCCGTGTCTGCCTGGATCTGCTCCGTTCGGCGCGGGCCCGGCGGGAGAGCTATGTGGGCGAGTGGATCCCCGAGCCGCTGCCCGACCGTACGGAGTGGATCGACGGGGGTCGGGACGCCGGCTCGGCGGACCCGGCGGACCGGGTCACCCTCGACGAGTCGGTCAACATGGCGTTCCTCGTCGTGCTCGAGTCGATGACCCCGGCCGAGCGCGTGTCGTTCGTTCTGCACGACGTCTTCCGCTACTCGTTCGCCGAGGTGGCCGAGATCGTCGGCCGAACGCCCGCGGCCTGCCGTCAGCTGGCCTCCTCGGCCCGCCGCCGCATCCGCGCGTCCAAGCCGGCCGCGAGCACGACTCCGGCGGCCCGGCGCGCCGATGTCGTCAGGGAGTTCAAGCAGGCCTGGGAGGCCAAGGACCTCGACGCCCTGATCCGCCTCCTCGACCCCGAGGCCACGGCGGTCGGCGACGGAGGCGGTCTGGTCGGCGCGGCACTCCACCCGGTGGCGGGGGCCGAGCGGATCGCGCGCTACTTCGTCGACCTCGCCGAGCGGGCACCCGGCGTGGAGATCCTGGAGCGCACGGTCAACGCCCAGCCCGGCCTGGTGGTACGACAGGACGGCATCACCGTGACGGTGCTGGCGTTCGAGGTCACCGGCGACCGGATCAAGCAGGTCTGGGGCGTACGGAACCCGGAGAAGCTCCGCCCCTGGACTACGGCCTGACCCCCGCACCGCACACGAAAGCCCCGCCGGAGGCAGCACCTCCGGCGGGGCTCTCGCTCAGGGACCTGTTACTTCCCGTAGTACGCGTTGTAGATCGAGACCGTCGACTTGTTGCCCTTCTTGTCGGCGACCTTGGCGTGGAAGGAGATGGCCTTCCCCTTCGCCGGGTTCTTCACGGTGATCTTGCCGTTCTTGACGTCGACCTTCTTCCAGCTCTGCCCGTAGTCGTACGACACGTACACGTGCAGCGACTTGAGGTTGCTGCCCGCGGCCGGGCCCACGACGGTGACCGGGAACGTCACCTTCTTGTCGGCCTCGACCCGGCTGTCCAGACCCGTCTTGGCGTTGAAGCGGACCGTGGACGCGGGGAGCATGACCCGCTCGGACGGCTTCTTGGAGCGGAAGGTCCAGCTCGCGTCGATCCGCGTGGACGCGGCCGCGACCTTGACGCTCCGCTTGACCGAGGTCGTCAGCTTGTACTCGGCGTCACCGGCCGGGACCTTGAACGTCTCGCTGCCGAACAGCGGGTCCTGGTTGGTGCCGATCTTGGTGCCGTTGCGGTACAGGCTGGTGGTGACCGAGGTGAAGTCGGACGAGCCCGCGTGCTTGCTGCCGTCGGCGAACAGCGGCAGGAAGCCGTAGATCTCGTTGCCCTCGCGGATCAGGCCGTAGTCCTTGTTGATGTGGGGCCCGAAGACCGCGGTGTTGAAGGTCTTCGCGTAGCTCTGGCCGCCCTTGAAGGTCTGCGGGTCACCCAGGACGTAGTACGCGTCGACGATCGGGAGGCCGTCCGCGTCCTTGCCGGCGTACTGCTCGAAGTCGAAGGTCCACTTGATCTTGTCGGACGTCGACAGGTACACCGTCCGCGAACCGGGCAGCTTCTGCTCGATCGGCGTGCTGAGCACGGTCTCCTGGGGGAACATGCCGACCGGGAGCAGCGCACCCGTCTTGTTCGCGGCCGGGGCACCGAGGCTGTTCTTCACCTTGGCGAGCTCATCCGCCCTGAAGTGGCGGACCTTGTTGCCCTGGATCTTCTTGACCTTGGCGGTGGTGGCGACGTCGTACTCGGTGCCGGCGCCCTTGGTCCACTGGCCGTTCCAGGTCTGGGTCAGACCGCTCGCGATCTCCGGACCGAGGTGCGCCATCCGCAGGTTGGCGAAGGAGTCGACGCCGACGCCGACGCCGATGGCCGCCGCTTCGTAGGAGTAGTTGCTGGCGGCGAAGACCGGCTTGGCCTGCGCGTCCGGCACGGTGATGTCGGCGCTCTTGGCCGTCCGGGCGTCGATGGTCACCGAGGTGTTCTTGGTGACGCTCAGCTTCGGCTGGACCAGCCAGTCGAGGCCGCCCTCCAGGTTCACCCAGTCCTTGGCGATCCAGGCGTCCAGCAGATACGTGCCCTTGGGCAGCCGCATCTTGGTGCTGCCGGACTCGGCGAGCGGCACCTGGTAGATGCGGTCCGTCGCCAGGCCCGAGTAGCCGAACAGGGCGGTGTTGTAGTCGGGGGACGGCTTGCCGTCCTTGCCGATGTGCTTGACGGTGACGTCGTACGACTCCACCTCACGCTGCACCGCGGCGGCCGTACGGACGCTCTGCCCGCCGCCCGTCGCCGTCACATAGGCGGAGTAGGCGCCGTCGACGGTGCCGCCCAGCTTGGTGTTGACGGTCATGTCGACGGAGGCCTTGCCGCCCGCCGGGACCGTCACCTTCGTCGCGCCGAGCTTGAAGAAGCCCGCGGGAGCCGGCTGGCCCTTGGGGTTGGTGGCCGTGGCGGAGAGCGTCAGCTCGACGTCCTTCGTACCGAGGTTGCGGTACGTCAGTTCCTTGGTGACCGGCGTGTCGTCGGTGTGCGGCCAGGCCTGCGTGCCGAAGCTCACCGACACCGGGTCGGCGATCACGGTCTGCTTGATGGCCTTGTCGACCTGGATCCGGCCCGAACCCTGCTCGAAGGGCGTGTACTTGCCGCCCTTGGTGGAACCGGTCAGCGCGCCCTTGAGCTCGGCGTACGTCCAGTCCGGGTGCTGCTGCTTGAGGATCGCCGCCGCACCCGCGACATGCGGGGTCGCCATGGACGTACCGTCGATGGTCAGGTAGCCGGGCGGGTTCTCGCCGACCTCCTGCTCGATGAGGCTGCCCTTGGCGGACGCGGCCGTGATCTCCACGCCGGGCGCGGTCACGTCCGGCTTGATGGCGCCGTCGCCGAGCCGCGGGCCGGTGCTGGACCAGGGGGCGAGGGCGTCCTTGTCGTCGACGGCGCCGACGGTGAGCGCGGCCTCGGCGCTGCCCGGCGAACCGACCGTCTCCGGTCCGGAGTTGCCCGCCGCGATGGCGAACAGGATGCCCTTCTCGGCGGACAGCTTGTTGACCGCCGCCTCCAGCGGGTCGATCTCGGGCGTGTCCATGCCGCCGAGGCTGAGGTTGACGACCTGGGCGCCCTGCTCGGCGGCCCACTCCATGCCGGCGAGGATGCCGGAGTCGTCACCGGAGCCGGTGTCGTCGAGGACCTTGCCGTTGAGGATGTCGGCGCCGGGCGCCACACCCTTGTACTTGCCGCCGGACTTGGCGCCGGTGCCCGCCGCGATGGACGCGACGTGCGTGCCGTGACCGACCTTGTCCTCCGCGGTGGCGGCCGGCGTGAAGTTCTTGGCCGCGATCACCTGGTCCTTGAGGTCCGGGTGGGTCGCGTCGACGCCGGTGTCCAGGACGGCGATCTTGACGCCCCTGCCGTCGTAGCCGGCCTCCCACGCCTTGGGGGCGCCGATCTGCGCGACCGACTTGTCGAGGCTGGCCTCGCGGACGCCGTCGAGCCAGATGTGCGCGATGCCGGAGGCGGCCTTGTCCCCGTTGGTGAGCGCGTCCCACAGTTCGGGCGTGTCCTGGTGCGGGGTCTGCACCGCGTCCGCGTTCAGGGACTTCAGGGTCCGGCGCAGCCGGCCGGCGTCCCGGACGTCCGCCTTGGCGTCGGCGGCGGCACCCTTGTAGCCGACGATGACCTTCAGGCCCTTGGCCTGGGAGGCACGGGTGGCGGACCTGGACAGCTCGGTGATGTCGAACAGCCGCTGGTCGAGCTTGCCGGTGGCGACCAGGCGGACCGCGTCGGCCGGGATGACGAGCGTGCGCCCGTCGACCTTGCGTATCTGTACGGGTATGTGCTCGCGCCCCTTCGCCCGCTCCAGGCCGACCACGCGGCCCTTGGAGTCGACGGAGACCCGGTCACCCGTGATCAGGGTGATGCGGTGGGGGGACGCGAAGGAAGCGGCGGCGTCGGACGCGCGCTGCTCCGGTTCGGCCGACGCCGGGCTGGTCATGCCCGCGGCGAGGGCGACGGCGGCCGCCGTGGCGACAGAGGCCGCGCATGCTCTTTTGAGTTGTCTGCGCAAGTTTCCCCCTTGCAGAAGTTCCGGGCGAATTCCCCGTTCACCCGGCCGGGGGAGATCCCGTACGCATGCACGTCACCCCCCGGAATACGCAGTATGCCGAGGGGTGATCAGGCTCCTCAATAGTTGAGAAGGAGATAAGAAGAACGCCTGCCGGCTGTTACGCGACGGCGTGAACTCCGTTACAGAATCGTCGAGTTACGCCCCGGCGTTCTCCTTGACACTGATCCGTCCCTTGCGGATGGTGGCCAGCCGCGGGGCCTTCCTCGCGATCGCCGAGTCGTGGGTGACCATGATGAAGGTCAACCCGAGTTCCTTCCACATGCGTTCGAGTACGTCCATGATCTCGTCGCGCATCGACTCGTCGAGGTTTCCGGTGGGTTCGTCGGCGAGCAGCACCTTCGGTTTCTTGACCAGGGCGCGGGCGATGGCGACGCGCTGCTGCTGGCCACCGGACATCTCCGACGGAAGGTGCCCGAGCCGCTCGCCGAGCCCGACCGACTTCAGTGCCTCGGCGGCCCGTTCGCGCCGTTCCTTGGTCTTGACGCCGAGGGGGACGAGGGCGGTCTCGACGTTCTCGTGGGCGGTGAGGGTGGGGATGAGGTTGAACGACTGGAACACGAACCCGATGTTCTCGCTGCGGACCTTTGTCAGCCGGGTCTCGGAGAGCTTGGCCAGGTCGGTGCCGTCGAGAACGACCTCACCTTCGGTGGGCCGGTCCAGGCCGCCGAGCATCTGCAGGAGGGTCGACTTGCCGCCGCCGGTGGGGCCCTGGATGACGAGACGGTCCCCGTCGGCGATGGTGAGGTCGACGCCGTCGAGGGCGTGGACGGTGTCCTTGCCTCGGGTGTAGCGCTTGGTGACGTTTCTGAGTTCGTACATGGTGGTTGCTCCTGGGAGAGGTTTTTGGGGTGGTGCGAATCGCTTTTGGCTGCTGGTTCGTGGGGGCCGGTCGCGCAGTTCCCCGCGCCCCTAGGGGCGTTGCAGCGGCACCCTGCCAGCGCGGGCGAGCGACACCCACCCCCGCCCCAGCCACAGCCGGCGTCGGCTACTCGACGCGCCGCAGCGCATCCGCCGGACGGAGCCGAGACGCCCGCCAGCCACCGAACGCACCGGCGATCAGCCCACCCGTCACCGCCAGCCCAACCGCCAGCGCAACCGTCGTAAGGCTGACCGGCGCCGTCAGCGCGACGTCCAGCGTCGTGCTCGAAACCTGCCGCCCGGGACCGCCGCCGAAGCCACCGCCCCCCGGACCGCCGCCCATACCGCCGCCACCGGTGCCACCACCCAACTGCGCCTGCAACGTCGGGCTGATCGCCGTCACGACGTAAGCCCCCGCGACCCCGATCGCGATCCCCAGCGCCCCGCCGAGCAGCCCGTTCACGACCGCCTCACCGACCACCTGCCGGGTCACCCGCCCGGACTTCCAGCCCAGCGCCTTGAGCGTGCCGAACTCCCGCACCCGCCGCGACACCGCCGAAGAGGTCAGCAGACCGGCCACCAGGAACGCCGCCACGAGCACGGCGATCGACAGCCACTTGCCCACGCTCGTCGCCAGCGACGACGCCGTGGACAGCGACCCCGACACCGTGTCCGCGAGATCCGCGGAGGTGGTCACCGTCGTACCCGAGATGTTCTTCTGGATGGCCGACTTGACGGAGTCGATCTGCTGGGAGTCGGTCGCCTTGACGTAGATCGTGGTGACCTTGTCCTTCGCGTCGGCGAGCGTCTGCGCCTGCTTCAGCGGGATGTAGAGGTTGGCGGCCGCGTCCCCGCTGTCGGGCGTGGCGATACCGATGACCTCGAACTCGGTGCCCTTGACGGTGACGGTCGAGCCGACCTTGAGCTTCTTCTCCTTGGCGTACGAGGTGTCGGCGACGACGACCTTGGCGTTCGTCTCGGTCGTCTTGAAGGTACGCCCGCTGGTGATCTTCGACGACGTCAGCGGACCGAGCGCCGGCTTGGTGACGTCGGTGCCGTAGACGGAGTAGTTGTTGACGTCGAAGTCGGCGCCGCCGCCGCGCACCTCGCCCTGCGGCTGCCCGCTGCCGCCACCGCCCTGCTGCCCAGGGCCCCCGCCCTGCTGTCCCCCGCTGTTCTGGTCCTGCTGGAACTGGCCCCGCGTGAACTGCCCGCTGACCTTGATGACCTGCAGGCTCAGCCCGCCCACGGCGTCCGAGACCCCGTCCTGCGAGCCGACCTCGGTCACCGTCGAGCCGGCCAGCGTCTGGAAGCCCTGGACCATGACGCGGTCGCTGCTCTGCTCCTCGTCGGAGCCGTTGTCCTGGGCGTCGAACTGGAAGCGCGGCCGCTCGGAGCTGTTCGCGGTCGGTTCGGCGGCCTTGGTGACGGTCATGTCCGTGCCCAGGCCGTACAGGGACTGCAGGACCTTGTCCTGGGCCTTGCTCATGCCGGAGGACACGGAGTTGACCACGATGACCAGCGCGATGCCCAGCGCGAGTCCGGAGGCGACGACGAGGGCCGCCTTTCTGCGGCGGCGCAGCTCGCGCCTCAGGTAGGTGAAGAACATGCGCCGCAAGCTAGGGACGGCGCGTGATGACTGGATAAGGCCGAAATAAGAGGAGCATGAGAAGGCTGGGACCGGCCCCGGAGACACCGATGCCGCCCCTGGGGGCGGCATCGGTCAGCTGTGGGAGAGCTGTGGGTCGGCTACGCGCACGGACCGGTCAGACGGCCGAACCGGCCTTCCACTGCGCCCAGTCCATGTTCCAGCCGTTGAGGCCGTTGTCCGGCGCGATCGTCTTGTCGCCGGTGTTCTCGACGACCACGACGTCACCGACGATCGAGTTGTTGTAGAACCAGTAGCCCGCGGTGCCCTTGTCGTTGGCGCCCTTGGTGTCGTTCAGGCCCACGCATCCGTGACTGGTGTTCACGTTGCCGAAGATGGAGTCGCTGCCCCAGTAGTTGCCGTGGATGAAGGTGCCGGAGGTGGACAGGCGGATGGCGTGCGGCACGTCCTTGATGTCGTACTCGCCCTTGCCGTCGTCGTCCGTGAAGCCCACGGTCGCGCCGTTCATGCGCGTCTCCTTGAACTTCTCGGACATCACCATGATGCCTTCGTAGGTCTTGTTCTCCGGCGAGCCGGCCGAGATCGGGATGGTCTTGATCGTCTTGCCGTCCTGCGTGACCCGCATCTGCTTGGTCTTCGCGTCGACGTACGAGATCTGGTTGCGGCCGATCTTGAAGGTGACCGTCTTCTCCTGGACGCCGTAGACACCGTCGGCGCCCTCGACGCCGTCCAGCGCCATCTTCAGGGTGACGGTCGAGCCCTCCTGCCAGTACTCGTCGGGCCGGCAGTCCATGCGCTGGTCGTTGAACCAGTGGCAGGCGACTTCCTGGCCGCTGGTCGTGGAGACGGTGATGCCCTTCTGGACGTCCGCCTTGTTGCTGATCGCCTTGTCGAAGTTGATCGACACCGGCATACCGACACCGACCGTGGAGCCGTCCTCCGGCGTGAAGTAGCCGAGGAAGCTGTTGTCCGGGGAGACGGTGGTGAAGGAGGCGTTCTCGTGGGCCTCCAGGCCCTTGGAGTCCTTCGCGGTGACCGCGACCTTGTAGGTCGTGGAGCGCTCGAGCTGGGCGCTGGGCTTCCAGCTGGTCTTGTCGGCGGATATCTCGCCCTCGACGGCCGCGCCCTCGGCGGTCGTCATCGTCACCTGGGTGAGCGTGCCCTTGCTCACGGTGACGGCGGCGGAGTTGTTGATGGAGGCGTTGTCGGTGCCGTCCTCGGGCGTGATCTTGATCTGGGCCTCGGAGGTCTTCTTGGCGGCCGCCTCGTCGACCTTGGCCTGGGAGGTGTCGCCGTCGCCGCTTCCGGAGGCGTTGTCGTCGCCGCCGGAGCAGGCGGAGAGCACCAGGACACCGCCGAGCAGTGCGGACGCGACCGCGAGGCCCTTGCGCCGCTTACTGTTCGTCATCACACGCTTCTCCATAGTTCCCGAATCCCAAAAACCCCGAGAGTCCCCGTCAAGAATCTTCAACGCTACGACCGGTTCATCCCGTTCCACATACCGGGTATGTGTGGGGCGCACCACGTCTCAAAGCCGTGACGAATGGTGCGGGTGTCGGCCAGTGCGCACCATGAGACGACGAAACCCCGGACGGCGGTTGCCGTCCGGGGTCACGGTTTCCCCAAGACGTCTCAGCCGACCCTGTTCGGCGCTTCGTCGTCGAAGTCCTCGGCGACATCATCGTCGTCGAAGTCCCACTCGGGCGAATCCGGATCGTGCTCGATGCGTTCGCTGGACCAGGAGGCCTGCGCGAGCTCGATCCCCGGCACCTCGCTGACCAGGTCGAATGGATCAACGAGATAGGCGAGAGCCTCCGCGGTGTCTTCCGTCACACTCCCCTCGGCATGGGCCCGTTCGTCGGCCGGCATGGTGCTGTCGCCGGCGATGCGCCGCAGCGCGGCCTTGGTCAGGGCGTCCTCGTCGTCCACTTCCAGGACGACTTCAACGCGAAGCCGGACAAACCGTGATGTTTCTGGATTGCTCATGCCCGGAGCGTACGGCTCATTTCCCCCGTGACTTTCCCGTGACCCGCGACTTTCACTAACATCGCCCCACACGGCCAATTCGCCAGCACCACAAGGGGATCGATATTCCGTGTCCGCCGCTCACCGATCGTCGTCCACCGCACGCCGATCGCTGCTGACCGCCACCGCCGCGGGGGCCCTGCTGGGCGCCCTGTGGTTCGTGCCCTCCGCGAACGCGACGGGCGACGAGCCGGCGAGAACGGAGCCTTCGGCGGCCCCCTCGGCGCAGACCACCCAGCAGGCGCGGGCCGTGTCCGAGAGCTCCGAGGACACCACCGCCGACGGCACCCGGCTCGCCGACACCGGAAGCTTCGACACCACGCCGTACATCGTCGGCGGGACCGTCTGCCTGGCTCTGGGCGCGGGCTTCGTCGCCTATTCGGTACGGCGGGAACGTCTCGGGTTCTGAAATTACTTGACGCTCTGTTCATCCGGGCTTCATAGTCCGCGCATGAAGAGATCATCGGGCGTGCGTGCAGCCGCCACGGTTGTCGTGAGCGCGCTGTCGCTCGCCCTTGTCACGGGTTGCGGCGGGGAGTCCGGCGGTTCTGACGCGAAGGCGCTCAGCTCCGCGGAGTTGAAGAAGGCCCTCATCGCCGAGGGCGATGTCGACGGGTACAAGGTCTCGACGGCCGAGGCCATGAAGATCGAGACCCCCAGCACCCTGGACGAGAAGTGCAAGCCGATCGTCCAGGTCATCACCGGCGACGCCCCGGCCGACGCGGCCGCCGAGGCGAAGACGATGGCCACGCAGGAGAAGAAGCCCACGGACACCGCCTCCAAGTCCATCGAGGACTTGTCCGAAGGGGAGTTCGAGGACGCGTTCAACGAGTCGTTGAGCGTCGACGTCACCGTCGTGGGGCTCTCGTCCTACGACGGCGACGGCGCCGAGAAGGCGTTCAAGTCCGTCTCCGACGCGGTGAAGAACTGCGCGGGCGGCTTCACCGCCGGGGAGAAGAGCGACGGGGGCAAGTTCACCAAGGTCGCCGCCGAGAAGGGCTCGGGCGCCGGTGACGAGTCGGTGGCGTTCGCCCTGACCTCGGACCTGGAGGACGGGGAGACCGGTCAGGCCCACGCCGAGGTCGTCCGCCACGGGAACACCGTCGCGACGTACTACACGATGAACATCGGCGCGCTGATGACCGGCAAGGACTACACGGTCCCGGCCGCGGTGGTCGACGCCCAGGGCGCCAAGCTGAAGTAACGGACCGCCAGGGCCCTGCCCGCCGTACGACGCGAACCGCTCGTACGGCGGGCAGGGCCCCTTCCATGTCACCGAAGCGGCACGGGTGTCACTGGAGCGGCCCGGTGACCTTCTCCGCCGCCGCCACCAACTCCCCGCCGCGCACGAACGCGTCGGCCGCGGCGAGGTCGGGGGCCAGGAACCGGTCGGGGCCGGGGCCCTGTACTCCGGCGGACCGTACGGCGTCGATGACCGCCTGGGAGGCCGGTGCCGGGGCGAGTCCCTCACGCAGTTCGATGGCGCGGGTGGCGGCGTACAGCTCGACGGCGAGCACCCGGGTGAGGTTGTCGACGGCCGTACGGAGCTTGCGCGCCGCCGACCAGCCCATGGAGACGTGGTCCTCCTGCATGGCGGAGGACGGAATCGAGTCGGCGGACGCGGGCACGGCCAGCCGCTTCATCTCGCTCACCAGGGCGGCCTGGGTGTACTGGGCGATCATCAGCCCGGAGTCGACCCCGGCGTCGTCGGCGAGGAACGGCGGCAGCCCGTGGCTGCGGTTCTTGTCGAGCAGCCGGTCGGTGCGGCGCTCGGCGATGGAGGCGAGGTCGGCGGCGGCGATGGCGAGGAAGTCGAGCACATACGCCACGGGCGCCCCATGGAAGTTGCCGTTGGACTCGACGCGCCCGTCGGGCAGTACGACGGGATTGTCGACGGCCGAGGCGAGCTCCCGCTCGGCGACGAGCCGCGCGTGCGCCATGGTGTCCCGACCGGCGCCGGCGACCTGCGGGGCGCAGCGCACCGAGTAGGCGTCCTGGACGCGGGGCGCGTCGTCCTGGTGGTGCCCGGTCAGCCCCGAACCCTTCAGCACGGCCAGCATGTTGGCGGCCGAGGCACCCTGCCCCGGGTGCGGCCGGATGGCGTGCAGCTCGGGCGCGAGGACCTTGTCCGTCCCGAGCAGGGCCTCGAGGCTGAGGGCGGCGGTGACGTCGGCGGACTTGTAGAGCATGTCGAGGTCGGCGAGGGCCATGATCAGCATGCCGAGCATGCCGTCGGTGCCGTTGAGGAGGGCGAGGCCCTCCTTCTCGCGCAGTTCGACGGGGACGATGCCGTGCGCGGCGAGCAGCTCACCGGCGGGCCGCACGACCCCGTCGGGCCCCTCGGCGTCGCCCTCGCCCATGAGAGTGAGGGCGCAGTGCGAGAGCGGAGCGAGGTCACCGGAGCAGCCGAGGGAGCCGTACTCGTGGACGACCGGGGTGATACCGGCGTTGAGCAGGTCGGCCATGGTCTGCGCGACCTCCGGCCGCACGCCCGTGTGCCCCGAGCAGACCGTCTTGAGGCGCAGGAACATCAGGGCCCGTACGACCTCCCGCTCCACGCGCGGCCCCATCCCGGCGGCGTGCGAGCGGACGATGTTGCGCTGCAGCTGTGCCCGCAGCTCCTGGCTGATGTGCCGGGTCGCCAGGGCGCCGAACCCGGTGGAGACGCCGTACACGGGGTCGGGCTTGGCCGCCAGCGCGTCCACGATCTCGCGAGCCGCGCCCAGTGCCGCGACAGCCTCCACCGACAACTCGACCCGCGCCCCGCCCCGCGCCACGGCGAGAACGTCGGACGCGGTGACCCCGGAGGTCCCCACCACCACAGTGTGCATATCCATATTCAGGAGCGTACGCAGTGAAGACGAAGATGTCACTAGTGGGTGGGGGGTACACCCCTTACCGCGCCGGACAGGGCCGGCCGGGGCGGGGAGAGCCATGGCTCGCTCCGGGCGCCGGGCGCGTCACGGCACGCGCCCCCGGAACCTCCGCCGCTCGACGACCCCCTCCTCCCCGGACGGCTCCGCGTCGGCGAGCCGCACCACCGGATCGTCCGGCCCCTCCCGCCCCGCGACCACGGCCCGGTCCGCCCGCACCGCCTTCGCCTGGTACTGCGCCGCGTCCGCCAGCCGGAACAGCCGCCGGGCGGACCGAACGGGCCCGACGGCGTCGTCCGTCGACGCCACCCCGCACGCGACGCCCTCACCGAGCTCCAACTCGGCGGCCCGCCGGCACAGTTCGTCGGCGGCCTTCACCACCTCGTCGACCGGCGACCCCACGGCCAGCAGGCAGAACTCGTCACCGCCGAGCCGCGCGGCGAGCGCACCGGGCAGCATCGCCCCGCACAGCGACAACACCGACCCGAACCGCTCCAGCAGCCGGTCCCCGACGGCGTGCCCCCGTGTGTCGTTGACCCGCTTGAGCCCGTTGAGGTCACACACGACGAGGCTGACGACGACCCCGTGAGCACGGTGCCGCTCGATGGCCTCCTCCAACCGCACATCCACCGCACGCCGATTGGCGAGCCCGGTCAGCGCGTCGGTGAACGCCAGCCGCCGCGCCTCCTCCAGCCGCTCGCTCTGCGCGATCCCGGCGGCCACGACGGACGCCAGCACGGTCGCGAAGTCGGCGTCCCCCCGGTCGAAGACGGGCGCCCCGACGGAACGGGCGACATACAGCTCCCCCCAGGCCCGACCGTTCAGCACGATCGGCGCGACGACACAGCATCCTCGCCCACGACGCCGCAGAGCGGCGACCCGCTGATGGCAGTACCCGGGGTGCTCCGTGGCCGGCCCGTCGGCCGTCTCCACCCAGGCGTTGGGCTCACCACCGGACGCCCACCGCTCGTGCAGGAACTCGGTGATCTCCGGAAACTGATGCACCGGATAGGCCTCGTCCCCCGGAAACTCCTCCTCCCCCTGCGCCCGGTCCCCCACGTTCACGAGCACTCGCAGCCGCCCGAGCTCCCGCTCCCACACCGACAGCGCGGCAAAGCTCCCGGCCAACGCCCGACACGCCCCGAGCGCCGCCGCCCGCCAGGACTCACGCGGGGTGTGCGCCGCCGCCATCCCCTGCGCCAGCGCCACCACGGCCGCGAGCCGTCTGTCCTCACCCATCACTCCAGGCTAGGACGTTCAGGGCGAACTAGGACATTGATACGGCGCTGGAGTGACGGTCACGCCTGTGGGTTCGGCGCACCGAGGCACACCTACTCCCCCGGCCACTGCGGCTTCCGCTTCTCGTTGAACGCCGCCACCCCCTCCGCCCGGTCCCCCGAGAACGCCACCGCCCGCCACGCCGCGTCCTCGACCTCCAGCCCGGCCCGCAGATCCAGCCCGTGCCCCAGCCGCAACGCCCGCTTGGCCGCCCGCAGCCCCACCGGGGAGTTCGCCGCGATCCGGGCGCCCAGCGCCAGCGCCTCCTCCCGGTCCCGCCCCTCGTCCACCAGCTCGTCCACCAACCCCAGCTGCCGGGCCTCGACGGCCTCGACCCGGCGCGCCGTGAAGATCAGCTCCGCCGCCCGGGCCGCCCCCACCCGCCGCGGCAGCAACTGCGTCCCGCCGCCGCCGGGAATGACCCCGACCGAGACCTCCGGCAGCCCCACCACGGCCGTACGGTCGGCCACGATCACATCGCAGGCCAACGCCAGCTCGAAGCCACCGCCCAGCGCGAAGCCGTGCACCGCCGCGATCGTCGGCACCGGCAACTCCAGCACCCCGGTGTACGCCCCCCGCGCCACCGGCCGCTGCCGCACCAACTCCGCGTCACTGAAGGAATTCCGCTCCTTCAGGTCCGCCCCGACACAGAACGCCCGCTCATGCGTCGAGGTCAGCACCACCGCCCGTACGTCACGGTCCGCACCCAGCGCGGCACACGCCCCCGCGATCGACCGGGCCATCTCCGTCGAGACGGCGTTCATGGCCTTGGGCCGGTCGAGGGCGAGTTCCGCGACATGCCCGACACCCCCGTCGCCGTGCCGCCGCACCAGCACGAACTCCCCGTACCGCTCCTCGCTCATGACACCCTCCGGTTAACGCGGGTTAACAACACTCGCCCCGATCATCGCAGCCGCACCCCGCCGGGGAAAGGCCCACCACGAGCGGTTCCGAGTCCAGGCCCGACACCCCGTTCGAGTGACATGCCGCCCAAGTCCCGCCGCACCCTCACGGACAGCGCATAACGTGCGCGACACCACGGCGCATTGGGGGCGCGGGCGCATGGGGAGGGGTCGCGATGGGTGTTACGGCGAACGGGGCGAGGGCGAGCGCTGCGGGGAACGGAGCGGGGGCTGACGCTACGGCGATCGGGGCAGGGGCGAACGCTGGGGCGATCGGGGCGAATGCGAGCGGTGCGACGCCTCGTACCGCAGCCACGGAGCCGTCACCGGAAACCGGGGCGAGCGAGCCGTACGCCTCCACCGCCCGCCTCTTCGGCCCGCGCGGCCGCCACCGCCGCCCCCGCCCCCGCAAGGCCCTCCTCGCGGCCGGCGGACTCGCCCTGGCGGCCGGCGCCCTGAGCCTCGTACGCCTGACCCCCGACTCCGACGTCACCGGCCTCGGCACGCCGGAGACCGACCCCGCCTCGGACCCGATCACCGCCCCGGAGCACGCCGACAACGCCGCCGCCACGGTCCCGACGACAGCCCCGCAGCCGAGCCCGTCGGCGACCCACGCCATGGGCGGCCAGGGCGCGACACCGACGACGGCCACGATCGTCGTACCGACCACGAACACCAGGGCGACGCCGCCGGACACGACAACGGCCGGCACCGGCACCCCGACACCCCGCCGACCAGCTCCGACGAGCCAGGCACCCCGACCGGCCCCGACCCCGTCCCGGACTCCGACCCCACCAGCGGGCCGGCCCACCCCGAACCCCCCGGCCCCACAGCCGACTCAGCCCGACGACAACCCCGTCTGCGTCCCGGTCATCGGCCTGTGTGTGGATCCCTTGAGAAGCGACGACTGACAAGCTCCCGCACCGCAACGCCCGCTCGACTCAACGGCGCTCACTCGCCCCCGTCGGACGCCCTCCGCGTCAACAGCCACGGCTCGACCACGCCAAGTCCCCGCACCGGCCGCTGCCACATCGGCTGCAACGCGAACCGATACACCGGCGGCTCCTCGCCTTCCTTCTCGGCGGCAGCAGCCGCTTCCGCCGCCTCCGCCTCCGACACCGGCGCTTCACCCGTTCGGACGAGCTCCTCCGCGAACGCGCTGTCGACGAGAACGGCATCACGCGGAGCTATCGACGTCAGCCGGGAGGCAAGGTTCACGGTCGTACCGAAGACATCGCCCATTCGAGTGGTCACCGTGCCGAACGCGATGCCGACGCGCAGCTCGGGCATCGTCTCGTCGTTGGCCATCGTCTCGATGAGGCGAAGGGCGATCTCCGCGGCGACCCCGGCGTCGTCGGCCGCGTACAGAACCTCGTCACCGAGGGTCTTGATCAGCCGCCCACCACGCGCGGCGACCAGGTCGGCCGCGGTGGTCTCGAAGGCCTCGACGAGCTCGCCGAGTTCCTCCTCCTCCATACGGCGGGTCAACCGCGTGAAGCCGACCAGGTCGGCGAAGCCCACGGCCAGGCGCCGGTCGACCATCTCCTCGTCGTCGGCGGCCTGGATGACCCGGCCCGCCGAGGCGGCGAGCTGGCGCCGCCAGACGTAGACGAGGAACTCCTGCAGCTCGGGCAGGAGCAGTTCGATGATCGGGTACGTCACCTCGGTCCGCGTCATCCCCGGCTCGGGCGGCTCGGTCAGGCCCTCCAGGAACGAGTCGATCTGCCACTCGGCCAGCCGGGCGGTGGTCTGCCCGGTGGACCGGGCCACCTGCACGGCCATGGCCTCGCTGAGCAGCCCCGCCTCGACGAGACCGGCGAGACGTCTGAGCGCCAGCACGTCGGCCTCGGTCAGCGCCTTGGCCTGCCCGATGTCGGCGAACCCCATGGCCCGCCAGAACCGGGATGCCAGTTCCATGGAGACACCGGCGCTACGGGCCGCCTGAAACGGGGTGTAGCGTCGCTCCGCGCCGAGGATGAGCTGTTCCAGGCGCAGGGCGAGCGGATCCTCGCCGGGGTCGGCGGCGTGGGGGTCCACCCGGCCGTCCGCGCCCGCGCCGGAGCCCGTGTCGTCGACGGTCACGCCTGCTGCCCTTCCGATCTGCCGCGGTCAGTACTCGACCGGCCTTCACTGTACGGCAGGTGTGCGCCAGCTCACTCCGTCAGGTTGAGCCGACGGTTCCCGTGACTGCCTGCTGGTGGGGCACCCGGCAGGGGTGCGGGCCTCTGGGTCGGCAATCCTCACGCCAACCGCAAGTGCACGATGTCCCCCGCCCCCACCGCCTCCCGCGCCCCTTCCTCCGTCACGATCACCAACCGCCCGTCCCCGTCGATCGCCACGGCCTCCCCGACAACCGACCGCTCCCCCGGCAACTCGGCCCGCACGACCCTCCCCAGCGTCGCGCACCCCGCCGCATACGCCTCCTGCAGCCCGCTCACCACCGGATCCCCCAGCGCGGCCCGCCACCGCCCGTACCACTCCTCCAGCGACCGCAGCACCGCCCGCAGCAACGGATCCCGGTCCGTGCTCACCGCCCCGGCCAGCGCCAGCGAACCCGCCTGGGGCACCGGCAGCTCGTCCTCACGCAGCGTGACGTTGATGCCGACCCCGATGACGACCCCGGTGCTCCCGGCCCGCTCCGCGAGGATCCCGCCGGCCTTGCGTTCCTCGCCGCCGACGGTCACCAGCAGGTCGTTCGGCCACTTGAGTGCCGTATCGACGCCCGCCGCCCGCGACAGCCCCGTCGCCACGGCCACCCCCGTGAGCAGCGGCAGCCACCCCCACCGGGCCACCGGCACCGGCACCACGGCCGGATTCAGCAGCACGGAGAAGAACAGCCCCGAGCGGGGCGGAGCCGTCCACTGCCGGTCGAGGCGGCCCTTGCCGGCCGTCTGCTCCTCGGCCACCAGGACCGCGCCCTCCTCCGCCTTGCCCTCGGTGGCCAGGGCCACGAGGTCCGTGTTGGTGGAGCCGGTGCTCCGCACCACGTCCACGTCGCACCACAGCCCGCCCTCCCGTACGAGCCCGCGTCGCAGCGCGGCGGCGTTGAGCGGCGGACGGTCCAGGTCGGACCAGCGGCTGTCGTCTGATGCATCTCGCGGCGTCATGCAAGCCACCCTAGGTGTGGCAAACGCCGCACTGCTGTTTCGTAGGCACCCCACTACGCTACGGATGAGTAACCGTCCCCCCTTTTGAGCAGGCAGGGAGCGCCATCCCGATGTCCGAGCCGGAAGAGCGTCACGAGATCCAAGAGCCCCAAGGGATCGACATCCACACCACCGCGGGCAAGCTCGCGGATCTCCAGCGCCGTATCGAGGAAGCGACGCACGCCGGCTCCGCACGCGCCGTCGAAAAGCAGCACGCCAAGGGCAAGTTGACGGCCCGTGAGCGCATCGAGCTGCTCCTCGACGAGGGGTCGTTCGTCGAGCTCGACGAGTTCGCCCGGCACCGCTCCACCAACTTCGGGCTGGAGAAGAACCGCCCGTACGGGGACGGGGTGGTGACCGGGTACGGCACCGTCGACGGCCGTCCGGTGGCGGTCTTCTCGCAGGACTTCACCGTGTTCGGCGGTGCGCTGGGCGAGGTCTACGGCCAGAAGATCGTCAAGGTCATGGACTTCGCGCTGAAGACCGGCTGTCCGGTCATCGGCATCAACGACTCCGGCGGTGCACGGATCCAGGAGGGCGTGGCCTCCCTGGGTGCCTACGGCGAGATCTTCCGCCGCAACACCCACGCCTCCGGGGTGATCCCGCAGATCAGCCTGGTCGTGGGCCCGTGTGCGGGCGGCGCGGTCTACTCCCCCGCCATCACCGACTTCACGGTCATGGTCGACCAGACCTCGCACATGTTCATCACCGGCCCGGACGTCATCAAGACCGTCACCGGCGAGGACGTCGGCTTCGAGGAGCTGGGCGGGGCCCGTACCCACAACTCGGCCTCCGGCGTGGCCCACCACATGGCCGGCGACGAGAAGGACGCCATCGAGTACGTCAAGCAGCTGCTGTCGTACCTGCCGTCCAACAACCTCTCCGAGCCGCCGGCCTTCCCGGAGGAGGCGGACCTCTCCGTCACCGACGAGGACCGCGAGCTGGACACGATCGTCCCGGACAGCGCGAACCAGCCGTACGACATGCACACGGTGATCGAACACGTTCTGGACGACGCCGAGTTCTTCGAGACGCAGCCGCTGTTCGCGCCGAACATCCTCACCGGGTTCGGGCGGGTGGAGGGCCGTCCCGTCGGCATCGTCGCCAACCAGCCGATGCAGTTCGCCGGCTGCCTCGACATCGACGCGAGTGAGAAGGCCGCGCGGTTCGTACGGACGTGTGACGCCTTCAACGTCCCAGTCATCACCTTCGTCGACGTCCCCGGCTTCCTCCCGGGCGTCGACCAGGAGCACACCGGCATCATCCGGCGCGGCGCCAAGCTGATCTACGCCTACGCCGAGGCGACGGTCCCGCTCATCACGGTCATCACCCGCAAGGCCTTCGGCGGCGCCTACGACGTCATGGGCTCCAAGCACCTGGGTGCCGACCTCAACCTCGCCTGGCCGACCGCCCAGATCGCCGTCATGGGCGCCCAGGGCGCCGTCAACATCCTGCACCGCCGCACCATCGCTGAAGCGGAGGCAAACGGTGAGGACCTGGAGGCGGTGCGCGCCCGGCTGATCCAGGAGTACGAGGACACCCTCCTCAACCCCTACATCGCGGCCGAGCGCGGTTACGTCGACGCGGTGATCATGCCGTCCGACACACGGCTGCACGTCGTACGCGGCCTGCGTCAGCTGCGTACCAAGCGGGAATCCCTGCCCCCGAAGAAGCACGGCAACATCCCCCTCTAGGCCTGCTGGGAGCCGTCATGAACATCAAGGTCCTCCGGGGCAACCCGACACCCGAGGAGCTGGCCGCCGCACTGGCGGTGGTCCGCGCCCGCGCCGCGGCGGCAGGCGCCCTGCCGCCCGGCGCACCGGCCCCGCGCGACTCCTGGGCGGACCCGGCCCGCATCGCGGCACAGCGGGTGCCGCAGCCGGGGCCCACGACGTGGGCGCGGACGTACTGGCCCGCCTAGAGAAGCGTCGACACGACTTCGGCCATGACCTCGTATCCGGCGTCGTTCGGGTGCAGGTGATCGCCGAAGTCGTACGCCGGCCGCAGCCGGTCCGGGTCCGCCGGATCGGCCAGCGCCCGGTCGAGGTCCGCCACCGCGTCGTACTCCCCCGAGCAACGGATCCATTCGTTCAGCTCGTGGCTCACCTTGGCCGCCCGCTCACCCCAGTGGTCCGACCCCCCGAACGGCAGCAGGGTCGCACCGATCACCCGTAGCCCCGCCGCCCTGCCCTGCCGTATCAACTCCCGGTGACCGGCGACGAGTTCGGGCGTCTCGACCACCGGCGCCGGTTTGTACGTCGGCTGCTCGTCCGTCTCGCTGAAGCCGATGTCGTTGAGGCCGAGCAGCACGACGAGCGTGTCCACGCCGGGCCGGTCGAGGACGTCCCGCCGCAACCGCCGGACACCCCGCTCGCCGTACCACGCCGAGTCGTTGAGCAGCAGGTTCCCGCCGATACCGGCGTTGAGCACCGGACGCCCCGTGCGCCCGGCGAGCGCGTCCGACCAGCGCAGGTTCGCACCCGGCGTCGAGCCGAACCCGTCCGTGATCGAGTCGCCGAAGAGGGCGACGGCGTCCGCGCGGCCGGAGTCGACCTCCACGGCCGACAGGAAGTACCAGGACTCGGTGATCTCGTCGAAGCCCTCGCCGCCGGTCTCCGCCGACAGGTCTCCCCCGCCCCGGTAGCCGGTCGTGAAGGCCTGCGCGTGGAAGGTCGCGGGACCGGTCGCGGCGTCGAAGTACAGCGTCACGGTCACCGACTCCCCGGCGGCGACGGCGAGCGGCACGTCATCGCTGACGACCTCCCCGCGCGCCGGCATCGCGGTCTCACCGGCGCCTCCGAAGGTGAGCCGCGTGAGCGACCCCGGCTCCACACCGGCCCCGGCGGCCGTACGCCCCACGCTCCCACCCGCGACCCGCACGGGCGAGGTGCCGTACGCGTTGGAGAGCCGCACCCGCACCCGGCCACCCCCCGCCGACAGCCGTACGACCTGCCGCAGCGACTGGCGCCAGAAGCCCTCGCGGGACCAGTTGGGCGTGAAGCCCTCGCTGGGCAGCTGAGGTGAGGCGATCCAGGAAGCGGTGAACACGATGCGACCTCCAAACGGAACCAACGACCCATTAGCTAATGGAACGCTAGCACCGTTTGGAGAAAAGTTGAGTACGGGTACTCAGGCGCCGCCCCCGATCCCCGACGGACGATGGAAGGCATGCTGTGGTCCGACCCCGAGAACGAGCCGCCCAAGGAACTGCGTGACATGCAGGAGATGTTGCGGCGACTGGGCGTTCTCATGGCGCTGGCCATGGTGCTCACGATGATCGTGCTCGGGCTGTGGTGAATCCGGCCGTGATGAGTCCCGCCGGGCACGCCGATACGCTGACCGCATGACTGATCAGCCCCGCCGCCGGCTAGTCCTCGCCTCCCAGTCCCCCGCCAGGCTCAACCTCCTGCGCCAGGCCGGACTCGACCCCGAGGTCATCGTGAGCGGCGTCGACGAGGACGCCGTCACCGCACCCACCCCCGCCGAGCTCGCGCTGGCGCTGGCCGAGGCGAAGGCCTCCGTCGTGGCGGCGAAGCCCGAGGTCAAGGGCGCGATCGTGATCGGCTGCGACTCGGTCCTCGACCTGGACGGCGAGGCCCTGGGCAAGCCGGCCGACGCCGAGGAGGCCACGGCCCGCTGGAAGTCGATGCGCGGCCGGGCGGGCACACTCCAGACCGGCCACTGCGTCTACGACACCGTCACCGGCCGGTACACCTCCGCCACCGCCTCCACGGTCGTCCGCTTCGGCGAGCCGACCGACGACGAGATCGCCGCGTACGTGGCCTCCGGCGAACCCCTCTACGTCGCCGGGGCCTTCACCCTCGACGGCCGCTCGGCCCCGTTCATCGACGGCATCGACGGCGACCACGGCAATGTGATCGGCATCAGCCTGCCACTGGTCCGCCGGCTGCTGGGCCAACTGGGCATCGGCATCACGGAGTTGTGGGCGCCGGCGGAGAGCTGACCGGGGAGCCCCCGGCCGGGGAGCCGTCGTCGCCCTGATCCCCGTCGGGAACGGCGTCGGCGGGCTCCTCCGGCGCGCCCTGGGCGTCGTACGTCATGAGCAGCAGCACTATCAAGGCGAGTACGACCATCATGAACAGGAACGCCGTCCAGCCCACCAGCCCCCAGACGAACGCGCCCAGCAGCCCGTGCACCACGGCCGCGCTGATCAGCAGGATGCGGCCGAGGCCGGCCGGGGCCCGGTTGCGCACGCCGACGAGCAGGGCGACCAGGCCGCACAGCGCGAAGTAGGCGCCGAAGACCAGACCGCCGACCTTCGACGACACCGACATCACGTCCGGGTCCAGCCCCGCCAGGGACATGTCCTGACCGTCGACGACGTTCCCGAGGAGCCAGTTCAGCCCCGCGATGCCGAGCGCCTCGACGAAGAGCACCAGCGCCAAAACCAACGCCACCGGCCTGCGCACCACCGGCCCCCACCCACCTTCGGCCGCCGCCCGATCGAGGCGCCGGTTACCCCTAGTACGTTCGAGACATCGCGAACGCTACTAACGGGTAAACCCCGGGACAAGGGTTCGGGCGGAGGCAAAGAATCATTGGGCCATTCGTAGGGATTCCACAAAGAAACCAAGTGGCCCGCAGCACGTGATGACAGAGACCTTGACCACAGCGGAGGGCTAGGGTTTTCCGGGAGAGACCTGCGTGCCGAGGCGCGACATGGGATTTCGCAGGTCGAGCGAGCCTGGAATCACGCTCCGTGTGGGCAAGCTCACCACCGGGGACGGGTCGATGTGGCGTGTCGGCAGTCCCTAAACTCGGCTTGTTTCAAGGAGGGAGCCTCAATCGTGCGCAAGGTGCTCATCGCCAACCGTGGCGAAATCGCTGTCCGCGTGGCCCGGGCCTGCCGGGATGCCGGCATCGCGAGCGTGGCCGTCTAC
>NZ_JBITES010000008.1:189023-486517 GCF_044455405.1 Streptomyces sp. NPDC051243 | reverse complement strand
GGGGGGGGGCGGGGGCGCGGCCCGGGCGGCCGCCCCCCCCCCCCCCCCCCCCCCCCCCCCCCCCCCCCCCCCCCCCCCCCCCCCCCCCCCCCCCCCCCCCCCCCCCCCCCCCCCCCCCCGGCCCCGACCCACAACCCACCCGCAGGCGCTACGCGCACCCCCACCGAACAGCAACGGGCCGCCGCAGGCATCACACCCGCACCCCCACCGAACATCAGCAGGCCGCCGCAGGCACCCCCGCCCAACCGCCGGAGGCAACCCGTACTCTTGAGCCCGTGCAGGAACTCCACGACGCCCCCCTCGCCCCCCTCACGACCTTCCGCCTGGGCGGCCCCGCCACCCGCCTGGTCACCGCCACCACCGACGCCGAAGTGATCGACGTAGTGCGTGCGGCGGACGCTGCAGGAACCCCCCTGCTGCTCATCGGCGGCGGATCGAACCTGGTCATCGGCGACAAGGGCTTCGAGGGCACCGCACTCGTCATCGCCACAAAGGGCTTCGAGCTCGACGGCACCACCCTCGAACTGGCCGCCGGCGAAGTCTGGACAGACGCCGTCGCCCGCACCGTCGAGGCCGGGCTCGCCGGAGTCGAGTGCCTCGCCGGAATCCCCGGTTCCGCAGGCGCGACGCCCATCCAGAACGTCGGCGCCTACGGCCAGGAGGTCTCCTCCACGATCACCGAGGTGATCGCGTACGACCGCCAGGCAGGCCAGACCGTCGTCATCCCGAACGCCGACTGCGCCTTCTCCTACCGCCACAGCCGCTTCAAGGCCGACCCCGAGCGCTACGTCGTCCTGCGCGTCCGCTTCCAACTGGAGGACGCCGACGGCCTCTCCGCCCCCGTCAAGTACGCCGAGACGGCCCGCGCCCTCGGCGTCGAGGTCGGCGACCGCGTGCCCCTGGCGGCGGCCCGTGAGACCGTGCTGAAGCTGCGTACCGGGAAGGGCATGGTCCTGGACCCCGAGGACCACGACACCTGGTCGGCGGGATCCTTCTTCACCAACCCGATTCTCACCGACGAGCAGTTCACCGCGTTCCACGCGCGCGTGCGCGAGCACCTCGGCGGCGGCGTGGAGCCGCCCGCCTACCCCGCGGGGGAGGGCCGCACCAAGACGTCCGCGGCCTGGCTCATCGACAAGGCGGGCTTCACGAAGGGGTACGGCACCGGCCCCGCGCGCATCTCCACGAAGCACACCCTCGCCCTCACCAACCGCGGCGAAGCGACCACCGAGGACCTCCTCGCACTCGCCCGCGAGGTCGTCGCAGGCGTCCGCGAGACCTTCGGCATCACGCTGGTGAACGAGCCGGTGACGGTCGGAGTCAGCCTCTAGCCCAGGCTCCGTCCAGGCCCTCTCCAAGCGAGGCCGTCCGTCTCCAGGCCAGGCCGCCTCCACGCAAAGCGGCCTCCAGACCAGCCCTTCAATAGGCCACACCAACCCCCCGCCCCACCGTCGCCGCATCCTTGACCATCCCCAGCATCGCGTGCGCCACATCCGCCCGCCCGATGAAGCGCCCCCTGCGCGGAAACCCGCCCACAACCGTGCGGTACCTGCCGGTGACCGGCTTGTCCTGCAGCCGCGGGGGCCGTACGACCGTCCAGTCCACGGCGGCACGGGCGACCTCGGCCTCCATCACCCGCAGATCGGCGTAGATGTCCTTGAGGGCCGCCGACACCACGCCGCGCACGGCACGGTCCAGGAACCCGTCCTCCTCCGGCTCGGGCCCGACCGGCGCGGCGCTCACCACGAGCAGCCGCCGCACCTCCTCGGCCTCCAGGGCCGCCAGCACCGTACGGGTCAGCCGTGCCGCGACCCCCGCGTCCCCGCGCCGGCGCGCACCGAGCCCGGACAGCACGGCGTCCCGTCCGGCGACGGCGGGCCGCAGCGCACCGGGGTCGGTGAGATCCGCGCGGAACACCTCCAGACGGTCGCCGGTGAGGGGAAGGCGCGCAGGGTCCCGTACGACGGCCGTGACCTCGTGCCCGGCGTCCAGGGCCTGGCGGACGATCTCCGTGCCGATGCCTCCGGTCGCGCCGAAAACGGTGAGTTTCATGAGGGCTCCCGTCCGCTTGAGTTCGTGTCATGAGGTCAGCAGTTCGCGGTAGTGGGTGAGTATTCACTCACTGGAACTTCTAGAGTGAGTAAGTACTCACCCACCCGTCAAGGGCGATTGGACATGCCATGGAGACCAAACCGACCCGGGTCCGACTCCTCGACGCCGCCTACGAGCTGATGCGCACCGTCGGGCTCGCGCGAGCCACGACGAAGGAGATCGCACGGGCGGCCGGGTGCTCCGAGGCGGCCCTGTACAAGCATTTCGACAGCAAGGAGGAGCTCTTCATCCAGGTGCTCACCGAGCGGCTGCCCCCGCTCCGCCCGCTGCTCAGCAGCCTCGCCGCCGAGCCGGGCCGGCACTCCCTGGAGGAGAACCTCACCGAGATCGCCCGCCAGGCGGCGCTGTTCTACGAGCAGAGCTTCCCGATCGCCGCGTCGCTGTACGCGCAGACCGACCTCAAGCGGCGGCACGACGACGCCGTACGGCAGATGGGCGCGGGCCCGCACGTGCCGATCCAGGAGCTCGACACGTATCTCCGGGCCGAGCAGGAGCTGGGGCGGGTCGGCGCGGACGCGGACACGTTCGCGGCGGCATCCCTGCTGATGGGGGCCTGCGCGCAGCGGGCGTTCGCCTATGACGCCACGAAGCAGGCGGTGCGGCCGCCGGTGGACGAGTTCGCCGCCCGGCTGGCCCGTGCGCTGCTGGCCGGCATCGCCGACTGACCTCGCCGGTACAGCGACCCGATGTGGCTAGGCGAGCCAGTCGTCCACCCCGGCCAGCAGCTTCGCCTTCATCTCCGCCGGCGCCGCCGACCCGCGCACCGACTGCCGGGCCAGCTCCGCCAGCTCCTCGTCCGTGAAGGCGTGGTGGTGGCGGGCGATGTCGTACTGGGCGGCCAGACGCGAGCCGAAGAGGAGCGGGTCGTCGGCCCCGAGGGCCATCGGCACCCCGGCCTCGTACAGCGTCCGCAGCGGGACGTCCTCGGGCTTCTCGTAGACGCCGAGGGCGACATTGGACGCGGGGCACACCTCGCAGGTCACGCCCCGGTCGGCGAGCCGCTTCAGCAGCCGTGGGTCCTCGGCCGCCCGCACCCCGTGGCCGATCCGGTTCGCGTCCAGGTCGTCCAGGCAGTCCCGGACCGAGGACGGACCGGTCAGCTCGCCGCCGTGCGGGGCCGACAGCAGCCCGCCCTCGCGGGCGATGTGGAAGGCGCGGTCGAAGTCCCGCGCCATGCCCCGGCGCTCGTCGTTCGACAACCCGAAGCCGACGACCCCCCGATCGGCGTACCGCACCGCGAGGCGCGCCAGCGTGCGGGCGTCCAGGGGATGCTTCATACGGTTCGCGGCGACCAGGACGCGCATCCCGAGACCCGTGTCCCGCGACGCCGTCTCCACCGCGTCCAGGATGATCTCCAGCGCGGGAATCAGACCGCCCAGCCGGGGCGCGTACGACGTCGGGTCGACCTGGATCTCCAGCCACCCGGAGCCGTCCTTGATGTCCTCCTCCGCGGCCTCCCTGACCAGCCGCTGGATGTCCTCCGGCTGCCGCAGACACGAGCGCGCCGAGTCGTACAGACGCTGGAAGCGGAACCAGCCCCGCTCGTCCGTCGCCCGCAGCTTCGGCGGCTCCCCGCTGGTCAGCGCGTCGGTCAGCGCCTCCGGCAGACGCACACCGTATTTGTCGGCCAGTTCCAGCAGGGTCGCCGGGCGCATCGAGCCGGTGAAGTGCAGGTGCAGATGGGCTTTCGGCAGTTCAGAGACATCACGTACACGCTCCATTCCAGGATCCTGCCGTACGTGTCCGCGGTCCCGGTAGCGGTTTCCCCTTTAGTGGTCTTGCTCGCACAAACAAATGAGGCACCTCCGAGAACCGGAGGTGCCTCATGGCGGCGGCGGACCTCAGTCCGTGGCCTCCGCCAGCAGCTTCTGGATCCGGCTCACGCCCTCGACGAGGTCCTCGTCACCGAGTGCGTACGACAGCCGCAGATAGCCCGGCGTACCGAAGGCCTCGCCGGGGACGACCGCGACCTCGGCCTCCTCCAGGATGAGCGCGGCCAGCTCGACCGAGTCCTGCGGGCGCTTGCCGCGGATCTCCTTGCCGATGAGGGCCTTCACCGAGGGGTAGGCGTAGAAGGCGCCCTCGGGCTCCGGGCAGACCACGCCCTCGATCTCGTTGAGCATCCGCACGATCGTCTTGCGGCGGCGGTCGAAGGCCTCGCGCATCTTCGCGACGGCGTCCAGGTCGCCGGAGACGGCGGCGAGGGCGGCCACCTGCGCCACGTTCGAGACGTTCGAGGTGGCGTGGGACTGCAGGTTCGTCGCGGCCTTGACGACGTCCTTCGGACCGATGATCCAGCCGACCCGCCAGCCCGTCATGGCGTACGTCTTGGCGACACCGTTGACCACGACGCACTTGTCGCGCAGCTCGGGCAGGAGCGCGGGCAGCGACACGGACACCGCGTCGCCGTAGACCAGGTGCTCGTAGATCTCGTCCGTCATCACCCACAGGCCGTGCTCGACGGCCCAGCGGCCGATCGCCTCGGTCTCGGCCTCGCTGTAGACCGCGCCGGTCGGGTTGGACGGGGAGACGAACAGGACGACCTTCGTCTTCTCGGTGCGGGCCGCCTCCAGCTGCTCGACCGAGACGCGGTAGCCGGTGGTCTCGTCGGCGACGACCTCGACCGGGACACCGCCCGCGAGGCGGATCGACTCCGGGTACGTCGTCCAGTACGGGGCCGGGACGATGACCTCGTCGCCCGGGTCGAGGATCGCGGCGAAGGCCTCGTAGATGGCCTGCTTGCCGCCGTTGGTGACCAGGATCTGGGAGACATCGGGCTCGTAGCCGGAGTCGCGCAGCGTCTTCGCGGCGATCGCGGCCTTCAGCTCGGGCAGGCCGCCGGCCGGGGTGTAGCGGTGGTACTTGGGGTTCTTGCAGGCCTCGATGGCGGCCTCGACGATGTAGTCCGGGGTCGGGAAGTCGGGCTCACCGGCGCCGAAGCCGATCACCGGTCGCCCGGCGGCCTTGAGGGCCTTGGCCTTGGCGTCCACGGCGAGGGTGGCGGACTCGGAGATCGCGCCGACTCGGGCGGAGACCCGGCGCTCGGTGGGAGGGGTTGCAGCGCTCATGGGGCCCATGGTTTCAGACCGGAAACGCGGGCGGCATGCGGGTTTCACAGACTGAACATCGGCTGAACATTCGTCCGGATCGGGCCCGCGGCCAGGGCGATCTTGCGCCGTCGCACCGCCGAACTCCGGGCGATCTTCCGCCATCCAAGCCCTCATCGGCCACTTTCTGTTCGACGGGGCGCCTGGGACCACGTACACTCTCACCTCGTTGGCCTTCAACAGCCCGCAGTCGCACGGTGCACAACGAGCACCCGGTCGGATGCGGTACGTTGGTGGACACACCAAAGGGTCGTAGCTCAATTGGTAGAGCACCGGTCTCCAAAACCGGCGGTTGGGGGTTCAAGTCCCTCCGGCCCTGCTACACACACCTTCGCCAGGATGTGTGCGCATGTACGTACAGCAATGCACCGCCGTGCGGCTCAGACCGGGCGCGGCACGGCCACGACCCGGAATCAGGTGAGGACGAGTGACGGACGCCGTGGGCTCCATCGACATGCCTGATGCCCAGGACGAGGCGCCGGAGTCCAAGAAGAAGACCCGCAAGGGCGGCAAGCGCGGCAAGAAGGGCCCGCTGAAGCGACTCGCGCTCTTCTACCGCCAGATCGTCGCGGAACTCCGCAAGGTCGTCTGGCCGACGCGCAACCAGCTGACGACGTACACCACCGTGGTGATCATCTTCGTCGTCATCATGATCGGCCTGGTGACCGTGATTGACTATGGGCTCGACAACGCCGCCAAGTACGTCTTCGGCTGAGCCAAGAGCGAAGGGCGCCGTGGTTACCGGCGCCCCTTTCGCATGTTCCACCCCTATGTATCCAGGAAGAAGCAGCCACCGTGTCTGACCAGAACCTGAACGACGCCATCGAGCCGATCGGGCAGGACGACGAGTCCGTGGATGACGAGCTCGACATCGTCGAGGGCGCGGACGAGGACCTGGACGAGGTCGAGGCTGCCGACGCCGAGGCGGGCGAGCCGGCCGAGGAGGCCGCGCTGCACGTCGAGGACGAGGAAGAGGCCGCCGAGGAGGAGGCCGAGCCCGTCGACCCCGTCGCCGCCCTGCGCGAGGAGCTTCGCACGCTGCCCGGCGAGTGGTACGTCATCCACACCTACGCCGGCTACGAGAACCGCGTGAAGACCAACCTGGAGCAGCGCGCCGTCTCGCTGAACGTCGAGGACTACATCTTCCAGGCCGAGGTGCCGCAGGAAGAGGTCGTCCAGATCAAGAACGGCGACCGCAAGACGATCAAGCAGAACAAGCTCCCGGGTTACGTCCTGGTCCGCATGGACCTGACGAACGAGTCCTGGGGTGTCGTCCGCAACACCCCCGGCGTCACCGGCTTCGTGGGCAACGCCTACGACCCGTACCCGCTGACCCTGGACGAGATCGTCAAGATGCTCGCTCCCGAGGCCGAGGAGAAGGCAGCCCGCGAGGCCGCCGAGGCCGAGGGCAAGCCGGCTCCGGCCCGCAAGGTCGAGGTCCAGGTCCTGGACTTCGAGGTCGGCGACTCGGTCACCGTCACCGACGGCCCGTTCGCCACGCTGCAGGCCACCATCAACGAGATCAACGCCGACTCGAAGAAGGTCAAGGGCCTCGTGGAGATCTTCGGCCGCGAGACGCCGGTCGAGCTCTCCTTCGACCAGATCCAGAAGAACTAGGCCCCCCGGGGTTTCCGAGTCTTCTGGACTCACCGCTTCCGCGCAGGTCAGACGGGCTCCCGCAGCCGGTCTGACCTGCTCGGTTTTCAGCCGCGCATCTATACCCGTTATCGTTGTGCGGTATGCCTTCATCCGGGACGCGACCCGGGCGAGGGCACACTTCAATCGAAAGGACCCGGAGAGTAATGCCTCCCAAGAAGAAGAAGGTCACGGGGCTCATCAAGCTCCAGATCCAGGCCGGTGCCGCCAACCCGGCCCCGCCGGTCGGCCCCGCGCTGGGTCAGCACGGCGTCAACATCATGGAGTTCTGCAAGGCCTACAACGCCGCGACCGAGTCGCAGCGCGGTTGGGTCATCCCGGTGGAGATCACGGTCTACGAGGACCGTTCCTTCACCTTCATCACCAAGACTCCGCCGGCCGCCAAGATGATCCTCAAGGCCGCGGGCGTGGAGAAGGGCTCCGGCGAGCCGCACAAGACCAAGGTCGCCAAGATCACCGAGGCGCAGGTCCGCGAGATCGCCACCACCAAGATGCCCGACCTCAACGCCAACGACCTGGACGCCGCCGCGAAGATCATCGCCGGCACCGCCCGTTCCATGGGCATCACGGTCGAGGGCTGACCTCAACCCCCGTACATCAAGCAGACACGTGGAAGGGCCTGCTCGGCCCGGACCACGACTCCTAAGAACACACAGGAGCAGCAGTGAGCAAGCGCAGCAAGACTCTCCGCGCTGCGGACGCCAAGGTCGACCGGGAGAAGCTCTACGCCCCGCTCGAGGCCGTCCGTCTCGCCAAGGAGACGTCCACGACCAAGTTCGACGGCACCGTCGAGGTCGCCTTCCGTCTGGGTGTCGACCCGCGTAAGGCCGACCAGATGGTCCGTGGCACCGTGAACCTTCCGCACGGCACCGGTAAGACCGCCCGGGTCCTGGTCTTCGCGACCGGCGACCGTGCCGAGGCCGCGCGTGCCGCGGGCGCCGACATCGTCGGTGCCGACGAGCTGATCGACGAGGTCTCGAAGGGCCGCCTGGACTTCGACGCCGTCGTCGCCACCCCGGACCTCATGGGCAAGGTCGGCCGCCTCGGCCGCGTCCTCGGCCCGCGTGGTCTGATGCCGAACCCGAAGACCGGCACCGTCACCCCCGACGTCGCCAAGGCCGTCACCGACATCAAGGGCGGCAAGATCGAGTTCCGCGTCGACAAGCACTCGAACCTGCACTTCATCATCGGCAAGGTGTCCTTCGACGACACCAAGCTGGTGGAGAACTACGGCGCCGCGCTGGAGGAGATCCTCCGTCTGAAGCCGTCCGCCGCCAAGGGTCGCTACATCAAGAAGGCCGCCATCACCACCACGATGGGCCCCGGCGTTCCGGTCGACCCGAACCGCACCCGCAACCTCCTCGTCGAGGAGGACCCGGCCGCGGTCTGAGCCATCGGCTCACCAGGCTCGAAGCGGGCCCCGCACCCTTCCCGGGTGCGGGGCCCGTCCCCTTGTCCGGCCCCGTTTGTCAGTGCCCTGGGTTAACTTTCATTAACGGGGTTCGCACAGGGGGGACGAATGACGAGTACGAGGGCGCGCCGGTCGGTGCTCTGGATCGCGCTGCTGACCGCGCTGACGGCCCTGGCCGCCTGTACCTCCTCCTCCGGCCGTCCCGACGAGCAGAGCCGCCCCACGCCGTCCCGCGCCGTCACAGCCGCCCTGCGCGCCGTCGAACGGTCCACCGGCCAGGCCGAGTCCGCCCGGGTGAAGTCCACGACCACCATGGGCTCGGCGCTGTCCATGACGGCCGACGGCGCCCTCGCCTGGAGCGACGGCCTCACCGGCACCCTGACGATCACCTACACCGGCGGCACCACGGCCGACGCGATGCGCCGGCTCGGCACCACGTCGATGGAGGCCCGCTATCTCCCCGACGCCTACTACGCGCGCATGGGCGACGGGTTCGCCGAGAAGGCCGACGGCAAGCACTGGATCAAGTACGCCTACGACGACCTGGACGACCTCGCGGGCGGCTCGGGAGCGGACCTCGCGGACCAGATGCGCGGCACCGCGCCGCACACGTCCGTGAAGCTGCTGCTGACCTCCACGGACGTGCGGAAGGTCGGCGAGGAGACGGTGAGGGGCGAGCCCACCTCGCACTACTCCGGCACCGTGCCCGGGGAGGGCTCCTCCACGCAGACCGTCGACATATGGGTCGACAGCCGCAACCTGCTGGTCAAGAAGGTCGAGAAGGGCCACACGGCCACGGGGCAGCTCACCCAGACCGCGTACTACAGCGACTATGGCGTGAAGGCCACGGCCGAGAAGCCTCCGGCGGGGGACACCGTGGACCTCAAGGACCTGCTGAAGAAGCGCGGGGGACTCGGCGGTACGCCCTGAGCGCGGGCACGGGCGCCTGGGCCCAGGCTTCGGCTGCCGAGGGACGCTGGACCGGACGAGGAGCTGAGCACCGTAAGGGCCGATTTGCTTGACAGCGAATCCGTCCCGTACTCTCCTACAGAAGCCAAAGACCGCTGGTCGTTGCCGTGCGCTCGCAAGAGGGTGCGGTGGCCGAAGGATCCGCTGAAATGCGGACGACCCGCGCAGGTGACAGTGGAAGAACTCCCGGAGTACACGCGTCCCGCGTGTGCGGCCGGTCGAGTCCGCCCCGTGCGCCTGCGCCGGGGCGTTTCGTTTTCCCCAGTCCTCCTTCGGGTCCGCGCGGTCCGAATCACCCGGAAGGAGGCCGAGGCTCATGGCGAGGCCCGACAAGGCTGCCGCGGTTGCGGAGTTGACGGAGCAGTTCCGCAACTCCAGCGCCGCTGTGCTGACCGAGTACCGCGGTCTCACCGTGGCGCAGCTCAAGACGCTGCGCCGGTCGCTCGGTGAGAACGCCCAGTACGCCGTGGTGAAGAACACGCTGACCAAGATTGCGGCCAACGAGGCCGGGATCACGACGCTGGACGACCTGTTCAACGGTCCGACGGCTGTCGCCTTCGTCACCGGTGACCCGGTGGAGTCGGCGAAGGGTCTCCGTGACTTCGCCAAGGAAAACCCGAATCTCGTCATCAAGGGCGGTGTCCTTGAGGGCAAGGCGCTCAGCGCCGACGAGATCAAGAAGCTTGCGGACCTCGAGTCCCGCGAGGTTCTGCTGTCCAAGCTGGCCGGTGCCTTCAAGGCGAAGCAGTCCCAGGCTGCCTCCGTCTTCCAGGCGCTGCCGTCGAAGCTCGTCCGCACCGTGGACGCGCTGCGCGCCAAGCAGGACGAGCAGGGCGGTGCCGAGTAATTCGGCTCGCACGATGACCGCCGCCGCCTGAGGCGGAGGTCGTAGCGGGCCAACGTACGCCCGCCAGACATGTACATCCGGCACCAGCCGATTAGTGGAAGGAAAGCCATCGTGGCTCTCACCCAGGAAGAACTGCTCGCCGAGTTCGAGAACATGACCCTCATCCAGCTTTCCGAGTTCGTGAAGGCGTTCGAGGAGAAGTTCGACGTCACCGCCGCCGCTGCCGCGCCGGTCGTCGTTGCCGGTGCCGCGGGTGCCGGTGCGGGCGCCGAGGCCGTTGAGGAGAAGGACGAGTTCGACGTCATCCTCGCGGGCGCCGGCGACAAGAAGATCCAGGTCATCAAGGTCGTGCGTGAGCTGACCTCCCTCGGCCTGAAGGAGGCCAAGGACCTGGTCGACGGTGCGCCGAAGCCGGTTCTCGAGAAGGTCAACAAGGAAGCCGCCGACAAGGCCAAGGAGGCCCTCGAGGGCGCCGGTGCCTCCGTCGAGGTCAAGTAAGACCTTCGCGAGCGCCTGTGACAGCCCCGTAGGGCTGTAACGCGTACGCACCGAAGAGCGATCATCCATTCGGGTGGTCGCTCTTCGGCGTTCCCGGGGGTCCGGCCACGGTTGCCTTGCTCTCGCATACGCGAGGGGTATGGTGATCTTCGTCGTGTCTCCGGAACCCCTGGTTCGGCCAAGGGGGCCTTGACGAACCGCACGCAGCGCGCAATTCTCAGGACGCGTCGTCACAAGGATCCGATTCCGAGGCATGGATCGACGACGAAGAGGGCAGTATCAACGTGCGTTGAGGGCAGGCATGGCGCAGACGTTGAGAACAACGAGGGTCTCCGAAAACCGGGACTGGACAGCAGTGTGCCGAGTGGCTACACTGACCCTTTGCGCTGCCTGTTAGCTGTCCCCTGCCCGTCACCAGGGGTCTGCCCTCGCCTCAGCATTGACGATCGGAATTCCCTGACCTGGGATTTCTGTCTCTGTGTGTGGGTGAGGGGCCGGTACGCGCGTAGTGAGTCCGAGCCCTCGGAAGGACCCCCTCTTGGCCGCCTCGCGCAACGCCTCGACCGCGAATATGAACAACGGCGCCAGCACCGCCCCGCTGCGCATCTCCTTTGCAAAGATCAAGGAGCCTCTCGAGGTTCCCAACCTGCTCGCGCTGCAGACCGAGAGCTTTGACTGGCTGCTCGGGAACACCGCCTGGCAGAGTCGGGTCGAGGAGGCTCTGGAGTCCGGTCAGGACGTCCCCACGAAGTCCGGTCTGGAGGAGATCTTCGAGGAGATCTCCCCGATCGAGGACTTCTCCGGGTCGATGTCGCTGACGTTCCGTGACCACCGCTTCGAGCCGCCGAAGAACAGCATCGACGAGTGCAAGGAGCGCGACTTCACGTATGCCGCCCCGCTCTTCGTGACGGCTGAGTTCACCAACAACGAGACCGGCGAGATCAAGTCCCAGACGGTCTTCATGGGCGACTTCCCGCTCATGACGAACAAGGGCACGTTCGTCATCAACGGCACCGAGCGTGTCGTGGTGTCGCAGCTGGTCCGTTCGCCCGGCGTCTACTTCGACTCGACCATCGACAAGACGTCCGACAAGGACATCTTCTCGGCCAAGATCATCCCGTCCCGGGGTGCCTGGCTGGAGATGGAGATCGACAAGCGCGACATGGTCGGTGTCCGTATCGACCGCAAGCGCAAGCAGTCCGTCACCGTCCTGCTCAAGGCGCTCGGCTGGACGACCGAGCAGATCCTCGAGGAGTTCGGCGAGTACGAGTCGATGCGCGCCACCCTGGAGAAGGACCACACCCAGGGCCAGGACGACGCGCTGCTCGACATCTACCGCAAGCTGCGTCCGGGCGAGCCCCCCACGCGTGAGGCCGCGCAGACGCTCCTTGAGAACCTGTACTTCAACCCCAAGCGTTACGACCTCGCCAAGGTCGGCCGCTACAAGGTCAACAAGAAGCTGGGTGCGGACGCTCCGCTCGACGCGGGCATCCTGACCGTCGAGGACGTCATCTCGACGATCAAGTACCTGGTGAAGCTGCACGCGGGTGAGACCGAGACGGTCGCCGACAGCGGTCAGACGATCGTCGTCGAGACCGACGACATCGACCACTTCGGCAACCGCCGTCTGCGCAGCGTCGGCGAGCTCATCCAGAACCAGGTCCGCACCGGTCTGGCTCGTATGGAGCGCGTCGTCCGTGAGCGCATGACCACCCAGGACGTCGAGGCGATCACGCCGCAGACCCTGATCAACATCCGGCCGGTCGTCGCCTCCATCAAGGAGTTCTTCGGCACCAGCCAGCTGTCGCAGTTCATGGACCAGAACAACCCGCTGTCCGGGCTGACGCACAAGCGTCGTCTGTCCGCGCTCGGCCCGGGTGGTCTGTCCCGTGAGCGGGCCGGCTTCGAGGTCCGTGACGTGCACCCGTCGCACTACGGCCGTATGTGCCCGATCGAGACGCCCGAAGGCCCGAACATCGGTCTGATCGGTTCGCTCGCCTCGTACGGCCGGGTCAACGCGTTCGGTTTCGTCGAGACGCCGTACCGCAAGGTCGTCGACGGTCAGGTCACCGACGAGGTCGACTACCTGACGGCCGACGAGGAGGACCGCTTCGTCATCGCGCAGGCCAACGCCACGCTGACGGACGACCTGCGCTTCGCCGAGGCCCGCGTGCTCGTCCGCCGTCGTGGCGGCGAGGTCGACTACGTCGGTGGCGAGGACGTGGACTACATGGACGTCTCGCCGCGCCAGATGGTGTCGGTCGCGACCGCCATGATCCCCTTCCTCGAGCACGACGACGCCAACCGTGCCCTCATGGGCGCGAACATGATGCGCCAGGCCGTTCCGCTCATCAAGGCGGAGGCCCCGCTCGTCGGCACCGGCATGGAGTACCGCTCCGCCGTCGACGCCGGCGACGTCGTCAAGGCCGAGAAGGCCGGTGTGGTCCAGGAGGTCTCCGCGGACTACATCACCACCGCCAACGACGACGGCACGTACATCACGTACCGCCTGGCCAAGTTCGCCCGCTCCAACCAGGGCACCTCGGTCAACCAGAAGGTCATCGTCCACGAGGGCGACCGCATCGTCGAGGGCCAGGTCCTCGCCGACGGTCCGGCCACCGAGAACGGTGAGATGGCGCTGGGCAAGAACCTGCTCGTGGCGTTCATGCCGTGGGAGGGTCACAACTACGAGGACGCGATCATCCTGTCGCAGCGCCTCGTGCAGGACGACGTCCTCTCCTCGATCCACATCGAGGAGCACGAGGTCGACGCCCGTGACACCAAGCTCGGCCCCGAGGAGATCACCCGGGACATCCCGAACGTCTCCGAGGAGGTCCTCGCCGACCTCGACGAGCGCGGCATCATCCGCATCGGTGCCGAGGTCATCGCCGGTGACATCCTCGTCGGCAAGGTGACCCCGAAGGGTGAGACCGAGCTGACGCCGGAGGAGCGCCTGCTGCGCGCGATCTTCGGTGAGAAGGCCCGTGAGGTCCGTGACACCTCGCTGAAGGTGCCGCACGGCGAGACCGGCAAGGTCATCGGCGTCCGCGTCTTCGACCGCGAGGAGGGCGACGAGCTTCCCCCCGGTGTGAACCAGCTGGTGCGCGTGTACGTCGCGCAGAAGCGCAAGATCACCGACGGTGACAAGCTCGCCGGCCGGCACGGCAACAAGGGTGTCATCTCGAAGATCCTTCCCATCGAGGACATGCCGTTCCTCGAGGACGGAACTCCGGTCGACATCATCCTCAACCCGCTGGGTGTGCCGTCCCGAATGAACCCGGGACAGGTCCTGGAGATCCACCTCGGCTGGCTCGCCAGCCGCGGCTGGGACGTCTCCGGCCTCGCGGACGAGTGGGCGCAGCGCCTCCAGGCGATCGGCGCCGACCAGGTCGACCCGGGCACGAACGTCGCGACCCCCGTCTTCGACGGTGCGCGCGAGGACGAGCTCGCGGGTCTGCTGCAGCACACCATCCCGAACCGGGACGGCGAGCGCATGGTGCTCCCGACCGGTAAGGCGCGGCTGTTCGACGGCCGTAGCGGTGAGCCGTTCCCGGACCCGATCTCGGTCGGCTACATGTACATCCTGAAGCTGCACCACCTGGTCGACGACAAGCTGCACGCCCGCTCGACCGGCCCGTACTCGATGATCACCCAGCAGCCGCTGGGTGGTAAGGCCCAGTTCGGTGGCCAGCGCTTCGGCGAGATGGAGGTGTGGGCGCTGGAGGCTTACGGCGCCGCGTACGCCCTCCAGGAGCTGCTGACCATCAAGTCCGACGACGTCACCGGCCGCGTGAAGGTCTACGAGGCCATCGTCAAGGGCGAGAACATCCCCGAGCCCGGCATCCCCGAGTCCTTCAAGGTGCTCATCAAGGAGATGCAGTCGCTCTGCCTGAACGTGGAGGTGCTGTCCAGCGACGGTATGTCCATCGAGATGCGTGACACCGACGAGGACGTCTTCCGCGCTGCGGAGGAGCTCGGCATCGACCTGTCCCGGCGCGAGCCGAGCAGCGTCGAAGAGGTCTGACGGGAGTCCGGCGGGGCCCTCACCCACAGGGCCCCGCCGACCCCCAGGCCCCCGTTTCAGACCAAAGACTCACGACCCTGAGAGGGATTGACGCATAGTGCTCGACGTCAACTTCTTCGACGAGCTCCGGATCGGCCTGGCCACCGCTGACGACATCCGTCAGTGGAGCCACGGTGAGGTCAAGAAGCCCGAGACCATCAACTACCGCACCCTCAAGCCCGAAAAGGACGGACTCTTCTGCGAGAAGATCTTCGGTCCGACCCGGGACTGGGAGTGCTACTGCGGCAAGTACAAGCGCGTCCGCTTCAAGGGCATCATCTGCGAGCGCTGTGGCGTCGAGGTCACGCGCGCCAAGGTGCGCCGTGAGCGGATGGGCCACATCGAGCTGGCCGCGCCCGTCACGCACATCTGGTACTTCAAGGGTGTCCCGAGCCGGCTGGGCTACCTGCTCGACCTGGCCCCCAAGGACCTCGAGAAGGTCATCTACTTCGCGGCGTACATGATCACGTACGTCGACGAGGAGCGCCGTACCCGCGACCTGCCCTCCCTGGAGGCGCACGTCTCCGTCGAGCGGCAGCAGATCGAGAACCGCCGGGACGCCGACCTGGAGGCCCGCGCCAAGAAGCTCGAGTCCGACCTGGCCGAGCTGGAGGCCGAGGGCGCCAAGGCCGACGTGCGCCGCAAGGTGCGCGAGGGTGCCGAGCGCGAGATGAAGCAGCTGCGTGACCGTGCGCAGCGCGAGATCGACCGCCTCGACGAGGTGTGGACCCGGTTCAAGAACCTCAAGGTCCAGGACCTCGAGGGCGACGAGCTCCTCTACCGCGAGCTGCGTGACCGCTTCGGCACGTACTTCGACGGCTCGATGGGTGCCGCGGCGCTGCAGAAGCGCCTGGAGTCCTTCGACCTCGACGAGGAGGCCGAGAAGCTCCGCGAGATCATCCGCACGGGTAAGGGTCAGAAGAAGACCCGTGCCCTCAAGCGGCTGAAGGTCGTCTCCGCCTTCCTGCAGACCAGCAACAGCCCCAAGGGCATGGTGCTGGACTGCGTCCCGGTCATCCCGCCGGACCTTCGCCCGATGGTGCAGCTGGACGGTGGCCGCTTCGCGACCTCCGACCTGAACGACCTGTACCGCCGTGTGATCAACCGCAACAACCGACTGAAGCGCCTTCTCGACCTCGGTGCGCCCGAGATCATCGTGAACAACGAGAAGCGCATGCTCCAGGAGGCCGTCGACGCGCTGTTCGACAATGGTCGTCGTGGTCGCCCGGTCACCGGTCCCGGTAACCGTCCGCTGAAGTCCCTCAGCGACATGCTGAAGGGTAAGCAGGGTCGATTCCGTCAGAACCTGCTCGGTAAGCGTGTGGACTACTCCGCGCGTTCCGTGATCGTCGTCGGTCCGCAGCTGAAGCTGCACCAGTGCGGTCTGCCCAAGGCGATGGCGCTGGAGCTCTTCAAGCCGTTCGTGATGAAGCGCCTGGTCGACCTGAACCACGCGCAGAACATCAAGAGCGCCAAGCGCATGGTGGAGCGCGGCCGCACGGTCGTGTACGACGTCCTCGAAGAGGTCATCGCCGAGCACCCGGTTCTGCTGAACCGTGCTCCCACCCTGCACCGCCTCGGCATCCAGGCCTTCGAGCCGCAGCTGGTCGAGGGCAAGGCCATCCAGATCCACCCGCTCGTCTGCACCGCGTTCAACGCGGACTTCGACGGTGACCAGATGGCCGTGCACCTTCCGCTGTCCGCGGAGGCGCAGGCCGAGGCCCGCATCCTGATGCTGTCCTCGAACAACATCCTCAAGCCCGCCGACGGCCGTCCGGTGACGATGCCGACCCAGGACATGGTCCTCGGTCTGTTCTTCCTCACCACGGACTCCGAGATGCGGGACGTGAAGGGCGTGGACCGCTCCTTCTCCTCCGTGGCCGAGGCGATCATGGCCTTCGACGCGGGCGAGCTCTCGCTCCAGTCGAAGATCGACATCCGCTTCCCGGTCGGCACCATCCCGCCGCGCGGCTGGACCCCGCCGGCGCAGGAGGAGGGCGAGCCGGAGTGGCAGCAGGGTGACAGCTTCCGTCTGAAGACCACGCTGGGTCGTGCGCTCTTCAACGAGCTGCTGCCCGAGGACTACCCGTTCGTCGACTACGAAGTCGGCAAGAAGCAGCTCTCCGAGATCGTCAACGACCTCGCCGAGCGCTACCCGAAGGTCATCGTGGCGGCGACGCTCGACAACCTGAAGGCGGCCGGCTTCTACTGGGCCACCCGTTCCGGCGTCACCGTCGCCATCTCCGACGTCGTCGTTCCCGAGGCGAAGAAGGAGATCGTCCGCGGCTACGAGGCGCAGGACGAGAAGGTCCAGAAGCAGTACGAGCGCGGTCTGATCACCAAGGACGAGCGCACGCAGGAGCTCATCGCGATCTGGACCAAGGCGACCAACGAGGTCGCCGAGGCGATGAACGACAACTTCCCGAAGACCAACCCGATCTTCATGATGGTGAACTCGGGTGCACGAGGCAACATGATGCAGATGCGTCAGATTGCCGGTATGCGTGGTCTGGTGTCGAACGCGAAGAACGAGACGATCCCGCGTCCGATCAAGGCGAGCTTCCGCGAGGGCCTCTCCGTGCTGGAGTACTTCATCTCCACGCACGGTGCCCGTAAGGGTCTCGCGGACACCGCCCTCCGTACCGCCGACTCGGGTTACCTGACCCGTCGTCTGGTCGACGTCTCCCAGGACGTCATCATCCGCGAGGAGGACTGCGGCACCGACCGTGGCCTCAAGCTCCACATCGCGGAGGTCGGCGCGGACGGCGTGCTGCGCAAGGCGGACAACGTCGAGACGTCCGTGTACGCGCGCTGCCTCGCCGAGGACATCGTGGTCGACGGCAAGGTGCTGGCCCCGGCCGGTACCGACCTGGGCGACGTGCTCATCGACGAGCTGGTCCGCCACGGCGTCGCGGAGGTCAAGACCCGCTCGGTCCTGACCTGCGAGTCCGCCGTCGGCACCTGCGCGATGTGCTACGGCCGTTCGCTGGCCACCGGCAAGCTGGTCGACATCGGTGAGGCGGTCGGCATCATCGCCGCCCAGTCCATCGGTGAGCCCGGTACCCAGCTGACGATGCGTACCTTCCACACCGGTGGTGTGGCCGGTGACGACATCACCCAGGGTCTGCCGCGTGTCGTCGAGCTCTTCGAGGCCCGTACCCCGAAGGGTGTCGCCCCGATCTCCGAGGCCACCGGCCGCGTCCGGATCGAGGAGACCGAGAAGACCAAGAAGATCGTCGTCACCCCGGACGACGGCAGCGACGAGACGGCGTACCCGATCTCGAAGCGTGCCCGACTCCTGGTCAGCGAGGGCGAGCACGTCGAGGTGGGCCAGAAGCTCACCGTGGGTGCCACCAACCCGCACGACGTGCTGCGCATCCTGGGTCAGCGTGCCGTCCAGGTCCACCTGGTCGGCGAGGTCCAGAAGGTGTACAACTCGCAGGGTGTGTCGATCCACGACAAGCACATCGAGATCATCATCCGGCAGATGCTCCGCCGTGTGACGATCATCGAGTCCGGCGACGCCGAGCTGCTGCCCGGCGAGCTGGTCGAGCGCTCGAAGTTCGAGCACGAGAACCGTCGTGTGGTCCAGGAGGGCGGTCACCCGGCCTCCGGTCGTCCGCAGCTCATGGGTATCACCAAGGCCTCGCTGGCCACGGAGTCCTGGCTGTCGGCGGCGTCCTTCCAGGAGACGACCAGGGTCCTCACGGACGCGGCGATCAACGCCAAGTCCGACTCCCTGATCGGCCTCAAGGAGAACGTCATCATCGGTAAGCTCATCCCGGCCGGTACGGGCCTGTCCCGCTACCGCAACATCCGGGTCGAGCCGACCGAGGAGGCCAAGGCCGCGATGTACTCGGCCGTCGGTTACGACGACATCGACTACTCGCCGTTCGGCACGGGCTCCGGTCAGGCTGTGCCGCTGGAGGACTACGACTACGGGCCGTACAACCAGTAAGGCCTACGTCCACTGAAGGGCGGTCACCTTTTGGGTGGCCGCCCTTCGGCGTTTCGCATTCCACTGGCAGGTCGGGTTACAGGTAGGGACGAAGCCGGTGCAGCCGCGTCGGGTAGTCGGGATGGGTCGCCATAAGGCGATCCAGGAAGCCGGGCTGCGTGTCCTCGACGCCGGCAGCGGCCCTCGCCGCGAGACCCGCCTTTCGCTCGGCCTCGTGCATGGCCTGCAGTACCCCGGCGAGTTCCCGGCCGAAACCCAGCACGGCGGCGTGCTGGTCCGCACGCAGTTCCGCCCTTCGGCCTACGGCCGCGATGAGATAGGGCGTGACCAGCAGGACGAGGGGAAGCCCGTAGAGCTTCTCGAGCGTCGAGATGGCGAGCAGGCCGGTCACGAAGATCAGCAGAGCCGTGGCCAGCCAGGAGCAGTAGCTCGCCCAGGCCATCGCGAGCGCCATCGCGTACCTGATCACACGCCAGGTCAGCCTGCCCGGCAGCGCGTACCACTCGCCCAGCAACGACGACCAGACGTGCCCGCCCGTGTGGTGGCCCAACTCGTGGGCCAGTACGGCGGCCAGCTGTCCGCTGGACAGGTTGTCCAGCGCGAACCGGGTGACGCCGACGATGTGCCCTGCGGCGGCATAGGCGTTGAGGTCGTCGCTGTCCTCGACCCACAGCTCGTACGTTCGGCCGTCGACGCCTGCACGTGCGGTGACCTCGCGCCATATCGGGGCGAGCCGCGCGTACTCGTCGGGTAAGGGACGTTGCAGCCGCAGCAGATGGCGGGCGAGGAAGTCCTCGACGGGGCGGTGGAAGAGCAGAACCCCCGACAGCAGCCAGACGAGGGGCAGGATCCAGAAGGGGACGCCCAGCCAGGCGTCCAGTCCACCCGAGATCAGCAGCAGCACCAGAAGGCTCGTCACGGTGCCGGGCAGATACAGGACAAGCTGACCGAGCGTAGTGGCGTCCAGCCCGCGTTGGCGTGCGGTGAAGTGAAGCCGGCCCGTGCCGTGCCGGTAGTCGAGGTCGTCGGCGGGCGGTGACGGGGGGACTTCCGGAGGCGGATTCTCGTCGGGGTTACGAGGGTCGGTGGGATCGGGCACAGGGGACTCCTGGGTGAGCGGAAGGGCGGAGGTCAGCCGATGAGCAGGGAGAGGGGCAACGTCACCACGGCCACGCCCAGGGCGAGCAGCCCGGCGCGGATCCACTGGTGCTTGCGTACGGCGATGCGGCTGGTCTCGGTCAGTGCGGTGAACGTGCCTGCCGCTGGGGCGCGTTCGGCCTCGGCCAGGGCTTGGGCGAGGTGGCTGCTGCGCACAGCCCGGTGGATGTCGCCGTAGTAGGAGAGCGGTGCTCCCGGCGTCCACCCGTTGCTGCTGTGGCGCGGGAGTACGGCCATGAGCAAGGCCAGAAGTGTGGCAGCGAGCGCGACAAGCCCCGAACACCAGACCGCCGTGCCGAGCGCGGAGAGCCGGGGCGGTACCAAGGAATGTCCCCCCAGCACGCCGCCGAGGGCCCCGGTCGCCGCTCCAAGCGCGGCCACGAGCACGGACGCTTTCGCATCCGCGCGGGCGATCTCGGATCGAAGGTCGGCGAGAAGGCGCTCCGCCGCCGCGCCGGCCAGGGGCGGGGGAGTTCCTGAGGCGGTGTCGCTCATGGGGTGTGCCCATCGGACGTGCCGTCGTCAGGCTTGCGCGCCTCGGTGGGGGAGGACGGCCCCACCGGTGAGTTGCCGTAGCCCGGGGGCGGTTGCCAGTCCGGGAAGGCGGCGCTCCGATTGTCGTTCGCGGGGTCGTCGCCCGGGCTGTCAGCCGGGGACGCAGAGCCGGGATCGCCCGCGGGTGGGGCGTCATCGTTCCGTTTGTCGAGCGGTACCTTCGCGGACGACGACAGCGGAGGGGAGGAGGACCGGCCGCGCGGGACGCCCGGCAAGTGCTGATTGAAGATCTCGTACACGGCGTCGAGGGCCAGCCGCCGGGGCCCTTCCAGCTCGTATTCCTCGGCGCTGTCGCCGCTCAACAGTGCCTTCGCCAGCTCCATCTTGGCCTGGATGAAACGAAGTTGGTCCTCGCGCATGCTGTCGATCACGAGCCGGGTGTCCTCCGGATGGGCGGCGAGGTGCAGGGCCCAGGCCACCACACCGCCCTCGTCCAGGTACTTCTGGTAGAACGCGATCGTCTCGGCCTCAAGTTGCTGGAGCTCGGCCTGGTGCTCGGCACGCAGCCGCTCCTGGTCCTGCTGCCAGTCCAGCCGCTGAACGCTGAGCTCGTGCTCCATGCGGCCGTACTCCGTGGCACGCTCCAGCTGCAGTTCGTCCTGCCGACGGGCGCGCCGGTCGAGCACGGTGTCGTAGGCACTGCCGAGTTCCTCGGTCCGTATCTGTTCGGCCGTGGCATGGCCGATGGCCTGCAGGCGCTTCTGGTGTTCGATCTCCTGCTGGTCCCGGCGCAGACGCAGGGTCCAGACCACGTTCAGCCCCGCGGTGGCACCGAGCGGCGGGCGCTCCGGGGCGCTCAGAACCCGCAAGAGTTCCGCCTCGGCGCGTGCGCTGTCGTCGATGGCGAACGTGCGGGTGAGCGGGCGAGCCGCCTGCTGTAGTTCGCCGAGGAGCAGGGCGGGGACATCCCGGTGACCGCTCCGTACGAAGGCCCTGGGAGCGATGACCTGCCAGGACAACTCGATCGTCGCGGTGAACTCGAAGGCGTCGTTGTCGCTCGGCAGCGAGATCTCCGCCCGGTGGGGGTGTACCCCCATGTCGACCTCGTAGACCGCCGTGTAGCGCCTGGCGGCAGCCTCCCTGCGACGGGGGCGCACCGGCGGGAGGAATTCGTCGTAATCGCCCTTGGGTGTCGAGAAGACCAAGGCATGTTCGATGCGGGTCAGCGTCCTGCGGGTGAACCCCCAGCGGGAGAGCTGCCGTACGGTGATGACGGGATCGACCAGTGGGGTGTGCCGGTCGGCCGGTTGCTCGAAGTCCGGGCGCTGCTTGCGGAATTCAGCCATGACGCTTGTCTCCTTGCCCGGTTCACAGGGTCGGTTGAAGTGACGGGTGTGCCGTGTCGGGGGCGGGCAGAACGGCCAGCAGCCGGGCCGCCACGTCCGGTGGGTCTGCGCTGTCGTCGCCGCGCAGGGTGCGTAGGAGGTGACTCAGGCGCTGGTGCTCGGCGGGGGTGGTGACCAGTGCCCGCAACAGCGAGGCGAGGGCCCATTCGGTCGCCGGGTCCCGGTCGGCGATGTGGACCCAGGCGCCGAGCGCCCTCAGGGCCTCCCGGGTGTGCTGGCGGTCGGCGAGAGCCGTGCGCCACAGCCTGGTGATGCCGTCGGCCGCGGGGTCGCCGCACTCCGCCGAGGTGGCGTACCAGTCGAGGAGCAGCGGCCTGCCGTACCGCTCGCCGTCCTGGTTGCGTGCGCAGGCGCTGAGGAAGCCGCCGAGGGCGAGGACGTGGGCGGGCCGGTCGTCGTCGAACTTCGCCAAGAGCTCGGCGAGGACCCGGTCACGGGCCGGCGAGAGCAGCAGCATCTCCACCGACTGGGCCAGCTGGCCGATCATCAGCTGGTTCAGGTCGTTCTCTTCGTCGGTTCCGGCGTACTCCTTGCGGACGGCCGCGCGCAGCGCGGCGAGGGTTCGCTCCGGCTGCTCCGCCCCGATGAGACCGTACGCCCGGATGGCCACCCAGCGTCGGCCCACCTCCTCGACATCGAGTCCGCACCAGTCGTCGAGGATGTGCGGAATGTTGGGCGCGTCCAGCAGATGCGCGAGCGTCAGCGCGTTGACCGCGACGAGTCGGTGGCGGAACAGACGGGAGTCCGCCCACCGTTCGACGATCAGGGCCATGGTGGAGGGCAGATCCGTATAGGCGAGCACGGCGACAGTCGACGCGGCGCGGGTGCGGACCAGGGGGCGCCCGTCGTCGGCGAGCCGCCGAAGCCAGTCCACCAGGGCGGGCCTGGCCGAGGGATGGCCGGTCCACACCTCGCGCAGCAGCACGAGAGAGACCCGGTCGTCCCGGAATGCGGCCTTGGACTGGACGACCGGTCCCCACTCCGTGTTCTCCTCCTCCTGGTACAGCTTGGCGCGGGCGAGTTGGAGCCGTTTGCCGATGTGCGTTCCGAACACCGGGACCTGCGGCTGGAGCCCTGAATCCGCTGTGTTCTGGAGGAAGTTGTAGAGGACGTCACTCAGTTCGGCGGTGAGGGCGTAGGGGCCTCCGTCGAAGGCCGCCAGGGCGACGAGGAATGCCTTGTCCCGCAAGGGGACTCGCTCTTCGTCCTCCTCGAACCACTCCTGGACCTGGCTTTCCAGGCTGAACAGGGAGAAGGCCGCGACTTGCGCCTCGTCGACCTCGCCGTCCGCGTACCGCTTCAACTGCTTGGCGAAGGCCTCGACCTCGCGCAGCTGGTGGTCTCGGCCGAGGAATTCCCTGACCGCGGGCAACGCCAGCAGCCGGTGTGAGGTGGCCTCGTCGGTCAGCTCGCGCAGATGAGCCTTCAGTACGTCGTCGGCGCCTGGCGGATTCCAGGCGACGGGGGTGATGTCCTCCAGCGCGGCCGTGGGCCCGACCGTGATCACCAAGTAGGCGTCCTCCTTGGCCAACTGGGCGCGAGCAGCGAGCAGATGAGGTTCCCGCAGGGGCTCGTCCCGACGCGTTGTCAGATCGCACAGCACATAGCCCTTGGCCCGGTGCTCCTTGTCGCCGAGCTGCTGGACGAGCTGCGCCGGTGACGTATCTCGGACCAGGATGCGGACCGGGGACGCCTGCAGCCGGTGCAGAAGCATCAGCGCGGCGGTACGCCGACCAGTGAAGTGCGGACCGGCGAGCACGACGACCCTTTCCGCGCGCAGGCGCGCGACAAGGCTCTCGAAGACGCCCTCGTCCGTGACGAAGTACGGGGCGAGGCGGTCGAGCGTCGACTGCGGAACCTCGCCGGAGCCGTGGGATGCGGCGGTGATGCCGAACTGGTAGACGATCTCTGTCTTGCTGCCCATGATCACGTCGCCGGCGACCAGTCCGCCGCTGACGCCGTGCTGGTCGCCCGCCACCAGGCTCCCACCGAACCGTGAGTTGGAGCCGACCCCCATCGCCCTGGGGCTGTGGTCCACCAGGTCCCGGCGGGCCGACCAGGCGTCCTGAGGCCGGTCGCGTTCCTCTTCCTCCTCCCTGGCGCCCTCCGGGTCAGGCCCTTCCGTACCGGATGGCGGAGCACCGCCGTGCGGCTCCTTGTCCCCGCCCTGCTGCGGTCCGGAGCCCACGGGCTGGGCTCCTGGTGCGTCCGCGCTCATTCCCGCCCACCCCGCTCGGTGGTCTTGCTGCCCATGACCACGTCGCCGGTGACCTGGCCGCCGCTGACGCCGTGCTGGTTGCCGGCGACGTAACTGCCGCCGAAGGAGGCGTTGCCGAGGTCGACGGAGGCGGGGCGGGGACGGCGAGCCTCTCCCTGCTCCTCCTGCTGCTTCTCACCCGGGTTGCCCGCGGGTGACGGCTCTCCGTGCAGCCAGGCGACGGTCGGTCCCTCCTTGGTCTCCACCGTGACGCGGTGGAACTCCTTCGGCCGCACGCCCAGCGGGCCGTGGCGGACGACGCCCTGATAAATGCCGTCGGACACGCACAGGACGCTGTCGGCGTCCCGCTGCTTGAGGGCGGTGCGCAGGGGAGCGGAGTCCAGCAGGCGCACGGCGTGGTTGAGGTCGGAGCCGACCCAGCCGTCGAGCTCGTCGACGGCGACGTAGCCGGCGGACAGCACGATCCGCAGGCGCATCTGCGCACTCCTCGCCAGCAGGCGGTTCTTGTTGTGGAGGAGAGCCGGTGTCTCGGTCAGCAGGGTCTTCACCAGTACCGGCACGGGAACCTGGGTGTCGATGAGCTCCATGACCGAGTCACCGCGATCCGCGCGCAGACGGGCCGTGTCGTCGACCGAGGCGCCCAGCAAGGTGGCGTCCACAACGTCGTAGAGGACTCGCCGCAGGTACGCCTGTTCCACGTCGTCGCGTGAGCCGTACTGCTCGATGTCGAAGAGAAGGATCGTGCGGTACATGTGGTCGGTCATTGGCTGCCTCTCGCGAGTCGGTCCGTTGCCCAGCACGATGGCGGGCCGCGAACGCGTCTCAGAGAGCCGATGACACGGACGAACTGTGACCGTGTGCATGGAACGGCAGGGCCCGTTGTGCCTCAGTCCGAGTGTTCGCCGATGATCCGACGCAGGATGTCCGGGCGCAGGACCACGATGCGGCGGCGTCTGGTAGCCACGACCTGGCGTGTGCGCAGTTCCTTGAGGAGGCGGGCGACGGCCTCGCGGGAGGAACCGACCGAGCCGGCGAACTCCTGTTGGCTGAGCCCTATCGTGAGCTCGATGCCCTCGTCGGTCCGGTTGCCGTGTGTGCGGACGAGTTCGAGCAGCAGGACGGCCAGCCGCTCGCGCACGCTGAGGGCGGCCCATTCCACTCGGCGGCGGTCGGTGGAGCGTTGCCGGTCGGTGGTCAGGCTCAGCAGTTGTAACGCCACCTGGGGATTGCGGGAGAGGAAGCCGGTGAAACGGCTCTGCTCGATGACGACCGCGTTGACCGGCTCCAGCGCCGTCACCGTCGCCGAGCGTTGACGTCTGCTGAGGGCCGCGCCCTCGCCGACGATGTCACCGGGGCCGCGCAGGGCGAGAAGGGCCTCGTATCCGTTGGCCGCGAGGGCTGTGACCTTGGTCCAGCCGTTCAGGAGAAGCAGCACATGGGCGGACGGTTCGTCCTGGCGCATGATGACGCTGCGCGCCGGATAGCGGAGCGGGCGGCCGATGTCCAGCAGGGCGAGGCGGTCGTCCTTCTCCAGCCGGGCCAGGAACGGCACCCTGTCGTCGAAGCCGTCGTCGTCCCACGCGCGTGTCTGCCTCCCAGCCATGTCTGTCGCCCCCGTGTTCACCTGCGCCGATGCCTCTGCCCTGCCAATCAGTCAACGTACTCGCAGGGGACGCGCGGTAAACCGGCGACAACCGGCCGTGGTGGCCGAAGCGGCGGCATCGGCTACCACGACCTTCCGGTGGGTGGCCTCGGGCGTCACCGGGGCCGGGTCAGGGATTCGGCTCAGATTCGGCTCCGGGTTATCTCCGGGTCGGACCCCGATGCCGTAAATGCCCGTTCGGCGGATGATGGAGGGACTCCGACCAGTACGGGGGATCCGACCAGTACGGGGGAGGTGCTCCATGACGCAGCCGTCGTCGCAGCCCTGGCAGCCCTGGCAGTCGTCGCAGGAACAGGGCGCCCAGCAGCCGTGGCCGGGGAGCGGTGCCCCGCAGCCGTGGCCGGGCGGTGGTGGACCGCAGCCGTGGCCGGGCGGTGGTGGTGGACCGCAGCGGTGGCCGGGCGGTGGTGGTGGGCCGTTGCCGTGGGCCGAGCAGGGCGGTTCGCGGATGCTGGCCTCGCATGCCGACCGTGAGCGGGCCGTGGATGTGCTGCGGGCCGGGTTCGGGGAGGGGCGGTTGGAGAAGGATGAGTTCGATCTGCGGGTCGGGCGGGCGTATGCGGCCCGTACGGTGGGCGAGCTGGCGCTGCTCGTCGCCGATCTGCCCCTCGGTCCCGTGCCGCAGCCGGCGCCCGTCACACCTGTGCCGCGGACCTTTCTGCCGGTGGCCCGGCCGCAGACCAACGGCAAAGCGGTCGGGTCCGCCCTCTGCGGGGTGCTGTGCCTGGTGAGCTTCGGGCTGACCGGGATTCCGGCCGTGGTGCTGGGGCACGCGGCGCGGTCCGAGATACGCCGCACCGGAGAGGGCGGTGACGCGCTCGCGCTGACCGGGCTAGTGCTCGGGTGGCTGTCGAACGCCGCCTGGGCGGCTCTGCTGACGCTGATGATCGTGGCCATGGCCCTGTCCGCATAGCCTCGTGGGCGGCTCGTGCGAGGGGTGAGCGGACGGGGCTCTGACATGCCCGGATCGGTGATTCGAAGATCAAACACGCCGTGCGGTCTTGACATCGGCCGTATGGCGATGCGGGCGCCGCCCATTTGTTTTGACCGCAGCGAATGAGGTAGGTACGCTCAGACCTTGTGCCTGGGGTGTGCCCTGGCTCTCGTGCGTGCCTTCAAACCGCATAGCGAGCTGTGAGCGGCCACCGTAATCTGTGCTCTTTTCGCCTCGCGGCGGGAGTCCGCCGGATTCGACACACCCGACCGCGTGGGTCGGCGACGTTCCAGGTTAGCTGTACCCATCGGCACACAGAAACCGGAGAAGTAGTGCCTACGATCCAGCAGCTGGTCCGCAAGGGCCGGCAGGACAAGGTCGAGAAGAACAAGACGCCCGCACTCGAGGGTTCCCCTCAGCGTCGCGGCGTTTGCACGCGTGTGTTCACGACCACCCCGAAGAAGCCGAACTCGGCCCTGCGTAAGGTCGCGCGTGTGCGTCTGACCAGCGGGATCGAGGTCACCGCTTACATTCCGGGTGAGGGACACAACCTGCAGGAGCACTCCATCGTGCTCGTGCGCGGCGGCCGTGTGAAGGACCTGCCGGGTGTTCGCTACAAGATCATCCGTGGTTCGCTTGACACCCAGGGTGTGAAGAACCGCAAGCAGGCTCGCTCCCGCTACGGCGCCAAGAAGGAGAAGTAAGAATGCCTCGTAAGGGCCCCGCCCCGAAGCGCCCGGTCATCATCGACCCGGTCTACGGTTCTCCTCTGGTCACGTCGCTCATCAACAAGGTGCTGCTGAACGGCAAGCGCTCCACCGCCGAGCGCATCGTCTACGGCGCCATGGAGGGCCTGCGCGAGAAGACCGGCAACGACCCGGTCATCACGCTCAAGCGCGCTCTCGAGAACATCAAGCCGACCCTCGAGGTCAAGTCCCGCCGTGTCGGTGGCGCCACCTACCAGGTTCCGGTCGAGGTCAAGCCCGGCCGTGCCAACACCCTGGCGCTGCGCTGGCTGGTCGGTTACTCCCGCGCCCGTCGCGAGAAGACCATGACCGAGCGTCTGCTCAACGAGCTCCTCGACGCCAGCAACGGCCTCGGTGCCGCTGTGAAGAAGCGCGAGGACACGCACAAGATGGCCGAGTCCAACAAGGCCTTCGCGCACTACCGCTGGTAGTCGCTACCCCATCGAGAACCGAGAGAAGACTGAAGCCTTATGGCTACCACTTCGCTTGACCTGGCCAAGGTGCGCAACATCGGCATCATGGCCCACATCGACGCGGGCAAGACGACCACCACCGAGCGGATCCTGTTCTACACCGGTGTTTCGTACAAGATCGGTGAAGTCCACGACGGCGCTGCCACCATGGACTGGATGGAGCAGGAGCAGGAGCGTGGCATCACGATCACCTCTGCTGCCACCACCTGTCACTGGCCGCTGGAGGACGTCGACCACACCATCAACATCATCGACACCCCGGGTCACGTCGACTTCACCGTCGAGGTGGAGCGCTCCCTGCGCGTGCTCGACGGTGCCGTGACGGTGTTCGACGGCGTCGCCGGCGTTGAGCCCCAGTCCGAGACGGTGTGGCGTCAGGCGGACCGCTACCGCGTTCCGCGTATCTGCTTCGTCAACAAGCTGGACCGTACCGGCGCGGAGTTCCACCGCTGCGTCGACATGATCAGCGACCGTCTGGGTGCCCAGCCGCTCGTCATGCAGCTCCCGATCGGTGCCGAGGCCGACTTCAAGGGCGTCGTGGACCTGGTCCGCATGAAGGCGCTCGTGTGGTCCGCCGAGGCGACCAAGGGCGAGATGTACGACGTCGTCGACATCCCGGCCACGCACACCGAGGCTGCCGAGGAGTGGCGCGGCAAGCTGCTCGAGGCCGTCGCGGAGAACGACGAGGAGATCATGGAGCTGTACCTCGAGGGCGAGGAGCCCTCCGAGGAGCAGCTGTACGCGGCCATCCGCCGCATCACGATCGCCTCCGGCAAGTCCAGCGACACCACGGTCACCCCGGTGTTCTGTGGTACCGCGTTCAAGAACAAGGGCGTTCAGCCCCTGCTCGACGCGGTGGTCCGCTACCTGCCCTCCCCGCTCGACATCGAGGCCATCGAGGGCCACGCGGTGAACGACCCCGAGGAGGTCGTGAAGCGCAAGCCTTCCGAGGACGAGCCGCTGTCGGCGCTGGCGTTCAAGATCATGAGCGACCCGCACCTCGGCAAGCTCACCTTCGTCCGCGTGTACTCCGGCCGCCTGGAGTCCGGCACCTCGGTGCTGAACTCCGTCAAGGGCAAGAAGGAGCGCATCGGCAAGATCTACCGCATGCACGCGAACAAGCGTGAGGAGATCGCGTCGGTGGGCGCCGGCGACATCATCGCCGTCATGGGTCTGAAGCAGACCACGACCGGTGAGACGCTGTGCGACGACAAGTCCCCGGTGATCCTGGAGTCCATGGACTTCCCGGCGCCGGTCATCCAGGTCGCCATCGAGCCCAAGTCGAAGGGCGACCAGGAGAAGCTGGGCGTCGCGATCCAGCGCCTGGCCGAGGAGGACCCGTCCTTCCAGGTCCACTCGGACGAGGAGACGGGCCAGACCATCATCGGTGGTATGGGCGAGCTGCACCTCGAGGTGCTGGTCGACCGTATGCGCCGTGAGTTCAAGGTCGAGGCCAACGTCGGCAAGCCGCAGGTCGCGTATCGCGAGACGATCCGCAAGCCCGTGGAGCGCGTCGACTACACGCACAAGAAGCAGACTGGTGGTACCGGCCAGTTCGCCAAGGTGCAGATCGGCATCGAGCCGCTCGAGGGCGGCGACACGTCGTACGAGTTCGTGAACAAGGTGACCGGTGGTCGCATCCCGAAGGAGTACATCCCTTCGGTCGACGCCGGCTGCCAGGAGGCCATGCAGTTCGGCATCCTCGCGGGCTACGAGATGACCGGCGTCCGCGTCATCCTGCACGACGGTGCCTACCACGAGGTCGACTCCTCCGAGCTCGCGTTCAAGATCGCCGGTTCGCAGGCCTTCAAGGAGGCCGCGCGCAAGGCCAGCCCTGTGCTGCTCGAGCCGATGATGGCCGTCGAGGTCACCACGCCCGAGGACTACATGGGTGAGGTCATCGGCGACATCAACTCCCGCCGTGGCCAGATCCAGGCCATGGAGGAGCGGGCGGGTGCCCGCGTCGTGAAGGGCCTCGTGCCTCTCTCGGAGATGTTCGGTTACGTCGGCGACCTGCGCAGCAAGACGTCCGGCCGGGCCAGCTACTCCATGCAGTTCGACTCCTACGCCGAGGTTCCGCGGAACGTCGCCGAGGAGATCATCGCGAAGGCCAAGGGCGAGTAACGCTCCGCGTTCACACGCTTTAGGCTTGACTCCGGAGCCGCCCGGGGCATTCACCCGCATTCGTGGGGGAATGCCCCCGGCCCCGGGCTTTCCAGCAAAGATCACCTGGCGCCGATGAAGCAAGGCGTTCAGAACCACTCCACAGGAGGACCCCGTGGCGAAGGCGAAGTTCGAGCGGACTAAGCCCCACGTCAACATCGGCACCATCGGTCACATCGACCACGGTAAGACGACCCTCACGGCCGCCATTACCAAGGTGCTGCACGACAAGTACCCGGACCTGAACGAGGCTTCGGCCTTCGACCAGATCGACAAGGCTCCTGAGGAGCGCCAGCGCGGTATCACCATCTCCATCGCGCACGTCGAGTACCAGACCGAGGCGCGTCACTACGCCCACGTCGACTGCCCGGGTCACGCGGACTACATCAAGAACATGATCACCGGTGCTGCCCAGATGGACGGCGCCATCCTCGTGGTCGCCGCCACCGACGGCCCGATGCCGCAGACCAAGGAGCACGTGCTCCTGGCCCGCCAGGTCGGCGTTCCGTACATCGTCGTCGCCCTGAACAAGGCCGACATGGTGGACGACGAGGAGATCCTGGAGCTCGTCGAGCTCGAGGTCCGTGAGCTCCTCTCCGAGTACGAGTTCCCGGGCGACGACGTTCCGGTCGTCAAGGTCTCGGCGCTCAAGGCGCTCGAGGGCGACAAGGAGTGGGGCCAGTCGGTCCTGGACCTGATGGACGCCGTCGACTCCGCCATCCCGGAGCCGGAGCGTGACGTCGACAAGCCGTTCCTGATGCCGATCGAGGACGTCTTCACGATCACCGGTCGCGGTACGGTCGTCACCGGCCGTATCGAGCGTGGTGTCCTCAAGGTCAACGAGACCGTCGACATCATCGGCATCAAGACCGAGAAGACCACCACCACGGTCACCGGCATCGAGATGTTCCGCAAGCTGCTCGACGAGGGCCAGGCCGGTGAGAACGTCGGTCTGCTGCTCCGCGGCATCAAGCGCGAGGACGTCGAGCGCGGCCAGGTCATCATCAAGCCGGGCTCGGTCACCCCGCACACCGAGTTCGAGGCGCAGGCCTACATCCTCTCCAAGGACGAGGGTGGCCGCCACACGCCGTTCTTCAACAACTACCGTCCGCAGTTCTACTTCCGTACGACGGACGTGACCGGCGTCGTGACCCTCCCCGAGGGCACCGAGATGGTCATGCCGGGTGACAACACCGAGATGAAGGTGGAGCTCATCCAGCCCGTCGCCATGGAGGAGGGCCTGAAGTTCGCCATCCGTGAGGGTGGCCGGACCGTGGGCGCCGGCCAGGTCACCAAGATCAACAAGTGAGCTTGTTGACTTGACCTGGTAGCTCCAGCGCGAGCTCCTGAAGGGGCCCGTACGACTTCGGTCGTACGGGCCCCTTTGCCGTGCGCAGGGAGGCTTCGGCCGGCGATGCTACGGACGGATGTCGGTGCCGTGGGTTGCGGTGGACCCGGTCACGGGCTCGACGGCCGGGGGCGTGGGCTCAGCTGCCGTCGCCAGGGATGACGCAGAAGTCGACGTTGCTGATCTCGGGGGGATTGCCGCCCATGTTGATGGGTGCGACGAGCCCGGTGTCGGCCGCAATGCCGTTGGGGAAGCTCTGCGGAGTGGAATTGGCATCGTAGATGTAGCGGTTGGCGTCATCCGCGCCCTTGACGGTGACCTGGCGGATCGCGAGGTTGCCTGTGGTGTTGAAGCTGACCTGGAGGAGATCTTCGCTGAAGTCGACGATGACATCGCCGCTTGCGCTGTCAACGGTGACCGGGACTGTCGTGTCCACGGGCGGGTCGATCGTGAACCCTTCCGCGCCGGCGGGGCACACCAGCGGTGGATTGCCCGGCACGAAAACGGGATTCACCGCAGCGGCGGCCGCGGGGCTGGCGGAGATGCCGATGGCCACCGCCGTGGTCACGCCGACGCCGAGCAGCTTCGCTCCGAGTCCCGCACGTCTCGTACCGTTCTTCGCTCGGCTGGCTCGAGTGGTTACTCGCATGACGAGTACTCCTTCTTGTTCTGGGTGTACCGGACCTCGCGGACTCGCGTGCCTCTTCCTTCGGGCATTCGAGTGGTGATTCGTAACCGCTGCCGGGAATCTGATCATTTACACAATCTGATCAACGCCACTCCATGGCATACCGCTGCCTAGGCCTTCCGGGTTCCAGAGCACCGGAAAGGCCGAGTGTCGGCGGTCCCGGCCGGCCGCGAGCGAGCCTCTCGGCGAATGAGCCACGCCCGGGCGGTGCGTCATGCAAACCAGGTGGAAAGTCGGGTAAGTAGGACATACATGCAAAATGTCCTGGTATAACCCTCACGTCGGGCGTGAGCCGCTACTCGAACGCGGCTGCGCCCTACGTCGTCGCCGAGGGCCGGGGTCACAGGGAGAACCATGCGGCAGCCCACCAGCACGGTGTCAGGGCAGGCGGTGCCCCTCACACCGCATCGGACAACCACGCCCAACGGCCGGTCCGGTGTACCGGTTGGGCGACCGGACAGGTGGCATGTGCCGGTCGCGGTCTGTGCCGACTCCGCCGGTATGGCGCTGCCTGCTGCGGCGGCCTTCTCCGCGATCGGTGTGGCCCACCCCGTGCAGCAGGCGGTGGCGGTCACGGTCGTCTGGGTCCTCGTGGGCCTCGCCGCCGGCCGCTACACCTCCTGGACCTGGGGCGAGGGCGCCCCGGTCGGACCGCTCGTCCGGGACTGGCTGGTGCTGCTCGGCCTTCTCGCCGTGCTGCGTGCCGTGTTCGGGCTGGGTGACGCACCCGCCGCGGTTCTTGCCGCGCTGTGTCCGTCGTTGGCGGCCACCGTGTTCTGCCGCAAGGCGGTCCACCTCCACATCCTGGCGGTACGCCGCCGCGCCCGAAGCCTGCGGCGGGTCCTCGTCATCGGTGAGTCCGGGGCCGTGGACGCCGTGGTCGGGCAACTGGCCGAGCGTACCGACCACGGGTACGTGGTGGTCGGGGCCTGTGTGCTGGGTGAGGGGGAGGTGTTGTCCGGTGTGCCGGTGTCCGCCCGGCTGCGGGTCGGCGCGCCGACCGCTGCGCACGAGGATGCCGCGCCCGTGGCGAAAGCGGCCGAAGTGCTCGATGCCGACCTGGTGTTCGTCACCACGGGCGGGCACATGGGCGGGGACCGGCTTCGGCGGTTGTCCTGGGCCCTGCACGACCGGGGCCGTCGGCTGATGGTGCTGCCCGGCGTCGTCGACGTGGCCCGGCGCAGGGTCAGGATCGCCTCGGCGGCCGGGCTCACTCTGCTGGACATCTCACCACCGGCGCGCGGTGGCCTCCCGGCACTGCTGAAGGCCGCCACCGACCGAGTGGGCTCGTTCCTCCTGCTCATGGTGCTGGCTCCGCTCTTCGCACTGCTGGCGTTCGCCGTGCGCGTGAGTTCGCCGGGGCCGGTCCTCTACCGCCAGGAGCGCGTCGGCCGTAACGGAACGCCTTTCCCCATGTGGAAGTTCCGGACCATAGTGGTGGGCGCGGACCGGATGAAGGGCGACCTGGCGGCGGCGAACGAACACGACGGGCACATGTTCAAGCTGCGCCGGGACCCGCGGGTCACACCGGTCGGGCGCTTGCTGCGCCGCTACTCGCTGGACGAGCTGCCCCAGTTGGTCAATGTTCTCCTCGGTCACATGTCATTGGTGGGACCGCGCCCGCCGCTGCCCGAGGAGGTCGCCCGCTACGACCAGACGGAGATGCGCCGGCTGAGCGTCAAACCCGGCCTGACCGGACTGTGGCAGGTGAGCGGCAGGTCCGACCTGTCCTGGCACGAGACCGTCTCGCTCGATCTGCGGTACGTGGACAACTGGTCGTGGGGCTGGGACATGAGGGTCATGGCCCGCACGGTCCGCGCTGTGCTGGACGGGCGCGGGGCCTACTGAAACGCCCGCTGAAAAGCCTGGTGAAATGCCTGCCGAGATGCCTGTTGAGATGCTGCCGAGATGCCTGCCGAGATGCCTGTCGAGATGCTGTTGAGATACCTGTCGAAATGCCTCCGAACCGCCTACGGAAACTCAGGTGCCCACGGTCGAGCGGGCCTCGGCCCGAGACTGCCCGGTGGCACTCAGCCACGCCGCGTAGGTCGACGCGATCCCCTCCCTCAGGGGGATCCTCGGCTTCCAGCCGAGCGCGGTGACGCGTGAGACGTCCAGCAGCTTGCGCGGTGTGCCGTCGGGCTTGGTCGTGTCGAAGGTGATCCGGCCCCGGAAGCCGACGATCTCTCCGATCGCCGCCGCCAGTTCACGGATCGTCAGATCCTCGCCGCATCCGACGTTGACAGGCATGTCGTCGTCGTAGTCGTGCAGCAGCCGCACGCACGCGTCGGCGAGGTCGTCCACGTGCAGGAACTCCCGGCGAGGGGAGCCGCTTCCCCACAGGACCACCTCGTCGAGCCCGTCCCGCTTCGCTTCGTGGAAACGGCGGATGAGGGCGGGCAGGACGTGTGAGGACTCCGGGTCGAAGTTGTCACCGGGACCGTAGAGATTGGTCGGCATCGCGCAGATGTAGGAGGCGCCGTACTGCCGCCGATAGGACCGCACCTGAACGATGCCCGCGATCTTGGCAAGCGCGTAGGGCTCGTTGGTCGGCTCCAGCGGACCCGTGAGCAGGGCCTCTTCCAGGATCGGCTGTTGCGCGAGCCTGGGGTAGATGCAGGAGGACCCGAGGAAGAGCAGACGGCGTACCCCGGCCGCGTACGCCGCCGGAATCACGCTCAGCTGGATCCGCAGATTGTCCTCGATGAACGGCACCGGGTAGGTGCTGTTGGCCATGATGCCGCCGACCCTGGCGGCGGCCAGGACGACGGCGTCCGGCCGGGTGTCCCGGAGAAAGGCGGCGGTGGCGGTCGCGTCGCGAAGGTCCAGCTCGGACCGGGTTCGTACGACGACCTCATGCCCGTCTGACACCAGGCGCCGGGCCACGGCGGCACCGACGAGGCCTCGGTGCCCGGCGACGTACACGCGGGCGGGTGTGCTCAGCAGATCTCCCATGGCGTCAAGTCTGCCAGCAACACGCCAGTATGCCCTGATTTACAGCGATAACGCCTTTAAATCTGCATTACTAGATAATCATCAGATTGGAAGGTTTCACGTCATGGCAGAAGCCACAGCGCCGCCCGGCACGCCCACCCGCACAGGCGAGTCCGACCACAGGGCCGCGGTGGAGCGTTCCCTGCGGGGCTTCACGGGAGCGGGCTACGACAAGGGGCGCCCCCTGCTCGCCCAGGCCGCCTGGTTCGCCGTACTCCATCTCGTGTTCGTTCGTTGGTGGTTCCCCGCCCGCTGGCGGCCGGCCGTGCTGCGGGCCTTCGGGGCGACGATCGGGCAGAGGGTGCTGATCCGGCACGGCGTCCGTGTGCACTGGCCGTGGCGGCTGCACGTCGGTGACGACGTGTGGATCGGCGAGGGCGCCTGGCTGCTGAACCTGGAGCAGATCGTGATCGGCAGCAATGTATGCGTTTCCCAGGACGCCTTGCTCTGCACCGGGAGCCACCAACGCCGCCACCCCACGTTCGAGTTCGACAACGCGCCCATCCGCCTGGAGCCGGGAGCATGGGTCGCCGCGCGGGCCGTCGTGCTGCGCGGCGTCACCGTCGGCCGCGGCGCGGTGGTGGGTGCCTCGGCGGTCGCCCACCGCGACCTCGGGCCGGGCGAGGTCGTCACCGGGGGAGCCGCGTCATGAGGGTCGTCCATGTGGTGACGCTCGTCAGCGACGACGGGGCGTACGGCGGTCCGACGAGCGTGGCCGCCGGGCAGCTCGAGGAGTGCGCCGCCCGAGGCCACGAGGTCACGCTGGTCTCCCTGTGGCGGGGAAGGTCCTCGGCGCCGGCACGTATCGGCTCGGTGCCGCTGCGGACGCGACCGGCGCGCGCCGTGCTCCCGGGTCGCTTCACCGGGCTGATGCACCCGCTGCTGGTCGCAGACCTGTGGCGGTCGATCGGACGGGCCGATGTGGTGCACGTCCACGCGGGACGAGACCTCGTCTCCCTCACCGCGCTCGCCATCGCCGCCCTGCGGCGCAAGAGGTTCGTCGCGCAGACACACGGCATGGTGCAGCCCCGGCGCGCGGCCGTCGTCCGGCTGTTCGACAGCATGTACGTGCCTCTGCTGCGGCGGGCCCGAGGCTGCCTGGTCCTCACCGAGCACGAGCGCCGGGCCCTGGCCGAGGTCATCGGCGCCGGCGGTCCGCCGCTGCTGACGTTGCCCAACGGCGTGCGAACGCGGCGTGGAGGGGAGCCGGAGCACCGGCGCGAGGGCCGGGACGTGCTCTTCCTGGCCCGGCTGCACCCGATCAAGCGTCCGGAGGCGTTCATCGAGATGGCCGCCCGGGTGCACCGGAAGATGCCCGAGACCCGCTTCACTCTCCACGGAGCGGACGAGGGCGAACTGCCGGCTGTGCGCCGGCTCATCGCCGCCCTGGGGCTGGAGGGTGTCGTCTCCTACGGCGGCGCGCTGCCGCACGCGGAAGCGGTACGTGCCCAGGCGGGGGCGGCGGTGTACGTGCTGCCGAGCATCGACGAGCAGTTCCCCATGGCCCTGATCGAGGCGCTGTCCGTGGGCACCCCGGTGGTGTGCACGGATGGTTGCGGCATCGCGAAGGAACTGGCCCGCCGGGGGGCCGCGATGGTCACCGACGGCAGTCCGCAGGGGCTGGCCGACGCGGTGTGCGAGGTGCTGACCGACGGGCAGAAGCGGGACTCGCTCGTGAAAGCCGGTCATCGCGCCGTCGAAGAGGCCTTTTCCATCGGCGTGGTGATGGACCGACTGGAGGAGATCTACGGTCATCTCGGCCGGCTCGGCCGCCAGGGACAACCCGTACTCGCCCCCGCCACGCCACGGTGACCGAGGGCCGTCGAACCGGGAGCTGAGATGAGTGCCGGACAATCGGACGGATCTCACGGCAAGCCTGCCTGCCGCGCCCGGCGAGTCGGCCCCAGGCGCCTACTTTCGGGAAGATGAGAGTGGATTTCTCCAGCGCGCTGAGGCAGCTCTCCGAGGTCCAGAAACCGGCCCGGGGTGTTCCTCTCTACGCGCGGTTCGTCAACCGGCCCGTGGGCAGGCTGTTCGCCGCGGCGGCGCATCGGCTCGGGCTTTCGCCCAACCATGTGACCGCGGTGAGCGCGCTGGTCACCTTCGCGGCCATTGCCGCCACCGCCTTCTGCCGTCCGTCATACGCACTCGGGCAGTGGGTCAGCCTTGCCCTGCTTCTCGGTTTCGCGCTCGATTCCGCCGATGGGCAGCTCGCCCGGTTGCACCGGTCGGCCAGCCTTTCCGGAGAGTGGATGGACCATGTCGTGGACTGCGCGAAACTCCTGGGAATCCACGCGGCTGTTCTGGTCTCCTTCTACCGTTTCTTCGACCTGCCGCATCCCGCCCTGCTGCTCGCCCCGGTCGTCTTCCAGTTCGCTGCCGTCATGCTGTTCTTCGGAGGGATGCTGACGGAACAGCTGAGAATGCGCAGGTCCGGCGAGCGCACCGGCCAGGTGCCCGCGCCCTCCGCAATTCGGGGCATGGCACTGCTGCCCGTTGATTTCGGCCTGCTGTGCCTGAGTTTCGTGTTCCTGGGCAACCAGAAACTCTTCCTGGCGCTCTACGTCACGCTGCTCGCGGTGCACGCGGTGTTCGTACCGGCTTTCTTCGTCAAGTGGTTCCGGGAGCTCACCTGAGGAAACAGGCGGGCGCGGGAACAGTCGGGCCAGTTGCCGCGCTGCATCATTCCGAAAGCGGAAGTGATCCCTAATATGGCGTGTGCTGGGGTGCCGGGCATTGAACAGGCGCATTCAGCGCACCTTTGTCCACCCGCCAGCCAGGGAGTGCGTGTGACCACCAAGACGGCGCTCATCACCGGTATCACGGGCCAGGACGGCTCGTACCTAGCGGAGCTGCTGCTGGAAAAGGGCTACCGGGTACACGGAATCATCCGCCGTGCGTCCACCTTCAACACCCAGCGCATTGACCACCTTTACCGAGATCCACACGACCCCGACGCCCGCCTTTTCCTGCATTACGGCGACCTCACCGACGGGACCCGGCTGGCGAGCCTCCTGGAGCAGGTGCAACCCGACGAGGTGTACCACCTTGCGGCCCAGTCGCATGTCCGGGTGTCGTTCGACGAACCCGAATTCACCGGGGACACCACGGGACTGGGCACGACACGGCTGTTGGAAGCGATCAGGAGCACAAAACTTACCTGCCGCTTCTACCAGGCTTCCAGCTCGGAAATGTTCGGATCCGCTCCGCCGCCCCAGCACGAACTCACTTCTTTCCAGCCGCGCTCACCCTACGGCGCGGCAAAGGTGTACGCGTACTGGGTCACCCGTAATTACCGGGAGGCGTACGGGATCTACGCGGTCAACGGCATTCTGTTCAACCACGAGTCCCCGCGCCGGGGCCCCACGTTCGTGACCCGCAAGGTGGCCGCGGCCGCCGCCCGGATCAAGGCCGGCCTGCAGGACGTGGTGCACCTCGGCAACCTCGAAGCCCGTCGGGACTGGGGTTATGCCGCCGAGTACGTCGAGGCGATGTGGCTGATGCTGCAGCAGGACGATCCGGACGACTACGTCATCGCCACGGGCACCAGCTACAGCGTGCGTGACTTCGTCGAGCACTGCTTCGCCCACGTGGGCCTCGACTGGCGTGACCACGTGCGCTTCGACGAGCGCTACCTGCGCCCGACAGAGGTCGACCACCTGGTCGGCGACGCTTCCAAGGCGGAGCGGGCCCTCGGCTGGTGTCCCACGGTGCACACCCCGGAACTGGCCCGTCTGATGGTGGACGCCGAGCTCAGCACCGTGGCGCATCCCCGCGGGCCCGCGGACCTGGCCACATCGTCCGCCCCTCCCGGCGTCGCTCTGCGCTGACCTCTCACCGAGGTGCCGAGGCCGGGCGGGCTTCCGGCTCTCCCGCCGAGTGGGCCAGCGCCTCGGACACCATCGCGGTGATACGGGCCAGTCCGGCCTGCGGGCTCAGCCGTTCGCGGACGTACGCGGGCCCGCGCGCGCCGAGCGCGGCCGACCGTTCGGGATCCCGGATCAGTTCCGCTACGGCGTCGTGCAACGCCTCGGGGTCTTCCGGGCGTACCACGAGTCCCGCTCCGGCACGACGCACTTCCTGCGCCGTGCCGCCGTGCGGGGCGACCGAGGCGACCACCGGGCGGCCGCTCGCGAAGTAGGACGTGAGTTTGGACGGCAGGCTCATGTCCACCACGGACGCCCGCTGGGTGACCGCCAGAACATCCGCGGCGGCCAGTACGTCCGGGAAGTCGGAGTCGGCCGCGGGCGGGAGCAGGTCCACGTTCGGCAGGTCCGTGGCGAGACGTTGAAGGTCGGCCCTGCGGCTGCCGTCCCCCATGAGCACGACCCGCATGCGAGGGGTCGCGCGGGCCGCCACCCGGGCGGTGTCGACCAGCACCTCCAGCCCCTGCTTCAGGCCCATGTTGCCGGAATGCAGGACGACGAACTCCTCCTCGCTCCAGCCGAGTCGCGCCCGTACCGCCCGGCGGTCGGCGGTCGGGGCCGCCACATGGGTCCAGTTGGGCACGACCCTGACCCGCGGTGCCGGCACGCCCCTGGCGGTGACGGGCTCCACGAAGGACTCATGGACCACGCCGATCAGGGAGGCCGTACGGAGGACCTTCGCCTCCACACCGGCCACGAGCGACGCCACGTGGTCACCGCCGCGGATCCCGCTCTGTGCGGCCGCCGCACCCATGAGGTCCTGCACCACGACCACGTGCGGCACCCCGTGCCGACGGGCGATCCGGCCGCCGGCGAAGGCCCCGGCGAGCGCCGGCATCTGACTGATCACCAGGTCGGGTCGTCCGGCGGGCGGCGCGAGCGAGGCGTGTGCGAGGAAGCTGACCTCGTAGAGCGCTCTGAGCAGCGCCGTCTGGCGTGACGGGACGAAATGGCGGCGACGGTGGACCCGTACTCCCGCGCGGGTCTCGACCATCCGCCAGCGGCCCCGGTAGTCCTCGTGCACCCGCCAGGCCGGATAGTGGGGCATGCCGGCGAGGACCTCCACCTCCGCTCCGCAGGCCGCCAGATGCTCGGCCGTACGCGTCGAGTAGGGCGCGATTCCGGCGTGTTCGGGCGCGTAGTTGGCGGAGATCAGGAGCAGGCGGCGACCGGTGAGCGACTCATCCACCCGCTGCACGATACGGCGCGAGCGACGCACGTCATTCGACGAAACACCCTCTCAACCATGGCTGATATATACCGTTCATCGGCTATAACTCGTTTTACGCATATTCATGCCTATTCGCTCCGTGAGGGGGTGCAGATTGCAGGGCGGTCGTACGCGCAGCCCTGCCGCGGTATGCAGCTGGGCGGTTGTTCTCATCGGCTTGCTGCCGGGGCTGATCCTGCAGGCCCGCGATGTGCATTTCGGGGCGGCACTCGCCGTGCAGTGCTTCGTCGTGGCGCACACCGGGGGAGCGCTCACCCGGGTGCTCACCGATACGTCGGTGCGCCTTGTCGCCTTCGGTTTCTGGCTCTTCAGCTATGTGTGGCTGGGGCTGGCACCCCTCGCCATGCTCGCCACCGACACCTACCCGCTCGAGTACCGGACCGGTGAGAACACCGCCTTCGCCGCCACCGTCCTGACCGAACTGGGGCTGCTCGCCTACTGCGCGGGAACGGCGGTCGCCGCCAGACGCGCCGCCGCGCGGTCGGTCGTCGTCGAACCGCTGCTGTCCCGCCGGGTGTCACCCTTGCCGGTGCTCCTCCTGTGCGCCCTTTCCCTGCTTCTCGCGATCGTGCTGATTCCCCAGCAGGAAGGGGGCTGGCAGGCCTTCTTCACCAGCAGGCAGGCCATGCGGGGGTCCGGAGCCGACGACGAATCGGCACGGGTGCTGCGTACCTGGTCCCTGGCCGTCCCCGCGTTCTGGGCCCTGGTGGCGCTGCTGCACCTGCCCCTCCTGAAGACGGGCGACCGGTTGTTGCGCTGCATCCGCTGGATGCTGCTTCCGCTCCTCCTCGTGGTCAACGTGGCAGTCAACAACCCGATCAGCAAACCGCGATTCTGGGCCGGAACCGTGCTTCTGGTCCTGCTTTTCTCATGGAAGCGGTTCAGCCACCCAAAGGCTTTTCGCATCACCGCGGCCGCGGTGACGGCCGTGGTGCTGTTCGTCTTCCCCTACAGCGACTACTTCCGTTACGACGAACGCGAAGCCGTCCATGTGGTGGCGCTGGTCGAGCAGTTCACCACGAACATGGATTACGACGCCTTTCAGCAGATGCAGACCGGCCTCGACTACGCCAGGGACTACGGCTTCTCACCGTCGGCCGCCCTCGGCCCCCTTCTGTTCATGGTGCCGCGCACCCTGTGGCCCGAGAAGCCGCATCCTGTCGGCAGCGAAATCGCCCAGTACGCGGGCTACGACTTCCACAACCTCTCCTCACCACTGTGGATCGAGAGTTACCTGTGGGCCGGGGCGCCGTGTGTCGTCGTCGTCTTCTGCCTGCTGGGCGCGGTCGGACGCCGTTTGGACGACGTCCGGGAGCGGCTGGGGGACCGGCAGGCCACTCTGGCGGTGCTGCTCGTCCCGGCATTCGCCTTCTATCAGATGGTCCTCCTGCGCGGCAGCCTCGTGGCGATCGTCGGACCCCTGATGCTGCTCCTGGCCGTCCCGCTGTTCATCACCACCCGCCGCACCGCCCGGCCGTCCGGGTTCCCCGCACCGGCGCGGCCGCCCGCCACCGCAGGCCACGCACCGATCCCCGGAAACAGGAGGCATCCGTGAGCAGCCCCACCAGCTTCGACGACCGGTACGAGGAACCGGACCAGTTGCGCGACCAGTTGCGTCAGCTGCTGAGGTATCGCACGACCATCGCGCTGGGTATCGCACTGGGGTTGCTCGCCGGGCTGGTGCTGGTCCTGTTTCGCGCGGGCAGCTACAGCTCCACCAGTGAGGTGGTCGTCCGCCCGCGACAGGACCCGTTCAACACGTTCGGGGTGTCCGTCGAGAGCCAGGTGAGCATGGGCACCGAGCGGCAGATCGCGCAGAGCGCCACCGTCGCGGCCCGCGCGGCGAAGGCGCTGAGCCAACCGTCCCGTGCCGACGCGCTGCTGGCGAACCTGCGCGTCACGAATCCGCCGAACACCATGGTCCTGCGGTTCGAGTACTCGGCGGGGGCCGCGAAGCGTGCTGCCCGGGTGGCCAACGCGTTCGCGACGGCCTACCTCGCCGATCGCGGGGAGCGGACCAAGTCCATGGCGACGCGTCTGGCGGACGGGCTGACCACGGAGATCGCCGACCTGAACAAGCGGCTCAAGGTGAAGTCCGACGACGCCGCGTCCGCGAACGCGGGCCTGCGCGAGCAACTCGCCGCACTGCAGAAGCGGGTCTCGGACATCAAGTCCTACGACACCACCGGTGGCGACATCGTGCGCAGGGCCGAGCCGTCGAAGCGGCCCTCGGGTCCCGGCCCCGCCTGGCTCATCTGCGTCGCGCTGCTGGGCGGCCTCCTCATGGGAATCGTGCTCGCCTGGATCCGGTCCGCCCTCGAACCGCGGGCCCGCACGCTCGGCGAGGTCCAGCAGGCGCTGGGCGCCCCGGTGCTGGGCATCCTGCCGGGCCGGTGCGCCGACGACGAGTTGTTGGAGGTCGGCCGGGTCGCCGGCAGCCGAGCCGAGGTCTACCGGACCATGGCCTTCCGCCTACGCCAAGGCGAGGGCCGCAAGACCGGCGGTGCCCTGCTGATCGTGGCGCCCAAGCAGGACCCCGACGCCGAGGCCGCCGCGGTGAACCTCGCGGCCGCGTTCGCCGAGTCCGGCGACGACGTACTGCTGGTGGACGCGACGGCGACAACACCCGGCCTCTCGGCACGACTGCCGCTGGTGACCGACGACCGCGACGCCGACTCCGCGACGGCTGACGTCCCCGAGGACAGGGTCGTCGTGGACGCGGGTACGGCCGGACGATTCCGCCTCTTCCCCGGCGGGCGCGGCACCACCACCGACGACCTCGCGACGTCCCCCACCGTCAGCCGCGCCCTGCCGAGCGCCGACCCCGGAACGGCGACGCTCGTCATCTCCCGTCCGCTGCTCGAGCACGCGGACGCTCTCGCGATCTCCCAGCACGTGAACGACGTCCTCGTGGTGGGCGGCCTGGACGACGTCAGGCGCGACGACCTCAGGCGGGTTCGTGAGCTGATCGACTGCGCGGGCGGCCGCGTCGTGGGCGCGGTACTCGACACCGGTACCCGGCGGAGCCTGCTGCGCGGCGCCATGGACAGCGGCTTGGCCCGACGGCTGAGGAAGCCGGGGACGACGAGTGCCGAGGACATCGGGGAGCTGTCCGCCCGTCAAGGCGACGGTGTGGTGCAGGACGAGACGCTCTCCCGGCCGAAGCAGGGCTCGCCCGACGAGACCCTCACCGCCTCCAGAGGATGAGTGCTCCCGGAAGGACCATGTCCGCCACCGCCGTGACGGACACCCGGAGCGGGGTAGCCGCCACCGCGCGCGGCGGGTGGTGGGGCTTTCTGGGCTCCATGGTCAGCACCGTGTTCGGCTACCTCCTCTTCACCCTGGTCACCCGCGCCCTGGGGGCGCACGGGTCGGGAGCGGTGTTCACCGGCGTCGCCGTCTTCACCATCCTCAGCCACACCTGCAAGCTGGGTGCGGACACGGGGCTGGTGCGGTTCGTGTCCCACGACGTGGCCACGGACGGCGGCCGCCAGGTGTCCGCCCTCCTGCGCAGCGCCGTCGTACCGGGAGCGGCGGCGAGCACCGCGGCAGCGGTCCTGCTGTTCGTGTCCCCGGCGACGGCCACCTCACTGCTGCCGAACCTCGCCACCGAGGACGCGGTGACCCTGGTCCGGCTCTTCGCCCTGTTCCTTCCCGTGGCCACGGTCACCATGATCCTGCTCGGCGCCACCCGGGGTTACGGCACGATGGTGCCGTTCGTCGGTGTCGAGCAGATCGGCAAGCCGGTCCTGCGCGTCCTGATCGCCGTACCGGTCGCGCTGCTGGCTCCGGGTGTGCTCAGTCTGGCCGCCGCCTGGCTCATCCCCTCCCTGGGCGGGGCCCTCGTCGCCTGGATCGCGCTGCGCCGGTGCCGCCGTACGATCCGAAGACCCGCGTCGGGGTGTGAAGCGGCCGCCGCGCGGCGGGGGTTCTGGGCGTTCGCCGCACCCCGGGCGATCTCCTCCGTCTTCGACATCAGCTCGATCTGGATGGGCGTCATCCTGCTGTCGAGCCTGGCGTCGAGCGAAGAGGCGGGAGTCTATGCCGCCGTCGGCCGGGTCGTCGCCGCCGCGACGCTGCTCCAGCTGGCCATCCGGCTGGCCGTCGCTCCGGAAATCAGCCGGCTCCTGGCCGTGGCGGAGAACCCGCAGGCGTGCCACCTGCATCGTGTCTCGACGCGCTGGATCGCGCTGTTCTCCTGGCCGCTGTTCATCCTCCTCGCGAGTTTCCCCGGCACCGTCCTTTCATTCTTCGGACCGGAATTCGCACAGGGAGCGGATGCCCTGGTCGTTCTGTGTTTCGCCTCCGCGATCAATGCCGGGGTCGGCAATGCACAGACAGTGCTGCTCATGGCGGGGAAGAGTTCCTGGCATCTCGCGGTCACCGGCGCGGCGTTCGGGGTGCAGTTGGTCGTCGGCGTTCTCACCATTCCCCGTTTCGGGGTGCTGGGAGCGGCACTGTCCTGGGGAGCGGCCATCGTCGTGGAAAACCTCGTGGCAGCGGCCATGGTGCGGCGCCATCCGGGGTTCACGACCGTCGATCGCGGTTACCGGGCCGCGACCGTTGTCGGCCTTTGCTTCACGGCGGTTCTGGTCATTCCCGCCAGGCTCATGGCAGGAGATACAACAATCGGACTCGCCGCTGGAATTGCCTTGGGAACTGCCGTACTCGGTATAAGTTTGCACCGTTTTCGAACGCTGGAAGTGGGCGAGCTGGTCGGCGTGCTCCGCACACGCGCCCCGTAGGACCGTCGCAGAAACCAATTCACGCAGAACCTCTTCTTTCCACCACCCGATCCATCTGCATCCCGGGACAGTGCATGCGCATGAAAACTCGCACGACGAGGGCAGTCACCACGGCTTCCGCAGTGGGCGTCCTCGCGGCCGCTTCGCTCATCACCGCCTCCGCCTCGGCAGCCGACGGCGACGAGAAGACCCTGACCGCCGACCCCCTGTCCACATGGCAGACGGACGGCATCGTCTGGTCCATCGAGTACGCACGCGGTGTCGTGTACGTCGGCGGTACGTTCAACAGCGTCCGCCCACCGGGCGCGAAGCGCGGCGAGAAGGAAGTCCCACGCAAGAACTTCGCCGCCTTCGACGCCGACACCGGCAAGCTGCTGCCGTGCACCCACTCCTTCACCGGCGGTGGTGAAGCCGTACTGGCGCTCAAGGCCTCACCCGACGGCAAGGTGCTGTATGTCGGCGGCTCGTTCGGCCAGGTCGGCAAGGCCGGCGTGGCCAGCGCGGTCGCGCTCAACACGGCCGACTGCTCGCTGCGCAAGGACTTCCGCCCCGCCGTGACGTCGTTCGTCCGCGCCATCGAGACCACGGACTCCGCGGTCTATTTGGGGGGCGACTTCACGGTCGTCGACGGTCAGGAGAGGCAGAGCGTCGCGGCGTTCCGCCCCAACGGTTCCCTGCTGCCGTTCAAGGCGGAGATCGACCATCCCGTACGGGCCATCGTCGCCGCGCCCGAACACGGCAAGGTCCTGGTCGGCGGCGACTTCTACATGGTCAACGGCGAGCTGGAGAAGTCCCTCATCGCCCTGCATCCCGCCACCGGCAAGACGGTGACCTCCTACGCGGACTGGCTGCCGGCGAGATCGTCCGTCAAGGCGCTGGCCCGCGACAAGACCAACTTCTACGCCGCGGCCGAGGGCCGGGGCACGGGAATCTTCGACGGCCGCCTCGCCGGCCACCTCGGCAACGGGCAGCTGGTGTGGAAGGACACCTGCCTGGGCGCCACCCAGGCCATCGCCGTGCACAACGGTGTCGTCTACAGCGGATCCCACGCCCACGACTGCAGGGACACACCCGGCGGTTTCCCCGAGCACAACAACCGCCAGCACCTCCTCGCCCAGTCGGCCCGGGACCGGCACATCCTGCACTGGTTCCCCGACACGGACGGCGGGATCAGCGAGGGCAACGGCCCCCGAGTGCTGAAGACGGCCGGTGACGTCCTCTGGGTGGGTGGCGAGTTCACCGAGGTCAACGGCAAACCGCAGCAGAGCCTGACGCGCTTCGGGGCCGGGCCCGACACCGGAGCCCCGGAGGAGCCCCCCGCGCTCAAGGCCTCGGGCGCCGGCGCCGGCAAGGTGACGCTCACCTGGCGCGCCGCGTGGGACCGGGACGACGCGGAGCTCAAGTATCTGATCTACCGGGACGGCAGACTCGTGGCCTCGCCGACGCAGCGGTCCACCCACTGGAACCGCCCCGAGATGACGTACACGGACTCCGTCGCCCCCGGCTCTCGTCACCGGTACCGGATCGCCGTGACCGACGGTGAGAACACCTCGCCCCGGTCTGAGCCGCTCGAAGTGACCTCGGCCGCCGGCGAGCGGTCGCAGGCAGAGCGTTGATGGGAGAACGTCTCGGCTACGCGCCAGGGGTATTCGACCTTTTCCACGTGGGCCATCTCAACATCCTGCGCCGGGCCCGGGAACACTGCGATCGCCTCATCGCGGGCGTCTGCACCGACGACCTGGTGGTACGCCTGAAAGGCAGGCCGCCGGTCGTACCGCTCTCCGAGCGACTGGAGATCGTCAGCAGCGTCCGCTACGTGGACGAGACCTTTGTCGCCACCGTGGACAACAAACTGGAGATCTGGCGGGAGATCGGCTTCGACGTCATCTTCAAAGGGGACGACTGGCTCGGTACGGACCTCTGGACGACGCTCGAAGCCGAATTCTCGAAGGTCGGCGTGGAGGTCGTCTACTTCCCCTACACCAGACACACCTCGAGCACCCTTCTGCGTGACGCGCTCAGCCTCATCGCCCAGCGCGCGGTGCCCGCCGACAAAGAGATCCTGACGTCCCGGGAATAGACGGCATGCACGCTGATCAGACGACAGTCGATCCTGAGATCACCCGGACCACCGACGATCCCGCCTCACTGCCCCGCCGGGCGGACAAAGGAAGCCCCCGGGTTCTTTCCTGCGCACTGTTCTGTGCGGTCCTGTTCATGCACGCGGCCCTCGCTCTGCTCGTCGGAGCCGACGGCTGGGACGACGGATCCATCACGCTGGCGTTCGCGCGCACCTTCGCCGAGTCCGGTCAGATCGCGCTGACGCCGCCGTCGGAGACAGTCGAGGGATTCTCCAGTCCCTTCTGGTTCCTGCTGATGGCGGGCACCTTCCGGGTGCTTCCGCTGGACTTCGACGGCATGATTCTGGCCGGCCAGCTGTGGGCCGGGATCTTCGCGGCCATCGGCGCGGTGCTGGTGCACGGCATGATGCGCCAGTACGGTCGCGCCCCTGCCTGGATCATCAGCCTGGTGCTCTTCGGTTACGGCCCGTTCCTCCACGAAACCGTCAACGGAATGGAGATGACGGCGCTGTCCGCGGTCGCGCTCGCGATCGTGTGGCTGTTGCGCAGCGGCCGTCGCCATACGTCGATCATGCTGACGCTGCCGGCCGCCGCAGCCCCGTGGATCCGGATGGAAGCCGCCGGCTACGTCGTCGCCGGCGCTGTGGCGCTGGTGCTCCTGTCGAGGGAGTACCGCCGGGCGTGGGCGCTGGCCGCGGGGGCCGTTCTCTCCCTTGTGCTGCTCACAGCGGTTCGCCTGGCGATTTTCGGCTCGCCCCTGCCGAACACGATGATCGCGAAGCAGTCCAGTCCCTACAGCGCGGATTCGTCGGTCAAGCACCTGGTGCAGATGTTCATGGCCGGGGTCGAGATCCTCTACGTGCTGCTGCCGGCGGCGGTCATCGCCATCGCGGCGCTGACAGGCATGCGCGGCGCACTGAGGTCGACGGGCACCGCAGTCTTCACGCGCATTCGCTCACGGGGCGTGGATCCCGTGGTGGGTTTCAGCGTCGGATACATCGCGGGTGTCGCGGCATTCAACATGGCCATCGGTCGGAATTGGGGCTATATCGGGCGAATGGAACAGTCCGCGATCGCGCTGGGCGTGGTGGCGGTTGTTCTTTCGAGGCCTCGCCTCATGCGATCTCTGAGAGCAGCGCCGCGCCGCCTTCTCGCCTTCGCGCTGATGCTTCTGGTCGCGACCTGTGGCATCGAAAGAGAATTCATCGCCGCACAGCTCCACCCGCAGAGTCAGGCGGCGGTCACTCCCGCGGTCTACCGGGAGACCGGCGAGGCGATGGACGCTGTGCGGGCGAAGCTGGGGCAGCAGGCGCTGACCGTGTTGACGCCGGATGTCGGTGGGTCGAGTCTCTGCTGTTCGAAACTGAAAATCCTCGACCTCGCCCTGCTGGCCAACACCGAGCTCGCTCGCGACGGATTCGACGGGCTGCCGACCTACCTGGCGGCCGGCAAACCCGATCTGGTCGAGACGCACGGCATGTGGTCGGAGGCCTCGAAGCTTTACGACGTCGCCTACTTCCGCGACAACTACACACCGGTCGCCGTTCGCGGGATGTGGATGTACCTGCGAAACGACCTGCGCCGGGCGCTCGACTCACGATGCGCGCCCATCACCCCCGACGAAGCGCGCTCGCTCCGCTACCGTGGCGCCGAGGTCGACGAGCGGTACATCCGTTCCCTGGATGCCGATCCGGTCTGCCGGCTTCTCTGACCGAGTCGAGCGGGGGCTCACCCCTGCGGGCCGGGTTTGACCTGCGTCACCCTCGGGGTATTCTCTCCGGCTCGATTGGCGGAGCCCCGGCCCCATATGGCAGACTGTCCGAGTTGCTCGGTCGAGTGTTGATGCTGCGCGCCTCCCGCCGGGAGGACCGGAAGCGAGTCCCACAGTACTCGTCGCCCTAACTGCCGTAAGGCAGCGCTGGGGCGGACGTACGGGAATCTTCCGGGAAGCGTCGGCGCGGCACCGGCCAGGCACCCGGTGGGCCTCTCGGCTCCCGGCCTGCGGTTCCGGAAGGGCCGTGCTCCCAAGCAGGGATGTTCGAACAAGGGGCATCTGTGTCAGCGGGAGCGCGACACGCCCGACCGCGTGGGTCGGAGGAGAAGGGCTGGAACACCGGGTTCCGGAGCGTAAGAGAGACAGGACTACTGAGTAGCCATGGCGGGACAGAAGATCCGCATCCGGCTCAAGGCCTACGACCACGAGGTCATCGACTCCTCGGCGAAGAAGATCGTCGAGACGGTGACCCGCACTGGTGCGTCGGTCGCGGGCCCGGTGCCGCTGCCCACTGAGAAGAACGTGTACTGCGTCATCAAGTCGCCGCACAAGTACAAGGACTCGCGCGAGCACTTCGAGATGCGCACGCACAAGCGCCTGATCGACATCCTCGACCCGACCCCCAAGACCGTTGACTCTCTGATGCGACTCGACCTCCCGGCCGGTGTCGACATCGAGATCAAGCTCTGAGGCGCGGTGATCTGAGAGATGGCTAAGCAGATCAAGGGCATCCTGGGCGAGAAGCTCGGCATGACGCAGGTGTGGGACGAGAACAACCGTGTTGTTCCGGTCACCGTCGTCAAGGCCGGCCCCAACGTCGTCACCCAGGTTCGTACCAACGACGTCGACGGCTACGAGTCCGTCCAGCTCGCCTTCGGCGAGATCGACCCGCGCAAGGTGAACAAGCCCCTCAAGGGCCACTTCGCGAAGGCCGACGTCACCCCCCGTCGTCACCTCGTCGAGATCCGCACCGCGGACGCCTCCGAGTACACGCTCGGCCAGGAAGTCACCGCCGAGGTGTTCGAGGCCGGCGTGAAGGTCGACGTCACCGGCAAGAGCAAGGGCAAGGGCTTCGCCGGTGTCATGAAGCGTCACAACTTCGGTGGCCTCGGCGCCGGTCACGGCACCCAGCGCAAGCACCGCTCTCCCGGTTCCATCGGTGGCTGCGCCACCCCGGGCCGTGTGTTCAAGGGCCTCCGCATGGCGGGTCGCATGGGCAACGAGCGGGTCACCACCCAGAACCTGACCGTCCACGCCGTTGACGCGGAGAAGGGTCTGCTGCTCATCAAGGGCGCGGTTCCCGGTCCGAACGGCGGCCTCGTCCTGGTCCGCACCGCGGCCAAGGGGGCCTGAGGTAACCGATGAGCACTGTTGACATCCTTTCGCCGGCGGGCGAGAAGGCCGGTTCCGTCGAGCTCCCCGCGGAGATCTTCGACGCCAAGGTCAGCGTTCCGCTGATCCACCAGGTCGTCGTCGCGCAGCTGGCCGCTGCCCGCCAGGGCACGCACAAGACCAAGACCCGCGGTGAAGTCCGTGGTGGTGGCAAGAAGCCGTACCGCCAGAAGGGCACCGGTCGCGCCCGCCAGGGTTCGACCCGCGCGCCGCAGTTCGCCGGTGGTGGCGTCGTGCACGGTCCCGTGCCGCGCGACTACTCGCAGCGGACCCCGAAGAAGATGAAGGCCGCCGCCCTGCGCGGTGCCCTCACCGACCGGGCCCGCAACAACCGCATCCACGTCGTCTCCGGCGTCATCGAGGGCGAGACCCCGTCCACGAAGTCCGCCAAGACGCTGTTCGGCAAGATCTCGGAGCGCAAGAACCTGCTCCTGATCGTCGAGCGCGCCGACGAGGCCGCGTGGCTGTCCGCCCGCAACCTGCCCCAGGTCCACATCCTGGAGCCGGGCCAGCTGAACACGTACGACGTTCTCGTCTCGGACGACGTGGTCTTCACCCAGGCCGCGTTCGAGTCCTTCGTGTCTGGCCCCAAGGCCGCTGACACCGAAGGGAGCGAGGCCTGATGGCTACGCGTCACCCGAGCATTGCCTCCAAGGCTGCGAAGGCCGCCAAGGCCGCGCGCGTCGCCAAGGCGCGTCGCCACGCCGCCGAGGGCAAGAACACCGTCGAGACCCCGGCGAGCAAGTCCTTCACGGACCCCCGTGACGTGCTGCTCAAGCCGGTCGTCTCCGAGAAGAGCTACGCGCTCCTCGACGAGGGCAAGTACACGTTCATCGTCGCCCCGAGCGCCAACAAGACCCAGATCAAGCAGGCCGTCCAGGCGGTCTTCTCGGTCAAGGTCACCGGGGTCAACACGATCAACCGCCAGGGCAAGCGCAAGCGGACCCGCACGGGCTTCGGCCAGCGTGCCGCCACCAAGCGCGCGATCGTGACCCTCGCCGAGGGCGACCGTATCGACATCTTCGGCGGTCCGACCGCCTAAGGGCGGTCCGGATCGTCCGATATCGGACGAGGACTGAGAAATGGGAATCCGCAAGTACAAGCCGACTACGCCGGGCCGTCGTGGCTCCAGCGTCGCCGACTTCGTCGAGGTCACGCGGTCCACGCCGGAGAAGTCGCTGGTCCGCCCGCTGCACAGCAAGGGCGGCCGTAACAACGCCGGTCGTGTGACCGTTCGCCACCAGGGTGGCGGACACAAGCGCGCCTACCGAGTGATCGACTTCCGTCGTCACGACAAGGACGGCGTGCCGGCGAAGGTCGCGCACATCGAGTACGACCCCAACCGCACCGCGCGCATCGCGCTGCTGCACTACGCCGACGGCGAGAAGCGCTACATCCTCGCCCCGCGCAACCTGCAGCAGGGTGACCGCGTCGAGAACGGTCCCGGGGCCGACATCAAGCCGGGCAACAACCTGGCGCTGCGCAACATCCCGGTCGGTACCACGATCCACGCGATCGAGCTCCGTCCCGGTGGCGGCGCCAAGTTCGCCCGCTCCGCCGGTGCCTCCGTGCAGCTGCTCGCGAAGGAGGGCTCGATGGCCCACCTCCGCATGCCCTCCGGTGAGATCCGCCTGGTCGACGTGCGCTGCCGCGCCACCGTCGGCGAGGTCGGCAACGCCGAGCAGAGCAACATCAACTGGGGTAAGGCCGGCCGTAAGCGCTGGCTGGGCGTCCGCCCGACCGTTCGCGGTGTGGCGATGAACCCGGTTGACCACCCCCACGGTGGTGGTGAGGGCAAGACCTCCGGTGGTCGCCACCCGGTCAGCCCCTGGGGTCAGAAGGAAGGTCGTACTCGTTCGCCCAAGAAGGCGTCGAACAAGTACATCGTCCGCCGCCGCAAGACGAACAAGAAGCGCTAGGAGCGGGTTTAGATGCCGCGCAGTCTCAAGAAGGGGCCCTTCGTCGACGACCACCTGATCAAGAAGGTGGAAGCCCAGAACGAAGCCGGCACCAAGAACGTCATCAAGACCTGGTCCCGTCGCTCCATGATCGTGCCGGCCATGCTCGGCCACACGCTCGCGGTGCACAACGGCAAGACCCACATCCCGGTGTTCGTCACCGAGTCGATGGTCGGCCACAAGCTCGGCGAGTTCTCGCCGACGCGCACCTTCCGGGGTCACGTCAAGGAAGACCGGAAGTCGAAGCGCCGCTAGTAGCGGATCGCATTCAGACACGTAAGTAACTGAAGGGACAACCATGGAAGCCAGGGCCCAGGCGCGGTACATCCGCGTCACGCCCATGAAGGCCCGCCGTGTGGTGGACCTCATCCGTGGCATGGACGCCACGGAGGCCCAGGCGGTCCTGCGATTCGCTCCGCAGGCTGCCTCTGTGCCGGTCGGCAAGGTGCTCGACAGCGCCATCGCCAACGCCGCGCACAACTACGACCACCCGGACGCCTCCTCGCTGTACATCAGCGAGGCGTACGTCGACGAGGGCCCGACCCTGAAGCGGTTCCGTCCGCGCGCCCAGGGCCGTGCCTACCGGATCCGCAAGCGGACCAGCCACATCACCGTGGTCGTCGCCAGCAAGGAAGGAACCCGGTAATGGGCCAGAAGGTAAACCCGCACGGGTTCCGGCTCGGTGTCACGACCGACTTCAAGTCGCGTTGGTACGCCGACAAGCTGTACAAGGACTACGTCAAGGAAGACGTCGCCATCCGTCGGATGATGACGTCCGGCATGGAGCGCGCCGGTATCTCGAAGGTGGAGATCGAGCGCACCCGTGACCGTGTCCGCGTGGACATCCACACCGCGCGTCCGGGCATCGTCATCGGCCGCCGTGGCGCCGAGGCCGACCGCATCCGCGGTGACCTCGAGAAGCTCACGGGCAAGCAGGTCCAGCTGAACATCCTCGAGGTCAAGAACCCCGAGACCGACGCTCAGCTGGTTGCCCAGGCCGTTGCCGAGCAGCTCTCCTCCCGCGTCTCCTTCCGCCGCGCCATGCGTAAGAGCATGCAGTCGGCGATGAAGGCCGGCGCCAAGGGCATCAAGATCCAGTGCGGTGGCCGCCTCGGCGGCGCCGAGATGTCCCGCTCGGAGTTCTACCGCGAGGGCCGTGTGCCCCTGCACACGCTCCGCGCGAACGTGGACTACGGCTTCTTCGAGGCCAAGACGACCTTCGGCCGCATCGGTGTGAAGGTCTGGATCTACAAGGGCGACGTCAAGAACATCGCCGAGGTCCGCGCCGAGAACGCTGCCGCCCGTGCGGGTAACCGCCCGGCCCGCGGTGGCGCTGGCGACCGCCCGGCCCGTGGTGGCCGCGGTGGCGAGCGGCGCGGTCGCAAGCCGCAGCAGGCTGCCGGTTCCGAGGCCCCCAAGGCCGAGGCTCCCGCGTCCGCTCCGGCTGAGAGCACCGGAACGGAGGCCTGACCGACATGCTGATCCCCCGTAGGGTCAAGCACCGCAAGCAGCACCACCCGAAGCGCTCCGGCGCTGCCAAGGGTGGCACGACGGTTGCGTTCGGCGAGTACGGCATCCAGGCGCTCACCCCGGCCTACGTGACGAACCGTCAGATCGAGGCCGCTCGTATCGCCATGACGCGTCACATCAAGCGTGGTGGCAAGGTCTGGATCAACATCTACCCGGACCGTCCGCTCACCAAGAAGCCCGCTGAGACCCGCATGGGTTCCGGTAAGGGTTCTCCGGAGTGGTGGATCGCCAACGTCAAGCCCGGACGCGTGATGTTCGAGCTGTCGTACCCCAACGAGAAGATCGCCCGTGAGGCGCTGACTCGTGCGGCCCACAAGCTGCCGATGAAGTGCCGGATCGTCAAGCGCGAGGCAGGTGAAGCGTGATGTCGGCCGGTACCAAGGCGTCCGAGCTGCGCGAGCTGGGCAACGAGGAGCTTCTGGCGAAGCTTCGCGAGGCCAAGGAAGAGCTGTTCAACCTCCGCTTCCAGGCGGCGACCGGTCAGCTCGAGAACCACGGCCGTCTGAAGGCGGTCCGCAAGGACATCGCGCGGATCTACACCCTGATGCGCGAGCGTGAGCTGGGCATCGAAACGGTGGAGAACGCCTGATGAGCGAGAAGAACGTGACTGAGAACGCAGAGGCGCGCGGCTTCCGCAAGACCCGTGAGGGTCTCGTCGTCAGCGACAAGATGGACAAGACCGTCGTCGTCGCCGTCGAGGACCGTGTGAAGCACGCGCTGTACGGCAAGGTCATCCGCCGTACGAACAAGCTCAAGGCGCACGACGAGCAGAACGCCGCGGGCATCGGCGACCGCGTCCTCCTCATGGAGACCCGGCCGCTGTCCGCGACGAAGCGCTGGCGCGTCGTCGAGATCCTCGAGAAGGCGAAGTAATAAGCGGGGGCTCCGCCCCCGCTGACCCCCGCCGGGGCTCCGGTCCCGGACCCCGGCGTGGGTTTCCGCCCGAAGAGGCGCAAGTAATTCCTGCGGGGCACTCCCCGCAGGACGGTTCCGCCAGGCTCTCCGGCTCAACCCCCGGAGGGAACCGGCAGACAAACAGGAGATAGACGTGATCCAGCAGGAGTCGCGACTGCGTGTCGCCGACAACACTGGTGCGAAGGAGATCCTTTGCATCCGTGTGCTCGGTGGCTCCGGTCGCCGCTACGCGGGCATCGGTGACGTCATCGTCGCCACCGTCAAGGACGCGATCCCCGGTGGCAACGTGAAGAAGGGTGACGTCGTCAAGGCGGTCATCGTTCGCACCGTCAAGGAGCGCCGCCGTCCGGACGGCTCGTACATCCGCTTCGACGAGAACGCCGCCGTCATTCTGAAGAACGACGGCGACCCTCGCGGCACCCGCATCTTCGGCCCGGTCGGCCGTGAGCTGCGCGAGAAGAAGTTCATGAAGATCATCTCGCTCGCGCCGGAGGTGCTGTAAGCATGAAGATCAAGAAGGGCGACCTGGTCCAGGTCATCACCGGTAAGGACAAGGGCAAGCAGGGCAAGGTCATTGCCGCTTACCCGCGCGAGGAGCGTGTCCTGGTCGAGGGTGTCAACCGGGTCAAGAAGCACACCAAGGCCGGTCCGACCGCTCGCGGTTCGCAGGCCGGCGGCATCGTCACGACCGAGGCGCCGATCCACGTCTCCAACGTCCAGCTGGTCGTTGAGAAGGACGGCAACAAGGTCGTCACGCGTGTCGGTTACCGCTTCGACGACGAAGGCAACAAGATCCGCGTTGCCAAGCGGACGGGTGAGGACATCTGATGGCTACCACCACGACTCCGCGTCTGAAGCAGAAGTACCGCGAGGAGATCGCGGGCAAGCTGCGTGACGAGTTCAAGTACGAGAACGTCATGCAGATCCCCGGCCTCGTCAAGATCGTGGTCAACATGGGTGTGGGCGACGCCGCCCGCGACTCCAAGCTGATCGAGGGCGCCATCCGCGACCTGACCACGATCACCGGTCAGAAGCCGGCCGTCACCAAGGCCCGCAAGTCCATCGCGCAGTTCAAGCTGCGTGAGGGCCAGCCGATCGGTGCCCACGTCACGCTCCGTGGCGACCGCATGTGGGAGTTCCTGGACCGCACCCTGTCGCTCGCGCTGCCGCGCATCCGCGACTTCCGTGGTCTGTCCCCCAAGCAGTTCGACGGCCGTGGCAACTACACCTTCGGTCTCACGGAGCAGGTCATGTTCCACGAGATCGACCAGGACAAGATCGACCGCGTCCGGGGTATGGACATCACCGTGGTCACCACGGCGACCAACGACGCTGAGGGCCGCGCGCTCCTTCGTCACCTCGGCTTCCCGTTCAAGGAGGCGTGAGCGAGATGGCGAAGAAGGCTCTGATCGCTAAGGCTGCTCGCAAGCCCAAGTTCGGTGTGCGTGGCTACACCCGCTGCCAGCGCTGCGGCCGTCCGCACTCCGTGTACCGCAAGTTCGGCCTGTGCCGCGTGTGCCTTCGTGAGATGGCTCACCGTGGCGAGCTGCCGGGCGTGACCAAGAGCTCCTGGTAATCCCCGTTATTTAGGGATTCCGGAAGCTCTCGGTAAGCATCTGGGTGGACAGGGGCCCACCCCCGCATGGCTTAGGCTTGTGGGGTTGGGCGCCTGTCACGCCCGTACGACTTACTACGCCGTAGGTCCACCGCGCCGCACCCGTCCCGTCTCGGATCGGGGAGAGGGATGGCGCACCAGGAAACCCCGGCGAGAGAGGCCGAAGGCCAATTCATGACCATGACTGATCCGATCGCAGACATGCTTACGCGTCTGCGGAACGCGAACTCGGCGTACCACGACACCGTGGCGATGCCGCACTCGAAGATCAAGTCGCACATCGCGGAGATCCTCCAGCAGGAGGGCTTCATCACGGGCTGGAAGGTCGAGGACGCCGAGGTCGGCAAGAACCTCGTCCTGGAGCTGAAGTTCGGCCCCAACCGTGAGCGCTCCATCGCGGGCATCAAGCGGATCTCCAAGCCCGGTCTGCGGGTTTACGCGAAGTCCACCAACCTGCCGAAGGTGCTCGGCGGCCTCGGCGTGGCGATCATCTCCACGTCCCACGGGCTCCTCACCGACAAGCAGGCCGGCAAGAAGGGCGTAGGCGGAGAAGTCCTCGCCTACGTCTGGTAGCAGAAGGGAACGGAGGAAACAGCTATGTCGCGCATCGGCAAGCTCCCCATCGCGGTTCCCGCCGGCGTGGACGTCACCATCGACGGCCGTACGGTCAAGGTCAAGGGCCCCAAGGGCGAGCTGACCCACACCGTGTCGGCGCCGATCGAGGTCGCCAAGGGCGAGGACGGCACCCTGCAGGTGACCCGCCCGAACGACGAGCGTCAGAACAAGGCCCTGCACGGCCTGTCCCGCACGCTGGTGGCGAACATGATCACCGGCGTGACCCAGGGTTACGTGAAGAAGCTCGAGATCAGCGGTGTCGGTTACCGCGTGACCGCCAAGGGCTCGAACCTCGAGTTCGCGCTCGGTTACAGCCACCCGATCCTGGTCGAGGCCCCCGAGGGCATCACCTTCAAGGTCGAGGCTCCGACGCGTTTCTCGGTCGAGGGCATCGACAAGCAGAAGGTCGGCGAGGTCGCGGCCAACATCCGCAAGCTGCGCAAGCCCGACCCGTACAAGGCCAAGGGCGTCAAGTACGAGGGCGAAGTCATCCGCCGCAAGGTCGGAAAGGCGGGTAAGTAAGCCATGGCATACGGACAGAAGATCCTGAAGGGCGACGCCTACAAGCGCGCCGCGATCAAGCGCCGTCACATCCGGATCCGCAAGCGGATCAACGGTACGGCGGAGCGTCCCCGTCTGGTCGTTACCCGCTCCAACCGCCACATCGTGGCCCAGGTGATCGACGACCTCAAGGGTCACACCCTTGCGTCGGCGTCCACCCTGGACACCTCGATCCGCGGTGGCGAGGGCGACAAGTCCGCGCAGGCCAAGCAGGTCGGCGCCCTGGTCGCCGAGCGTGCCAAGGCCGCCGGTGTCGAGGCCGTCGTATTCGACCGTGGTGGTAACCAGTACGCCGGGCGCATCGCCGCTCTGGCGGACGCCGCCCGCGAGGCCGGACTCAAGTTCTGAGTCCTGGTTCCGTAGCTAGCGGAGACAGAGAGAGGTAATTCCAATGGCTGGACCCCAGCGCCGCGGTGGCGGTGCCGGTGGCGGCGAGCGGCGGGACCGGAAGGGCCGTGACGGCGGCGCAGCTGCCGCCGAGAAGACCGCGTACGTTGAGCGCGTCGTCGCGATCAACCGCGTCGCCAAGGTTGTGAAGGGTGGTCGTCGCTTCAGCTTCACCGCGCTGGTCGTGGTGGGCGACGGTGACGGCACCGTGGGTGTCGGTTACGGCAAGGCCAAGGAGGTGCCGGCCGCCATCGCCAAGGGCGTTGAGGAGGCCAAGAAGCACTTCTTCAAGGTCCCCCGGATCCAGGGCACCATCCCGCACCCGATCCAGGGTGAGAAGGCTGCCGGCGTCGTGCTGCTCAAGCCCGCGTCCCCGGGTACCGGTGTTATCGCCGGTGGTCCGGTGCGTGCCGTGCTCGAGTGCGCCGGTATCCACGACGTGCTGTCGAAGTCGCTCGGCTCCGACAACGCGATCAACATCGTGCACGCGACCGTGGAGGCCCTGAAGGGTCTGCAGCGTCCCGAGGAGATCGCGGCTCGCCGTGGTCTGCCGCTCGAGGACGTCGCGCCCGCGGCTCTGCTGCGTGCCCGTGCCGGAGTGGGTGCGTGATGGCTCAGCTCAAGATCACGCAGGTCAAGTCCTACATCGGCAGCAAGCAGAACCACCGTGACACCCTGCGGTCGCTTGGTCTCAAGGGGATCAACACCGTGGTCGTCAAGGAGGACCGCCCCGAGTTCCGCGGCATGGTGCACACCGTCCGCCACCTCGTGACGGTCGAGGAGGTCGACTGATCATGGCGGAGCAGAACCCGCTGAAGATCCACAACCTCCGTCCCGCCCCGGGCGCCAAGACCGCCAAGACCCGTGTCGGTCGTGGTGAGGCGTCGAAGGGTAAGACGGCCGGTCGTGGTACGAAGGGTACGAAGGCCCGTTACCAGGTTCCGGAGCGCTTCGAGGGTGGCCAGATGCCGCTCCACATGCGCCTCCCGAAGCTGAAGGGCTTCAAGAACCCGTTCAAGACCGAGTACCAGGTCGTGAACCTCGACAAGCTGGCCGCGCTGTACCCCGAGGGTGGCGAGGTCACCGTCGAGGGTCTCGTTGCCAAGGGTGCCGTTCGCAAGAACAGCCTCGTCAAGGTCCTCGGCCAGGGCGAGATCTCCGTAGCGCTGCAGGTGACGGTCGACGCCGTCTCCGGCTCCGCCAAGGAGAAGATCACCGCCGCCGGCGGTACCGTCACCGAGCTCGTCTGAACCCATCAGGCGTCTTGATGACTTGAGCGATCCCGACCGGGGATACCCCACAAATGGGGTATCCCCGGTTGGTCGTTCCAAGGGGGGCAGTCTCGCCGGTAAGGTGGCCTGCACTGCCCACTTTTACGGAGTGCTTCTTGTGGGGCACTCTGAGCGGCAGTTGACCGTTAGCTAAGTCGTTCCTATTAGTCGAACCTCAAGACCGTCACCCTTGACGCAGTAGCGCGGGGGTCGCAGGAGGCACCGTGCTCACCGCGTTCGCCCGGGCGTTCAAGACGCCCGACCTGCGCAAGAAGCTGCTCTTCACGCTCGGCATCATCGTGATCTACCGGATCGGTACACACATCCCGATCCCCGGCGTCGACTACAGGGCCGTTCAGGTCTGCATCGACCAGGCGAGCACCAACCAGGGCCTGTTCGGTCTCGTCAACATGTTCAGCGGCGGCGCGCTGCTGCAGATCACGATCTTCGCGCTCGGCATCATGCCGTACATCACGGCGAGCATCATCCTGCAGCTGCTGACCGTCGTGATCCCGCGCCTGGAAGCCCTGAAGAAGGAGGGCCAGGCCGGCACGGCGAAGATCACGCAGTACACCCGGTACCTGACGGTGGCGCTCGCCATCCTGCAGGGCACCGGCCTGGTGGCCACCGCCCGCAGCGGCTCGCTCTTCCCGAACTGCCAGGTGGCCGGCCAGATCGTGCCGGACCGCTCGATCTTCACCACGGTCGTGATGGTCATCACGATGACCGCCGGTACGGCCACCGTCATGTGGCTCGGTGAGCTCATCACCGACCGCGGCATCGGCAACGGCATGTCGATCCTGATGTTCATCTCGATCGCCGCGACCTTCCCGTCCGCGCTGTGGGCCATCAAGCAGCAGGGCAGCCTGGCGGACGGCTGGATCGAGTTCGGCACGGTGGTCGCCGTCGGCCTGGTGATGATCGGCCTGGTCGTCTTCGTCGAACAGGCTCAGCGCCGTATTCCGGTGCAGTACGCGAAGCGCATGATCGGCCGTCGGTCCTATGGCGGTACGTCGACGTACATTCCGCTGAAGGTCAACCAGGCGGGCATCATTCCTGTGATCTTTGCCTCGTCGCTGCTCTACATCCCGGCTCTGATCGCGCAGTTCTCCGGAGGAAACGCCGACTGGAAGGTGTGGATCGAGAAGAATCTGGCGCAGACGGACGCGCCGATGCACATCGTCCTCTACTTCTTCCTGATCATCTTCTTCGCTTTCTTCTACGTGGCCATCTCGTTCAACCCCGAGGAAGTCGCGGACAACATGAAGAAGTATGGTGGCTTCATCCCGGGCATCCGGGCTGGCCGACCGACCGCTGAGTACCTTTCCTATGTGCTCAACCGGATCACTTGGCCGGGCTCGCTGTACTTGGGTCTGATCGCTCTCGTGCCGACGATGGCGTTGGCTGGTTTCGGGGCAAACCAGAACTTCCCGTTCGGCGGGACCAGCATCCTGATCATCGTGGGTGTCGGTCTCGAGACCGTGAAGCAGATCGAGAGCCAGCTCCAGCAGCGCAATTACGAAGGGTTCCTCCGCTGATGCGAATCGTCCTCGTCGGGCCGCCGGGTGCCGGGAAGGGAACGCAGGCCGCGTTCCTGGCCAAGAACCTGTCGATCCCGCACATCTCCACGGGCGACCTGTTCCGCGCCAACATCAGCCAGCAGACGGAGCTCGGGAAACTCGCGAAGTCCTATATGGACGCGGGCAACCTGGTGCCGGACGAGGTCACCATCGGGATGGCCAAGGACCGTATGGAGAAGCCGGACGCCGAGGGCGGCTTCCTGCTGGACGGCTTCCCGCGCAATGTCTCCCAGGCCGAGGCGCTCGACGAGATGCTGCAGTCCGAGAGCATGAAGCTGGACGCGGTGCTGGACCTCGAAGTCCCCGAGGAAGAGGTCGTCAAGCGGATCGCCGGGCGGCGGATCTGCCGCAAGGATTCCAGCCACGTCTTCCATGTGACGTACAGCCAGCCGAAGAAGGAGGGCGTCTGCGACGCCTGCGGCGGCGAGCTGTACCAGCGGGACGACGACTCCGAGGAGACCGTCCGCAAGCGGCTGGAGGTCTACCACACGCAGACCGAGCCGATCATCGACTACTACAAGGCGCAGGGGCTGGTGGTCACCATCTCCGCGCTGGGTAAGGTCGAAGAGGTCACGGCTCGCGCGATGGAGGCGCTCCAGCGCGACGAGGACGGCAAGTAGGAGCGTCCGCAGCGCGTACGCAGCTCAGGCCGCGGTTCCCGGTGAGGGGGCCGCGGCTGCTGTGTGGGGTGGGTGTGCCGACTCCGCCCTTATGGTTGAAGCAGTCCCCGTGTCCGGTCCGAGAAAGGCCCCCGTCCCCATGGTGCAGATCAAGAGCCCCGAGCAGATCGCCAAGATGCGTGAGGCGGGGCTGGTCGTCGCCGCCATCCACGCGGCCACGCGCGAGGCCGCGGTACCCGGGGCCAGCACCAAGGATCTGGACGAGGTCGCGCGGAAGGTGCTCGCGGAGCACGGCGCCAAGTCGAACTTCCTCGGCTACGGCGGCTTCCCCGCGACGATCTGCACCTCCGTGAACGACGTCGTCGTGCACGGCATCCCGTCCGAGGACGTCGTCCTCAAGGACGGCGACATCATCTCCATCGACTGCGGCGCCATCATCGACGGCTGGCACGGCGACGCGGCGTACACCGCCTTCGTGGGCTCCGGTCACGCTCCGGAGCTGGTCGAGCTCTCCCGGGTGACCGAGGAGTCGATGTGGGCCGGCATCGCGGCGATGAAGCAGGGCAATCGGCTGATCGATGTGTCGCGGGCCATCGAGACGTACATCCGCCGGCAGCCGAAGCCCGGTGGCGGCAAGTACGGGATCATCGAGGACTACGGCGGCCACGGCATCGGTACCGAGATGCACATGGATCCGCATCTGCTGAACTACGTCGACCGGCGGCGGGGCAAGGGGCCGAAGCTGGTTCCGGGGTTCTGCCTCGCGATCGAGCCGATGGTGTCCCTGGGCACGCCGAAGACGGAGGTCCTGTCGGACGACTGGACGGTCATCACGACTGATGGCACGTGGTCGTCCCACTGGGAGCACTCGGTCGCGCTGACGGCGGAGGGGCCCTTGGTGCTCACCGCTCCCGACGGGGGTAAGGCGAAGCTGGCGGAGCTCGGGATCGTTGCCGCGCCGGATCCGTTGGGCTGAGCGCCTTCCGGGGAGGGCGGGCCCGCTGGTCGGCGGCCGCGGCTTCGTCGTGGTTGTTCGCGCAGTTCCCCGCGCCCCTGCGTTCGCTGCGCTTACGGATCTTCCAAGCGGGGCAGGCTTCCTCGATTCGTCTTTCCGGGTGCGCTGACGTAGACTGACTCGTCGGCTCTTGTGTACCCGCATGTCTGCATGCGCCTGTATCTCCGAGACACAGGAAAAGTGCACGGGTCGATCAAGGTAGTCGATTCCGAAGGGCGAAGCGTGGCCAAGAAGCAAGGTGCCATCGAGATCGAGGGCACTGTCGTCGAGTCTCTGCCGAACGCCATGTTCAAGGTCGAGCTCCAGAACGGCCACCAGGTCCTGGCACACATCAGCGGCAAGATGCGCATGCACTACATCCGCATCCTCCCTGACGACCGGGTCGTGGTGGAGCTGTCTCCGTACGACCTGACGCGTGGCCGGATCGTCTACCGGTACAAGTAGATCTTGCCCCCGCCCCGGGTCCTCCCGAGGCGATGGCACTGACCCGGAGAACCTCACCCAATGAAGGTCAAGCCGAGCGTCAAGAAGATCTGCGACAAGTGCAGGGTGATCCGCCGTCACGGTCGGGTCATGGTCATTTGCGAGAACCCGCGCCACAAGCAGCGCCAGGGCTGACCGCACGATCACCTTTCTGCATTCGCAGGACTTCGCGCGACGCGAGCTGAATATGTTCATACGCAGGATCCAGACGCTTCGGCGTCTGACACCCCCGGTTCGGAGGCCGGGGACCCAGTTCGTACCTGGTACGGCGGCTGGGAGTCGGTTCTGCGGAAGACCTCCGAAGATCACCAGGAGCCATTGAATGGCACGCGTTTCCGGTGTTGACATCCCGCGCGACAAGCGCGTGGAGGTCGCCCTCACCTACGTGTTCGGCATCGGCCGGACCCTTTCGCAGCAGACGCTGGCCGCGACCGGCGTCGACCCGAACACCCGCGTTCGCGACCTCTCCGAGGAGCAGCTCGTCGCGATCCGCGAGTACGTGGACAACAACATCCGCACCGAGGGTGACCTCCGTCGCGAGATCCAGGCCGACATCCGCCGCAAGGTCGAGATCGGCTGCTACCAGGGTCTGCGCCACCGCCGCGGTCTGCCCGTCCGCGGTCAGCGCACCAGCACCAACGCCCGCACCCGCAAGGGCCCGCGTCGCGCCATCGCCGGCAAGAAGAAGCCGGGCAAGAAGTAGTCCACAGCGGACTTCGCCGTCCAGCGGTCTTCGCTGTAGGACCGACCACCTCCCGTAGGAGTACAGATGCCCCCCAAGGGTCGTCAGGGCGCTGCCAAGAAGGTGCGCCGCAAGGAAAAGAAGAACGTCGCTCACGGCCACGCGCACATCAAGAGCACGTTCAACAACACGATCGTCTCCATCACGGACCCGTCCGGCAACGTGATCTCCTGGGCCTCCGCCGGCCACGTCGGCTTCAAGGGCTCCCGGAAGTCCACGCCGTTCGCCGCGCAGATGGCCGCCGAGTCGGCTGCCCGCCGCGCCCAGGAGCACGGCATGCGCAAGGTCGACGTGTTCGTGAAGGGCCCGGGTTCCGGTCGTGAGACCGCGATCCGCTCCCTGCAGGCCACGGGCCTCGAGGTCGGCTCCATCCAGGACGTCACCCCGACCCCGCACAACGGCTGCCGTCCGCCGAAGCGTCGTCGCGTCTGACGTACGGCTGCTTCGAGCAGGCTTGGTCGCGGGCGGTACGGCTCTGTAGGGCCGTATCGCCCGTACCCTTGCAGTACCCGCACTTTTCACCGGGTGCGGTTTCCGTCGGGCGTCAAATAGCGGGCGTCCACGAAAGAAGGATCTGATCCACACATGCTGATCGCTCAGCGTCCCTCGTTGACCGAAGAGGTCGTCGACGAGTTCCGCTCCCGGTTCGTGATCGAGCCGCTGGAGCCGGGCTTCGGCTACACCCTCGGCAACTCCCTCCGCCGCACCCTCCTGTCGTCGATCCCCGGCGCTGCTGTCACCAGCATCCGCATCGACGGTGTCCTGCACGAGTTCACCACCGTGCCGGGCGTCAAGGAGGACGTCACCGACCTGATCCTCAACATCAAGCAGCTGGTCGTGTCGTCCGAGCACGACGAGCCCGTGGTGATGTACCTGCGCAAGCAGGGTCCGGGTCTGGTCACCGCCGCCGACATCGCGCCCCCGGCCGGTGTCGAGGTGCACAACCCCGACCTCGTCCTCGCCACGCTCAACGGCAAGGGCAAGCTGGAGATGGAGCTCACGGTCGAGCGTGGCCGTGGTTACGTCTCCGCCGTGCAGAACAAGCAGGTCGGTCAGGAGATCGGTCGTATTCCGGTCGACTCGATCTACTCGCCGGTTCTCAAGGTCACCTACAAGGTCGAGGCGACCCGTGTTGAGCAGCGCACCGACTTCGACAAGCTGATCGTCGACGTCGAGACCAAGCAGGCCATGCGTCCGCGTGACGCCATGGCGTCGGCCGGTAAGACGCTGGTCGAGCTGTTCGGTCTGGCCCGTGAGCTCAACATCGACGCCGAGGGCATCGACATGGGTCCGTCCCCGACGGACGCCGCGCTCGCCGCCGACCTGGCTCTGCCGATCGAGGAGCTCGAGCTCACCGTTCGGTCGTACAACTGCCTCAAGCGCGAGGGCATCCACTCCGTGGGTGAGCTCGTGGCGCGTTCCGAGGCCGACCTGCTCGACATCCGCAACTTCGGTGCGAAGTCGATCGACGAGGTCAAGGCGAAGCTGGCCGGCATGGGCCTGGCGCTCAAGGACAGCCCGCCCGGATTCGACCCGACCGCCGCCGCGGATGCCTTTGGCGCCGACGACGACGCGGACGCGGGCTTTGTGGAGACCGAGCAGTACTAAGAGCTCGGGCCTTCCGGTCCGTACTTGGGCGCGGGTGCGCTGTGCTTGATCGCGCAGTTCCCCGCGCCCCTTCCGGGAGCGCCCCTTCGGGGCGGCTCCCGGATCTCTGACAGACAACCGTCTGCTCAGATACTGACCCCGGTACCTGACACGGCCGGGGCAGACACACAGGAGAAGAACAATGCCGAAGCCCACCAAGGGTGCCCGTCTGGGCGGCAGCGCCGCGCACGAGAAGCTGCTCCTCGCCAACCTGGCGAAGAGCCTCTTCGAGCACGGCCGTATCACCACCACCGAGGCGAAGGCCCGTCGTCTGCGGCCGTACGCCGAGCGTCTGATCACCAAGGCGAAGAAGGGTGACCTTCACAACCGCCGTCAGGTGCTCCAGGTCATCACGGACAAGGGCGTCGTCCACACGCTCTTCACCGAGATCGGCCCGCGGTACGAGAACCGTCCGGGTGGCTACACCCGCATCACCAAGATCGGTAACCGCCGTGGCGACAACGCGCCCATGGCTGTCATCGAGCTGGTCGAGGCGCTGACGGTTGCGCAGGAGGCGACGGGTGAGGCCGAGGCCGCGACGAAGCGCGCTGCCAAGGACGCCGAGGCTGCTGAGGCCAAGGTCGACACGACCAAGGCCGACGACGAGGCTGCCGCCGAGGAGTCGAAGGACGCCTAAGCGTCTGCCGGGTGGCTGCTGTCGTGCGGCTGCGGCGCAGTCGTGGTTGTTCGCGCCCACGCGGAGCCGCATATCGACACAGTCCCGCGCCCCTGAAGGGCGTTGGCGGGCTCGTTCCTTTCGAGGAGCGGGCCCGCTCTTGTGTTCCTGAGAGGATCTCTCCGTGAGTGATGAAGTAGCACCCGGTCACGTTCGTATCCGTCTTGATCTGTCGTACGACGGCTCCGCCTTCCACGGCTGGGCCAAGCAAGCCGGCGGTAGGCGGACCGTGCAGGGGGAGGTCGAGGACGCGCTGCGGACCGTCACGCGGTCGGGGAGCACGACGTACGAACTGACCGTGGCCGGGCGGACGGACGCCGGGGTGCATGCGCGGGGGCAGGTCGCGCATGTTGATCTGCCGGAGGGAGTTTGGCGGGAGCATCACGAGAAGTTGCTCAAGCGGCTTGCCGGGCGGTTGCCCAAGGATGTGCGGGTGTGGGCGCTCAGGGAGGCGCCGAGTGGGTTCAACGCGCGGTTCTCGGCTGTCTGGCGGCGGTACGCGTACCGCGTCACCGACAATCCCGGTGGGGTTGATCCGCTGTTGCGCGGTCATGTGCTGTGGCATGACTGGCCCCTCGATGTCGATGCCATGAACGAGGCGGCGCGGGGGCTGCTCGGGGAGCATGACTTCGCCGCGTACTGCAAGAAGCGGGAGGGGGCCACCACCATCCGTACGCTTCAGGAGCTGAGTCTCGTGCGGGGGGACGACGGGATCATCACCGCCACCGTCCGGGCCGACGCCTTCTGCCACAACATGGTGCGGTCGCTCATCGGGGCGCTGTTGTTCGTCGGGGACGGGCACCGGCCCGCCGACTGGCCCGGCAAGGTGCTCGCCGCGGGGGTCAGGGACTCCGCCGTGCATGTCGTACGGCCGCACGGGCTGACCCTCGAAGAGGTCGGGTACCCGGCCGACGAGTTGCTGGCCGCGCGGAACAAGGAAGCGCGAAACAGGCGATCCCTGCCCGGGACGTCTGGATGCGAAACCTGTTAGTTACCTGACATTTGAGGCCAGATAGTGCACATGTCGGGACTTACCGGGCGTAAGTCTGCTTGATGCCCCTTACGACCTTCTTACCTCTCGTATAGCCTTTCGCCTCTCGGGCGGTAGTTCGAGCTGCTTGGCCGTTGTTCGAGAAATCGACATGGGGAAGGCCGAGCAGAGGGTGGGGGTCAACGGGCCGTATCCGGGCCCGGGGGTGGGTCTTTCATGAGTTCAGTTGGTCCTGCGCGGACCGGGGGGCGCCGTGCCGTGCGCCAGAACAGTGGTGGTGGACGGCGGAAGGCGGGGCGAGGTGAGGGCGCTCCGCTGGGGTTGCTGCCCTTGCCGCCGACGGACAAGGAGAAGTACTCCTACGCCAGACGGCATCTGTGGATTCTGACGATCAGTTCGCTGATCAGCTTCTGCTGTCTGGTGGTGAGCCAGTTCAAGCTGGCGCAGTCGACGCCGGTGCTGTGGATCTACACGCCGCTGCTCGTCTTCACGGTGCTGTACTACCTGGTGTCGCTGCGGGTGAACGGATTCACCCGGGACTTCGACATCGCGCACCACAAGCGGCTCGTGCACAACTGGCGGCCGGACGTGTATCCGACGGTCGATGTCTTCCTTCCGGTGTGCGGTGAGCCCATCGAGGTGCTGCACAACACCTGGCGGCATGTGCGGGAGATGGCCGACCGGTATCCGGGAGTGTGCGTTCCGTTCGTGCTGGACGACGGGGCAAGTCCCGAACTCGCCGCCATGGCCCGGGACTTCGGGTTCCGCTACGGCACCCGGGAGAACCGCGGCTGGTTCAAGAAGGCGGGCAACCTGCACTTCGGGTTCGGGCAGTCCGACGGGCAGTACATCCTGATCCTGGACGCCGACTTCACCCCGCGCTCCGACCTGCTCCAGGAGCTGCTGCCGTACATGGAGGCGGACCCGCGCATCGGGATCGTCCAGTCGCCGCAGTACTTCCGGGTGCTGGACTCGCAGAACTGGATCGAGCGCGGGGCCGGTGCGGTGCAGGAGCTGTTCTACCGGTCGGTGCAGGTGTCTCGGCAGGGCAGCGACGGCGCCATCTGCGTGGGCAGTTGTGCGGTGTACCGGCGGGCGGCGCTGGAGACCAACGGCGGTACGACGCTGATCGAGCACTCCGAGGACGTGCACACCGGGTTCGATCTGCGGGGGCTCGGCTGGGATCTGCGGTACGTGCCGGTCGCGGTGTCGACGGGCGTGTGCCCGGACACGGCCGGCGCCTTCTTCAACCAGCAGTACCGCTGGTGCTCCGGCTCGATGAGCCTGCTCGGCAGCCGCAAGTTCTGGCAGGCGAAGATCAGGCTCTCCAGCCGCCTGTGCTACATGTCCGGCTTCTTCTACTACATCCACACGGCGCTGTTCACCTTCGCCGCCCCGGTCATCCCGATCGTGCTGCTGCTGATGATGCCGGAGAAGCTGATGGTCGAGCACCTTGCCCTGGTGCTGCCCAGCATCATCTACACCACGATCGTCTTCCCGATGTGGCACAAGGCGCCCTACCGCCTGGAGGCCTGGGCCGCCCGGCTGATGTACGGCTGGGCCCACGTCTTCGCCATCTGGGACATCCTGCGCAAGAACCGCATGGGCTGGCAGCCGACCGGCTCCTCCGGCGCGAAGAAGAACAAGACCCGGCGCTTCTGGATCGGCATGTGGGTCTGGAGCGGCGGCACCGCGCTGATCTGGGTCCTGGGAGCGGTCTACCGGACGTTCACCATGGACGCTCCCGACTTCGCGCTGATCCTGTCCTCCGGGCTCTTCTACGCCCTGGTCGTGGGCCGGGTCCTGGTGCAGCCGCGGGAGAAGGAGGTGGCTGCCTGATGCGGACGTTCACCCGTGTCCGTACGGCTGTGGCGGCCTGCCTGCTCGCCGGCGCGCTCGCCCTCACCGGCTGCTCGGTCCTCGGCGAGGACTCGGACGGCTCCGCCTCGGCCGGCGCCGGTGAGGCCGAGGCCGGCGCGGACTCCTCGGAGAGCTCCGAGGCAGACATCCCTTACGACGTCGTACCCCTGCTGAAGCCGGACAAGAAGTACTTCGGGGCCGCCGTCGACGGCGCTCCCAACTCCATGACGGGCATCGACACGTACACGAGCATGGTCGGCAAGCAGCCGAACCTCATCGAGTACTACGCCGCCTGGGGTGACGGCTTCGACGCCACCGGGGTGCGCAACGCCTGGCGTGAGGGCGCCATGACGCTGATGTCGTGGGAGCCCTTCGACACGCCCGTCGCCGACATCGCGGCCGGCAAGTCGGACGCGTACATCAAGGAGTACGCGACCGCCGTCCGCAAGCTGAACCTGCCCGTCGTGATCTCCTTCGCCGACGAGTTCAACGGGCACTGGGAGAAGTGGGGCACGAAGAACGTGACCCCCGCGGACTACGTGGCCGCCTGGCGGCACCTCCACGAGACCTTCGTCGACGTCGGCGCCTCGAACGTCATCTGGGCCTGGTCGCCCAACATCGTCAACCCGGTCAAGAGCGTCAAGCTCAAGCCGTACTACCCGGGCGACGCCTACGTCGACTGGGTCGGCCTGATCGGCTACTGGACGATCGAGGAGGACAGCGCCTTCGACAGCGTCTTCGGGGCGACCCGGGACCAGGTCCGCACCTTCACCAAGAAGCCGATGATCCTGCTGGAGACCGCCGCTATGGCGGGTGAGCGGCGGCGTGCCGACATCCGCAACCTGTTCGCGGGCGTCACGGCGGACGACGACATGCTCGGTTTCGTCTGGTTCAACCACAAAAAGCGTGCCGACTGGCGACTTGAGGCGAGCCCGCTGGCGCTGAAGGAGTTCAAGCGCCTGGCCGCCGACGACAGCTTCGGCTTCGACGTACGGAAGCCGTGATGACCTCCCGACACGACCACTACACACCTCAGCCCTTCGATCCGTACGCCGAGGAGGAGGACGCCTCCACCTGGTTCAACTCGAACGGGCGGCGCCCCGCTCAGCAGGGCTATGCGTACGACGACCAGTACCAGGCCTACGAACAGCAGCAGGCGCCGTACCCGGCAGCCGTCCCCCAGCAGCCGCAGGGGATGCACGACGACCAGCCGACCTACGCCCTGCGCACGGTCCAGTACCAGCAGGTGCCGGACGAGCCCGAGTACCACATCCCCGAAACGCCGGAAGCCGGCTGGGAGATGGCGGCGAGCAGGCGGCGGGCCTGGGTCAGCCGGGCGGTACTGCTGTGCATCATGGCCATCCAGGCGGCGCTGTCGCTGCGGCTGTCCAACACCGCGTTCCAGGACGAGGCGCTGTACCTGGCGGCCGGCCACGCCGAGCTGGACCGTCTGCTCAACGGCACCGAGATGCCCCGCGACTACGCCGCGTACTTCTCCGGCTCGCCGCAGCTGTATCCGGTGCTCGCCGCGATCGTGGACGCGAGGTTCGGGCTCGCCGGGGCGCGGAGCCTGAGCCTGTTCTTCATGCTCTGCACGACCGGGCTGCTGTACTCGTTCACGCGGCGCCTGTTCAACGAGCGGGCCGCGCTGGCCGGCGCCGCGCTCTTCGCGGTGCTGCAGTCGACCGTCGTCATGGGCTACTTCGCCACCTACGACGCGGCCGCGGTGTTCCTGCTTGCCCTGACGACGTGGATCGTCGTGCGCACCGACCGGGCGCCCGTGATCGCCGTGCTGCTGGCCGCACCCATCGGGGTGCTGGCGGTCGGCGTGAAGTACGCGTCCGCGCTGTACCTGCCGACCATCGTCGTGCTCGCGCTGCTCACCGCGTGGCCGCACAAGGGCGGCAAGGCGTTCGCGCGTATGGTGCTGCTCGCGCTCGGCATCGGCGGTCTGCTCGCCGCGGGCATGTACACCACCGACCTGATGGACGGTGTGCGGCAGACCACCACCAACCGCGCCCATGGCACCGACACCACCGAGTTCCTGCTGGAGCAGACCGTCAAGTGGGGCGGGCTGATGTTCCTGGCGGCCGTCGGCGGTGCCGTCTCGTACGTCCGGCGCAGCCGGATGAACGAGTCACCGCTGGCTCTGCGCCTCGGCAACCCCGGCTGGCGCTGGCGGGCCCTGCTGGGCCTGGTCCTGTGCGGCACGGCCGTCCTGGCACCGGCGTACCAGATCCATCTGGGGACCGTGGTCTCGCTGTTCAAGCACGTCGGCTTCGGTCTGCTCTTCGCCGCGCCGATGGCCGGTGTGGGAGTGACCCGGCTGGTGGGCGCGCACTTCCGCTATCCGCAGCTCGGCATCATGCTCTGGACCGCCGTGCTGTGCCTGGGCATCCAGCAGGCCGACTGGCGCTTCGACATCTGGCCGAACTCCACGAAGATGATCAACGCCATCGAGTCCCATGTGGACCGCGAGGGCAACTACCTCGCCTCGACGCCCGAGGTGCCCGTCTACTACCTGTACGACAAGTCCAGCCACCGGCAGTGGCACAGCCTCTTCGGCATGGAGTACAAGGACGAGAAGGGCAAGTACTACAGCGGTGACGAGGCCTACAAGGCGGCGGTCAAGGACGGCGACTTCGACCTGATCGTCCTCGACGGGCTCACCAACCCGAGGGTGGACGACATCATCGCCGCCGAGGTGAAGGGCAACTCGCACTACCGGCTGCTGGCCGAGATCCCGTTCCGCAACGCGAACGGCACCAGCGAGTACCGCATCTGGATCAAGACCTCCTGAGCGCATCCGCGCGGAAGCAAGAAAGGCCGTACGTATGCGGCTCACCGTCATCGGCACCGGCTACCTCGGTGCCACCCACGCCGCCTGCATGGCGGAACTGGGCCACGACGTCCTCGGAGTCGACGTCGACCCGGACAAGGTCGCCGCGCTGCGGGCGGGCCGGGTGCCGTTCCACGAGCCCGGGCTGCCCGAGCTGATCGCGAAGCACACGGCGAGCGGCCGGCTCCGCTTCACCACCTCCTACGCGGAGGCCGGGGCCTTCGGCGACGTGCACTTCGTGTGTGTCGGCACGCCGCAGCGGAAGGACTCCGAGGGAGCGGATCTGACGTACGTCGACTCCGCCTTCGCGGCCCTCGCCGAGCACGCCGGACCCGACGCGCTGCTGGTCGGCAAGTCGACCGTGCCGGTGGGGACGGCGGGGCGGCTCGCCGAGGCGCACGCCGGGGTCGAGGTCGCCTGGAACCCGGAGTTCCTGCGGGAAGGGTTCGCGGTCGAGGACACGCTGCGGCCGGACCGGCTGGTGTTCGGGGTGCGGTCGGAGCGTGCCGAAACGATTCTGCGCGCCGTGTACGCCCCCGTACTCGCCGCCGGCACCCCGCTCGTCACCGCCGACTTCCCGACCGCCGAGCTGGTCAAGACGGCCGCCAACGCCTTCCTCGCCACCAAGATCTCCTTCATCAACGCGATGGCGGAGGTCTGCGAGGCGGCCGGCGGCGACGTCGGCGTGCTCGCCGAGGCGATCGGGTACGACGACCGGATCGGCCGCAAGTTCCTGCGGGCCGGCGTCGGCTTCGGCGGGGGCTGTCTGCCCAAGGACATCCGCGCCTTCGCGCACCGCGCCGACGAGCTGGGCGTCTCGCTGGCGTTCCTGCGCGAGGTCGACGCGATCAACATGCGGCGCCGCGACAAGGTTGTCGAGCTGGCGAGGGAGCTGTGCGGCGGTGCGGTGCTGGGCGCCCGTGTCGCCGTACTGGGCGCGGCCTTCAAGCCGGACTCGGACGACATCCGGGACTCACCCGCGCTCAACGTCGCCGCCCGGCTGCGCCTCGACGGTGCCGACGTCACCGTCTACGACCCCGAGGCCATGGACAACGCCCGCAAGGCGTTCCCGCTGCTCGGGTACGCGCTGTCGGCCGAGGAGGCGCTGGGGGGCGCCGATCTCGTGCTGCATCTGACCGAGTGGCCGCAGTTCCGGGAGATCGACCCGGCACGGGCCCGGTCGCTGGTTTCCCGTCCGCGGATCGTGGACGGGCGGGGGGTGCTCGACGCGGACCGCTGGACCGCGGCGGGCTGGCAGTTCCGGGCGCTGGGGAGGCCCGCGTCCGTTGGGGAGGGGCCCCGGTAGGGGCTCCTAGGGGAGGGAAAGAGAAAGCCATGCCGGAACTCGACAGACACCCTGGTGTGCCGGTCACCGTGGTCATGCCGACCTACAACGAGGCGGCCAATCTGCCGCGGATGGCCGAGCTGGTGCTGGGCCTGCCGATCGACGGACTGCACCTGAAGATCGTCGACGACTCCAGCCCGGACGGCACCGGGCGGCTCGCCGAGGAACTCGCCGAGAAGTACAACGCCGACCAGCCGGCCGGGCGGCGCCGGATGAGCGTGCTGCACCGCACCGAGAAGGACGGGCTGGGGCGGGCGTACGTCGCGGGCATGAGCGCCGCGCTCGAGGAGGGCGCCGAGTACGTCGTCCAGATGGACGCCGACGGCAGCCACCCGGCGGAGGCGGTGCCGCGGATGCTGGGTACGGCGGTGGCCTCCGGGGTGGGCCTGGTCGTCGGCAGCCGGTACGTCGAGGGCGGCTCGCTGGACGAGGACTGGGGAATGCACCGCGTTCTGCTGTCCCGGTTCGCCAACCGCTACGCCCGGGCCGTGCTCGGCACGAAGATCCGGGACATCACGGCCGGCTTCAACCTGTGGTCGGCGGCGACCCTGCGGGACATCGACCTGGCCACGCTCGACAGCGCCGGCTACAGCTTCCAGGTGGAGCTGAAGTACAAGGCCGTCCGCGCCGGGCACAGTGCCGTGGAGATCCCGATCCGCTTCGAGGAGCGGACGGAGGGGGTGTCCAAGATGACGCTCAGGACGCAGCTGGAGTCGGCCGTCGTGCCGATTCGGCTGCGCCTCAAGCACCGGTGAGGGCGGGGGAGTACGACTGAGCCGCGGCGGCGGTCGACTGTGTGCCGGCCGGCGCCGCGGCTCACTTGTTGCTTGTCTCGCTCGCCTTACCGTCGGCCGGCCGGCCGCCCTACTCGTTGGCCGCCGCCGACGCCTGCGTCTCGCCCCGCCTGCGGATCTGTTCGTACGTGAGGCTGTTCAGGTTGTTGCTGGTCTTGTAGACCTCGGTGTCCTTGTCCGTCACGTCCTTGCCGCTGGTGAAGCCGGTGATGGTGAAGTAGGCGTAACGGCCGTAGGAGTTGGCGGACATCAGACAGACGGTGGAGTTGCAGAAGCCCTTGACGCCCTGGCCGGAGAGCGACCTGAGGAAGTCCTTCTGCGGGTCGACCTTCTTCGCGGCCTTGGTGGCCTGTGCCTCGGTGTCGAAGACGGCCACGCCGACCGTCACCGCGATGCCGCCCCTGACGTAGGAGACACGCAGGAGGCGGGTGCAGTCGTTGTCGGTGAGGATCTTCGGCAGTCCGCCCTTGGCGGCCGCGGAGCAGCTCTTGGTGTCGTCCGTCGGGCCCTTCTTGTACACCGTCTCGCCCACGGTGTACTGCGTGCCCGGGAAGAGGATCTGCGCGCCGAGGGGAGCGGTGTCCTTGCTCTTGTCGGAGACGAAGTCCTTCGGGTCCAGCGGCGGCGGAGCGCTCGTCGACGCGAACGACGGGGGCTGCGTGGTCGAGCCCGGCAGGTTCCCCGCCCCGGACAGCCCCGAAGTCGGTTGGTTCGAGGAGCCGTTGTCGTTCGCGGACACCACGGCCACGGCGACGGCGGTGCCGACCGCGATGGTCGCGAACGCGCCGCCGCCGATGAACAGCATCCGGCGCCGCTTGTTGCGCGACTCGGAGGCCTCGGCGAGCGCGGCCCAGTCCGGGGTCTGGTCGGCGCCGCCGCCGTTCCACGGCTGCTGGGAATGCGGTTTCCAGGGATCCCACTGGGACTGGGGTCCCCCCTGCTGCCCGTAGCTCATGGGGCGCATCTTAGACGGGTCGCGGGTGTGCCGCTCCGCCCCAAGAGGCGCATGCGCACCTAGCGTTCACACGGTGAGTGAGCACAAAAGCGACATCTCCGGGTGGTTGGTACGACGGGCGACGTGGCATCTGTGGGTGGTGCTCGGGGCCGTGCTGGCGGCACTCGTGGTGCGTACGGCTCGTGTGACCTCGGACGGAGGGATGGACAACGCCATCGTCGTGCGGGCTGCGCGGGTCTGGCTGGCCGGGGGGTCGCCGTATGACGACTCCCACTTCCTCTATTTGCCGAGCGCGGTGCTGGCGGCGGTTCCGCAGGTGCTGATTCCGCGGGATGTGCTGGGTGTGCTGGTGCCGGTGGGGGTCGTCGGATGTCTGGCGGGGGGCTGGGGGTGCGCCCTGCGTCTGCACGGTGTCGCGTTGCGCAGCCGCTTCGCGGCGCTCGGACTGATCGGGCTCGCGGTGGGGTTCGCGCCGTTCGCCCACCTTGTGCTGCTGGGGAACTGGACGGCTACGGCCGTGCTCGCGCTGCCGTTGGGGCTGTTGCTGGCGGGGCGGGGGCGGTGGGTTTCGGCCGGGGCGGTGTTCGGGGCGGCGGTCGCGTTGAAGCCGTTGCTGGCGCCGATGGCGTTGCTGTTCGTGTTCGCGGGGCGGTGGCGGGGGTTGGGAGTGATGGTCGTCGTGCCGGTGGCGGCGTCGGCGGGGGCGGCGGCGTTGCTGCCGGATCCGGCGGGGTTCTTCACTCGCACGCTGCCGTTTCTGCTGCGCGGGGACGACGGTTTCGTACGGCTTTATGAGGCCTCGCCGGTTGCTGTGCTGCCGCGGGTGGGGGTGCCGTGGGTGGTGGCGGCCGGGGTCGCGTCGGTGGCGGCGGGGGTGGGGGTGGGGTGTGCGTATCGGCGGTGGCGGGGCGGGGGTGTGGACTCGCTGCGGCTGGTGGAGACGGGGGCGATGCTGATGCTCTCGGCGTTTCTGGTCTCCAGGCCGTCGTACGACCACTACCTGCTGGTTGTCGTGCCGGTGGTGCTGGCGGGGGTGCCTTGTGAGAGGGCGGTTGGCCGGGGGGTGTGGTTCTGGGTGGCGATGGTTCCGCAGGTTCCCGGGGTGAGCTGGCCTTATCTGGAGGCGGTGCAGCGGCGGGCCTTCCGGGACGCGGCGACGTTGTGTGGGCTGGCGGTGGCGGTGGCCGTTCACTGCGTTCGGTCCGGCCGGGTTGTCGCGCCCCCGCCGCCCCTGCCCTTCCCGTCCTCCAGGGGCGCGGCCCCTTCGACCCCGCCGGGGGCTCCGCCCCCGGACCCCCGGGCGTTTCGCCCACCCGCCGACCCGGCTCGGTCGGCCAGGAGCCTGGAGTCGGGGGAGGCGTCGGGGCCGTCGGGGGTAGGCGGGGTGGGGGATTGAAGGGGGGCGGGGGGAGGGGGTTCCGGTGTGGAGGGGGAGGGGATGCTGGGCCGGGGAGTGATCGGTGGGGGTGTTCGTCGGTCGGGTTGGTGGTCGCCGTTCCTCGGGGTTCTGGCGGCCGGGTGGGAGCGCGGGGCGGGGAGTGATGGGTGGGGGGCATTCGTCGGTCGGTGCGGCGGGTCACGCTTCTCGTGTGGCTCCGGGCGCCCCTCTCCAGGGCAGCTCACCCGTGTCCGGCGATCCGCGGTGACGCTCCGGCGTCGATCGCGCGCTCTTTCCGTTCCGTATCGGTGCTGGTCACGGCCTTCCAGTCTGTCCGGCGTTCGAGGACGAGGACCATCGAGGGCCGAAGCGGGGGGTCTGGGGGCGGCAGCCCCCCGGGCGGGGTGGCTACGCTGGGGCCGGACAGCCGGGGCGCCCGCAGGCAGCCGTCCTCGACCCGGCCGAGGCGCCGCAGGCAACCCGTTTTGACCCGGCCGAGGCGCCGCAGGTATCCTGCATGTTCGTTGTGTATTGGCTTGCTCATTCTCACGGGACGGGCCCTTACACCGGTCCACCGGGCCGATGACCAGCGACCCCACTACGCGGTATGCGTCGCCGCTGTGCGGTCAGGGCTGTCGTGATCGTTTCGGTGACCTGTTCAGGACCATTCACTCGAAGCGAAGGCTACGAACCGTGCGTACGTACAGCCCCAAGCCCGGCGATGTGACGCGCCAGTGGCACGTCATTGACGCTCAGGACGTCGTCCTGGGCCGTCTCGCCTCCACCGCAGCGACCCTTCTCCGGGGCAAGCACAAGCCGATCTACGCGCCGCACGTCGACGCTGGTGACTTCGTCATCATCATCAACGCCGACAAGGTGCACCTGTCCGGCAACAAGCGGACCCAGAAGATGGCGTACCGCCACTCCGGCTACCCGGGTGGTCTGCGCTCCGTCCGCTACGACGAGCTCCTCGACAAGAACCCCGAGAAGGCCATCGAGAAGGCCGTCAAGGGCATGCTCCCCAAGAACACTCTGGGCCGTCAGATGCTCTCGAAGCTGAAGGTCTACAAGGGTGACCAGCACCCGCACGGCGCGCAGCAGCCGCAGCCGTACGAGATCACCCAGGTCGCGCAGTAAGTCCGGCCACCCCCTAAGACTGAAGAGAATCTGAGGAGAATCGTGGCCGAGACCACTGCCGAGCAGCCGCTCGAAGAGCTTGACATCGACAGCTACACCACCGAGTCCGAGGTTCCGGTGGAGGGTGAGTACACCTCCGAGTCCCTCGCCTCGCGCTTCGGTGAGCCCCAGCCCGCCGCCGGCCTGGGTCGCCGCAAGAACGCCATCGCGCGCGTTCGCATCGTGCCGGGCACCGGCAAGTGGAAGATCAACGGGCGTACGCTCGAGGACTACTTCCCGAACAAGGTGCACCAGCAGGAAGTCAACGAGCCGTTCAAGGTTCTCGAGCTCGAGGGCCGTTACGACGTCGTCGCCCGCATCGCCGGTGGCGGTGTCTCCGGTCAGGCCGGTGCGCTCCGTCTCGGTGTCGCCCGCGCGCTGAACGAGGCCGACGTCGACAACAACCGCGGCCCGCTGAAGAAGGCCGGCTTCCTCCGCCGCGACGACCGTGCGGTCGAGCGCAAGAAGGCCGGTCTGAAGAAGGCCCGCAAGGCCCCGCAGTACAGCAAGCGCTAAGCGCAGGCTGCCTCTGCTCGTACTCCGGTACTCCGAACGCCCCGGCGGCACGCACAGTGCCGCCGGGGCGTTCGTTTTATCCCCGGGCTCGGGCGTATAACGGCACAAGACGTTCAAAGGCTTGTGTGATCCGATGCCCAGGCATGGAATGCCTGGAGGCGGGAGCCCCCGGCGACACAGCGACACAGCGCGCGCCGGCTCCGCTTTCGGAACTGATGTTTCCTCAGGAGGACAAGTGGGACGACTCTTCGGCACGGACGGCGTGCGCGGCGTCGCCAACGCGGATCTGACGGCCGAGATGGCGCTCGGCCTGTCCGTGGCGGCGGCGCACGTACTGGCCGAGGCGGGCACCTTCGAGGGCCACCGGCCGACAGCGGTGGTCGGACGGGACCCGCGCGCGTCCGGGGAGTTCCTGGAGGCCGCCGTGGTGGCCGGCCTGGCGAGCGCGGGTGTCGATGTGCTGCGGGTCGGTGTGCTGCCGACGCCCGCCGTCGCGCATCTCACCGGCTCGCTCGGCGCCGACCTCGGCGTCATGCTCTCCGCCAGCCACAACGCCATGCCCGACAACGGCATCAAGTTCTTCGCCCGCGGCGGCCACAAGCTCGCCGACGAGCTGGAGGACCGTATCGAGGCGGTCTACGACGAGCATCGGCACGGTGAGCCGTGGGAGCGGCCGACCGGTGCGGCCGTCGGGCGGGTGCGGTCGTACGAGGAGGGGTTCGAGGAGTACGTCCGCCACCTTCTCGGCGTCCTGCCCAACCGGCTGGACGGGCTGAAGATCGTCCTCGACGAGGCGCACGGCGCCGCGGCGGGCGTCTCGCCCGAGGCCTTCTCGCGGGCCGGCGCCGAGGTCGTCACCATCGGGGCCGAGCCGGACGGGCTCAACATCAACGACGGCTGCGGGTCCACCCACCTGGAGAAGTTGAAGGCCGCCGTCGTCGAGCACGGTGCCGCTCTCGGCATCGCGCACGACGGGGACGCCGACCGTTGCCTCGCCGTGGACCACAGCGGCGCGGAGGTGGACGGGGACCAGATCCTGGCCGTGCTCGCGCTGGCCATGCGGGAGCGGTCCGCGCTGCGGGCCGACACCGTGGTGGCGACCGTGATGTCCAACCTCGGCTTCAAGCTGGCCATGGAGCGTGAGGGCATCGCGCTGGTGCAGACCGCGGTCGGTGACCGGTATGTGCTGGAGGAGATGAAGGAGCACGGCTTCGCCCTGGGCGGCGAGCAGTCCGGGCACGTCATCATCCTCGATCACGCCACGACCGGTGACGGCACGCTGACCGGGTTGCTGCTGGCCGCCCGGGTCGCCGAGACCGGCCGTACGCTCAAGGACCTCGCCTCGGTCATGGAGCGGCTGCCGCAGGTGCTGATCAATGTGCCGGACGTGGACAAGTCGCGGGTCGGGACGTCGGCTGAGCTGACGGCGGCGGTCGCCGAGGCCGAGCGCGAACTCGGCTCGACGGGGCGGGTGTTGCTGCGGCCGTCGGGGACCGAGCCGTTGGTACGGGTGATGGTCGAGGCCGCCGACATCGATCAGGCCCGGTCCGTTGCCGGGCGGCTGGCGGATGCGGTGAAGTCGGCCCTCGGATAGGGCCAGGTCACTCGAATAGGCAACACGGAGTGCATATCTGATCACTGGTTGTTTCACTTCGTCGAGGGGGGCTCTGCTTGACGCCTGCCTCGACGAAAGTGAGAAACGCAGCATGAAGATCGTGAGCAGCACTCTGAAGCGTGCGGTGGGTCCGGCGGTGGCCGCCGGTCTCCTCGTCACCGCGCTCGCCACGCCCGCCTCGGCCCAGACCCCGGGTTCCGTCGCGTTCCGTATCTTCGGTACCGCGGCCCTCAGTGCGGCTGAGGGCCGGGAGAATCAGATGTCCGCCACCGTTTCCCCCGCCGGCCGTCTGATCCTCTCGGACCTGACGGGGGTCGCGCTGGGGCCGGGGTGCACTCGGGTGTCCCCCACCAGTGCCGACTGTGGCAGCGTCAGCTCTCTCACCCGGCTCGCGGTCGGAATGGGTGACCTGAACGACACGTTCCGTGGAGGCACCATCTCGCTCCGTACCACCGTCGATGCCGGCACCGGCACCGACAGTGTGGTGACCGGCGCCGGCGCCGACACGATCGGCGTGAGCGACGACGAGGGCGGCGACAGGGTGAACTGTGGCCTCAACCGCGACGTGGTGTTCCGCGACGCCGGCGACATCGTCCAGAACTGTGAAGTGCAGTACTAGGGGCCCGGAGGCCTAGAGACCGCTCGCGTTCGCCGTACGCTCGCGCTGCCTGGCCCACAGCCACTTCTGGGCAAGCAGCGTGAGCGTGCCGGCGAGGATGATGCCGAGCAGGTTCAGCAGGAGCTGTTCCGTGGAGCCCCAGGTCTGCTTGGTGTCGCCGTAGCTCAGGGCGACGGCCGCGTTGGCGGCGGCCGGGACGGTCGTCACGGAGATGGCCACGCCGACCAGGGCGCCGGACTTGGCGGACGTGAGGGAGAGCGTGCCGGCGATGCCGGCGAGGACCGCGACGATGAACGAGAACTCGTCAGGGGCGTAGACGAACGCGGTGTTGGGCCGGTCGGCGTCCAGTTGCTCCTTCGAGAACAACTCGAGCCCGTCCATGAACCAGCTGAAGCCGACCGTCACCGCCATGGCGACGGCGAAACCGGCGATGAGCGCGATCAGGGAGCGCAGCGCGAGTCGGGGTGCCCGCTGGACCAGGGCCGTGCTGAGGCCGGCGAGGGGGCCGAACTCCGGTCCGACCGCCATCGCGCCCACGATCAGGATCGCGTTGTCGAGTACGACGCCGCAGGCCGCGATCATCGTGGCGAGCGTGATGAAGGCGACGTAGGTGATGGAGAAGGTCGACTCCTCGTGGGTGGCGTCCGCGAGGTGCTCCCACAGCACTGCGTCAGCGCCCTCGCCCGGGGCCTCTTCCTCGGCCTTCTCAGCCCGCTTGGACAGCGACAGGTCGATGTTCTCGACGGCGATCGAGCCGATCTCGTCGAGGTCCAACTGCCGTAGCGAGCCGATGAGTTCATCGCCAGCCTCGCGGGCCACGTCGCACAGGACGACGTCCCCGGAGGGGTTGCGGGCGGCGCCCGGCAGCACGACCAGGTGCGTGGTGCCGACCGTCTTCTCGATCAGGCGGACCACGTCGTCCGTCTTGTGGGTTGGCGTGATCAGGCGCAGATGCAGCATGACGGCTTTCTAACAGACGCGCGTTACGGCCTACAGCTTGCGCAGGCTCAGCCGCTGCACCTTGTGGTCGGGGCCCTTGCGGAGGACGAGGGTGGCCCGGCCGCGGGTGGGGGCGATGTTCTCGACCAGGTTGGGCTTGTTGATGGTGCGCCACATCGTGCGGGCGTAGTCGAGGGCCTCCTCCTCGGAGACCTGCGTGTACTTGCGGAAGTAGGACGACGGGTTCTGGAAGGCGGTCTCGCGCAGCCGCTTGAAGCGGTTGAGGTACCAGTGCTCGATGTCCTCGGTGCGGGCGTCGACGTACACGCTGAAGTCGAAGTAGTCGGCGAGGCCGACGCGGGTGCGGCCGTCGTTGCCGGGGAGGGCGGGCTGCAGCACGTTCAGGCCCTCGACGATCAGGATGTCGGGTCGGCGGACGGTGAGCCTCTTGTCCGGGACGATGTCGTAGATCAGGTGGGAGTAGACGGGGGCCGTGACCTCGTCCTTGCCGGCCTTGATGTCGGCGACGAAACGGGTGAGCGCGCGGCGGTCGTAGGACTCGGGGAAACCCTTCCGCGACATCAGGCCGCGGGCCTGGAGCTCCCTGGTGGGGAGCAGGAAACCGTCCGTGGTGACCAGTTCGACGCGCGGGTGCTCGGGCCAGCGGGAGAGCAGGGCCTGCAGGAGACGGGCGACCGTGGACTTTCCCACGGCGACCGAGCCGGCCACTCCTATGACGAACGGCGTGCCGGACTGGGAGCCCTGTTCGCCGAGGAAGGTGTTCAGTGCGCCTCTGAGGCCGTCCGTGGCGCCGACGTAGAGGTTGAGGAGCCGGGAGAGCGGGAGGTAGATGTCGCGGACCTCGTCGAGGTCGATGACGTCACCGAGGCCACGCAGCTTCTCGACCTCCTCCGCGGTGAGCGGCAGCGGGGTCTTGTCGCGCAGCGCGCTCCACTCGGCGCGGGTGAGGTCGACGTAGGGAGTCGCCTCCGGCCGCTGCCGGTGGGCGCTCCGGGGCATCGAGGAGACCGGAGAGATCACAGTCCATTGTTACGGCAGTACGAACAGGCGGCGGCGTGGGATCGGTCACGCGCTGACGTTTCCGGGAGAAATCCGGGCAAGGCGGGGAATGTCAGTGGCGTGCGTCACAGTTGTGGGAAGGGTGGGCCCAGCCCGGGGTCCACCAACCCCTAGGGGGTCACCCATGACGTATGCGATCGAGGCGGAAGGCCTGGTCAAGCGGTTCAAGGAGACCGAGGCACTGGCAGGGGTCGACCTGGGGGCCCGTAAGGGCTCGGTGCTCGGGCTGCTCGGGCCCAACGGCGCGGGGAAGACGACCGCGGTGCGGATCTTCGCGACGCTGCTCAGGCCGGACGGCGGCCGGGCCCATGTGGCGGGGCACGATGTGGTCCGGGAGGCCGGGGTCGTACGTGCCATGGTCGGCCTGACCGGGCAGTACGCGGCGGTGGACGAGAACCTGACCGGTACGGAGAACCTGCTGCTCATCGGGCGACTGCTGGGGCTGCCTCGGCGGGAGGCGAAGGCGCGGGCGGCCGAGCTGCTGGAGCGGTTTCAGCTGACGTTCGCGGCCGGCCGGGCCGTGAAGACCTTCTCCGGGGGCATGCGCAGGCGGCTGGACCTCGCGGCCAGCCTGGTGGGCCGGCCCAGCATCCTCTTCCTCGACGAGCCGACGACCGGCCTCGATCCGCACAGCCGCGGTGAGCTGTGGGACCTCCTGCGGGGCCTGGTCGCGGACGGGGCGACGGCCCTGCTGACCACGCAGTATCTGAACGAAGCCGATGTGCTCGCCGACGACATCGTGGTGATCGACAAAGGCCGGGTGATCGCCGAGGGCACGCCCGACCAGCTGAAGTCGCAGGTCGGCGGGCAGGTGCTGGAGCTGCGGCCGGTCGCGGAGCAGGATCTCGCGCGGGCGCACGTGCTGGTCGCCGGGGCGGCCGGGGAGGAGGCGCGGATCGAGGGGGAGATGGTCACCGCCCCGGTGAAGGACCCCGAGCTGATGCCGGCCGTCGTGCGGGCGCTGGACCGGGAGGGGATAGCGGTGGGCGAGCTCGCGCTGCGCCGTTCGTCGCTGGACGAGGTCTTCCTCGCCCTGACCGGCCATCGCGCCGAGCCGGGTGCGCCCGAGGGGAACGGTGGCGCGGCGCTCCGGGGAGGAGAGCGGCCCGGGGAGGAGAGCGATCTGGAGGAGGCGGTGAGCCGGTCATGACCGCCACGACGACGACCATCACGGCCCCGATCACCAAGTCGGGCCGGGTGCGGCCGCTCGACGGGCTGCGGCAGACGTTCACGATGGCGTGGCGGAGCCTGGTGGCCGTCAAGCACAACCCGCTGGAGCTGGTGGACTACAGCATCACGCCCATCATGTTCGTGTTCCTCTTCACGTATGTGCTGGGCGGGCAGATGGCCGGATCGCCGGAGGCGTACCTGAAGTACGCGCTGCCCGGGATCATCGTCCAGAACACCCTGTTCATGACCATGTACACGGCCATGGCACTCAACACCGACCTCACCAAGGGCGTCTTCGACCGGCTGCGCAGCCTGCCGATAGCCCGCTCCGCCCCGCTCATCGGCCGCATCACCGCGGACCTCGCCAAGCACGTGTGGGCCCTCCTGCTGATGATCGGCCTCGGCCTGCTGCTCGGCTTTCGGGTCACCGGCGGCCTCGACGGCTTCCTGCTCGGGACACTGCTCGTCGTGGTGTTCGCCGCCGCGGTGTCGTGGAGCGCGGTGCTGATCGGAATGCTCGCCGGGGACGCGGAGAAGGTGCAGGCCTTCGCGTTCACGATCATCTTCCCGATCACCTTCACCAGCAGTGCGTTCGTGATGGTGGACACGATGCCGGGGTGGTTGCAGGCGTGGAGTGACGTGAATCCGGTGACGCATCTGTCGGATGCGTTCCGGGGGTTGCTGCTGGGTGGTCCTGTGGCTGAGCCGGTGTTGTGGTCGTTGGTCTGGGCCGCGGGGATCGCGTTGGTGTTCTATCCGTTGGCCATGCGGGCTTATCGGGCGAAGACCTGACGCATCCGCGGGCGTCGGCGGGCCGAATTCGCTGGTCAGGTCAGCGGGTCGGAGAGTGGTCCCGCAACTGTCTCGAATGCCTTGAGATTGATCTCTGGAACGAACACCGCGTCATCGACCATGCCGCCCGGGAGATGCTCCCGCATCTCCTCCCGGCACAGGAGAGTCCCATCCGGGACGAGGACCGAACCGAACCGATCCGGTTGCCAAGTCGATGACCGGAGCGGCGAACTCGCCGTCAACGAACCGGTACAGGCTCAGGCTGTAGCTCATGACTGTCCCTGACCGTATAGGAACGTGCTTCCCGTCAGAATGCGCCGAACGGGAAGCAGGATTTCCGAATTCGGGCACGCTATGGCCCTTTCGAGCACCGTTTCGGTCGTAGGCTGCCGCGCATGTGCGGAATCGTGGGATACGTGGGGTCGCAGTCGGCGCTCGAGATCGTGACCGCCGGGCTGAAGCGGCTGGAGTACCGGGGGTACGACTCGGCGGGCGTCGCCGTGCTGGCGGACGGGGGGCTGGCGGCGGCCAAGAAGGCCGGGAAGCTGGGGAATCTGGAGAAGGAGCTGGCCGAGCGGCCGTTGCCGACCGGGACCACGGGGATCGGGCACACGCGGTGGGCCACGCACGGCGGGCCCACGGATGCCAACGCCCATCCGCATCTCGACAACGCCGGGCGGGTTGCCGTCGTGCACAACGGCATCATCGAGAACTTCGCCGGGCTGCGGGCCGAGTTGGAGGAGCGGGGGCATGAGCTGGCCTCCGAGACCGATACCGAGGTCGTGGCGCATCTGCTGGCCGAGGAGTTCTCGGCCTGCGCCGATCTGGCGGAGGCGATGCGGCTGGTGTGCCGGCGGCTGGAGGGGGCGTTCACCCTGGTCGCCGCGCATGCCGACGAGCCCGATGTGGTCGTCGGGGCGCGGCGGAACTCGCCGCTGGTGGTGGGCGTTGGGGAGGGTGAGGCCTTTCTCGCCTCGGACGTCGCCGCGTTCATCGCCCACACGCGGTCGGCGATCGAGCTGGGGCAGGACCAGGTCGTCGAGCTGCGGCGGGACGGGGTGACCGTCACCGGGTTCGACGGGCGGCCGGCGGATGTGCGGTCGTATCACGTCGACTGGGATGCGTCGGCCGCGGAAAAGGGGGGCTATGACTACTTCATGCTCAAGGAGATCGCCGAGCAGCCCAAGGCGGTCGCCGATACGTTGCTGGGGCGCATCGACGCCGCCGGCTCCCTGACGCTGGACGAGGTGCGGATCAGCGCCTCCCAACTGCGGGAAGTCGACAAGGTCGTCATCGTCGCCTGCGGTACGGCCTTTCACGCCGGCCTCATCGCCAAGTACGCCATCGAGCACTGGACGCGGATTCCGTGCGAGGTCGAGCTGGCAAGCGAGTTCCGGTACCGGGATCCGATCCTCGATCAGCAGACCCTCGTCATCGCCATCTCCCAGTCCGGCGAGACCATGGACACGCTCATGGCGCTACGGCATGCCCGTGAGCAGGGCGCCAGGGTGCTGGCGATCTGCAACACGAACGGCTCGACGATTCCGCGCGAGTCGGATGCGGTGCTCTACACGCATGCCGGGCCGGAGGTCGCGGTCGCTTCGACGAAGGCGTTCCTGACGCAGTTGGTGGCCTGTTATCTCGTGGCGCTCTACCTGGGCCAGGTGCGGGGCACCAAGTGGGGCGACGAGATCGGGGCGGTCATCCGCGATCTGTCGCGGATCTCGCGCGAGGTCGAGCGGGTGCTGGAGACCATGGAGCCGGTGCGGGAGCTGGCACGGTCGCTGGCCTCGAAGAACACGGTGCTGTTCCTGGGGCGGCATGTGGGGTATCCGGTCGCCCTCGAGGGTGCGCTCAAGCTGAAGGAGCTCGCCTATATGCATGCCGAGGGGTTTGCGGCGGGGGAGTTGAAGCACGGGCCGATCGCATTGATCGAGGACGATCTGCCGGTGGTCGTGGTGGTGCCTTCGCCGCGGGGGCGGTCCGTTCTGCACGACAAGATCGTGTCCAACATCCAGGAGATCCGGGCTCGCGGTGCGCGGACCATCGTCATCGCGGAGGAGGGGGACGAGGCGGTGGTGCCGTATGCGGATCACCTGATCCGGATCCCGGCCACGCCGACCTTGCTGCAGCCGTTGGTGGCCACGGTGCCGCTTCAGGTGTTCGCGTGTGAGCTGGCTACGGCTCGTGGCAACGAGGTGGATCAGCCTCGGAACCTGGCGAAGTCGGTGACGGTGGAGTGAGCTGAGCCCAGGGCCTCGGCGCATGAAAGGGGCGAACGGCCGGGTGCCGTTCGCCCCTCTTGATCAGCCGGCCGGCGGCGGTGCGCCGGTCAGGCGGTCAGCGATCAGATGGGCAGGCAGGTCGCCGGGACCCAGCCCTCCACGCTGGTGCTGTTGGGGCCGCCGTAGTACCACTTGTCGCTCGTCTTGCCGCAGGCCGTGTAGGAGCCGCCCTTGACGGGCTTGCGGTCGCCGAAGCAGACCCCGCCCGGCTTGCCCTTGCCCCAGACACCGAGGGCCGTCGCGCTCGTCTTCGGCTGGCTGCGCAGGTTGACGGATTCCTTGGGCTTGACGTTGACGAGCGAGCTGCTGCAGTCCGGCTTCGTCGCCGCGGCGGCGGTACCGGCGGTGGCGACGGCGCCGGTGAGGGCCGTACCTATGAGGGCCGCGGTGGTCAGCGCGGTGCCCAGAGACTTCAGCTTCAAAGCTGTGTCCTCCCGTTTCGTGCATAGCGCTCCGCGTGGAGACGCGGATCACTGGTCAGCGGGAAGATTACTGGGGGAGGGGGGTCGTGGTGATCGTCGGGGTGCTGAGGGCTTGTATTAAGAGGGTGAAGGTTGCGGTTCGGAAGGTGAGGGTGGCCGTTGTGGCGGCCTTCGAGTCGCGGACGGCGGTGTGGGTGGGGGATGTCGCGACTTCCACGCAGTCATTTCCGTCGCCACCGCCGGAGTAGGACGACTTCCGCCAGTTCTCAGGGGTGATCACGGAAACCTCACAGCTCTTTGGCCAACGGAAAGAGCCGAGTTGAGCTTCGGAATCGACGAAGACGGTGCCATGTGGAGCGTCGCGAACCACTGTGTCCAGCTTGGGGACAGGGCCACTCACGTACGTCATGGTGCTCGCGGCCAGACCGAAGCCATCCAGGTCGAAGGGGATCACGCGCACTGTTTTGCGATCCGCTTCGGACAGCTCCAGGACGCGGGTGAGCTGGGCGCGTGACGTCGCGCGGTCGCCGACCCTGATGCGCAGCGCCGTTTCATGGATCACCCTCTCGTACGGGAAGGCTGCGACCGCCTGCCGCCTCATTCGGTGGCGGACGCGCAACTCGATCTCGTCTTCTGTGAGTTCGGGGATTCGGTCGATTTGGAGGGATCTGATGGCGCCTGTGAACCAATCCTTCAAGAAACCCGTCGCCGAGAGGGTGCGGGATGAGGGTCGTGAAGAGGGCCGTGAAGAAGGCATCGAGCTGGGCGTGGAGCAGGAACGCGCGGCGATGGTTCTCAGGATCCTCGAGTGACGTGGTATCTCGGTGCCGATCTCCGCGCGCAGCCGGGTGAAGGGCTGCGCCGACCTGGACCAGCTGGAAGTGTGGGCCCAGCGTGCCGTTCGCGCGACGACCGCAGACGACCTGTTCGTTGACGACGGAGTCTGATCCCGCGACCGGGAGCACGGACTGCCACGACGGGTCCACGTGTCCGCTCACCCTCCTTACCGGCCGGCTGGTGGTGGACCGGGCGCAACGGCTTGTGAGGGACTCTTACGGTTCCGGCTGATCGGCCGTCACCTCCCCCCTCCACGCCATGGCCTGAGGCATGAACCGGTGCTCGGCCGCGTATGCCGCCATGCGGGCGTTGCGTGCCTCGGCCTGCGGGCCGTCCGGGAGGTGGAAGTCGCTGCCCGCCCGGGCGGAACGGGCCTGCATGCCGGTGGCGGCGGCGAGGCGGCGGTGGACGTAGCGGTCGAGGGCTTCGGGAACCTCGGCGGGTGTCGCGTCCGTCAGCACGTCGCCCAGTACCGCCGCGTCCAGGATCGCCTGAGCCGCGCCCTGGGCCTGGAACGGCACCATGGCGTGGGCGCTGTCGCCCAGCAGGGTTGCCCGGCCGACGTTCCAGCGGATGAGCGGGGTGCGGGTGTGGATGCCGTAGCGGTACACCTGGCCCGCGCGTTCCAGGACGTTCCGTACCCGGGGGTCCCAGTCGGCGAATTCGCGCAGTTGCTCTCCGGGTTCCGCCTTGGCCGTCCAGGACTCCTGCGCCGCCGCCTGCGTGCTGAACACGGCCACGACGTTGAGGAGTTCGCCCCGCCGCACCCAGTAGTGGACGAAGTGGCGGTCCGGGCCGAGCCAGGCGGCGAGCGGCGGCAGGTTCAGGTCGGCCGCCTCGGCGGACGGGAGCAGGGCTCGGTACGCGGCGGTTCCGGAGAACGCCGCCTCGTCCTTGCCGAACAGCCACTCGCGGGCCGCTGAGCGGATCCCGTCCGCCGCCACCACCAAGTCCGCGGTCAGGCGCTCACCCGTCGACGTCCTCACGTGGGCGGAGTCGTCGTCCTGGTCGATTCCCACGACCGTTGTGCCCAGGCGGACCGACTCGGGCGGTACCGCCGCCGACATGGCGCCGTGCAGGTCCGCCCGGTGGAGCGTGAGGTACGGCGCCCCGAACTCCTCCTCGGCCTCGCGGCCCAGCGCGTAGCGGCAGATCTCCGACCCCTCCGACCAGGTGCGGAAGCTCACGTGCGAGGGGCGGGCGGCCCGGGCGGCGACCGCGTCCAGCACGTCCAGCCGGCGCAGCTCCCGCGTGGCGTTGGGCGCGAGCTGGATTCCGGCGCCGACCTCGGTGAAGTGGGGGGCCTGTTCGAGGAGCGTGACCTCGCAGCCCGCCCGGCGCAGGCTCAAGGTCGCGGCCAGTCCTCCGATGCCCGCTCCTACGACGATCGCCCTCATGCCATGCCCTCGACCTGACGCCGTAAGGCCCGTCGTCGTATCGGCCTCGCCTCAGCCCCGTACATCCCGCCAAGCCCCCGGAATCCCCTCGGCAACATCATGTGCCCCCACCGGCGCCCCGTCCGCCGCGAACCTCGCCGACAGGCCATGGAGATACGCCGCGACGCTCGCGGCGTCCACCGTGTCGAGCCCCGCCGCCAGCAGTGATCCCGCCAATCCCGACAGGACGTCCCCGCTGCCGGCCGTGGCCAGCCACCCGGTGCCCGTGGGATTCACCCGTACCGCCCCGGCGCCGCCCGCCCGCGCCACCAGCGTCGTCGACCCCTTCAGCAACACCGTCGCCGCATAGCGACCCGCCAACTCCCGTACGGCGGCCAGCCGAGCTCCCTCGACCTCCTCCCGCGCCACCCCGAGCAGCGCCGCCGCCTCCCCGGCATGAGGGGTCATCAGGGTCGGTGCCGTACGCTCACGCACCGACTCGGGGTCCGCCAGCCGCAGCCCGTCCGCGTCGAGCAGCACCGGTACGTCCGTCGCCAGCACCTCCGCCACCGTCGCCGCGTCGTCCCCGGCGCCCGGGCCGACGACCCAGGCCTGCACGCGGCCCGCCTTCTTCGGTCCCCGGTCCGACACCAGCGTCTCCGGGAACCGGGCGATCACCGCGTCCCCGGCCGGGCCGACGTACCGTACGGCCCCCGCCCCGCCCCGCAACGCCCCCGCGACCGCGAGCACGGCGGCGCCGGGGTACCTCGACGAACCGGCCGCGATCCCCACGACGCCTCGCCGGTACTTGTCCGTCTCCGCCGCCGGCAGTGGCAACAGCCGTGCCACGTCCGCGTGTTGCAGCGCCTCCAGCTCGACCGCGTCGTCCGGCAGCGCCAGCCCGATGTCCACCAACCGCACCACCCCGGCGTACTCCCGTGCCGGATCGATCAGCAGCCCCGGCTTGTGCGTGCCGAAGGTGACCGTCAGGTCGGCGCGCATCGCCGTGCCGCGTACCTCGCCCGTGTCCACGTCGACGCCGCTCGGCAGGTCGACGGCGACCACGGCGGCCCGGGAGCGAGCGGCCGCGCCCGCCAGCGGGGCCGCCTGCGGACGCAGCCCGCCCTTGCCGCCGATGCCGACGATTCCGTCGACCACCAGGTCCGCCCGCTCGATCAACTCCTCAGCCCGGTCGATGCCGGCAGTCCGGCCGCCCGCGCGCCGCAGCGCCGCCAGTCCTCCGGCGTGCGCCCGCTCCGGCGTCAGCAGCACCGCCGTGACTCCCGCCCCGCGCCTGGCCAGTCGGGCCCCGGCGTACAGGGCGTCGCCGCCGTTGTCGCCGCTGCCGACCAGCAGGACGACCCGGCTGCCGTACACCCGGCCCAGCAGATCCGCGCAGGCGGCGGCGAGTCCGGCCGCCGCCCGCTGCATCAGCGCCCCGTCCGGAAGCCGTGCCATCAGCTCCCGTTCGGCCGCCCTTACCGTCTCCACGCCGTACGCAGTCCGCATGCGACCGAGTCTCCCGTACGCGGCGAAGCGCGTCGCATCCATTGACGCTTTGCCGTCCCTTTGCCAAACTCACCGACCCCCACAGGATGAATCGATTCAGTCGAATCTGTTCGACGTCACCTGTTCGACGTCACCTGTTCGACGTCACCTGTCGACGTCATCGGTCGACGTCATCGGTTCGATGAGAGGAAGGCCCCATGGGACGCAGAGCCGCACTCCTCACCGCCGTCGGCGCCACCGCTCTCCTCGCCACCGCCGGAACCCTCACCGCGCCCGCCCCGGCCGCGGCCGCCGCCTGCGGCGAAGGCTCCTACCAGGCCGAAGCCGTCCTCAGCGGCAGCACCTGGACCGCTCGGCGCGGCAACAGCACCGTCTACACCGGCGGTGACATGCGGGCCGCCGTTCAGGCCGCCGTGAACAGCCTCACCGCGGGGCGTACCGCCAAGGAGCGGGTGGTGGTGCGGGGTTCGGGAGCCATGTCCGCCGGGTCGCGCATCTCGCTGCCCAGCTACACCGTGCTCGACGTCTGCGGCACCATCAACGTCACCGGCAGCGGTTCCGGCGACCAGGCGCCCGTCTACTCGCGCGGCACCCGGGACGTGGAGGTCCAGCACCTGAACCTCACCGGCAGTCCGCTGTACGGCGTCTTCATGCGGAATGTGCAGAACGTCGTCCTCGGGCAGATCGACATGCGGCTGTCCGGCGGGCTGGGGGTGCGGATCGACAACCGCGGGGACACCAGCCAGTGGACGCGGAACGTCCGGATCGACAACGTGTACGTCTCCGGGGCCTCCAGCCACGCCGTGGAGACGTACGGCGTCGACGGCATCAGCATCGGGACGGTCACCGCGCGGAACGTCGGCGAGTCGGGGTTGTTGTTCAACCAGACCATCAACGCCACCGTCACCAAGGTCGACGCCGAGAACGCCGGGACCGGTACCGGGTACGCCGCCTTCCGCATGGCCAACCGCAACGGACGGGTCGGCGGTTCCTACCCGACCAACATCCGGGTCGGCGAGGTCGTCGCGCGCGGCGGCGGGCGCGGAGTGTTCTGCGTGTCCGAGAGCGGCGGCGCCGTCATCGACCGGGTGACCCTCAACAACACCGGCAACAACTCGGTGTTGATCGAGAACTGCTACAATGTCAACCTCGCCGCGCAGAGCGGGACCATCAGCGGCGGCGGTGAGCTTCGGCTCGCGGCCCGGTCGGAGTTCCCGAACAACCGGGACATCACCGTGCAGAACCTGACCGTGACCAACTCGGCCATCAGGGAGAGTCCGTGTGGTGAGAACACCACGTTCCGGAACATCACGCGGGTGAACACCAGCCAGACCATCTGCTGACGCGGCCCGCCCGGTGGCGGGGGCTCAGCCCTCGGCCCTCTCGGCTCAGCCCTCCGCCACCACCACCGCCGACGCCACCCCGGCGTCATGGCTCAGCGAGACATGCCAGGACCGTACGCCCAGTTCGGCCGCCCGGGCCGCCACCGTCCCCGTGACCCGCAGGCGGGGCCGGCCGCTGTCCTCGACGAAGACCTCCGCGTCCGTCCAGAGCAGGCCCGCGGGCGCGCCCAGCGCCTTCGCGAGGGCCTCCTTCGCCGCGAAGCGGGCCGCGAGCGAGGCGACGCCCCGGCGTTCGCCGCTGGGCAGCAGCAACTCGCTCTCCAGGAACAGCCGTTCGGCCAGCCCGGGGGTGCGCTGCAGTGCCGCCTCGAACCTGTCGATCTCGGCCACGTCGATTCCGACCCCGATGATGCTCATGCCGAGCACCCTATGGGGCCTCGGAACAGGGTGCTCAAAAGAGTGACCCCGCCGCGCGGCACCCCTCGCACCGCAGGCCCCCACGCTTCCCTGTGCGCATGATGAGCGGACGTATCGCATGTCGGAGCATCGCCTTGGTGCTCGCTGCGGCCACCTTGCTGCCCGTCGGCAGCGCCCAGGCCGACCCGGCGCCCCCGGTCTCCGGACCACGGGTCGACCCGGAAGCCCTGGCTTCCGACCCGCAGGCCGACCTCGCCCCCTCGGCTTCCGGCCCGCTGGAAGACCCGGCGCCGCCGGCTTCCGGCCCGCAGGCCGACCCCGCACCCTCGGCTCCCGGCCCGCAGGCCGACCCCGCGCCCCTGGCCTCCGGCCAGCAGGCCGACCCCGCACCTCCGGCTTCCGACCCGCAGGCCGACCCCACGCCTCCGGTTTTCGGCCCGCAGGCCGAACTCGTGCCCGGCATCCCCCTGAACCCGCTCGCGCCACGGCAGACCGACACACCCGACCAGGCGCTGCCGCCCGAGGTGTACACACCCACCCCCGAGGAGGACGCCGTCGAGCCGCAGGACGCGGCGGACGGGGCGTTCGACCGCGTCGAGTACGTCCCTCGCGAGGAGGCCGCCGAGGACGTGGAGTGCACTGAGCGGACGGGGCCGCATCAGCGGCGGGTCGAGCGGTGGCTGAAGCTGGAGGCGGACGGGGAGCAGTCGGCCGCCGACTGCCGGGCCATCCGCGCCTTCCAGACCAAGCACAAGATCGAGCCCGCCAGCGGGTTCGCCGGGCCTGTGACATGGGCCACCATGCAGCTCGTCTCCGCCCGGAAGAACCCCAACGCCGAGAAGAAGTGCCCGGTGCGGATGTACCGGGTCGCCTGTGTCGATCTCGACCGGCAGCTGACCTGGGTGCAGAAGGGCAAGGGGGTCGTGTTCGGGCCGGTGCCCATCCGGAGCGGACGGGAGGGGTACGGGACGCGGACCGGGTGGCACGCGATCTACTGGCGGCACAAGAACCATGTCTCGTCGCTGTACCACAGCCCCATGCCCTACTCCCAGTTCTTCAGCGGCGGCCAGGCCTTCCACGGGGTCTACGGCAACCTCCACACCGCTGTCGGCTCCATGGGCTGCGTCAACATGACCCTGGACGACGCCCGGAAGCTGTGGGGGCTGTTGCGGAACGGCGACCGGGTGTTCGTGTGGGGCCATCGCCTGGAGGAGCAGGAGTAGGGGCAGGAGTAGGGCACGGGGCCGGCGTCCAGACGTAGCTCATGGGTCCGGCGCGGCGGCGCTGTCGGACCCCTCTGAGACACTGGGGGCGCGATGACAGAAACAACAGCCCTGCGAACCGCCCCGCTGCGCGCCCGCGCCGAGATCGATCTGGCCGCCCTGCGGGCCAATGTGCGGACCCTGCGCGCCCTCGCGCCCGGCGCGGCCCTGATGGCCGTCGTCAAGTCGGACGCGTACGGCCACGGGGCGGTGCGGTGCGCCCGCGCGGCCGTCGAGGCGGGCGCCCAGTGGCTGGGTACGGCCACGCCCGAGGAGGCCCTGGTGCTGCGGGCCGCCGGGCTGGACGGCGTACGGATCATGTGCTGGCTGTGGACGCCGGGCGGGCCCTGGCGGGAGGCCATCGAGGCCGATCTGGACGTTTCGGTGAGCGGGATGTGGGCCCTTCGGGAGGTCACCGAGGCCGCCGGGCAGGCCGGCGCCGCCGCGCGCGTGCAGCTCAAGGCCGACACCGGGCTCGGGCGGGGCGGCTGCCAGCCGGGTGACGACTGGGCCGAGCTGGTCCGCGAGGCCCTGCGGGCCGAGGCCGACGGACTGATCCGGATCACCGGGCTCTGGTCGCACTTCGCGTGCGCCGACGAGCCCGGGCATCCCTCCATCGCCGCCCAGTTGGACCGCTTCCGGGAGATGGTGTCGTACGCCGAGGAGCAGGGCGTGCGCCCCGAGGTGCGGCACATCGCCAACTCGCCCGCCACGCTCACCCTCCCGGACAGCCACTTCGACCTGGTGCGCACCGGGATCGCGACCTACGGCATCTCGCCCAGCCCCGAGCTCGGCAGCCCCGCCGACTTCGGGCTGCGGCCCGTGATGACGCTGTCGGCGTCCCTGGCGCTGGTCAAGCACGTGCCGGGGGGCCACGGCGTCAGTTACGGGCACCGCTACACCACCCCCGGCGAGACCACCCTCGGCCTCGTCCCCCTCGGCTACGCCGACGGCATCCCGCGGCACGCCTCCGGCGCCGGGCCCGTCCTGGTCGGCGGGAAGTGGCGGACGGTCGCGGGACGGATCGCGATGGACCAGTTCGTCGTCGACCTGGGCGGCGACGAGCCCGAGGCGGGCGCCGAGGCCGTCCTGTTCGGGCCCGGCGACCGCGGTGAGCCCACCGCCGAGGACTGGGCGCAGGCCGCGGGGACCATCGCGTACGAAATCGTCACCCGGATCGGAACGCGCGTTCCCCGCGTCTACAGGGATGCGTCCATGTGATGCGTTCGCTGTGATGCGGTCAGGTGACACGGCCCTGTGATGCTGCCACGCGGTATGTCTACGTGATTGTGGTCCTAGGAATGCGTGCGCGGGCATGCGTCCATAGGAGAGCGTCTATGTGAATGAGGAACGAGACGGGTAACCCGTAGGGCACACCGAACCGAACACCGGCACCATCGATCACCTACGCGACACAGCATCATCCACGCCACACAGCATCATCCACGTCACACAAGGCATCACCAGACCCAGCGAAGAGGAGCGGTACGTGAGCGAGAGCAGTGCGGAGGCCGCCGTCGCGGCCGTCGCCTCCGCCACGGGGGCGGCCGCGAACTGGCGCAGGGCGACCGGTATCGCCGGTGCGGCGATAGGCGTGATCGCGGCGGGCGCGGCGGCCGGCGTCGCCATAGAGCGGATGACGGTGGGCCGCGGCATGCGGCAGAAGGCCCGGCTCGCCCTCGATTCGGCGGGACCGTACGGATCGCTGCGCGGCACGCCCGGCAAGGCGCAGGCCGACGACGGCACGGAGCTGTACTACGAGGTCGACGACATCGACCCCGAGGCCGCCCCCGCCCTCACCCCGCGCCGCCGACGGCTCTTCGGCCGCAAGGCCCCCGCCCCCGTCACCGTCGTCTTCAGCCACGGCTACTGCCTCAGCCAGGACTCCTGGCACTTCCAGCGCGCCGCGCTCAGGGGCGTCGTCCGCACCGTGCACTGGGACCAGCGCAGCCACGGCCGCTCCGGGCGGGGCGTCGCCCAGACGCAGGAGGGCAAGCACGTCGACATCGAGCAGCTCGGGCGCGACCTGAAGGCCGTCATCGACGCGGCCGCACCCGAGGGGCCGCTCGTGCTGGTCGGGCACTCCATGGGCGGCATGACCATCATGGCGCTGGCCGACCAGTACCCGGAGCTGATCCGCGACCGCGTCGTCGCCACCGCCTTCGTCGGTACGTCGTCCGGGAATCTCGGCGAGGTCAACTTCGGGCTGCCCGTCGCCGGAGTGAACGCCATCCGGCGGGTGCTGCCGGGTGTGCTCAGGGCACTGGGGCAGCGGGCCGAGCTGGTGGAGAAGGGGCGCCGGGCCACCGCCGACCTGTTCGCGGGGATCATCAAGCGGTACTCGTTCTCGTCCCGGGACGTCGACCCGGCCGTCGCCCGGTTCGCCGAGCGGATGATCGAGGGGACGCCGATCGACGTGGTCGCGGAGTTCTACCCGGCCTTCGCCGACCACGACAAGACCGAGGCGCTCGCCCTCTTCACCGACATGCCGGTGCTCGTCCTGGCCGGGGTGGGCGACCTCGTCACGCCGAGCGAGCACAGCGAGGCGATCGCCGATCTGCTGCCGGAGGCCGAGCTGGTCCTGGTGCCGGACGCCGGGCACCTGGTGATGCTGGAGCACCCGGAAGTGGTCACCGACCGTCTGGCCGACCTGCTCACCCGGGCGGGTGCCGTGCCCGCAGGGGCTACCGTAAGTGGTTATGGAAGCACCAGCAGCACCGCGCAACGCGGGTGACATCGAGCTCACCGTCACTTCTCCCGACCAGATGCGGGAGCTGGGCCGCCGCCTCGCCAAGCTGCTGCGCGCGGGCGACCTCCTGATGCTCAGCGGGGAGCTCGGCGCGGGCAAGACGACACTGACCCGGGGGCTCGGCGAGGGCATGGGTGTGAGGGGCGCGGTCACGTCCCCGACCTTCGTGATCGCCCGTGTGCACCCCTCCCTCGGCGACGGGCCGCCGCTCGTGCACGTCGACGCCTATCGGCTGTCCGGCGGCCTGGACGAGATGGAGGACCTTGACCTCGACGTCTCGCTGCCCGAGTCGGTGATCGTCGTGGAGTGGGGCGAGGGCAAGGTCGAGGAGCTGACCGAGGAGCGGTTGCAGGTCGTGATCCACCGGGCGATGGGGGACACGACCGACGAGGTGCGGCACGTGACCGTGACCGGGCTCGGGGAGCGCTGGGCCGCGGTGGATCTGAGCGTGCTGTCCGCCTGAACCGGATGAACATTCCGACAAGGCGTCGGCAAGATATTGCGTTTGTGGTCTTGCGCGTGGTCACATGGTATCCAGTCCGTAGTTAGGTGTACCTAACTACGTCCGCCCCCGGCCCCAGGAGGCGTCCATGTCGGCTTCGGAGAACAAGGTCCAGCAGCGGCCGCAGGTCGTCGCCGGGGTGTCCATGCGTGATCTGCTGGCGGCCGGTGTCGCCGCGAAGGTGATCTCTACGCCACCGCGTGCTCCTGAGCCGGAGGCGGAGCGGGGGGCTGCGGGGCACGGGCATCGCGAAGCGGCTTAGCTCCGCTGGTGGGGCCGCTGCGGTAGTGCCGGGATGGTGTCGATGGTTGTCTGCGGCGCCGTTGTGGCTGGTCGCGCCCACGCGGCGGAGCCGCATATTCAGTACAGCCCCGCGCCCCCTTCAGGGCGTTGCCGAACCGTCTGCTGGGCTGTTACGGGATCACTGCCACCAGTCTGCCGATCGTCGCGAACTCCCACATCGCGTTGCCGTCCGCGCGGGACTCGCGGATGCCGCCCGTCTTCACCGTCGGGTCGGGCAGCGGGGTCGAGCCGTCCACGGCCGCGCTGAAGCCGATGGTGATGTCCTCCACCTCGGTGAAGCGGACGACGTGCTCGACGGGGGTGCCGTCGGTGCCGGTGATCGAGTTGGAGCGGGACGTCACCGAGTAGACGCCCGGCGCGGGGTCGACCGATCCGGGGGAGACGCGGAACGTGCGCTTGACCGTGTCGCCCTCACCGACCAGCCACACCCGGTCGCCGCCCACCGAGTACACGACCCGCACACCCGTACCGGAACCGGCGGGCAGCGCGGTGGGGTCCTTGCGGCCGTCGGGCGTGGCGGTACCCGCAATGGGTGAGCTCTTCGCATGCGGCCCGCCCAGTCCTTCCGGGGCGGTCGCCGAGGCCTGGTATGCGAGGAAGCCGACGGACGCGAGGGCCGCCAGGGTGAGCCCAGCCACGAATCCGGCGCTGCCGCTTGCCACCGTCGCCCACCTCGGTTGTTCGGTCGTATGTCGTGCTTTCGCTCGACCGTAGCAGTCACCCGGCGCCGGAACGGGGCGGCGCTTCCCGGGGCGCGAGCGCCGTAGGCTGTTTGCGTGCTCTTGCTCGCTCTGGATACCGCCACCCCCGCCGTCACCGTCGCGCTGCACGACGGCACGGACGTCATCGCCTCGTCGAGCCAGGTGGACGCGCGCCGGCACGGTGAGCTGTTGCTGCCGGCCGTCGACCGGGTCCTCGCCGAGGCCGGTGTGAAACTCGAGGCCGTCACCGGCGTCGTCGTAGGCATCGGCCCCGGTCCCTACACCGGACTTCGCGTCGGTCTGATGACCGCCGACACCTTCGGGCTCGTCCTCGGCGTCCCCGTGCACGGCGTGTGCACGCTGGACGGACTCGCCTACGCCGCCGACATCGAGAAGGGTCCCTTCGTCGTCGCGACCGACGCCCGGCGCAAGGAGGTCTACTGGGCGCGGTACGCCGACTCCCGCACCCGCCTGACCGACCCGGCCGTCGACCGGCCCGCCGACATCGCCGACCAGGTGGCAGGACTGCCCGCCGTCGGCGCGGGCGCGCTGCTGTACCCCGACACCTTCCCGGGCGCCCACGAGCCCGAGCACGTGTCGGCGGCCGCGCTCGCCGCTCTGGCCGCCGAGAAGCTCGCGGCGGGCGAGGAACTCCCCGCGCCCCGGCCGCTCTACCTGCGCCGGCCCGACGCCCAAGTCCCCAAGAACTACAAGGTGGTCACCCCCAAGTGACCGAGTCCGTGACCCCTTCCGTCACTCCGTCCGGTCCCGTGCTGCGCGAGATGCGCTGGTGGGACATCGACTCCGTGCTGGAGCTGGAGAAGGACCTGTTCCCCGAGGACGCCTGGTCCCGGGGCATGTTCTGGTCCGAACTGGCCCATGCGCGCGGGCCCGAGGCGACCCGGCGCTATGTCGTCGCCGAGGCGCCCGAACGGGTCGTGGGCTACGCCGGCCTCGCGTCGTCGGGGGACCTCGCCGACATCCAGACCATCGCCGTCGCCCGTGACCACTGGGGCACGGGGCTGGGCGGCCGTCTCCTCACCGAACTGCTGCGCGCCGCGACCGACTTCGAGTGCGCCGAGGTGATGCTGGAGTGCCGCGTGGACAACGTCCGCGCGCAGAAGCTCTACGAGCGCTACGGCTTCGAGGCGATCGGCTTCCGGCGCGGCTACTACCAGCCGGGGAACGTCGACGCGCTGGTGATGCGACTGACCACCAAATCCGACAGCGGCTCCGCCGCGGGTTCACCTTCCGTACAAGGAACCGAGACCAATGACTGACGAACCCCTCGTCCTCGGCATCGAGACGTCCTGCGACGAGACCGGCGTCGGCATCGTCCGAGGCACCACGCTGCTCGCCGACGCCGTCGCCTCCAGCGTCGACGAGCACGCCCGCTTCGGCGGCGTCGTGCCGGAGGTCGCCTCCCGGGCGCACCTGGAGGCGATGGTCCCGACCATCGACCGCGCGCTGAAGGAGGCCGGGGTGAGCGCCCGCGACCTGGACGGCATCGCGGTGACCGCCGGTCCCGGTCTGGCCGGCGCGCTGCTGGTGGGCGTATCGGCGGCGAAGGCGTACGCCTACGCGCTCGGCAAGCCGCTCTACGGCGTCAACCACCTGGCCTCGCACATCTGCGTGGACCAGCTGGAGCACGGGGCGCTGCCGGAGCCGACGATGGCGCTGCTGGTGTCCGGCGGGCACAGCTCGCTGCTGCTGTCCTCCGACATCACCTCCGACGTCCGCCCGATGGGTGCGACGATCGACGACGCGGCGGGCGAGGCCTTCGACAAGATCGCCCGGGTGCTGAACCTCGGCTTCCCCGGCGGTCCGGTCATCGACCGGTACGCGCGCGAGGGCGACCCGGACGCGATCGCGTTCCCGCGCGGTCTGACCGGGCCGCGCGACCCGGCGTACGACTTCTCCTTCTCCGGTCTGAAGACGGCGGTCGCCCGCTGGATCGAGGCCAAGCGGGCGGCGGGCGAGGAGGTTCCGGTGCGCGATGTCGCGGCCTCCTTCCAGGAGGCGGTCGTGGACGTGCTGACCCGCAAGGCCGTCCGCGCCTGCAAGGACGAGGGTGTCGACCACCTGATGATCGGCGGCGGTGTGGCCGCGAACTCCCGGCTGCGGGCGCTGGCCCAGGAGCGGTGCGAGGCGGCCGGTATCCGACTGCGGGTGCCCCGGCCGAAGCTGTGCACGGACAACGGGGCGATGGTGGCGGCGCTGGGCGCGGAGATGGTGGCGCGGGGCCGGCCGGCGTCCAGCTGGGACCTGTCGGCGGACTCGTCGTTGCCGGTGACGGATCCTCATGTGCCAGGGGACTTCGGGGACGAGGGCCGGGAACACGGGCAGGGGCACAGCCACGGGCACGGTCACGACCATGTGCACGAGGTCAGCAAGGAGAACCTGTACTCGTGACGGTCGCGTTGATGTGGGAGGCGCGGGCGGTTCCCGGGCGGGGCGAGGAGCTGCTCGGCTGGGCGCGGAGGCAGGAGCTGGCTGCCCGGCCCCTGCGCCGGGAGACGTTCCGGGCGCCGCAGGACCGGGTGCTCGTCATCACGTGGTGGGACGCCGGACTCGACGCCGAGCTGCCGGAACTGCCCGAGCCGGACGGCGAGCTGGTCACCCGGGCGGTGCATCGGTGGCGGTTCGAGCAGGTGGGGGAGGACTGAGCGGGGAGTACGACAGCTCCCAGGGCCTGCTCGCGATGTGGCCCCGCCACAGCAACCGGCCGTGCCTGCGCTCCCAGTGGGCGACCAGTGCGGCCTTTCCCGCCCAGCTCAAGGCGGACCCGAGCGGGAACACGATGACCCACGGCTCCCAGAGGAGGGCCACGGGCAGCGTCGGCACCAGGATGAACCAGAACATGCGCCGGCTGACGGGCTGGTCGTGCCAGAAGTCCTCGGGAGGCAGGGCGCGCTCGGGGTCGACCGGCACCGCGGCGTCGAAGTAGCGCACCTCGCTGACCCCCTTGATACGGGTGGCCTCCAGGAGCGTGAACACCGCCAGGAGGGCGACCAGGCCTCCGAGGTACAGCGCCGCCCTGCCGAACGGCGCGGTCGGGATCCCCCGCACGACGGCCACCGCCACCGCGCAGATGACGAAGGCGAGCAGCGCGGCCAGGGCAGCCCGCAGCTCGTGGTGCACCAACCTGTCCATCGTGTCCCCCCGTTGCTCCCCGTGCGCGGGAGCGGCCGGTTCACTCCGCCGCGGACACCTCCGTCCCGCACATGAGCCGGCGGTCCGTCCCCAGCACCCGCGTCGGCCCCGTCAGCGTCAGTCGCGTGGTGTGCCGCACGTCCGCGCTGGATGCCGCCAACCGCAGTTCCAGCATGCCGGGTTCGACCACCCTGCGGCCCGAACGGTCGGTGAACGACGACAGATCCGCATGGAAATGGAAGGTCACCCGGCTCGCCTCGCCGGGTGCCAGCTCCACGCGCTGATAGCCGATCAGCCGTACGTCCGGGCGGGTCACGGAGGCCACCGGGTCGTGCAGGTACAGCTGGACGACCTCCGCGCCCGCGCGATCGCCCGTGTTGCGGACGGTCACCGCCATGTCGTACGAGCCGTCCGTGCCGATCTCCGCATCCCCGGCCCCCGTGGCCTCCCACGCGAACGACGAGTACGACCGCCCGTGCCCGAACGCGTACAACGGCGTCGGGTCCAGGTTGCTGACCTCCCCCGCCAGCCCCAGCGGCGGCTGGAGATACGTCCACGGCTGCCCGCCGGGCACCCGCGGCACGCTCACCGGCAGGCGCCCCGACGGGTTGACGCGGCCCGACAGCACTCCCGCGACCGCTGGGCCGCCCTCCTCCCCCGGGAAGAACGCCTGGACGACGGCGGCCAGGCGCCCGTGCCAGCGGCCCAGCGCGTACGGGCGGCCGGTGAGGAGGACCAGGACCACCGGGACGCCGGTCGCCACCAGCCGGTCCAGCAACTCGCCCTGCGCTCCCGGCAGTTGGAGGTCCGTCACATCGCAGCCCTCGCCCGACGTGCCCCGCCCGAACAGCCCCGCCCGGTCGCCCAGTACCGCCAGGCACACATCCGCCTCCGAGGCCCGCGCCACCGCCTCCTCGAAGCCCGCCGTGTCCGGGTCCGAGACCCCGCAGCCCTCCGCGAACGTGACCTTGGCGTCCGGAAGTTCGGTGCGCAGCGCCTCCAGGACCGTCGGGATCTCGATGCCCATGGGCACCTCGGGGTGGTGCGTGAGGACGTGGGAGGGGAAGGAGTAGCAGCCCAGCATCGCCAGGGCGTCCGCCGCGCGCGGGCCGACGACCGCGATACGGGAGTCGGGGGGCAACGGCAGCGCACCGTCGGGGTTGTCCAGCAGGACCACCGACTCCTCGGCCACCCGGCGGGCCAGGGCGCGGTTCGCGGGGGAGTCCAGGTCGAGGCGCTCCGCAGGCGGCTCCGGGTTCCAGTCCTCGTCCAGGAGGCCCAGCTCGCACTTCTGGAGCAGCACCCGGCGGGCCGCCCGGTCCACCAGCTCCTCCGGGACCTCGCCCGCCCGTACCGCCTCCACCAGCGGTTTCCCGTAGCACTTCACGGTCGGGAGCTCCACGTCGATACCGGCCGCCAGCGCCGCGTGCGCCGCCTGTGCCGGGCTGCCCGCCACGCGGTGCAGCGTCTGGAGGAAGCCGATGCCGAAGTAGTCGGCCACGACGGTTCCGGTGAAACCCCACTGTTCGCGGAGGAGTTCGGTCAGCAGGGCCGGGTCCGCCGAGGCCGGCACGCCGTCCGTCTCGTTGTACGCCGCCATCACCGAGCGCGCCCCGCCCTCGCGCAGCGCCATCTCGAACGGCGGGAGGGTGATGTCCGCGAACTCCCGGACGCCCGCCCGGACCGGCGCCAGGTTGCGCGCGCCCGCCGAGGACGCGTACCCGGCGAAGTGCTTGAGCGTCGCGACGACCCCGGCCGACTCCAGGCCCCGGACGTAGGCCGCGCCGATGGTGCCGGTCAGATACGGGTCCTCGCCGATGGTCTCCTCCACCCGGCCCCAGCGCGGATCGCGTACGACGTCCAGGACCGGCGCGAGGCCCTGGTGGACGCCGACCGAGCGCAGGTCCCGGCCGATGTGCCGGGCCATCTCCTCGACGAGTGGCGGGTCGAAGCTCGCTCCCCAGGCCAGCGGTACCGGATAGGCCGTCGCCTGCCAGGCCGTGAAGCCCGCCAGGCACTCCTCGTGGGCCACCGCCGGGATGCCGAAGCGGCCGGCGTCGGCGATACGGCGCTGGGCGCGGGCCAATGCCTGCGCGCCCAGCGCCGGGTCCACCGGGGCGGTGCCGAAGGAGCGGGTGAGCTGGCCCAGGCCGTGGGTGATCAGCTCGGCCCAGTCGTAGTCGGCGGTCATGTCGTGCTGGTGCGGTGCGACTCCCTCGGCCCGTGCCTCGCCGTCCGTGGCGGCGCCCACCCACACGCCGTATAGCTGGGCGGTCTTCTCCTGAAGGGTCATCCGGGAGAGGAGGTCGTCGACGCGGGCGGCGGCGGGCAGGGCGGGGTCGCGCCAGGGGGCGGTGGTCATGAAACTCCTGTCGGGGCGATGGCCCACTCGCGAATGTTTCGTTGTTCACCTCGAATGTTCCGGGAACTTAGGGGCGGTAAGAAGGGTTCGTCAAGGGGGCGTGCAGGGATACGATCGCCGCCATGACAGCCCGTGAGCCCGCTGAAACCCGGACGGCAGAGTCGGAAAGCCGGTCGACCGAATCGGAGAACCGGTCGGTGACGTCGGTATCCCGGACGACCACGACCACGACCGCGGCGTCGACGACCGGCCGGTCCGCGCAGACCGCGACGCTCGCCGAGATCGCCCGCGAGGCCGGCGTCTCCGCGCCGACCGTTTCGAAAGTCCTCAACGGCCGCGCCGACGTCGCCCCGGCCACCCGCAGCCGCGTCGAGGACCTGCTGCGCGCCCACGGCTACCGGCGCCGCCGCGCCGAGGCGAGCCGCTCGCCCCTGATCGACCTGGTCTTCCACGAGTTGGAGAGCGCCTGGGCGATGGAGGTCATCCGGGGCGTGGAGAACGTCGCCCGGGACGCCGGGCTGAGCGTGGTGCTGAGCGAGAGCGCGGGGCGGCTGACCCCCGGGCGGACCTGGGCCGACCAGGTCGCCGCCCGCCGCCCGCACGGCGTGGTCCTCGTGCTGTCCGGCCTCGACGAGTCCCAGCGCGCCCTGCTGACCAGCCGCTCGATCCCGTTCGTGGTGATGGACCCGGCGGGCGACCCGGGCGCCGACGTGCCGTCCATCGGGGCGACCAACTGGCAGGGCGGCCTCGCCGCCACCCGGCACCTGGTCGAGCTGGGCCATCGCAGGATCGGCGCGATCACCGGACCGTCCCGGATGATGTGCAGCCGCGCCCGCATCGACGGCTATCGCGCGGCCCTGGAGACGGCGGGGCTGCCGGTCGACCAGGACCTGATCCGGCCCGGCGACTTCCACCACGAGACCGGCTACCGGCAGGGCCTGGAGCTGCTGCGCCGCCCGGACCGGCCGACCGCCGTCTTCGCCGGCAACGACCTGCAGGCGCTCGGGCTGTACGAGGCCGCGCGCGAACTGGGGCTGCGGGTCCCGGAGGACCTGAGCGTGGTCGGCTTCGACGATCTGCCGGTCACCCGCCTGGTGGGGCCGCCGCTGACGACCGTACGGCAGCCGCTGACGGAGATGGCGGAGGCGGCGGCGAAGCTCGTCCTCGACCTGGCGCGGGAGGAGGGGGCGCCGGTGGCGACGCGGGTGGAGCTGGCGACGAGTCTGGTGGTGCGCAGCAGCACGGGGGAGCCTCCGGCGGTTTAGCAGGGGAGGCGTGTTGTTGTGTTGACGGGTGTTTCGTACCGCCGCACACTGCACCGAAGCCAGTCGGTTGTTCAATCGAAACTTTCGAAGGCGCCCGCTGTGAGATCTCTGAGAGCCGGCGTGTCCCTGGCGGCACTCGTCACCTGCGCGCCGACCCACCCATGCGAGACCTCGCCGCCGCCAAGGGCAAGGTCATGGGCCGAGCTGGGCCGGTTGACGACCGACCACATCGCCACCGAGGTCGGCCGCTACAAGGGCAGGCTGGCCACCTGGGACGTGGTGAACGAGCCGTTCAACGAGGACGGCACCTACCGGCAGACCCTCTGGTACAACGGCCTCGACGCCGACTGCATCGCCCAGGCCCTCACCGCGGCCCGCGCCGCCGACCCGAGCGCCAAGCTGTACATCAACGACTACAACGTCGAGGGCGTCAACGCGAAGAGCACCGCCCTGTACAACCTGGTCAGGTCGCTGAAGGAGCGGGGCGTACCGATCGACGGCGTCGGGCTCCAAGCCCATCTGATCCTCGGTCAGGTGCCCTCGACCATGCGGCAGAACATCCAGCGGTTCGCCGATCTCGGCGTCGACGTGGCCATCACGGAGCTGGACATCCGTATGCAACTGCCCGCGGACGGCGCCAAGCTGACCCGGCAGGCCGCCGACTACAAGGCCGTCATGAACGCCTGCCTCGCCGTGTCCCGGTGCGTCGGCGTCACCGTCTGGGGCTTCACCGACTCCGACTCCTGGATCCCGGACACCTTCCCGGGGCAGGGCGCGGCGACGCCGTACGACGAGAACTACGCGCCGAAACCGGCGTACCACGCGATCGCCGAGTCGCTCGGCGGCGGCACGACGACACCGCCGCCCACGGACGCGTGCACCGCGGCCTACGCGAACTGCACGCAGTCGGGAGCGACCGTCACCTGTTCCAACGCCTCGTACAACGGTACGGTCCCGACGGCGGTTCGGTGACGTTCGGGTTCAACGGGTCGTGGAACGGGAGCAATCCGGTGCCGACGGTGACGCTGGGCTGAGACGGGCCGGAGAAGTCTGAGATTTTCCGAAGAAAACCTGGTCTGACGTTCCTGCCCGTAATAATTCGGACTTACGTTCCTCCCTGTGACTGGACGAGACGAGAACGGGGACGACGGCAGACGGACGGGCCGGCGGTCGAGGATGCTGAAGACCGCCGGCTTCGTCCTGGCGGGAGCCCTGGTGCTGGGCGTGGGGACGGCGGGCTGGGCCTACTGGCGCCTGAACGACAACATCACGAGCGTCGACATCGACAGTGCCCTCGGCGACAACCGCCCGCCCAGGGCGATGACGGCACCGCAGTCCGCGGCGTCCGCGTCGCCCCTGCCCACCGGGTCCCTGAACATCCTGGTCCTGGGGTCGGACTCGCGCAGTGGCGAGGAGAACCAGGAGCTGGGCGGCGGCAGCAGTACGGGTGCCCGCTCGGACACGGCGATGGTGGTCCACCTGGACGCCGGCCGCAGCGAGGCGACGGTCGTCAGCATTCCGCGCGACACCCTCGTCACCCGGCCGTCCTGCCCCCTGTCGTCGGGTGGCTCGACGGAGGCGGCGTACAACTCGATGTTCAACAGCGCGTACGCGGTCGGCGGCCCCGTCTGCGCGGTGAAGACGGTCGAGTCGATCACGGACATCCGCATGGACCACTACATCGAGATCGACTTCTCGGGCTTCGCGAAGCTGGTGGACGCGCTGGGCGGCGTCACGGTCACCACGGACGAGGACATCGACGACGAGGACAGCCACCTCCGGCTGGAGGCAGGCACGCACCACCTGGACGGGGAGCGGGCCCTCGCGCTGGCCCGCACCCGGCACGGCATCGGCGACGGCAGCGACCTGGGCCGCATCGGCCTGCAGCAGAAGCTGGTGAAGGCCCTCCTGGACCAGATCTCCGCCACCTCCCTCCTCACCGACCCGGCCCGGCTCTACCGAGTCGCCGACGCGGTGACGGGCAGCCTCACCACGGACACGGGACTGGACTCGCTCGGCGAGCTGACGAGCCTCGGGCAGAGTCTGGGCGGCCTGTCGTCGGACGCGGTGCGGACGGTGACGATGCCGGTGGTGCCGGCGCCGTCGGACCGCAACCGGGTGGTCGCCGAGGAGCCGGAGGCGGAGGAGCTGTGGGAGTCCCTGCGCTGAGAAAGAGCCGCTGAGAAAGAGCCGCTGAGAAAAAGCCGCTGAGAAAAAATCTTCGAAGAACTCCTGAGGGCGTGTCGATCCACGGGTCCGTCGATCGACGCAAGGTGTGAGAGGCCGGGAAGGACCCGGTCACCGACCCTGAGGAGTCACCATGCCGCGCTACCTGTCGCTGGTCCGGATCGACGAGTCCACCGCGCCCGCCGAGGGCCCCAGCCCCGAGCTGATGCAGCGCATGGGGGAGTTGCTGGAGGAGATCACCAAGGCCGGCGTGATGCTGGACACCGCCGGGCTCACGCCGTCGGCGCAGGGCACCCGCGTGCACTGGGACGGGGCGAAGACCTCCGTCACCGACGGTCCCTTCACCGAGTCCAAGGAAGTCATCGGCGGCTACGCGATCATGCAGTGCAAGGACAAGGCCGAGGCGCTGGAGTGGGCCTCGCGGTTCCTGAAGGTCCACGGGGAGGAATGGCAGGTCACCTGCGAGGTCCGGGAGATCGCCGAGGGCTGACCCGCCCTCCTTGGATCCACGGCCGTACGGGTGTTGCATGGTGGGCTGTGACCTCGCAGCCCACCCAGGACCGGCGCGGAGCCGCGGACGCGACGGCGACCGTCGAGACCGTCTTCCGCATCGAGTCCCCCCGCGTCATCGCCGCCGTCGCCCGCATGGTCCGCGACGTCGGCATCGCCGAGGAACTCGCACAGGACGCGCTGGTCGCCGCGCTGGAGCAGTGGCCGCGGGACGGAGTCCCCGACAATCCCGGCGCCTGGCTCATGGCCACCGCCAAGCACCGTGCCGTCGACCTGATCCGGCGCCGCGAGAACTACGCCCGCAAGCTGGCGGAGATCGGCCGCGACCTGGAGACGACGGCCCCGCCCGAGGAGCCGTCCGCCCTCCATGATCCCGAGGACATCGACGACGACCTGCTCCGCCTCGTCTTCACCACCTGCCATCCGGTCCTGTCGCCGGACGCCCGCATCGCCCTCACCCTCCGTCTGCTCGGCGGCCTGTCGACGCCGGAGATCGCCCGGGCGTTCCTGACCCCGGAACCGACCGTCGCCCAGCGCATCGTCCGCGCCAAGCGCACGCTCGCCACGAAGAACATCGCCTTCGAGGTCCCGTACGGCCCCGACCGCGAGGCCCGCCTCGGCTCGGTCCTCGACGTCATCTACCTGATCTTCAACGAGGGTTACGCCGCCACGGCCGGCGACGACTGGCTGCGCCCGGCCCTGTGCGAGGACGCGCTGCGCCTGGCCCGCGTGCTGTCGGGACTGATGCCGAAGGAGCCGGAGGTGCACGGTCTGACCGCCCTCCTCGAATTCCAGGCGTCCCGCACGGCGGCCCGCACCGGCCCGTCCGGGGAACCGATCCTCCTCAAGGACCAGAACCGCACCCGCTGGAACCGCATGCTGATCGCCCGCGGCATCAGGGCGCTGTCCCGCGCGGACGCCACGGCCACCGGCGCCCCCGGCCCGTACGCCCTCCAGGCGGCCATCGCCGCGTGCCACGCGCACGCGTACACGTACGAGGAGACGGACTGGAAGACGATCGCCACCCTGTACGGCCTCCTCGCCGTCCGATCCCCGTCCCCCGTGGTCGAGTTGAACCGGGCGGTCGCCGTGTCGATGGCCAAGGGCCCGGAGCCCGCCCTGCGGATCGTCGACGCGCTCGCCTCCGAACCCGCCCTGCGGGACTACCACCTGCTGCCGAGCGTGCGCGGGGATCTGCTCGCCCGCCTGGGCCGTACGACCGAGGCGCGGGCGGAGTTCGAGCGGGCGGCGGAACTGACGCGGAACGAGCGGGAGCGGGAGCTGCTGCTGCGCCGGGCCGCCGAGACCTCGTGACTCAGGCCGGCCGGCCCACCAGCATCGTCGGCGCCCCGGCCACCCTCGTCAGGAACACCGTCGCCGAGTTCGGCCCCTGAGGCCTGACCTTCTTGCGCAGTTCCTCCGGCTCGACGGCCGACCCCCGCTTCTTCACGGTCAGCGTGCCGACCTCCCGCTCGCGCAGCAGGGCCTTCAGCTTCTTGACGTTGAAGGGCAGTCGGTCGGTGATCTCGTACGCCGTCGCGTACGGCGTCGGCCGCGGCTCGTCCGCCGTGACGTAGGCGATGGTCGCGTCGATCAGCCCGCCGTCGAGCTGCCGGGCGACCTCGGCGACCAGATGGGCGCGGATGACGGCGCCGTCCGGCTCGTACAAGTACCGTCCGACGGGCCGGACCTCAGGGTCGGGAAGCCCTTCGGAGAGCAGCGTGCGCGGTCCCGGCAACAGCGTCGCCCGCACCGCCCCGGGCTCCGTCCCGAACCACAGCACCGCCTCCTTCACATCGCCGCCGTCCGAGATCCACTCGGCCTCGGCGTCGTCCGGGATCGCCTCGTGGGGAATGCCGGGGGCGATCTTCAGCGCGGCCCGCGGCGCCTTGCGAGCCGCCTCCACGGCCCACGACAGCGGCGGTGAGTAGGCCTCGGGGTCGAAGATCCTGCCGCGTCCACCCCGCCGCGCCGGGTCGACGAACACGGCGTCGTAGCCACCGGTGTCCACTCCGACGACGTCCGCCTCCCGCACCTCGACCAGATCCCCGAGCCCCAGCGCCTCGACATTCGCCCGCGCCACCGCCACCGTCACCGGATCCCGGTCCACGGCCAGCACCCGTACCCCGGCCCGCGCGAGCGCGATCGCGTCGCCCCCGATCCCGCAGCACAGGTCGGCGACCGAGCCGATCCCCAGCTCCGTCATCCGCCCGGCCCGGTACGCCGCGACGCTCGCCCGCGTCGACTGCTCGACCCCGTTCGGCGTGAAGAACATCCGGCCCGCGTCCGCCGCCCCGAACTTCGCCACCGCCCGCTGCCGCAACCGCGCCTGCCCGAGCGCCGCGGACACCAGCTCGGCGGGGTGTTCGCGGCGCAGCCGGGTGGCGACGGCGAGTTCGTCGGCGGGTTCGGTGTCGCGCACGGCGTCGAGTAGCGCGCGGCCCTCGGGCGTGAGGAGGGAGGAGAAGGAGGCGAGGTCGTTCACCGGGTCATTGTCGGCCAGCCGGTGGGCTGTTCGCTCACGCTCGCTCGTCCGCTCCCTGTGGGCCAGTCGGTGGATGGTCCGTCGCCCGGCGGCGGTGTCGGCCCGGCTTCGGGGCGGGTGGCTGCGAGGATCCGGCTCCATGCGAGTAGTAGGACAAAATGACAAAAGTCGCCGCAATGGGGCAGTCGTGGGGCGGGGCGATGCGGGGTGTGGCCGTGCGGCGTGTGGCGACGTGGGGCGTGGCGACGCTGGAGGTGGCGATGCGGCGTGTGGCGGCGTGGGGCGTGGCGACGCTGGAGGTGGCGATGCGGCGCGTGGTCGTGCGGCGCGTGGCGATGCGCTGCGTGGCGATGCAGGACGTGGCGACGCGTTGTGTGGCGATGCGGGTCGTGGCGACGCGGGGCGTGGCGACGCTGGAGGTGGCGATGCGGCGCGTGGTCGTGCAGTGCGTGGCGATGCGCAGCGTGGCGCTGCGGGGCGTGGCGACGCTGGAGGTGGCGATGCGGGTTCGCGTGGTCGGGCGGCGCGTGGCGATGCGCAGCGTGGCGATGCAGGACGTGGCGACGCGTTGTGTGGCGATGCTGGTCGTGGCGATGCGACGCGTGGCCGTGCAGTGCGTGGCGACGTGTGGCGTGGCGATGTGTGGCGTGGTGATGCGCGCGATGCGGCGCGTGGCGATGTGCAGCGTGGCGATGTGCAGCGTGGCGATGCACAGCGTGACGACGCAGGACGCGGCGATGCGGGGCGTGGGCAGCGGGCGGCCGGGCGTTCGCGAGTGTGTGCCGGTATCGCCTTCCTCGCCGTCGCCGCCATCGCCGCGGGCTGTGCGCCGCCCGGCGACGCCGGCTCGCAGGCCGGACTCCCGACCCGGGGCCGGCAGCCCCTCGAAGCCCCGCCTCCGGCCGGAACCGCGGACGGGGGCACCGCAGGTGCGGCCACGAGGGAACCCCACGCCAGGGACCTCCACGTCAAGGAGCCGCAGTCCATGGGCCCGCACACCCGGGACCCGCACGCCAAGGGCCCGCACGCCGAGGGTCCGCACGCCAAAGACGCCCCGCCCGAGAAGTTCCGGTCCGCCCAGGCCGCCCGCGCCGCCCGAGTCGCCGCCGCCAGACGCTGGCGCCTGGCCGAAGTGCCGCTCACGCCCCCGCCGCCCCCGGCCAGGAAGCCGGCGATCACCACCCGCGCGGGCTTCGAGGTCGCCGGGCACGAGGAGCTCGGCCTCCCGCCCGTCTTCACCACCGTCCCCACCAAGCAGAGGGTCGTCTTCCTCACCATCGACGACGGCGCCGAGAAGGACCCGGCGTTCCTGCGGATGATGAGCGACCTGCAGGTGCCGTACACCGCCTTCCTCAGCGACTACCTGATCAAGGAGGACTACGGCTACTTCGAGCGGATGCAGGCCAACGGCGTGGTCCTGAACAACCACACCCTTCACCACCCCTACCTCCCCGCCCTGTCCTACCTCCGCCAGAAGCACGAGATCTGCGGCATGCAGCAGGTGATCGAGGAGCGCTACGGCAAGCGCCCGCTGCTCTTCCGCCCGCCCTTCGGCAACTACGACCGGAACACCCTGCGCGCCGCGAAGCGCTGCGGCATCCGGTACGTCCCCCTGTGGAACGAGGAGGTCTTCGTCGACCGCTGGGACTACCGCGAGTGGGACCGGAGGATCCGTCCGGGTGACATCGTCCTCAGTCACTTCCGGGGCAGGGAGGACTGGAAAGGCACAATGCCCGACATGATCCGCCGATTCCTGAACAAGGTGACGGCCGAGGGGTATGCGGTGGCCCGGTTGGAGGACTACCTGTGAGGTCGGGGCGGGTTCCGGGGGTGCGGGCACTGGCGTCCCTCGTCACGGCGTACGCCCTGCTCACCGGCTGCGCCCAGGCGGCCGACCGGGTCGCCCCCGACAGGGCCGCACGGCCGAGCGGAACGTGGTCGCCACACGACGCACGGGCGAGCGGAACGTCGGCGCACGACGCACGGCCGGCGAAGGACCCGACGACCCCGGCACAGCCGTACCGCCGCTGGGGCCTGACCGCCCCACTGCCCGCACCCCCGGCCCCGCCCGCCCGGCGCCCGGTGCCCCGCGCGGGCGGCCCGCTGCCTGTCGTGGACCGCGTCCCCACCCGCGACCAGGTCGTCTTCCTCACCTACGACGACGGCGCCGAGAAGGACCCCCGCTTCGTCGACATGGTCCGTGAACTGCGGCTGCCCGTCAGCATGTTCCTCACGGACAGCGTGGTCGGCCCGGGCTACGGCCACTTCGCGCGCCTGCGCTCGGTGGGCGCGTCGATCCAGAACCACACCCTCGACCACGCCGCCCTGCGCGGACTGCCGTACGCGGGCCAGCGCGCCGAGATCTGCGGCCAGCAGAACAAGCTGCGCGCCCGCTTCGGCATCCGCCCCCGCCTCTTCCGCCCGCCCTACGGCACGTACGACGCCACCACCCTCCGCGCGGCGGCCGACTGCGGCGTGACGGCCGTGGTGCTGTGGCGCGCGGCGATGGAGGGCGACGGCGAACTGACGTACGCGAAGGGCCCCGGCCGCCTCCGCCCGGGTGACATCGTCTCCGTCCCTTCGGGTGAGCCGGCCGGGCTGAGCCTGAGAGAGCGGACGACCCGGCTGCTGCGGGAGATCCAGGGGCGTGGGCTGACGGTGGGGCGCCTGGAGGACTACCTGTAGTGCGGGCCTGCGAAGGCGCCGCCGCCGTGCGCCGCGCCGCCGCTGATTAGCAGTCCGCTTGACCGAGTGCTAATCACGGTCATAGTCTCAGGTCTGGCACTCCCCCCTGGAGAGTGCCAACAACGCGACGGGCAGGTCCGGCACCCGCGACGACGGATCGACCTGGTCGCCACCTCAGACAGTTAACCCCGTGAGATCTCCGAAGGGGGAGGTCGGATCGTGACGACCGCCAGCTCCAAGGTTGCCATCAAGCCGCTCGAGGACCGCATCGTGGTCCAGCCGCTGGACGCCGAGCAGACCACGGCCTCTGGCCTGGTCATCCCGGACACTGCCAAGGAGAAGCCCCAGGAGGGCGTCGTCCTGGCCGTGGGCCCGGGCCGCTTCGAGAACGGCGAGCGCCTTCCGCTCGACGTCAAGACCGGCGACATCGTGCTGTACAGCAAGTACGGCGGCACCGAGGTGAAGTACAACGGCGAGGAGTACCTCGTCCTCTCGGCTCGCGACGTCCTCGCGATCATCGAGAAGTAAGACACCTCGAGCACTTTTGATGCTTGACGCTGCGCCCCTGGCCCCCGCGACCACATAAGAAGCCGGGCGCCCGGGGCGCAGTGCCGTTTACACCCACAGATTTCCGAGAGGGCTCCCGCTGTCATGGCGAAGATCCTGAAGTTCGACGAGGACGCCCGTCGCGCCCTCGAGCGCGGCGTCAACAAGCTGGCCGACACGGTCAAGGTGACGATCGGCCCCAAGGGCCGCAACGTCGTCATCGACAAGAAGTTCGGCGCCCCCACCATCACCAACGACGGTGTCACGATCGCCCGTGAGGTCGAGATCGAGGACCCGTACGAGAACCTCGGCGCGCAGCTGGTGAAGGAGGTGGCGACCAAGACCAACGACATCGCGGGTGACGGTACGACCACCGCGACCGTGCTCGCCCAGGCGCTGGTGCGTGAGGGCCTGAAGAACGTCGCCGCCGGTGCCTCCCCGGCGCTGCTGAAGAAGGGCATCGACGCGGCCGTCGCCGCCGTCTCCGAGGACCTCCTGGCCTCGGCCCGCCCGATCGACGAGAAGTCCGACATCGCCGCCGTGGCCGCGCTGTCCGCCCAGGACCAGCAGGTCGGCGAGCTCATCGCCGAGGCGATGGACAAGGTCGGCAAGGACGGTGTCATCACCGTCGAGGAGTCCAACACCTTCGGTCTGGAGCTGGACTTCACCGAGGGCATGGCCTTCGACAAGGGCTACCTGTCGCCGTACTTCGTGACGGACCAGGAGCGCATGGAGGCCGTCCTGGAGGACCCGTACATCCTCATCAACCAGGGCAAGATCTCCTCCATCCAGGACCTGCTGCCGCTGCTGGAGAAGGTCATCCAGGCGGGTGCCTCCAAGCCGCTGCTGATCATCGCCGAGGACGTCGAGGGCGAGGCCCTGTCGACCCTGGTCGTCAACAAGATCCGCGGCACCTTCAACGCGGTCGCGGTCAAGGCCCCCGGCTTCGGTGACCGCCGCAAGGCGATGCTGCAGGACATGGCGGTCCTCACCGGCGCCACGGTCATCTCCGAGGAGGTCGGCCTCAAGCTCGACCAGGCCGGTCTGGACGTACTGGGCACCGCCCGCCGCGTGACGGTCACCAAGGACGACACGACCATCGTCGACGGCGCCGGCAAGTCCGACGACGTCCAGGGCCGCGTCGCCCAGATCAAGGCCGAGATCGAGAACACCGACTCCGACTGGGACCGCGAGAAGCTCCAGGAGCGCCTCGCGAAGCTGGCCGGCGGCGTGTGCGTGATCAAGGTCGGCGCCGCCACCGAGGTGGAGCTGAAGGAGAAGAAGCACCGTCTGGAGGACGCCATCTCCGCGACCCGCGCCGCGGTCGAGGAGGGCATCGTCTCCGGTGGTGGCTCCGCGCTCGTCCACGCCGTGAAGGTCCTCGAGGGCAACCTCGACAAGACCGGCGACGAGGCGACGGGTGTCTCCGTGGTCCGCAAGGCCGCCGTCGAGCCGCTGCGCTGGATCGCCGAGAACGCCGGCCTCGAGGGCTACGTCATCGTCTCCAAGGTGGCCGAGCTGGAGAAGGGCAGCGGCTACAACGCCGCGACCGGCGAGTACGGCGACCTGGTCAAGGCCGGCGTCATCGACCCGGTCAAGGTCACCCGCTCCGCCCTGGAGAACGCCGCCTCCATCGCCTCCCTGCTCCTGACGACCGAGACCCTGGTCGTCGAGAAGAAGGAAGAGGAAGAGCCGGCGGCCGCCGGTGGCCACGGCCACGGGCACGCCCACTGAGGCACGCACCACCTCACGCACCACCTGAAGAAGCCCCCCGCTGCTGTCAGCGGGGGGCTTCTCCCTTCGCGGGCGTCACTGACCGAGTACCCCCAGCTGCTCCAGCAGCCCCGCCCGGTCGTAGAGCCAGTGGCTCTCGCAGATCTTCCCGTCCCGGAACCGCTGCCAGGTCATGCCCTGCATGGTCACGTCCTGTCCGGTCGCCGGAATCCCGAGGAACTCGCCCTTGTGCCGTGCGGTCCAGTTCCACCGCGTGCACACCTGGTCGCCCTGGGCCAGCTGATCGTCGATCCGGAACGTGAAGTCGAAGGCGTTGCGCCACCCCGCGTACTGCTCGCGCACCCCGTCGATGCCCTGCACGGGCCGCGGATACGACGGATCGTGATCCACGTAGTCGTCCGTGAGGTGCTCGCCGATCCGATCCGGCTCCATCCTGCCCATGTCCCTGAAGAAGGCCTGCGCGGCCAGGATGTTCAGCTGCTCGTCCCGCACGACGTCGAGATCGGTGAAGGTCGGCGTCTCGTCACAGAGCGCGACCATCTCCTCGAAGATCCGGTTGGTCTCGGGCAGGTTGGAGTTCCGCATCGCCTCCTCGTACGACGGAAACTCCACGATCTCGATGAAGTGCGCCGAGTCGGACCGGTCCTTCCCGATGATGTCGTGCGTCGCGGTCCGCTTGCCTTTGGTCTGCTCGACCCACCTGTCCATCAGCCGGTTCATCTCGTCGAAGCGGCTGGTCCTGCAATCGATGAGCTGCACGAAGGTCATGACGTCGTCGCCTCCCGGCTTTCCTGGGTGCGGCCGGACAGCACCATTGTGCTCGCGGGAGGGACACCGTGCCTGTTGGGGCTACGGCGCCCAAACCCAGCCGGGTCAGGCGGGCGCCGGTGCAGCGCCCGGCCTGCCCGGGACGGGTACGCCGCGTTTCGCGCCCCTTGAACCACCCCGCTGCGGCAGCGAGTTGAGAACCCTCGCTGCCTGCGCGCGGCCGAATCGCATCGCGCGGCGGCTCACTGCGGCCCGTACTTCCGCCCCGTCTTGGAACTGATCCCCCCGAGCAGCCCCCTCGGCACCACTTTCACCAGCCCCATCAACGCCTTGTACCGGGGATCCGGAATCGACACGGCCTTCCCGCGCGCCAGGTCGTCGAGCGCCGCCGCCACCAGCTTGTCCGCGTCGAGCCACATCCACCCGGGGATGTTGTCCGTCCCCATCCCGGCCCGCTCATGGAACTCGGTCCGCACGAACCCCGGGCACAGCGCCATCAACCGCACCCCGGTCCCGGCCAGGTCACGTGCCGCCCCCTGGCTGAACTGCACGACCCACGCCTTGGACGCGCCGTACGTCCCGCGCGGCACGAAGGCGGCCACGGAGGCCACGTTCACGACACCGCCCCGACCGCGCTCCCGCATCGCCTCGGTCGCGGCCGACGTCAGCCGCAGAACCGCCTCGCAGTGCACCTTGAGCATCTTCAGCTCGTCGGCCATGGGCACCTCGAGATAGCGGCCCTTGTTGCCGAAACCGGCGTTGTTGATCAGCAGGTCGACGGGGTTGCGGCGGTCGCCGAGGCGGGTGGCGACGGTCTCGATGCCGGTGTCCTCCGCGAGGTCGGCCGTCAGGACCTCCGCCTCGATGCCGTGCCGGTCGTGCAGCTCGGTCGCCTGCTCCCGCAGCCGCTTGGTGTCCCGGGCCACCAGGACGAGGTCGTGCCCGTCAGCCGCCAGCCGCCGCGCGAACGCGGCGCCGATGCCCGCGGTCGATCCCGTAATCAATGCCGTTGTCATGGCGCAAGATTAGTGACCCGGACCGGGAGCATCCGCTTACTGCGCAGGCCCCGCCGATCAGTGAAGCCCCGGCGAAGACACCTCTGACATGAGCACCCGTCATGTCCCCGGACTGACTGCTCGTCAGCCCCCGTACTTCGCCGCGTACTCACGAGCCGCCTCCAACGACTCCGGATGCAACGCGCCCCCCGCCGCCAGCAGCCGCGGCAGCAGCGTCCGCTCCGTCGTGACCGCCCGGAACTGCAGCGCCACCGTCACGTCGTGATCCGGGCGGTGGACGATCTCCAGAGCGTCGCCCGCCCGGACCTCCCCCGGCTCGATCACGCGCAGATACGCACCCGGCGCCCCCTTCGCGGTGAACCGCTTCACCCACTGCCGCTCACCCAGGTGGCCCTGGAAGGTGCGACAGGGAATCCGCCCGCAGGTGACCTCCAGCACCACCTCGGCACCGATCCGCCAGCGTTCGCCGATCAGCGCGTTGGAGACGTCCACGCCCTCCGTCGTGAGGTTCTCGCCGAACCCGCCGTTCGCCAGCGGCCGCCCCAGCTCGCGCTCCCAGTCGTCGAGGTCCTCACGCGCCACCGCGTACACCGCCTGGTCGTCGCCGCCGTGATGGAGCGTGCTGCACACCTCGTCCCCGGCCACCCCGCTCGCCCCGATCCCCTTGGGCCCGGGCGCCGCGATCCGCACCGGCCCCTCCACGGGGCGCTTGTCTATCCCGGTCACGCCTTCCGGGTGGTCCGTGTACGGCACGTACTTCCGGCGACCCAGGTTCACAGACAGAAGCTTCATAGCCGCACGGTAAGCGACCGGTGTCAAAGCGTCCATGCGCTATTCGGCGACATGTCCAAGGTTCGCTTATGCTCAGGCTGTGATCGAGGCCCGACATCTCCGTGTGCTGCGCGCCGTCGCCGCCACCGGTTCCTTCTCCGCGGCGGGGCGCGAACTGGGCTGCACCCAGCCCGCCGTCAGCCAGCAGATGAAGGCCCTGGAGGCGTCCGTCGGCACACCCCTGCTCATCCGCAGCGGCCGGGAGATGCGGCTGACCCAGGCCGGCGAGGCGCTGGTCCGGCACGCCGCCGGAATCCTGGCGGGGCTCACCGCCGCCGAGGAGGAGGTCGCCGCCATCGCCGGGCTGCGCGCCGGGCGGGTCCGCCTCGTCTCCTTCCCCAGCGGCAGCTCCACCCTGGTCCCGACCGCCCTCGCCGCCCTGCGCGCCGCACACCCCGGCACCCGCGTCTCCCTGGAGGAGGCCGAGCCCCCACAGTCCGTCGAACTGCTGCGCGAGGGCGACTGCGACGTGGCCCTCGCCTTCCGGTACGAGGGTGCGGCCCAGGAAGAGGAGTGGGACGACCTCGTCGTACGCCCGCTGCTGACCGACCGGCTCGTGGCCCTCGTCCCCGAACGCCACCGGCTCGCCCGCACCGCACCCTCGGGTGCCATCGCCATCGGCGAGCTCGCCGCCGAGCCGTGGATCGCCGGGTGCCCACGCTGCCGGGGCCAGTTGATCGAGGTGTGCGAGGGCGCCGGCTTCACGCCCCGTATCGACTTCGCCACGGACGACTATCCGGCGGTCGTGGGCCTGGTGGGCGCCGGCCTGGGCGTGGCCGTCCTGCCCCAGCTCGCCGTCGAGTCCGTACGGCCGCGAGGGGCACGCATGGTGACGCTGGAACCGGCGGTCCGGCGGGAGATCGTCGCGCTCACCCTGCCCGACCTGGCACAGGTGCCGGCCGTGGCGGCGACGCTGGAGCAACTGGCGCGGGCCGCCGCGCGATAGCCGGGCAGCGCCGAGAGAAGGCCACGCCGGCGTGGGGAAGGGGCGGCAACGCGTGGTCAAAAGGCGGAGAGAAGGCCACGCGCGCGTGACGGAGAGTCGGAAGCGTGTGACGAAGAGAAGGGCACGCGTGCGCGTGCCCTGGTTGCAGAAACGTTCCTTCAGCTGTTCGGGCCGGTCTCGCAGCTGGTCGTCGACGCCGAGACCAGCCGGTTGCGCGCCCGCCCCATGAGCTCTTCGCGCTCGTCCTCGGTCAAGCCGCCCCAAACGCCGTACGGTTCGCGCACCGCCAGCGCATGCGCCGCGCACTGCGCGCGCACCGGGCACCTCATGCAGACCTCCTTGGCCGAGTTCTCGCGAGCACTCCGAGCCGCACCGCGCTCACCCTCCGGATGAAAGAAGAGCGAGCTGTCCACCCCGCGACAGGCGGCCAGGAGCTGCCAGTCCCACAGGTCCGCGTTCGGTCCGGGAAGGCGGGAGAAATCTGCCATTGCGTGACCCCTTGTAGCCGTTCTTGGCGGATACGGTGTCCACGACCGTACATCTACGATCTAAGGAGATGAAAATATGACTCATTGCGAATCTAGCCCCAAACGCCAAGAAACGGGAAGAAAAAGGGCTGAATGGGGCATGGGTTGTGATGAAACGTTGTGGGTCCGCCCTTCATGTCTGCACCGTGTCCGCCCCCTCACGTAGAGTGCCGAAGACGGCATATGGCCCCGTAACTCTTTCGAGTGACCGTCGTTGAGAGGGCGGAGGCGGTTGAAGTAACAAGCGCTCGGGCAGGCGTCCGAGGGCGTCGACCGCACAGGTGACGATTTCGTACCAGCCTGGAGGCTCAAGGTGACGTGCATCAGCTGCGGAGGGCGGCCATGACATCCGTCCTCGTCTGCGACGACTCCCCGCTTGCCCGAGAGGCGCTCCGCCGCGCGGTCGCGACCGTGCCCGGCGTCGAGCGCGTGACGACGGCGGCCAACGGCGAGGAAGTCCTCCGCCGCTGGGGCGCCGACCGCTCGGACCTGATTCTGATGGACGTACGCATGCCCGGTCTGGGCGGCGTCGAGACCGTGCGGCGGCTGCTGTCCGCCGACCCCGGTGCGCGCATCATCATGCTCACCGTCGCCGAGGACCTGGACGGCGTGGCCCTCGCGGTCGCCGCGGGCGCGCGGGGCTACCTTCACAAGGACGCATCGCGAGCGGAGTTGCGAGCGACCGTCACGCAGGCCCTTGCCGACCCGACCTGGCGGCTGGCCCCGCGGCGGCTGCGGTCCGCCGAGATGGGTGCGGCGCCGACGCTCACGGCTCGTGAGATCCAGGTGCTGGAGGGCATGAGCCACGGGCGCTCGAACGCCGAGATCGGTCGCGAGCTGTTCCTCTCCGAGGACACTGTGAAGACGCATGCCCGGCGGTTGTTCAAGAAGCTCGGTGCGTCGGACCGGGCACACGCGGTGGCGCTCGGCTTCCGGTGGGGTCTGGTTCGTTAAAGAGCCCGGCGCCCGGGCCGTCGCTTCGGTGCGGGCCGTTCGTGGCTGGTCGCGCCCGCGCGACGGTAGTCGCACATCGATGCAGCCCCGCGCCCCTATCGGGGCGCGGCTGCGAGGCCTGTCAACAGGTGCTGTCGGTGCCCGCTGCTCGTTTCGGCGCGGATGCCGCATCCTTGAGGTGTGGAGTCTCTCGGGGACGAGTCGGTCGAGCGGAAGGGGAGGGCGCAGGGGATGAGTGCCGGCGCACCTGCTCATAACGCTTCGGTGCACAACATCGGGCGCGATGCCACGGACCGTACGGCCGCAAGGCACCATGGACCGATGCGCGACGACGAGGCGGCCAAAGCCGCAGGGGCGATCGGTGCACTCGTCCATCGCGCCGTGGACGGGGACGAGCAGGCCACGCACGATCTGCTCGCGCATGTCCACCCCCTGGCGCTGCGCTACTGCCGCACCCGCCTGTCCCGCCTGCCGGGCGACGCCCGGCACTTCGTCGAGGACCTCGCCCAGGAGGTCTGCGTCGCCGTCCTGCTCGCGCTGCCGCGCTACAAGGACACCGGCCGGCCCTTCGAGGCGTTCGTCTTCGCCATCGCCGCCCACAAGGTGGCCGACCTGCAGCGGGCCGCGATGCGGCACCCGGGGTCCACGGCGGTTCCGTCGGACGAGATGCCGGAGCGCCCGGACGACTCCCTCGGCCCGGAGGAGCGCGCGCTGCTGAGCAGCGACGCCGAATGGGCCAAGAAGCTGCTGGCCAACCTGCCCGAGAACCAGCGGGAGCTGTTGCTGCTGAGGATCGCGGTGGGCTTGACCGCGGAGGAGACGGGTCAGATGTTGGGAATGTCACCCGGCGCGGTCCGGGTGGCCCAGCACAGGGCGCTGAGCAGGCTGCGAGCGCTGGCCGAGCAGTAGTGCTCGCGCAGTACTCCCTTGAGTGCGCCCCCAAATGAACAGGCTTCTCTTCGATTCCGTACGAACATACGAAGCCGCAAGCCATGCAGAACCGTGGAATTTGCTGGCTGTGCTTCCCGTTAGCATGGACATCCGCACCGATCAAGGCCATTTGGGGAAGGTGTCATGACTGCCAACGTCGACGGAGTGCCCGGTAAATTCGCGACACTCGGGCTGACCTACGACGACGTGCTGCTGCTGCCGGGCGCATCCGAGGTGCTCCCCAACGCGGTCGACACCTCGTCCCGAATCTCCCGCAACGTCCGGGTCAACATCCCGCTCCTCTCGGCGGCGATGGACAAGGTGACCGAGTCCCGCATGGCGATCGCGATGGCCCGGCTGGGCGGCGTCGGCGTGCTGCACCGCAACCTCTCCGTCGAGGACCAGGTCAACCAGGTCGACCTGGTCAAGCGGTCCGAGTCCGGCATGGTCACGGACCCCATCACGGTGCACCCCGAGGCGACGCTCGCCGAGGCCGACGCCCTGTGCGCCAAGTTCCGGATCAGCGGTGTCCCCGTCACCGACCCGGCCGGCAAGCTGCTGGGCATCGTGACCAACCGCGACATGGCCTTCGAGACCGACCGCAGCCGCCAGGTGCGCGAGGTCATGACGCCGATGCCGCTGGTCACCGGCAAGGTCGGCATCTCCGGCAGTGACGCCATGGAGCTGCTGCGCCGCCACAAGATCGAGAAGCTTCCCCTGGTCGACGAGGCGGGCGTCCTCAAGGGCCTGATCACCGTCAAGGACTTCGTCAAGGCGGAGAAGTACCCGAACGCCGCCAAGGACTCCGAGGGCCGCCTGCTCGTCGGCGCCGCCGTGGGCGCCAGCCCCGAGGCCCTGGAGCGCGCCCAGGCGCTCGCCGAGGCCGGTGTGGACTTCCTGGTCGTCGACACCTCGCACGGTCACAACAGCAACGCCCTCAGCTGGATGGCGAAGATCAAGTCCAGCGTCTCCGTCGACGTGATCGGCGGCAACGTCGCCACGCGCGACGGCGCGCAGGCCCTCATCGACGCCGGTGTCGACGGCATCAAGGTCGGTGTGGGCCCCGGTTCCATCTGTACGACCCGTGTGGTCGCCGGCATCGGCGTCCCGCAGGTCACCGCCATCTACGAGGCCTCCCTCGCCGCCCGTCCGGCGGGCATCCCGCTGATCGGCGACGGCGGTCTGCAGTACTCCGGCGACATCGGCAAGGCGCTGGCCGCCGGCGCCGACACCGTCATGCTGGGCAGCCTGCTCGCGGGCTGCGAGGAGTCGCCGGGCGAGCTGCTCTTCATCAACGGCAAGCAGTTCAAGTCGTACCGCGGCATGGGCTCGCTGGGCGCCATGCAGTCCCGCGGCCAGGCCAAGTCGTACTCGAAGGACCGCTACTTCCAGGGTGAGGTCTCCTCCGACGACAAGCTCGTGCCCGAGGGCGTCGAGGGCCAGGTGCCCTACCGCGGCCCGCTGGCCAACGTCCTGCACCAGCTCGTCGGCGGTCTGCGCCAGACCATGGGCTACGTGGGCGCGGCCACCATCGACGAGATGGAGTCCAAGGGCCGCTTCGTCCGGATCACCTCGGCGGGCCTCAAGGAGAGCCACCCGCACGACATCCAGATGACGGTCGAGGCGCCGAACTACAGCCGTAAGTGAGGCGCACGCGCGCGTGAGGCTTGATCAAGGGCGGTCCCGGAAGCACCGGGGCCGCCCTTGTCGTACCCGTCGGCGATACTGGAAGACGCTGAAACGCATCAGGGAAAGGCCACAGACGTGACTGAGATCGAGATCGGGCGCGGCAAGCGCGGCCGCCGGGCGTACGCCTTCGACGACATCGCCGTCGTCCCCAGCCGCCGTACGCGGGACCCGAAGGAGGTCTCGATCGCCTGGCAGATCGACGCCTACCGCTTCGAGCTGCCCTTCCTGGCCGCCCCCATGGACTCGGTCGTCTCCCCGGCCACCGCGATCCGCATCGGCGAGCTCGGCGGCCTCGGCGTGCTGAACCTCGAGGGCCTGTGGACGCGGTACGAGGACCCGCAGCCGCTGCTCGACGAGATCGCCGAGCTGCCCACGGAGGCCGCGACGCGCCGTCTCCAGGAGATCTACGCCGCTCCGATCAAGGAGGAGCTGATCGGGCAGCGCATCAAGGAGGTGCGCGACTCGGGCGTGGTCACGGCCGCCGCGCTCTCCCCGCAGCGCACGGCCCAGTTCTCCAAGGCGGTCGTCGACGCGGGCGTGGACATCTTCGTCATCCGCGGCACGACGGTCTCGGCGGAGCACGTCTCGTCCTCGCACGAGCCGCTGAACCTGAAGCAGTTCATCTACGAGCTCGACGTCCCGGTGATCGTCGGCGGCTGCGCCACGTACACGGCGGCCCTGCACCTGATGCGGACGGGTGCCGCGGGCGTGCTCGTCGGCTTCGGCGGCGGCGCCGCGCACACCACGCGCAACGTGCTCGGCATCCGGGTGCCGATGGCCACGGCGGTCGCGGACGTCGCGGCGGCCCGCCGGGACTACATGGACGAGTCCGGTGGCCGGTACGTGCACGTGATCGCGGACGGTGGAGTCGGCTGGTCCGGCGACCTGCCCAAGGCGATCGCCTGCGGTGCGGACGCCGTGATGATGGGCTCGCCGCTCGCGCGTGCCACGGACGCGCCGGGCCGGGGCCACCACTGGGGCATGGAGGCCGTGAACGAGGAGCTGCCGCGCGGCAAGAAGGTGCACCTGGGCACGGTCGGCACCATCGAGGAGGTGCTGACGGGGCCGTCGCACACGCCGGACGGCTCGATGAACTTCTTCGGGGCGCTGCGGCGGGCCATGGCCACGACCGGGTACAGCGAGCTGAAGGAGTTCCAGCGGGTCGAGGTTGCGGTGGCGGATTCGCAGCACACGCGGTAGGCGTTACGCGGTTACGCCGTTTTCGTCGCGTCAGGCGTCAGACGTCAGGGAAGGGCCGGTCACCCCGGGTGGGGTGACCGGCCCGCCCTTTTGTGTGCCCAAGTGGGGCTGGGCGGGGGCGCGTGGTTGCGTTTGGGGCGAATGTGGGCTGAACGGGCGTAGGGGGCGGTAGTGTCCTTGATCGGCGACCCAAGCTCTCTGGGGCGCCCCCTTCCAAGGAGATGTTCCGGACTCCGGCCCTCGGGGCCCGGCCCGAGCTCCAGACGGACCGCCTACCGGGCATATGGGCGGCATCGTGGAAGGGGGCGCGCCCATGGGCCGTCACCGCAAGCCCACCCGCTGGGATCGCACTTGGCTTCGGCTGGTGAAGTTCCGGAGGAGGTGCATCTTGTGGATTTACGGCCGCTGAGCGGCCACCCCTATGAGAACTAGGGGTGGACACTCTGCTTAACGGCCAGGAGCCCGCTGCAGTGCCCCCTGCGGTGGGCTCCACCCTTTCAGTGGCGAGCGGCCACCCCTACAGCAACTAGGGGTGGACATTCCGTGAATCGCCCGGGAGCCTCCGCAGTACTGCATTACCGGCTGCGTGGGCCCCACCTCTCCACACGGTACCGGCGCAGCATCCCCCACGCCACCAACCCCGGCGGCTCACGCACCCCACGCGCCCCCCATCACAACCGATGCGCCGCCCCCGTAGGCGCCGCCCCCCGCGTATCCAGCAACAGCTGCGCCTTCACCGACAGCCCCTGCAAGTCATACGTCCGATGCTGCTGAAGCAGAATCGTCAGATCGGCCTCCGCCACAGCCTCGTACAGCGCGTCCGCGCGCGGCACCGGCCGGTCCAGGACGCTCCAGGACGGGACGTACGGGTCGTGGAAGCTGATGCAGGCGCCCAGCTCCAGCAGGCGGATCGCGACCTCGTGGGCGGGTGTGGACTGCTGGTCGGCGAGATCGGGCTTGTAGGTGACGCCGAGGAGGAGGATGCGGGCGGCGCGCACGGACTTGCCGTGCTCGTTGAGGAGGGCGGCGGCGCGCTGGACGACGTAGCGCGGCATCTGGCTGTTGACCTGCTCAGCCAGTTCGACCATGCGCAGGGTGCGCCCGGCCGGGCCGGTGAGGTCCTGCGGGACGGCGTGGCCGCCGACGCCGGGGCCGGGGCGGAAGGCCTGGAAGCCGAACGGCTTGGTCTCCGCGCAGCGGATGACGTCCCAGAAGTCGACGCCCAAGTCGTGGCAGAGGACGGCCATTTCGTTGACGAGGGCGATGTTGACGTGCCGGAAGTTGGTCTCGAGGACCTGCACGGTCTCCGCCTCGCGCAGGCCACGCGCGCGTACCACCTTGTCGGTGAGACGGCCGTAGAAGGCGGCGGCCGACTCGGTGCACGCGGGGGTGAGGCCGCCGATCACCTTGGGGGTGTTGGCGGGCGTGAAGTGGCGGTTGCCGGGGTCGACGCGGCTGGGGGAGTAGGCCAGGTGGAAGTCGCGGCCCGCGCGCAGCCCCGAGCCGTCTTCGAGGAGCGGGCGCAGGACGTTCTCGGTGGTGCCCGGCGGTACGGGCGACTCCAGGATGACGGTGGTGTGCGGGCGCAGCTGCGCGGCCAGGCTGCGGGCGGCGGTCTCCAGCCGGCTCAGGTCGAGGCCGCCGTCCGCGCCGCGCGGGGTCGGCGGGCAGATGACGGCGGTGCGCACGCGGCCGAGCTCGGCGGGGTTGGTGGCGTGCCGGAAGCCCCCCGAGAGCATCCGGCGCAGTTCGGCGGGGCTGAGGGAGGCGGCCTCGGATCCGATCCGGTAGCCGAGCGTGTGGATGCCGGCGGCGACGGCGGCCTTGGCCAGCGGCAGGCCGTACGGGCCCAGTCCGATGACGGCGAGATCTGCGGGCATGGCGTGGGCCGTCCTTCCCAATAACCGAAGTGATGCAGGTGCGCAAGCCCTGTGGACAGAACGAGGGGGCGCAATGTCAGACTAGGAGTAAATATGACCGATTTGCGGGATTGAATGATCGCGTTTTCTTGAGTGTTGTCCACAGGCTGAGGGCGAGTGGTGGCTGAAGTCGGGCAAGCCGGTCAGAATTTGGGCATGGGGGGTACGAACCGGGCTACGCCCGACGGGTGCGGCCTGACCGACCGATGAGCGGGAGGCAGCGGTGAGGACAGCGACACTGGGGCCGGTGGAGCGCGCCGAGTCACTGGCGGCAATGGCCGAGCGCGAGCTGGACCTACTGGTCGTGGGCGGCGGCGTCGTGGGCGCGGGCACCGCCCTCGACGCGGTGACCCGCGGACTGTCCACCGGCCTGGTCGAGGCCCGTGACTGGGCTTCGGGCACGTCCAGCAGGTCCAGCAAACTGATCCACGGCGGCCTGCGCTATCTGGAGATGCTCGACTTCGCGCTCGTGCGGGAGGCGCTGAAGGAGCGCGGGCTGCTGGTGGAGCGGCTGGCTCCGCATCTGGTGAAGCCGGTTCCCTTCCTGTACCCGCTGCAGTACAAGGGCTGGGAGCGCCTCTACGCGGGCTGCGGTGTCCTGCTCTACGACGTCATGTCCATGGCCCGCACCCACGGCCGCGGCCTGCCCCTGCACCGCCACCTGAGCCGCCGTCACGCCCTGCGGGTCGCCCCCGCCCTGAAGAAGGACGCGCTGGTCGGCGCCCTGCAGTACTACGACGCACAGATGGACGACGCCCGCTATGTGGCCACCCTCGTCCGTACGGCGGCGGCCTACGGCGCGAAAGCGGCGAACCGTGCGCGGGTGACCGGGTTCCTGCGCGAGGGCGAGCGGGTCGTCGGCGCTCGGGTGCAGGACGTCGAGGCGGGCGGGGAGTACGAGATCCGCGCCAAGCAGATCGTCAACGCGACCGGTGTGTGGACCGACGACACCCAGTCGATGGTGGGTGAGCGCGGGCAGTTCCACGTGCGCGCCTCCAAGGGCATCCACCTGGTCGTCCCCAAGGACCGCATCCACTCCACGACGGGCCTGATCCTGCGCACCGAGAAGTCCGTGCTGTTCGTCATCCCCTGGGGCCGGCACTGGATCGTCGGCACGACCGACACCGACTGGGACCTCGACAAGGCCCACCCGGCCGCGTCCAGCGCCGACATCGACTACCTGCTGGAACACGTGAACTCGGTGCTCGCGGTGCCGCTGACCCGCGACGACGTGGAGGGCGTGTACGCCGGGCTGCGGCCCCTGCTCGCGGGCGAGTCGGACGCCACCAGCAAGCTGTCGCGCGAGCACACCGTGGCACACCCCGTGCCCGGGCTCGTCGTCGTGGCCGGCGGCAAGTACACGACGTACCGGGTGATGGCCAAGGACGCGGTGGACGCCGCGGTGCACGGGCTCGACATGCGGGTCGCCGAGTGCGTGACGGAGGACATCCCGCTGCTGGGCGCCGAGGGATACCGCGCGTTGTGGAACGCCCGGGCGCGGACCGCGGTGCGGACGGGGATTCATGTCGTGCGAGTGGAGCACCTGTTGAACCGGTACGGGTCGCTCGCCGAGGAGGTGCTCGAACTCATCGCCGCCGATCCCGGACTGGGCGAGCCGCTGCACTCCGCCGACGACTATCTGCGCGCCGAGATCGTGTACGCCGCCTCGCACGAAGGGGCGCGGCACCTGGACGACGTGCTGACGCGACGGACGCGCATCTCGATCGAGACGTTCGACCGGGGAACCCGGTGCGCCCGCGAGGCGGCCGAGCTGATGGCGCCGGTGCTGGGCTGGGACAAGGACCAGATCGAGCGCGAGGTTCAGCACTACGAGAAGCGGGTGGAGGCCGAGCGGGAGTCGCAGCGGCAGCCGGACGACCTGACGGCGGACGCGGCGCGGTTGGGGGCGCCGGACATCGTGCCGCTGTAGCGCGCCGCCGGTGGCGGTGCGTCGCCGTAGCACCGTTTGTTGCGGTGGGCCGGGTTGTGGTGCGTCGCCGTAGCGCCGTTTGTTGCGGTGGGCCGGGTTGTGGTGCGTCGCCGTAGCGCCGTTTGTTGCGGTGGGCCGGGTTGTGGTGCGTCGCCGTAGCGCCCCTCGCTGCGGTGGGCCGGGATGCGGTGCCACGGCGCGCGCGGATCGGTCGCGTGAGCCGGTCCGGCCGGGGCGACGGAACGTCACTCGAACGGGTGGCGCAAGGTGGGATCTCTGCTCGAACCCCGGCCGTTTATCAGGTGCGAGGGCAGAACTCGGCGGCGAGCAGCCGGGGTTCGAGACCGGGGTCTGCGATCGCCGTCGTGTTCACCCGGAAGGTCAGGACACGACGACCGCCGACGGTGGCCGCGGAGCGCACGTAGCTGCCGGAAATGCGCCCGTTGTGCCCCCAGACGACGGTGCCGCACGGCAACTTCACGGGAATGAGCCCCATGCCGTACGAGCCGTGTGCGGTACGGGCGTCGAGCATCTCGCGCAGCCAGTGCGAGGGCAGCAGCCGGCCGCCGAGCAGCGCGGAGTAGAAGCGGTCGAGGTCGGCGAGCGTGGTCACCAGCTCGCCCGCGGCGCCGGCCACCCGCGGGTCGAGATCGGTGACGTCGGTTCCGTCGGTGGCGTAGGCGCGGCCGTGCGGGAAGGGAAGAGCGGTGCGGGACCCAGGGAAGGAGGTGCCGGTCAGGCCCAGTGGAGCGATGATGCGGTGCTCGGCCTCGGTGGCGTAGGAGCGGCCGGTGACCTGCTCGATGACCAGGCCGAGCAGGACGTAGTTGGTGTTCGAGTAGGAATATCCGCCGTGTTCGGCAGGGGGGTGGGTGAGTGCGATGCGTACGGCCTGAAGCGGTGTGACGGGGACGGTGCCTCCGGTATCGGCGGTGAAGTCGTACAGGCCACTGGTGTGGGTCAGCAGGGAACGGAGGGTCAGCGCGCGCCCGTCGTTTGCCGCCCCCCGCACCAGCCCCGGCAGATGCCGCTCCACCGTGTCGGCGAGGGACAGCCGGCCTTCGGCGGCGAGTTGCAGGACGACGGTCGCGATGAAGCTCTTCGTGATGCTGCCGGCGCGGAAGTGGTCGGTGACGGCGATGCCCTGTCCGGCCTGGGCGTAGCGGGTGCCGGTCTCCTCGCGGGCCAGCAGGGCCGCGTCGGGGGCCTTGCCCCGGGTGAGGAGTAGCGGGAGCAGGGCGCTCGTCGCCCGTGTCGCGGGGGCCGACGAGGCCATCGGGGCCAGACCGAGGAGCGCGGTGGACACCAGGCCGAGCAGGGACAGGGAGACGCAAACGCCCAGTAGTGTCCGGAACAGCGGCCTCGCCGGTCGTGCCATTGCGGGTTCCTTCCCTTGCCGGGGCCCATCATGCCGGTTAGTGGAACGTGCGATTCAGCGGGGCTCGGGTGCGCCGGGGGCGGGCGGTTCGGGCCGTGCGGCGGTGTCGCGGTACGAGGGGCACCCTGGGCGTGGGGCACTTGTCGGGTGAGAGACAATGGAGCCTCTGTCAGGGCGGGTTGTATGAGGGGACGCATGTCGGAGGCGGAGCGGGCGGGGACATCTCGTCAGGACACTCGTCAGGACAACCGCGAGCGTCTCCTCGCGGGGCGGTACCGGCTGGGCGGCGTGCTCGGCCGGGGCGGCATGGGCACGGTGTGGCGTGCCGAGGACGAGACCCTGGGGCGGACGGTCGCCGTCAAGGAACTGCGGTTCCCGTCGAACATCGACGAGGAGGAGAAGCGGCGGCTGATCACACGCACGTTGCGTGAGGCCAAGGCGATCGCCCGGATCCGCAACAACAGCGCGGTGACGGTGTTCGATGTCGTCGAGGAGGACGACCGGCCCTGGATCGTGATGGAGCTCGTCGAGGGCAAGTCGCTCGCCGAGGTCATTCGTGAGGACGGCCTTCTGGAGCCCAAGCGGGCGGCCGAGGTCGGTCTGGCCATCCTCGACGTGCTGCGCTCCGCGCATCGCGAGGGCATCCTGCACCGTGACGTGAAGCCGTCGAACGTCCTGCTGGAATCCGACACCGACCGCGTCGTGCTCACCGACTTCGGCATCGCCCAGGTCGAGGGCGACCCGTCCATCACCTCGACCGGCATGCTCGTCGGCGCGCCCTCCTACATCTCCCCGGAGCGGGCCCGCGGCCACAAGCCGGGCCCGGCGGCCGACCTCTGGTCGCTGGGCGGGCTGTTGTACGCGGCGGTCGAGGGTGTGCCGCCGTACGACAAGGGCTCCGCGATCGCCACGCTCACGGCGGTGATGACCGAGCCGATGGAGGAGCCGAAGAACGCGGGACCGCTCAAGGACGTCATCTACGGCCTGCTCACCAAGGACCCCGCCAAGCGGCTCGACGACGCCGGTGCGCGGGCGATGCTCAACGCCGTCATCCATGCGCCCGAGCCCAAGGACGAGCCGGAGCCGGTGGACGCGACGAAGGTCGTGCCGTTGCCGCCGCAGCCCGATGCGCCCGAGGACAAGGGGCGTTCCGGGTCCGGGGCCAAGCGGGGCGAGGAGGCCGGGGAGCGGTTGCTCGGGGCGCTGCGGTCCGTGCGGAAGGCCGCCGTGGGCGCGGGGGCGTCCGGGGCGGCCGCGGCTCGTGCCAAGTCCGGGAGCAAGTCCGGGAGTGAGACGGCTGTTCCGGAGACCGGCGCGCAGGGTCGCGGGGGCGCGGCCGGTGGGTCGGCCACAGGAGTGGGAGGCGGCAAGGCGTCGGCGGGGGCCGGGACTTCCGGCGGGCCGTCCGTTGCCGGGTCCAAGTCGGCTGCCGGTTCTGCTGCCAGTGCCAGTGCCGTCAGCTCCGGCGGCGGTGCCGGTGTCGGTGCGCGGGACGGGAAGGCGGCCAACGGGCAGAGTGAGGGGCGGAGTTCGGGCTGGCCCGTGATGACGCCGCCGGATCTGCCGCCGCGGCCCGTGCCGAGGGCGCCGCTGACCGATGTGGTGCCGAAGCGGACGCTGGTGATCATCGCGGTGGTCGTGGCGGTCGCCGTGATCGGCGTGGTGCTGGCCCTCGTCTTCGGTGACGACGGCGACTCGAAGGCGTCGGCGAAGGGCGGCGGGGCCGCCAAGGCTTCGGCCAGTGCGAGCGCGAAGGCCGACACCAAGCAGGATGACAAGGGCGGTACGCACACGGACGGTGCCGCGTCCGCGTCCGCGACCCCGGGGAAGGGGTCCGGTTCCGGGGCCGGGAGTACGCCGAGCGCGACCGGTGGGAGTGGGGCCGAGGCGGGATCCGGGAGCGACGGCGCGGTCACGTCGACCCACAAGGGGAGCCAGGGGTACTCGATCGGTCTGCCCACGGGATGGAAGTACCAGTCCACGGGGTCGGCGGGCGACCGGTTCACCGGGCCCGACGGACAGAAGCTGCTCGTCGCCTGGACGACCACGCCGCAGGACGACCCGGTGGCGGACTGGGAGAACCAGGAAGGGTACATGGAGCGCTCCCAGTACAAGAGGATCCGGATAGCGGCGGTGGACTACCGCGGTTGGAACACGGCCGACTGGGAGTTCACCTATGTCGAGGGCGGCACGAAGTACCGCACGATCGACCGGGGGTTCGTCGTGAACGACCAACTCGGATATGCGTTGATGTACACCGCGAAGAGTGCGAACTGGGACAGTGATCTGCGCAAGGGGACATGGCGGACGCTGGCGGATTCGTTCCAGCCGAAGTCGTGAAGTGAGCGTGTCTCGGTTCGGGTGCCACGGCCGGGTTTGAGCCGTCAGATACGGCAACCCCTCTTTGCGGGTTGCCTCCGGCACGTATCGTGAATGATTGCGGACCGAACGCATCCAGTCGTGCGCCCGGAATGCGACGCAGGGCGAGCGGGAATGACCAACCGGGCGGCCGGGGGAGGCAACGTGGACGACTATGCGGGTCGGGTTCTCGCCGACCGCTACCGCCTGCCGTTGCCGCCTTCCGACGAGTACGAACTCACCGAGAGCCGGGCCTTCGACACCTACAGCGGTCAGGAAGTCCTGGTCCGGCAGGTGCCGTTGCCGGAGGTCGTCGAGGCGGAGGTGCTCGACGCCGAGGGGCTGCCCGACGGGTTCACCGCACGGGACACCAGGAACCGCGGGGCCGGGCGACGGTCTGCGGGGCGTTCGAGTACGCGCCGGCCGAGCGATCCCGCCGTGCGGCGGGCGGTGGAGGCGGCGCAGGCCGCGGCGCGGATCCCCGACCATCCGCGGCTGGACCAGGTCTTCGACGTGTTCGCCGACGGCGGGTCGCTGTGGATAGTGAGCGAGTTGGTGGCCGCGCGTCCGCTGGCCGCGCTGCTCGCCGAGAAACCGTTGACTCCCTACCGGGCGGCCGAGGTCGCCTCCGACGTCCTCATGGCGCTGCGGGTGCTGCACGCCCATGGCTGGGTCCACCGGAACATCACCGCGCGCACGGTCCTGGTCTGCGACGACGGCCGGGTGATGCTGACCGGGCTCGCGGTCGGTGCCGCGGAGGAGGCGCTGTGCGGCTATGACCCGGTGCCGGTCGAGGACGGCGACGGCGAGGCGGGGGCGTTCGGCGCCGACCCGGCGTCGGGCGGCGGGTTCGGCGGCGCGGGTGGCCCGGGTGGCCCGGGTGGTTCCGGCCGATTCGGGGGTGAGGGTGCGGGCGGCGGTTCCGGTGCCCTCAGCGGGGCCGGTGGACTCGGTGCTGGTGGTGGTCCCGGTGCCGGTGGCGGAACCGGTGCTGGCGCGGATCCCGAGGCTGCCCGGCGTGCCGCGATCGAGGCACGGGCTGCCGGCGGGCTGCCGGTGCCCGGGGCCGATGCGGGCCAACGGGCCGGGGGAGCTGGTGCGGCACCGCGCGGCACCCTGGAGACCGGTGGGGACATCAGGGCCGCGCGGGCCGGAGCGATCGCCGCGTATCGGGCGGGGGCCCGTGCGGCGGCCCGCGTACAGGAGTCACAGCAGAACGGACGGCCGGCGCTGCCCGGGGCCCGATCGGCGCCCGAAGGCGGCCCCGCCGCCCTGACCAACGGATCGGCGCAGCAGCCGTACCCCTCCGGCAACGGCGTCGCCACGCCACCGGGTCAGATCGCCGACCCGTACGGCGTGCAGGCCACGCCCTGGCACGGCGCCGCGCCCCGAAGCGGGGCGGTCGGCGGTGCGCAGACGGACGAGGACCGTGACCGCCGTACGGCACTTCCGCCGACGGGCCCGACTGCCCAGCCCGGCTTGGGCGGCGCCCCCGGCTTGGGCGGCGCCCCGGGCCTGGGCGGTGTCCCCGCGCAGGGCTTCACTCACGGAGCTGCGGGCTCCGGGCCCGGAGCCACCGGTTCCGCCCCCAGCGCATTGGGCTCCAACACCCCGGGGTTCCCCGCCCCCGCCGCCACCAATCCGGCCGTCTCGGCCACCCCGGGCGCACAGCCACCCGCCCCTGAGTCCCCCAACTCCCCCCACGCCCCAGCCCGCTGGGACGACCTCGTCTCCCGTACCCCCACCCACCGCGGCCCCACCACGGCGCTCGCCGCCGAGCGGGCCCGGCAGGCGCGTATGGCTGTCGTCGGGCCGGTGACCGAGCGGTGGGCGCCCGAGCAGGCCGGACCCGTGCACGAGAACTGGCAGTTGGCCGCGCCCATCGGGCCCGCGACCGACCTGTGGGCGCTCGGGGCGCTGCTCTTCCGGGCCGTGCAGGGACACGCGCCGTATCCGGAGGAGTCGACGGCCGAGCTGGTGCAGCTGGTGTGCGCGGAGCCGCCCGCCTTCGCCGAGGAGTGCGGGCCGCTGCGGCCGGTCGTGGAGTCGTTGCTGCGTCAGGACCCCACCGAACGGCTCGACTTCGAGGAGTTGAGGGGCTGGCTGCGGTCCCTCGTGCGGTCCGCGCCCGAGCCGGAAGCCGGTGCGCATGTCGTCGCCGTCCCGCCGGCCGACCCCAACCGGCTGCCGATCGTGCGGCGGCGGGGCGAGCTGGTGCGCCGGCGGCGGGCGGGGCTGCCCGCGCATCACGGGCGGCACAAGCGGGCCAAGCAGGAGGCGCGTTCGCCGCGGCGGCTCGGCCGTACGCTGCTGTTGCTCGTCCTGCTGGGCATGGCGGCGGCGATCGCGTACGCCATGCTGTTCATGCCGAAGGCCGACCAGGGCAACGGCGCCACGGCCGACGCCGATCGCACCGGCGCCGCGGGCCAGGCCGATCCGGCGGCGCCCGAGCAGTCCGCCGACGCGAGCAGCGAGCCACGGCCCGACCAGACCTCCCCCGACTCCGGCAACAGCCCCTCGCAGTCGGCCGGTTCCACCGAGACCCAGGCGGGCGGCCCCGAGGTTCCCGACGGTTTCACCCTGCGCGAGGACGCGGCCGGGTTCCAGGTCGCCGTCGCCAACGGGTGGAACCGCACGCCGGAGAACGGGCGCGGACAGGTGGTGTACGCGCACGGCGACTTCGACCTCATCGTCGTACCCGGACGGGACACCGCCGACGAGTACGGCAGCGACCCGATGGTCTACCAGCGCGAGCACGAGCGGGAGCTGCAGCCGTACCGCGACTCCAGCTGGGCCTCCTCCAGCGGACTCAAGACCATCCAGGTCGGCGAGCGGGTCATGGCCGAGGGGCAGTTCACCTGGACCGACGACCAGGGGCGCGAGCTGTTCGTGCGCAACCTCGCGATCCTGATCGACGGGCGGTACCACGTGGTGCAGCTGCGGGGGCCGGAGGCCGAGCGGGACGAGGTGACGCGGCTGTTCGAGCAGGCCTCGGTGACGTACCAGGTCACGGGCTGATCCCGGGCAACGGATTCAGCGTCACCCGCCGGCTCGGCCGGTGAACCCTGCGTGACGGTTGCGTCCGTATGCCGAAAGCGACAACCATCACAGTGCGGTCTCCTTGGCACCCCCGTGGTTCCGGTCCCGTCAGCCGGTCCTTAGTCTGACCCTGTCAAGAGCATTGCGGGGCGACGTGGATCAGATGCAGGGCCAGCTCGTTTCGGGGCGCTACCGGCTCGCCGACGCGATCGGCAGCGGCGGTATGGGCCGGGTCTGGCGTGCCCACGACGAGGTGCTGCACCGGGCCGTCGCGATCAAGGAGCTGACCGCCGCGCTCTACGTCTCCGAGAGCGACCAGGAGCGGCTGCTCGCCCGTACCCGAGCCGAGGCGCGCGCCGCCGCGCGGATCAACCACTCCGCCGTGGTCACCGTGCATGACGTGCTGGAGCACGACGGGCGGCCGTGGATCGTGATGGAGCTGGTGGAGGGCTACTCGCTGGCCGACGCGGTCAAGGAGCGCGGCCGGGTCGAGCCGGCCGAGGCCGCCCGCATCGGCCTGTGGGTGCTGCGGGCGCTGCGCGCCGCGCACTCCGCCGGCGTCCTGCACCGCGACGTCAAGCCCGGCAACGTCCTGCTCTCCGAGGACGGCCGGGTCCTGCTGACCGACTTCGGCATCGCCCAGATCGAGGGCGACACCACCATCACCCGCACCGGAGAGGTCGTCGGCTCGGTCGACTATCTCGCCCCCGAGCGGGTCCGCGGCCACGACCCGGGCCCCGCCTCCGACCTGTGGGCGCTCGGTGCGACGCTGTACACGGCGGTGGAGGGCCGCTCGCCGTTCCGCCGCACCTCGCCGCTCAGCACCATGCAGGCGGTGGTCGAGGAGGACGTCGCCGAGCCGCGGCACGCCGGCCCGCTCGGGCCCGTGATCACCGCCCTGCTGCGCAAGGATCCGGCCATCCGGCCCGGCGCGGCCGAGGCGGAGCAGATGCTCGCCGAGGCGGCGGAGGGGCGCAGCCCGACCGCGGCGCAGGCGTTCGTGCCGACGCAGCACACCCGGTACGAGGCGGAGACCCACACCGGGCCCGAGTACGCCGGCGCCACGCCGATCGGAACGACGGCGCACACCGGGCAGGCGACGCCGACGGGCACGCCGTATCCCCCGATGACCGGTCCCACGACGTTCGGGCGGCCGTTCGACATGACGGGCGCCGGCGCCGCCCCCGCCCGGCCGTCCAAGCGTCGTCGGCTGCGCATGCTCGCCCTCGTCGTCGCGCTCGCCGCGATCGTCGGCGGAGGCACCGCGGTCGTGCTGCAGCAGTGGGGGCCGGGCAGTCCCGGCGCGTCCGGCTCGACGACCACGCCGTCCCCGAGTCCCTCGGCGACGGACGACGAAAGGCCCCAGGGCGGCGTGCCCGCCTCCTGGGTCCGCGTCGAGGACCCGCTCGGCTTCAGCCTCTATCTGCCCGGCAAGAACTGGAAGCGGGAGGTGGTCGGCAAGGAGTTCGACGGCCTCCAGCAGGTCGACTACACACCCGACGGCGGCGTGCACTTCATCCGCATCGCCGTCGACACCTCGCCCCAGTTCGCGAACGCCTACGACCACCAGCGCGACCTGGAGTACCAGGTAGGGCGGAAGCTGGTCGACTACAAGACGGTGTCCCTGGAGAAGAACCTCTACCGTGACCGCGAGGGCTCCCTGTGGGAGTACACGTGGAACGCGCTCGCCAAGGACGAGCCCTACGTCGCCGGGCCGCGGCGCGCCATCGACCAGGCGTACATCGACCGGGACGGCACGGAGTACGCGATCTACATGTCCTCGCCCGCGTCGGACTGGACCGAAACGCGCGAGCAGTTCACGGCGGTGCTGAAGGGCTGGCAGGCGAGCGGTTCCTGACGCCCTTTGCCGCGTTGCGGAGCCTTTGCCGGTTTGCAAAGTTGGCCGATCGGCGCCCCGGAGTCGATCAGTCCGGCGCGGCATGATGGGGCGCATGGGGACCGAGGGGGCCAACTTCCGTGTGATCGCGGGGCGTTACCGCCTCGAGGCGAGGCTCGGTCGCGGCGGCATGGGCGTCGTGTGGCGGGCGACAGACCAGTTGCTCGGACGGCGGGTGGCCGTCAAGGAGCTGCCCCTCGACGAGACGCTCACCGCGGCCGACGCCCGGCGCCAGCGCGAGCGCACGTTCCGCGAGGCACAGGCGGTCGCGCAGCTCAGCCACCCGCATGTCATGGTCGTGCACGATGTCGTGGAGGACGACGAACGCCCGTACATCGTCATGGAGTTGATCGACGGCGTCTCCCTCGCCGACCGGATCGCGACACGCGGGCCCGTCGACGCGCGGGAGGCCGCCCGGATCGGCGTCGATCTGCTGAGCGCGCTGCGCACGGCCCACGCGGCCGGGGTGCTGCACCGCGACATCAAACCGGACAACGTGCTCATCGAGAACGGCACCGACCGGGTCGTCCTCACCGACTTCGGCATCGCCCATGTGCCGGGCGCCAGCACGCTCACCGAGTCCGGGGCCTTCGTCGGCTCGCCCGAGTACACCGCGCCCGAGCGGATGTCCGGGGCCAGGACCGGGCCCGCCTCCGATCTGTGGTCGCTGGGCGCGTTGCTGTGCGAGGCGCTGAGCGGTGAATCGCCGTTCCGGCGCGACTCGTTGAGCGGCATCGTGCTCGCCGTGGTCTCGGACGATATACGGCCGCCCGCGCAGGCGGCGCCGATACTGCCCGTCGTTCAGGGGCTGTTGGAGCGCGATCCGGGGCGGCGGCTGGAGGCGGCCGAGGCCGAGCGGATGCTGCGGGAGTTCCTGGAGTCGGGGGGCGTGCCCCTTCGGACGCCTGTGCCGAAACGGTTCGGCAGGGCGGAGCGGCAGTACTCGCCGCGCAGCATGCTGGCCACCGCGGTGCTGGTCGCCGCGATGGCGGTGGCGGGGGTGTCGGCGGCGGCTCTGCTGATGAACGGGGGTGGGGACGGGGGTGTCGTGCCGACGAGTTCGGCGTCACCGGGGACTTCCTCCGGTACGGCCCGCCCTTCCAGCGCCTCCCCTTCCCCTTCCCCTTCCCCTTCCCCTTGCCCATCCCCATCCCCATCCCCATCCCCATCCCCATCCCCATCCCCATCCGCCTCGCCCAGCCGACGCCCGACACCCACCCCGACGCTCACCTCCACCTCCACCCCCACCCCCACGCCCGCCAACCCTGGATAAAGCGGAGATAAGTTGCGGCCTGAGTCACGGCTCTGTGACCGGAAAGCGTTGCCGCTGGCTGCCGAAGCGCTTGCCGCGATATGGATGGACGCATGAGCAGCAACGGGGGAGCCCCTTACCGGTCCGACGAGCCGACGAGTTTTGGCCTGCAACCACCGCAGCCGAACCCGCCGGCACCCGTGCCGCATCCCGGCAACCCGTACGCGGCCCCCACCCAGGTCGTACTACCTCAGCAGGGCACGCCCTCCCAGCCCCCGGACCCGGACCCGGACCCCGGCACCGGTCGCCTGATAGCCGGCCGCTACCGGCTGCTCGCCAAGCTCGGGCACGGTGGCATGGGCACGGTCTGGCGGGCGAAGGACGAGACGGTGGACCGCGAGGTCGCCGTCAAGGAGCCCCGCGTACCTGATCATCTTCCCGAACGCGAACGTGCCAACGCCTTTGAGCGGATGCGCCGCGAGGCACGCGCGGCGGCCAGACTCGATCATCCGGCGGTCGTGAACGTGCATGACGTGGCCGTCGTGGACGACCGGCCGTGGATCGTGATGGAGCTGGTGCAGGGCCGTTCGCTGGGCAACGCCCTGCAGGAGGGCACGCTCGGGGCCCGTGAAGCGGCGAGAATCGGCCTGGAGGTGCTCGGTGCGCTGGAGGCCGCCCACGCGGCGGGCATCCTGCACCGCGACGTGAAGCCGGACAACGTCCTCCTCGGCCGCCATGACCGGGTCGTCCTCACCGACTTCGGCATCGCCCAGATCGAGGGCGAGACCAACCTCACCGACACCGGCGGCTTCGTCGGCTCGCCCGAGTACATCGCGCCCGAGCGGGTGCTGGGCCAGCGGCCGGGACCCGCGAGCGACCTGTGGTCGCTGGGCGTCGTCCTGTACGCGGCGACGGAGGGGGTCTCCCCGTTCCGCCGCACCAACACCCCCGCCACGCTCCAGTCGGTCCTGAACGCCGTGCCCGCGCCGCCCGCCGCCGCGCAGGGCCCGCTCGCCGAGGCCATCAACGGCCTGCTCCAGAAGGACCCGGCACGCCGCCCGAACGCCGCGCAGACGCGTGCGCTGCTGGAACAGGCGGCCAACCCGCCGGAGCCGGTCGCCACCCAGGTCGTGCGGATCGCCGAGGACGGCGGCAAGGGCGGTGTCCGGCTCGGCCGCAAGGCGCTGCTCGGGATCGGTACGGCGGTCGTCGCGGGCGCGGTGGCGGCGTATCTGGTGATCGCGGATCCGTTCGCGGGGCCCCTGCCCGACGGCTGGACGGAACGGGCGCACCCGAGGCTGGGTGTGACACTGCAGGTGCCCGCCACCTACCAGGTCGGCAAGCCGGACGCCGACGACACCGACAAGAACTGGGTCACCTACTCGGACTGGAGCGGCGCCATCCGGATCGGCGTGAACCTGACCAGGAAGTCCGAGGACACCTCGAACGAGATCAAGAACTCCGCCGCGGCCGAGATGTACGCCGAGAACGAGGAGTTCAAGGAACAGGGCAGCTACGACTTCTCCATGCCCGAAGGTCCCCAGACGGACCCGAAGGTGACCCAGTACCAGGGCAGACAGTCGGCCGAGAACACGGTCGTGTACAAAACGACCGACAGCCAGAACCCGCGCCCTCATGAGCTGAAGATCTTCTACTACAAGACCAAGACGGGCGACATGTACAGGGTGACGATCAGCTATCCGGGCAAGGGCGACTTCACCGACCGCGGACGTGAGGTGGCGAGGACCGTGATCGAGAACGTGGACATCGGCAATCTCTGAACTGGCCAAGTCCCCACCCCGCAAGGTAGGCATGGCACATGACCAACGACGGGGGAGGCTCCGGCCACAAGGGGCGTGTGATCGGCGGGCGTTACCGGCTGGTCGAGCGCATCGGCTCCGGCGGCATGGGCACCGTGTGGCGGGCGCTCGACCAACTGGTTGAGCGCGAAGTCGCCGTCAAACAGCCGAGGTTGCCCGGTGACCCGGAGGACGCGGCCCATCAGCGCGCCGCCCACCGGCTCCACCGTGAGGCCCGCGCCGCCGCCCGCGTCGACCATCCGGCCGCCGTCTCCATCCACGACGTCGTCGTCGAGGACGGACTGCCCTGGATCGTCATGGAGCTGGTCCGCGGCGAATCCCTGCACGAGGTCCTCCAGCGCGGCCCGCTCCGTCCCGCCGAGACCGCCTACATCGGCCTCGCCGTCCTCGGCGCCCTGCGCGCCGCGCACGACGTCGGCATCGTGCACCGAGACGTCAAGCCCGCCAACGTCCTGCTCGGCCCTCCCTCACTCTCGACCTCGCTCAAGCGGGGGCACCCGCAGCGCCGCGTCGTCCTCACCGACTTCGGCATCGCCCAGATCCAGGGCGAGGAATCCCTCACCGTCAGCGGCGAGTTCATCGGCTCCCTGGAGTTCATCGCCCCCGAGCGGATGTCCGGCCGGGGCGCCGGCCCGGCCTCCGATCTGTGGTCGCTGGGCGTGCTCCTGTACGCCGCCGTGGAGGGCTGGTCGCCCTTTCGCCGTACGACTCTGGAGTCCACGCTCGCCGCGATCATCGCCGCCGATCCGCCCGAGCCGAAACAGGCCGGGCCGCTGGGGCCGTTGATCGTACGGCTGCTGGCGAAGGACCCCGAGCTGCGGCCCGGCGCGGAGGAGGCCGGGGCGGTTCTGGAGGCGGTGTCGGAGGGGTGGCCGGTGCCGGAGCCCGCCGGGGGAGAGGCCGGCACGGAGCCCCAGGACGCCTCTGGACTGCGGGAGTTCGCGGAGGACGAGGGGACGGTACGGCTGGGAGGCGGGGCGGCGTCGGCAGCGGCGGGTGAGCCGGCGCTCGAGCCCGACCCCGAACCGAGGCCCGCGTCCGAACCCCCGCCGGAGCCCGCCCCCGAGTCCGAACCCGAGCCGGAGCCCGAACCCGAACCCGAGCCCGAGCCAGAGCCAGAGCCCGAATCCGAACCGACCCCTGAAGCTCCCCCCGTACCGGCCGCCGAAGCTGCCCCCGAACCGACGACCACCTCGACGGCCACCCCCTCGAACCCCAGGCGCCGCGCCTGGCTGCTCCGCCCCGTGCCCGTAGCCGTCCTCGGTGTTCTCCTGGTGGCGGGCACCTGGTTCGCCACCTCCTCCTTCCTCGTCGACAAGGGCGACGACCTGAAGGAGATGAACCCAGCAAACACCTCGGCCCCCCTGGCCCCCCGGCCGTCCACGACCTCAACCCCCACCCCCACCCCCACCACCGACACCTGGACCGAGCACCACGAGAAGGCCATGAACGCGGTGTTCTCGGTCCCGAAGGACTACAAGGAGTTCGCCCGGCAGGGCACCGCGAGCTACCAGCCCCGCATCGTGATCTACGCCAAGGGCGAGATCCATGTCCGCCTCACCCAGTGGGACAAGGCGCCGGCTTCCGCGAAGGGCCAGGCGGAGCAGCACGCGAAGGACTGGGCGCTGTACGGAAAGGCCAGTACCCAGTTCACCGACACCAGCCTCCAGGGCTACGACGCCGTCCTCGCCGACACCACCTACGACGACTCGGGCAGTCTGACCCGCACCCTGGAGCTGTTCGTCCTCACCGACGACAGCCGCATGTACGAACTCCGCGTCGACATGCCCAAGGGCACCCCCGACGAGAAGAAGGGCACCGCGGTCTTCAAGGGCGCCCGTGACCGACTCGAGATCGGATGACTCCGCACCGATTCGGCACCGACTCGGCAACGCCCTGATCAGCGCGTTTGTTGCCAGTGGTCACTGGCGGCATGTGAGCACTCGGTGAATCCGCGTTACCGACGGGTACACAAAGCCCCCGCTCCGGCATACCCTGCGGCTCATGACGGACGCGCAGGCCCCGGCCAAGACCGGCACCAACCCCCTCGCCCCCGCCCCGGAGGGCGCTCGTACCGCCGCCGACGTGGTCACCCCCGAGCTGGTGGCCCAGCTCACCAAGGGCGTGGTCGGCTCCGGTCGTACCGCCAACCACACGCCGTTCACCGGCGAGAAGCTGGCCGACCTGCCGGAATCCACGCCCGAGGACGTGCGGAAGGCCTTCGAGGCGGCCCGCAGGGCACAGGTCGTCTGGGCCCAGGTTCCGGTGCGGCAGCGCGCCGCCGTCCTGCTCCGCTTCCACGACCTGGTGCTCGAACGCCAGGCCGAGGTCCTCGACCTCATCCAGCTGGAGACCGGCAAGGCCCGGCTGCACGCCCACGAGGAGGTGCAGGCCGTAGCCGTCGCGGCCCGCCATTACGGCCGTAAGGCACCCGCCTACCTCAGGCCCAAGCGGCACGCGGGCGCCATGCCCACGCTCACCCGCGTCACCGAACTGCGCCACCCGCGTGGCGTCGTAGGCCAGATCGCCCCCTGGAACTACCCCCTGGAGCTGTCCGTCGGGGACGCGCTCCCGGCTTTCGTCGCGGGCAACGCGGTCGTCATGAAGCCGGACACGGAGACCTGCCTCACCGCCCTCTGGGCCCGTGACCTGCTCATAGAGGCCGGTCTGCCCGCCGATGTGTTCCAGGTCGTGCTCGGCGAGGGCCCGGTCGTCGGCCCCGAGGTCGTCCGGCACGCCGACTACGTCTCCTTCACGGGCTCCACCCGCACCGGCCGCGAGGTCGCCCAGGGCGCCGCCGCCCGTCTGGTCGGCGTCTCCCTCGAACTCGGCGGCAAGAACGCCATGCTGGTCCTGGAGGACGCGGATGTGGAGAAGGCCGCCGCGGGCGCCGTCCGCGCCTGCTTCTCCTCCGCCGGTCAACTCTGCATCTCCATCGAGCGGCTGTACGTCCACGAAGCCATCGCCGACGCCTTCGTCGAGCGCTTCGCCGCCCGCACCAGGTCGATGCGGCTGGGCAAGTCCCTCGCCTACGGCGCAGACATGGGCTCCCTGGTCGGCGAGCGCCAGCTGGAGACGGTGACCCGGCACGTGGAGGAGGCCGTCGCCAAGGGCGCGAAGCTCGTCGCCGGCGGCACGGCCCGCCCCGACATCGGCCCGTACTTCTTCGAGCCGACGATCCTCGACGGCGTCGAGCCCGAGATGACCGTGTGCACCGAGGAGACCTTCGGCCCGGTCGTCTCCATCTACCGCTTCAAGAGCGAGGACGAGGCGATCGAGCTCGCCAACTCCACGCCGTACGGCCTCAACTCCTCGGTCTGGACGAAGGACGGCCGCCGCGGCCGCGAGGTCGCCGCCCGTCTGCGCACCGGCACCGTCAACGTCAACGAGGGCTACGCCCCGGCGTACGGCAGCGTCCAGTCGCCCATGGGCGGCATGAAGGACTCCGGCCTCGGCCGCCGCCACGGCTCCGAGGGCATCCTCAAGTACACGGAGGCCCAGACGGTCGCCCAGCAGCGGCTGCTGCCGATGGCGCCGTCGCTGGGCATGGACGACGAGAAGTACGCGCAGTTCATGAGCCGGAGCCTGCGAGTGATGAAGGCGTTCCGTTTCCGCTAGGGCCGCTGTCGAGCCCGCCCGCACCACCGCTTTCAACGAGGAGAGCACGTGTCACAGGAGAACTCCGCCCAGAAACAGGACGACGGCTCCGGGTACGACTATGACGTCATCGTCGTCGGGTCGGGTTTCGGCGGCTCCGTCACCGCGCTCCGCCTGACCGAGAAGGGCTACCGCGTCGGCGTCCTGGAGGCGGGCCGCCGCTGGACTCGCGAGAGCCTCCCGAGGAACTCCTGGGACCTGAAGAACTACCTCTGGGCTCCCAAACTCGGTATGTACGGCATCCAGCGCATCCACCTGCTGGGCAACGTCATGGTCCTGGCCGGCGCGGGTGTCGGCGGCGGCTCCCTCAACTACGCCAACACCCTCTACGTACCGCCGAAGGCCTTCTTCGACGACCCCCAGTGGCGGGACATCACCGACTGGCAGGAGGAGTTGAAGCCGTACTACGACCAGGCGCAGCGCATGCTCGGCGTACGGCTCAACCCGACGATGACCCCGTCCGACGTCCATCTGAAGGCGGCCGCCGAGCGGATGGGCGTCGGCGACACCTTCCATATGGCGCCGGTCGGCGTGTTCTTCGGCGACGGCAAGGACGCCGACGGGGAGGCGAAGGCGGGGCCCGGGCAGGAGGTCGCCGACCCCTACTTCGGCGGGGCGGGCCCGGCCCGCAAGGCGTGCACCGAGTGCGGTGAGTGCATGACGGGCTGCCGGCACGGCGCGAAGAACACCCTCAACGAGAACTACCTCTACCTCGCCGAGAAGGCGGGCGCGGTCGTCCACCCCCTGACCACGGTGGTCTCCGTCACGGACGACTCCCAGGGCGGCTACGCGGTGGCGACGCTGCCGACCGACCGGAGGAAGAAGGGCGAGGGCAGGCTCTTCAAGGCCCGCCGAGTGGTGATCGCGGCGGGCACGTACGGCACCCAGACCCTCCTGCACCGTATGAAGGCGGGCGGCCAACTGCCGTACCTCTCCCCGAAGCTGGGCGAGCTGACCCGCACCAACTCCGAGGCCCTGGTCGGCGCGCAGACCGACAACCGGCGCTACCGCAAGGCGACGGGCGAGCCGAAGGTCGACTTCACACGCGGAGTCGCCATCACGTCGTCCATCCACCCGGACGAGAACACCCACATAGAGCCCGTCCGCTACGGCAAGGGCTCCAACTCGATGGGCGGCCTGTCGATCCTCCAGGTCCCCTACGCGGAGGGCTCGTCGCGGGTCGCGGCCTGGCTGGCCAACGCCGCCCGCCACCCCCTCCTCGTCCTCCGCTCCCTCTCCAACCGCCGCTGGTCGGAGCGGACCATCATCGGCCTGGTGATGCAGTCGCTGGACAACTCGCTGACGACGTATCTGAAGCCGGACGGCGTCGGCAAGGGCCTGCTGACCGCCCGCCAGGGCCACGGCGCCCCCAACCCCAAGCAGATCAAGGCCGCCTCGGAAGCCGCCTCCGCGATCGCCGCCGACATCAACGGCTTCGCCGGCTCCAACGTCGGCGAGCTGATGGGCACCCCCCTCACCGCCCACTTCCTGGGCGGCTGCCCGATCGGCGACTCACCCGAGACCGGCGTGATCGACCCGTACCACCGTCTGTACGGCCACCCCGGCATCTCGGTCGTCGACGGCGCGGCGGTCTCGGCCAATCTGGGCGTCAACCCGTCCCTGACGATCACGGCGCAGGCCGAGCGGGCGATGTCGTACTGGCCCAACAAGGGCGACGCCGACCCGCGGCCGGCGCAGGGAGCGGCGTACGAACGCCTGAAGCCGGTCGAGCCGAAGTCGCCGGCGGTACCGGCGGAGGCGTTCGGGGCGCTGAGGCTGCCGTTCCTGGGGATGCCGGCCGTGCCGCCGAAGAAGTAGCAGCCGAGCGGCGACAGACGGAAACAGAGAAGGACCTGCGCCCCCCTCCGAGCGCAGGTCCTTCTCTGTCTTGCGTCAAGCTCTGCCGAGGCTTACGCCTCCGCACCCACCTTGCGGCGCTTCATGGCGAACACGACGCCCGCACCCGCGAGAACGGCGACGCCACCGATGGTCGCGATGACCGGGAGGTTGGAGCTGGAACCGGTCTCGGCCAGGTTGCCGGTGATCTCCTGGACCTCGCCCTGCGGCTTCTTGCCGTCGATGCCCGAGGGCTTCTCACCGTTCGGCTTGGCGTCGCCGGGGTTGCCCGGGTCGCTGCCCGCCGCGAGGACGGTGAACTCGTAGAACTCACCGTTGCCGTAGCACGCGGCGTCCTCACCGGCGTAGATCGCCTGGCTCAGCGCGAAGGACGCGCCGGCCGGGGCCGAGGACTTCACGCGGACGCGGAGGTCCAGCGATGCGGAGGAGTTCGCCTCCAGCTTGTCGAGGGAGGCGACGAAGCTACCGGTGAAGTGGATCTCGCCGTCCTCGGACTCCCAGCGGTCCTGGTAGGCGCTGGTCCACTCGCCGTCCTCCTTGACCTGGATCTCGGCCAGGTCCTCGGACAGCGAGTGCCCCTCGTTCACACCGGCGTACTCGGTGAACGCCTCGATCCAGACGTTCTCCAGGTCGTCGTCGGAGTTGTTCGTGGCGACGAACTCGAAGTTGTGCCAGCCCGAACCCGCGACGATCTTGCTCGGCAGACCGGAGATCTCGGCCGTGAGGTTGTCGTCGAGGTCGAAGGTCTCGCAGTCCTCGTAGGGGTTCCAGGGCTCCTCGTCCTCCGACGGGGTGCTCTCCGAGGGGGACGGGGAGACGGAGGTCGTCGGCTCCTCGGTGGGCGTCGGCTCTTCGGTGGCCGGCGTGGTCGCGTCCTCGGTGGGCGTCGGCTCCTCGGTACCCGGCGTGGTCGCGTCCTCGGTGGGCGTCGGCTCCTCGGTGGCCGGCGTGGTCGCGTCCTCGGTGGGCGTGTCGGTCGGCGCCTCGGTCACCGTCTCGGTGGGCGCCGACGTCGGGTCGTCCGTGGCGAACGCGGCCGGCGCGGACAGCAGCGCGATCGGCGCTATGACAGCCGTCGTGGCTGCGGCGGCCAGGGCGCGGCGAAGCTTCATGAAGACCTCGAAAGTCCGTAGTGCTGCGACGTCGCAACACGCGTATGGGAGGGAGGCCTCCGCGTGTGGGGCGCGGGTGTGGCCGTTGGTACGCAGGGTTTGATCCGTGAAGGTTGTGAATGGTTGTGCCTGCCCTGACGGATTTCTTATGTGGCCTGCATCACACCTGCATGGCTTCAGGAGCGGCCCTTGCGGAGGCCCGGAGCTGACGTACGCTCAGCCGGCCGACAGCCCACCGAGAGGAAGCGCGAACCGCCGTGACCGACAAGCCGTCCGAGCCCTCGTCCATACCGGACGAGGAATGGGAGAAGTTCGTCCGGGACGCCGAACGCGACCACGCCTCCGCCGCCCCGAAGGAACCCTCCGCCCGCGCCCGCATGGTCACCGAGCGCCTGCGCCGACAGGACGAGCGGGGAGAAGTGCCCGCAGGGTGGCGTACCGGCCCGGCATGGCAGGAGATGAACGGCCGGGCCGCGCGGCGCCGGAAGGTGTGGAGCGTGCTCGGCGTGCTGCTCGCCGTCGCCGTTGCCGTGATCGCCCTCAAGCCGTCCGCCGCGCTGTCCTGGCTGCCCGGCGGCTCGGGTGTCGACGTGGACGCTCCGTCGGCCTCGCCGTTGGGCGCGGAGACGACCCGGCCCAGCGGGGCGCCCGCCGACGTGGCAGGTCAGCCCACCCGCAAGCGGCCGTTCGCCGGCTCCCCGGCCGAGCGGTGGGCGGAAGGCGCGGACGCCATCGAGGTGCCGAAGGCCAAGGCCGTCAGGGGAGTCTCCGCCGCGCGGATCGAAACGGCGCTGCGGCTCACGAAACAGTTCCTCGTCGCCTCCAACCTCGACCGTGACGTGCTCTACGGCGCCCAGCCGAAGCAGGCGCTGGCGCTCATCGACCCGTTGGCCGAGGAGTTCCTCGATCGTCTGCGTGCGGGCCTGCGCCGTCCCACCGCCCAGAACGATCCGAAGTGGAAGTTCACCCGCTTCGACCCGGACGAGATCGAGCTCGTGGGCACGGAGGTGAAGGTGCGCGGGCGCATGACGGTCGAACCCGGCGAGGGCAGCGGAAAGGCGCTGATCCGGGCCGACTACACCTTCGTGTACCCGGTGGCGCGGGCCGGCGGCGGCCAGGAGGTCACGCGCACGATCGTCCGCCGCGCCATCGAGGTGGAGGTCGTCGACCCCGCCAGGTACCAGGCGACCGAGGGGCGCATCTGGCTGCTCGACCACAGCAGCCAAATCGGCAACGACGCCTGCCGGCAGGGTGACGGCTTCATCCATCCGAGGTTCCGGGCCGACCTGGACGCCAGCCCCGAGCCGTCCGGTGAGGTGGTGGATCCGTACGACCGGAGCAGGGAGCTGGACGGGGCGAAGGCGGGGGCGGGAGCGGAGTGCGGCACGCTCTCGCGCACTTAGCACCGTCGGGGATCGTCCGTACGGGATGAGAAGGGCCCCGCGGGCTGTAGCCGCGGGGCCCTTCTTTCGTCAGCACCGACGTCAGGGCAGCGTCGGTGCCTGGGGAGCGGCGCCGGGGGGTTGCGCCGCTGGTCACGGATGGTCTCGACCTCTGGCAATGCAGTTGTCCGGGGGCCGGGTCGGCGGGACCCGGCGGTTTCTACGCATCGTGCTGGATGGATCCGGCCGCCGCAACCGCTTGACCCGGTCTTGTACGCCTTCTTGCGTTCCGTTAGGTCTTCTCGCACTTCCGCCGGCCGGCCCCGGGCGTCCCCGGAGCCGACCTTCCTGGGTGACCGGGCTGCTGTCCCCTGCCGTCCGGTCACCTACCTGGAGCGAGGTCCCACGGCATACGGCGTGATCCGTACGCCTCATCGCTCCAGTGAGCCACGCGTGGTTTCTTTCGGGCCCGCCCCTGGCTGGCACGGACACCGGTACCAACGAAGGGCTGGGGGAGGCGTCACGCACCGTACGGGTGAGACGGGCCCCGAACTCAGATGCGACCGCGGCACAGTTCGAGCAGCGTCATGGCGAGCGACGTGCCCGGCTTGCCCAGCGCCTCGCTGTAGTGGCTGAGGATCTCCATCTCGCGGGACAGGTTCACCCGCCGGCCGCCGGAGGTGATCCGCGCCTCCTGGATGACGGCCGAGACGGCCATGCGTTCCTGGATCAGCCCGATGATCCGGTCGTCCAGGGCGTCGATGCGTTCACGGGCACCGGTGATCACGTCCGCGGCCTCGGTGGTGCGGGCGCCGGTCACGTCGATGGCGGTCATGCGGGGCTCCTCGTCGAAGTCGAAGGGGCGGTGCCCCGGAGCGACAGGGCCCGGAAACGACAGACGCCCCGGACCTTGTCGGCCCGGGGCGCCTGGGAAGTCGCTTGTCAGTTGCTCAAGCAGCACGACCATGGCAGCCGGCGGGCCGGATGCCATAGGTAAAGAGGAAGGTCGGGTGCGTGAGCATGGGGTCAGTATGCCTGGCCCCGTGGAGGTGTCCAACCAGGTTCGGATCCTGAGACGGGGCTTGCCCCAGGGGTGCTCCCGCGGATCCCGGTAGACTCGGCCTCACACCCACACCTCGCTCACCGCCGGAAGGCAACCCGTGTCATCAGCGAACCCCGCCGCCCCCGACACCGTCCTGGTCGTCGACTTCGGTGCGCAGTACGCCCAGCTCATCGCCCGTCGCGTCCGCGAGGCCCGGGTCTACAGCGAGATCGTGCCGAGCACCATGCCCGTCGAGGAGATGCTCGCCAAGGACCCGGCGGCGATCATCCTCTCCGGTGGCCCCTCCTCCGTGTACGAGGAGGGCGCCCCCCGCCTCGACCGCGCCCTCTTCGAGGCCGGCGTCCCCGTCTTCGGCATGTGCTATGGCTTCCAGCTCATGGCGCAGAGCCTGGGCGGGACGGTCGACAACACCGGTGCGCGCGAGTACGGCCGTACCGATCTCCACGTGTCGAAGTCGTCCTCCACGCTCTTCGAGGGCACCCCGGCCGAGCAGCACGTGTGGATGTCGCACGGCGACGCCTGCTCCGCCGCCCCCGAGGGCTTCTCCGTGACGGCCTCCACCGATGTCGTCCCGGTCGCCGCCTTCGAGAACGACGAGAAGAAGCTCTACGGCGTCCAGTACCACCCCGAGGTCATGCACTCCACGCACGGCCAGCAGGTGCTTGAGCACTTCCTGTACCGCGGTGCCGGGCTCACGCCGTCCTGGACCACCGGGAACGTCATCGAAGAACAGGTCGCGGCCATCCGCGAGCAGGTCGGCGACAAGCGCGCCATCTGCGGTCTGTCCGGAGGCGTGGACTCCGCCGTCGCCGCCGCCCTCGTCCAGAAGGCCATCGGCTCCCAGCTGACCTGCGTGTACGTCGACCACGGCCTGATGCGCAAGGGCGAGACCGAGCAGGTCGAGAAGGACTTCGTGGCCGCGACCGGCGTGCAGCTGAAGGTCGTCGACGCGGAGGAGCGGTTCCTGACCGCCCTGAAGGGTGTCTCGGACCCCGAGGAGAAGCGGAAGATCATCGGCCGCGAGTTCATCCGGGTCTTCGAGCAGGCGCAGGCGGAGATCATCGCGGACGAGGGTCCGGCGGTGGAGTTCCTCGTCCAGGGCACCCTCTACCCCGACGTGGTCGAGTCCGGTGGCGGCACCGGCACGGCGAACATCAAGTCCCACCACAACGTGGGCGGCCTGCCCGAGGACCTCGAGTTCCAGCTGATCGAACCGCTGCGCAAGCTGTTCAAGGACGAGGTCCGGATGGTCGGCCAGGAGCTCGGACTGCCGGAGGAGATCGTCCAGCGCCAGCCGTTCCCGGGCCCTGGTCTGGGCATCCGGATCGTCGGCGAGGTGACCAAGGAGCGGCTCGACCTGCTCCGCGAGGCCGACGCCATCGCCCGTGAGGAGCTCACGGCGGCCGGCCTCGACCGGGACATCTGGCAGTGCCCGGTGGTCCTGCTCGCGGACGTCCGCAGCGTGGGTGTGCAGGGTGACGGGCGGACCTACGGCCACCCGATCGTCCTGCGCCCCGTCTCGTCCGAGGACGCGATGACCGCCGACTGGTCGCGGCTGCCGTACGACGTGCTGGCGCGGATCTCGACCCGCATCACCAACGAGGTGCGGGACGTCAACCGGGTCGTGCTCGACGTGACGTCGAAGCCGCCGGGCACCATCGAGTGGGAGTAGTCCCGCCGGTCAGGTCCGCTTGAGAGTGCGCACCGGCTCTCCGGGCTTCCAGATCTGGACGACGAGGTACTTGTCGTCCTCCACGTAGGTCCGCACGACCTCCGTCAGCTCGGTGCGGAAGAGGTGGAACGGCTCCGGCGGTTCCACCTCTTGTGTATACGCCTTCTTGGTCTCGGGGTCCTCGACCTCGACCGCCCGTCCGCTGATCCGCACGTCCCCGCCGCCCATTCCGGTACCGTCCCCCGGGTTCGCCTGGAGCGCGAAGCGCGGGTCGCGGCGCAGGTCGAGGGCCTTGAGCGAGTCCGGCATCATGCCGAGCCACAGCTCGCCGTTCAGGAAGCGGACCTCCAGGCCGGTGGTGCGCGGAGAGCCGTCCTTGCGGAGGGTGGCCAGGACGTGGTGGGTGTAGGCGCCGAAACGCTGTTCCGCGGTGCGGGCCAGGTCCGGCTGCGCCGCCATGAAGGTTGCCCAGTTCGCTGCCATACGGTGAGTGTGGCGCTGATACCCGACAGCTGCTGTCCGGTTTACGCCGACCCGGGCGTCGGATCTTTACAGAACATCTCTGTTCTCCTGCGCTGACCGACGGTAACTTCCGCCCCGTAAGCAACCCAGTGCTGGAGGACACATGCACGGGACGCCCCTCGGGCCCATTCCGCCCTCGCCGCTGCCGACCGATCAGCTGCAGTTCGCGATGCCGCCGATGCACGAATCCGTCGAGGACGAGCGCCGGCACCGCAAGGAACGGCTCGCGGGGGCGCTCAGGATCTTCGGGCGGCTCGGGTTCGAGGACGGGGTCTCCGGGCACATCACCGCGCGCGATCCCGAGTTCAGCGACTGCTTCTGGGTGAACCCGTTCGGGATGCCGTTCAAGCACGTCACCGTCAGCGACCTCGTCCTCGCCAACTCCGAGGGCCAGGTGATCGACGGCCGCTACCACGTGAACCAGGCCGCCTTCACCGTGCACTCCCAGGTCCACGCCGCCCGCCCCGACGTCGTCGCGGTCGCCCACTGCCACTCGGTGCACGGGCGCGCGCTCGCGGCGCTGGGCGAGCTGCTGGACCCGATCACCCAGGAGAGCTGCGCCTTCTACGAGGACCACGCGCTCTACGACGCTTACTCGGGGGTCGTCGTCGACGCCGAGGAGGGCCGCAGGATCGCGGCCGCGCTCGGCTCCCGCAAGGCCCTCGTCCTGCGCAACCACGGCCTGCTGACCGTCGGGGACTCGGTGGACGCAGCCGCCTGGTGGTTCCTGTCGATGGAACGGTCCTGCCAGGTGCAGCTGACCGCGAAGGCGGCGGGGCGTCCGGTGCTGATCGAGCATCGGCCGGCGGTGTCCACGCGGGAGCAGCTGGGCGGGGATCTGGTGGCGTGGATCAACTATCAGCCGTTGTGGCAGGACATCAGCCGCAGTGAGCCCGACCTGTTGAGCTGAGCCGTATCAGAAGCCCCGCAGGACCACCGCCTTGGTCATCGCGAACTCCTCGTCCGTGAGGACGCCGTCCCGGTGCAGTTCCCCCAACTCCCGCAGCCTGCGCAGCAGTACGTCGTGATGGTCGACCGGGGGCGGGACGGACGCCACCGGCTGGGGGCGGTCGGGGCGGTCGGCGCGGTCGACCGCTGTGCGGGTGGAAGGGTGGGGCATGCGGGCCGTGACCGCGGTGGCCACCAGCGCGGTGAGCAGATCGCGGCGGGCGCTGCCCCACAGGTCCAGGGCGTACGGGTCCTTGTCCGGCGGCAGTTTGGAGAACAGCGTCTCCCGGGTCACGAAGCGCAGGAAGCCGTCCTCGTAGCCGGAGTTGGGCAGCCACTCGATCTGGACGAGGTCGCTAAGGCTGATGATCCGCGGGCCGGTCGCCCGTTTGACCCGGTCGGAGGTGTCGGACCAGTCGATCCGCACCTGGGAGCCGTCGAAGGAGACCGTGCCGTCGGAGGAACGGACCGAGACCGGGACCGGTGGGCCGGGGAGGAGATAGGTCTTGGTCGGTTCCTTCGGGATCTGGTCCAGGAGCAGAGCGTGGCGGATCTCCTCGGCGACGTACTCGGCGACCCCGGCACGGTCGACCTCCACCGTCAGCCGGTACGGATCCGCCGCGTCCGGCAGCCTGCCGCCGGTCGCCTGCAGCAGCGGGTCCGCGCCCTCGCGCAGCCGCATCCGCAGCCGTCCGCGCTTGCGCTCGGGTTCGAAGACGATGCTCGCCACGGCCTCGAGGGGTACGGCGATCTCTCCGTACGTCTGCCGGAACAGCGGCACGGAGCGGTGGAGTCCCGGCGTGATCCGGACCGTTGTGCCGTCGAAGGCCCAGGTCCCGTCGCGCTGGATGATCTCGGCCATGGGGAAATTCTCGCAGCCGGGTCAACACGCAGGTCCGGACGTCACCCGCGCCTGCCGGACCCGCCGGGCGCGGAGTGGGGGCGTTAGGGCACAATTCGCTTTCGTCGCAAGGGAGTTGCCGGTGGTGCGGGCGCCGGTCCGCAAGGTGGCCGGAATCCGTCTCGGCCCGGCGGGGTGGCCGGTATCTGAGACGGGCTGCCGGTGGTGGGGCCGTGAGGCTATAAGGCCATGAGGTGATTGGTCATTCGGGTCACTGGTCACTCATTCCGATCACTGGTCGTGGGGCCACTGGTCGTGGGGCCACTGGTCGTGGGGCCACTGGTCGTGGGGCCACTGGTCGTGGGGCCACTGGGTCGTGAGGTCGTTGGGAAGGCGGGCGTCGGGCGTGGCGGTGCAGGAGGCTGGGCAGGGCGGCTCGGTAGCGGGCGTGCACGGGGGTGGCTGCACCTGTGGGGACTGTCCGCACGGGGCGCGTGCGGGGCATCGGCGGGCGGTCGCCGAATTTCTGCTGAAGCGGGACGGGTTCGCCGCGGGGCAGGGGCTGCCGGCCGCCGTGGCTCATTCTCCCTCGGCCTCCCGGCAGTGGGTCTCCACGGAGTTGACGCAGTCCGCGGAACTGGTCGCCGAGCGGGGGCGGGCCGAGGGCCAGGCCTGGCTGGCACGGCTGTGGATTCGTACGGCGTCGGTGGTCTGGGCCCTGGTCGTGGTGCTGCTGCTCGTGCAGGCGCTCACGGCGATCGGCGCGGGGTGGACGTCGGCGCGTACGGCCGGGCTCCTGGCGGCGCTGCTCACGGCCGGGGCACTCACCGCGGCGTCGTGGTTCCACCGGGCGCGGGGTGGCGCGCTGGCACCGGTCATCGGTGAGGACAACCGACTGTCCACGTCCCGCGCGGTGGCCGGGGCGTGGGTGCTGTTCGTGGTGTACGCCGTGCTCGTGCTGGTGGGGCGGCTCGCGGGGGCGTCCGGGCACCGGGAGCGCGACGCACTGATCGCCGGACTCGAACTCGGGCGGGGTGCGGGTGTGGTGACCGTGCTCGCCGTGGTGTGCGCGATCGCGGTGCTGGTGCGGCGGGTGGTCGGGGTGCGGGTGCTCGGGCAGCGGCTGCAGAAGGTGCGCGCGGATCGGCCGCGGGCGTCGGACCTGCTGACGGATGACGCGGGACGGGGGACGTTCGCGGACATCCAGTACGTCGTGATCGGCGGGGTCGCGTTGCTGTTCGCGGCGGTGCGGCTGGCTCGCCGTCCGGATCAGCTGCCGGATCTGCCGTGGGGGCTGGCGGTGGTGGTGCTGGTGTCGGCGGCGACGTATCTCGCCGGTAAGTACGCGGAGGGGGGTCGGCCGGTGATTCTCTCGGTGGTGCGGGCACGGGAGGCCGGGGATCTGGACGCGCCGATCCGTACGGGGGACGACATCGAGATCCGGGGCGCCGGCTTCGTGCCGCCAGGGGCGCAGGGCGCGGACCGGCTGGCGCGGATGGTGGTGCGGATCGGGGCGGTGCATGTCCATGTGCCGTTGGTGCCGGTGGCCGGCGGCTTCAGCAATCCGACGGATGCGGTGCTGACGGTGCCGGTTCCCGCGGATGTGGAGCCGGGGCGGGTGGAGGTGCAGGTCGTTACCGCGGCGGGCGTGGAGACGAATCGGTACGTGGTTGATGTGACTGAGTGACTGAGTGACTGAGTGAGTGACGGCGGTCGGGGGTCGGCACTGCTGTGGTGGCTTGTGCAGGGTCTCTGTGTCGACGCGGGGTTTCCTCCAGCCGCCGGTGCGTCGGAAAATACGGGGCGGCATCGGAATGAGCGGCGCGGTCACCGCGTACGTATCGTTCCCTGAGGGGTCACCCACGGCGGGCGAGAGGCGGCTACGGCGATGACTCACGGTATGCACACGGACACGCACTCCCCTTATCTCGACGGCGGCCGGGACTGGCGGGACACCGCCGGCCGATACGCACTCCTCCCTCTCCGCGTCTTCCTCGGCATCACCTTCATCTACGCCGGTCTCGACAAACTCACCGACAGCGCCTTCCTGAAGGACTCCGGTTCGGGCTCGATCGGCGACCTGATGCGTGCCGTTCGTGACTCCGCGGCCATCCCGGACCTGGTCGACCTGGCACTGGAGAGCCCCGTCGGCTTCGGCTACACGATCGCCTTCGGTGAACTGGCCGTCGGCATCGGCACGCTCATCGGACTCCTCGCCCGTCTGGCGGCACTCGGCGGCGCGCTCATCTCGCTGAGCCTGTGGTTGACGGTGAGCTGGGCCACCGATCCGTACTACTACGGCAACGACCTCGCCTACCTGATGGCGTGGCTGCCCCTCGTACTCGCCGGCGCCCCCCTCTACTCCGTGGACGCCGCCCTGCGCAACCGGCGACGACAGCGGGCGGGAGGCTACCGGTAGCCCCAGCCGGCAGGGCTACCGGTGGCGCGTGCGGGGGTTGTCGGGTGCGCGTGCGGTCTTCGGGCGATGGCGTGCGGGGGAGAGGCGGGGCGGGAGCGCGGCCGTTGGGGAGCCATTGGTCGGGCAGGAATCACTCCGGTTCGGGTCAGTGGCGTGTCTTCGGTTCGGGGTCAGGGATGCCTTCATCGCGACGTCAGTGGGGTGCCTACGGTTGGGGATCCGGGGGTGTCGTGGCGGTTCCCTGGTGCGATCGGCGGCGTCTGCGTATGCCTCGGGTCGTCGCCGCCGCTATGCCCGCCAGACACAGGCCGCCCACGACCAGTGGTATCACCACGAACCAGGGCGTCTCCCAGGAGCCGCCCGCGTCGCCGGCGTAGATGATGCCCGCGAGGGCCAGGAAGGCGCCGGCGACCAGCCTGCCGGGCTGGAACTCATGACGCAGCACGGCTCACCTCCGCCTGTCCTACGCCGACACTGAGGTCGAGGTCGAGCGTGCCCGCCGACTTGGTGCCTGTGGCTGGTGTCAGGGTCAGCTCCTTGTGCTTGCCCGGTGCCACATCCACATCCTGTTCGTCGTCACCCGGCAACTGGATGTCCCCCACTCCTACGTCGATGCTCACCTTGACGGTCACGTCCTTGGGGACGATCACCTTCAGCTCGCCCACGCCCACATCGGCTCTGGTGGTCACGGTCCGGTCCTCGGTGAACGTCACGCGGGTCAGGTCCAGAGTGCCGACGCCGGTGCCCAGGTCGTACTGCGGCTCGACGTCGGCCACTGCCGCCGGCCGCCAGTTCCTCTCGATCCAGTGGGTGGTGATGTCCTTCGGCAGTGCCGCCGAGGCGGCCAGCAGCCCCGCCGTGATGATCGCCAGGAAAATGGAGCCCGCTCCCGTGCGGCCCAGGAACGCGCTCACCGCTATGCCCAGGCCGAGGACGAGCAGTGCGCAGGACAGGCCGGTCTGCAGGCTGGTGCCGAGGGCGTGGTCCTCCCAGGTCGCGCTCGTGCCGAGCGCACCGGCGAGCAGGGCGAGCAGGAACACCCAGCCGCCGATCCAGCGGGGACCGCGCTGCTTCGGTGGACGGGGACTGCGGGCCCGAATGTCCTCGCGGCTGTGCCAGGTGGTGCCGAGGCTGATGTTGACGGCCGCGGCGATGTCGCGGTCGCGGGAGTCGCGGGGGCCCCAGAGATAACCGGTGCCGCCCTCGTGGGTGCCGTCCTTGACGATGGGGTCGCGCCACCAGGAGCCGTAGGCGGCGGGGACCGGCGGTGCCTGGGCCTCCGGCGGGGCGTCGGCGACGGCCTGGGCGGCGAGCAGGTCGGCGTCGGGGGCGCCGCGGTGCCGGGACCAGTAACCTGCGCCCGCGAGGAGGAGGGAGAGGACTACGGCGAAGGCCAGCACGCCGCCGTTGGTCAGGAGGGTCAGGAACACGCCGCAGCCGACGAGCGCGAACAGCACGGCCGTCAGCGCCTGGCCGTCCACTCGGCCGGTCAGAAGTTTGCGGACCTCGTTCTCCTCGTCGTCGTACGGGACGAAGAGCCAGGCGAAGCCGTAGAAGATGAGGCCGATGCCGCCGGTCGCGGAGAGCACGGCGAGGGTGATCCGGAAGATCACCGGGTCCATGTCGCACTGCCGCCCGAGCCCGGCACACACTCCGGCCAGCAGCTTGTGCCGCCGGTCGCGCCGGAACCTGTGCGGCGGGTCGGGTACGCCCGCTTCCGCGGACGCCTCTGTTTCCGCGCCCGCGTATGCGCGCGGTTCCTCACCCGCGGCGCTCGCGGATGCCGGGCCGGACGGGATGCCCGCGGAGGGCACCGGGTCCGGCCCGGGCACGGAGTCCGCGGCGTGCTGGTGATCAGTCATGTGTCCATGGTGACGGGCGGGTCGGCTCAGCGGGAGTCGGAACGACCCTGGTCGGACCCTGATATCGGCCCTGAGGCGAGGGCCGGGGAAGCGTTCGAGGCGGCGGGCTTCGAAGATCAGGGGAGTCTCGGGGGTCGACCCTGATGCCCCTGTCCTCCGGCCGTGTGAGTATCGATGGCATGCCGGAAGCCGCAGCAGCGCCACTCGTCGAACCGCGGCCGCCGCGCAAGCTCTACCGCAGCAGCGACGGACGCTGGCTCGGAGGCGTGGCGCGGGGGCTCGCCGGGCATCTCGGGCTGCCCGTCATCTGGGTTCGGCTCGTCTTCGTCGGCCTGTTCATGGCGGACGGCCTGGGCGCGCTTCTGTATGCCGCGTTCTGGTTCTTCGTCCCGCTCGGCGTCGGCGGTGTCGACGCGCAGCGGCCCTCTCCCTTCGCCACCGAGACCGCCGCCGACGGCCGCCGCAGACTCGTCGCCCGCAAGCCGGACAAGGGCCAGATCGTCGCGCTGCTCCTCATGGTCGTCGTGGCGATGATCTTCGTCGGCAGCGTCGACCTGGGCAACGGAGCCAAGGCCTACCTCCTGCCCGCCGTGCTCGTCGGCGCGGGCGTCGCCCTGGTCTGGCGCCAGGCGGACAACGCCCGCCGGGCCCGCTGGATGGAGGTCGGCCGGCGTCGGCGCACCCTCACCCTGCTGCGCGCCGCGGGCGGCGTCGTCCTGGTCACGGCCGGCGTCTCCGGCATCTTCGTCCTGCAGGGCTCCGCCGCCCACCTCGGCTCCGTCCTGCAGGCGGCCCTCGCGGTCCTCGTCGGCATAACGCTCCTCGCGGGGCCGTATCTGGTGCGGATGACGCAGGACCTCTCCGAGGAGCGCCTGATGCGCATCCGCGCGCAGGAGCGCGCCGAGGTCGCCGCGCACGTCCATGACTCCGTGCTGCACACCCTGACCCTGATCCAGCGCAACGCGGAGAACGCCGGAGAGGTCCGCCGTCTCGCCCGCGCCCAGGAGCGCGACCTGCGCACCTGGCTCTACAAACCCGAGGGCACCGGCAAGGATGAGGCCGACGAACCCACCAACCTCGCCGACGCGGTCCGGCGCAACGCCGCCGAGATCGAGGACAAGCACGGCGTCCCCATAGAGGTCGTGGTCGTCGGCGACTGCCCGCTCGACGAGAAGATCGGCGCACAGATGCAGGCCGCGCGCGAGGCGATGGTCAACGCCGCCAAGTACGGTGGCGAGGGCGGCGCCGTGCAGGTCTACGCCGAGGTGGAGGGGAAGACCGTGTTCGTCTCCGTCCGGGACCGCGGTCCGGGCTTCGACCTCGATTCGATACCCGCCGACCGCATGGGTGTCAGAGAATCGATCATCGGCCGCATGGAGCGCAACGGCGGTACGGCCCGGCTCCGGGCGGTACCCGGCGGCGGTACGGAGGTCGAGTTGGAGATGGAGAGGGCGGAGAAGACGTCATGAGCGACCCGACCGAGGCGAACGAGCCCGTGGAGTCGACCGGCGGCAGCGCGGGCGAGCGGCACGTGCGCGTGGTCCTCGTCGACGACCACCGCATGTTCCGTACGGGAGTCCAGGCCGAGATCGGCCGGACCGAGCAGACGGGCGTCGAAGTGGCGGGCGAGGCCGCGGACGTCGACCAGGCGGTCACGGTCATCACCGCGACCCGGCCCGAGGTCGTCCTCCTCGATGTGCACCTCCCGGGCGGCGGCGGGGTCGAAGTCCTGCGCCGTTGCGCCGCGTTGATGGCGGACACCGAGCAGCCCGTCCGCTTCCTGGCGCTCTCCGTCTCGGACGCGGCGGAGGATGTCATCGGCGTGATCCGGGGCGGTGCGCGCGGATACGTGACGAAGACGATCACCGGCACCGACCTGGTCGACTCCATCTTCCGCGTCCAGGACGGCGACGCGGTGTTCTCGCCGCGCCTCGCCGGGTTCGTCCTGGACGCGTTCGCGTCGACCGACGCGCCGCCGGTCGACGAGGACCTCGACCGGCTCACCCAGCGCGAGCGGGAGGTGCTGCGGCTGATCGCCCGTGGTTATGCCTACAAGGAGATCGCCAAGCAGCTCTTCATCTCCGTGAAGACGGTCGAGTCCCATGTCTCGGCGGTGCTGAGGAAGCTCCAGCTGTCCAACCGGCACGAGCTGACGCGGTGGGCTACGGCACGGCGCCTGGTCTAGCAGTGAGGGTCCACCCATGAGGGTCCACCCGTGAGGGACGGGCCCTGCGGTCAGGGCTCGCTCGTTCACACCACCCGCGTGGCCCCGGCGAACGGCATCTCGTCGAGCGGCGCGACCCGGACCGGTGCCGACGGGTTCGGGGCGTGGATCATCTGGCCGTTGCCGATGTAGAGGCCCACGTGGCTGATGCTGGAGTAGAAGAACACCAGGTCGCCCGGCAGCAGTTCGGAGCGGGAGACGTGGCGGCCCGCGTCGATCTGGGCGTAGGTGGTGCGGGGCAGGGAGAGGCCCGCCGAGCGGTAGGCGGCCTGAGTGAGGCCGGAGCAGTCGAAGGCGTCCGGGCCGGTCGCGCCCCAGACATAAGGGCTGCCGAGCTTGGAGTGGGCGTAGGAAACAGCGGCCGCCGCACGGGAGTTGGGTGCTTGTGCGGCAGCGGAACCGGGGCCCGTGAGCGCGTCGCGGGTGCCCGCCGAGGAGCGTGCGGCGCGGTCCCCGCTGTCCTGGAGGCGGGCGCGCTCCTCGGCGGTCAGCCGGGCGAGCAGGCTCCTGGCCGCGCCCAGCTTGCCGGTGATCGTGTTCTTGTGCCGTCGAAGTTCGGCCTGGCGGGACTGCAGCGAGGCCAGTTCGACGCGTGCGGCGCCGCGCAGCTGCTCGATCTCCCGTAGCTGCTCGCGGACGCCGGCGACGGACGCCGCCTGGCGGTTGCCGGCGCGTTCGGCGAACTCCGCCGCATCGAGATAGCGGTCGGGGTCGTTCGAGAGCGCGAGCTGGAGGGACGGGTCGACGCCGCCGTCGCGGTACTGTGCCGCGGCCATCGAACCCAGCGCCTCCCGCGCCGCGTTGAGCCGTTCGGTCCTGCGCGCGGTCTCGTCCTGCAGTGTCCTGATCCGCCGCTGGGCCGTCTCCGCCTTCTCCTTGGCGCCGTTGTACTTCTCGGTGGCGACCTCGGCCTCCTGGTACAGCTTGTCCACCTTCGCCTTGACCTGAGCCGGTGTCAGCTGCGGCTCGGCGTGTCCGGTGCCGTCGAAGCCCGTCGCGCTCGCCGCGCCCGCCAGCGCGATCGTCCATGCCGTGCGGGCCGTATTGCCGGGGACCGAACGCTGACGGGGCTTTCGGTGCGCTGCCATGTGGACTGCACGTCCTTTCGTACGACCGCCTCGTCCTGCCACGTCCGTCGGGCGACGGACGTATGACCGCCTCGGGAGAGCGGCGGACGTATGAGCGCCCGGGGGAGCGGAGGTACGGCCGCACCGGGCGGGTTACGCGTCCGGCGGCGGTCCACACAGGGGGAGCGGGCCGCCGCCGGACCTTTCTCGGCGGTGGTGTCCGACTGCCGCCCCTGGCCCGGGCGGCGGTGGGGAGCCGGTCACCTGGTGGAGGACGCTAAACCTCGGTGTGTCGGGTCGGTAACGCGTTGTGCGGAAGTGCCGGGAGCGGACCGGGGGATGACCGTAAGTGAGCGTGATCCCGGGATACGGGCGTCTGGTCAACGCGGGGTGATGACCGATGTGGCGGTTTCGGGGGTCGGCGGGGCAGCAGGGTGCTATGGGCCGCATATATGCAAGATCGGGAGGCGGGGTGGGGTGGTGGGATCGGAGGGGCGGCGCTGTGGGCTTGGAGTGGGGTGGTGTCGGGTGGGCGTTCGGTGGTGATTAGGCTCCGGCTCCATGGACGTACTCATCCATCTCTTCGTCGGCCTGCACATCATCGGCATCGCCGCGTTGCTCGGGGGTTTCCTCACCCAGATGAAGGCGATGGGCCAGGGCACCGCCCGGTTCGTCCCCGCCATGCTGCACGGCGCGCTGACCATGCTGGTCACCGGGGTGATCCTCGTCGGGCTCAACCAGGCGGACGATCAGCCCGTCGACAACCTCAAGATCGGCGTGAAGCTGGCGCTGCTGGTCGTGATCCTCGGGCTCGTGTATGTGAAGCGGGACGAGGAGAAGGTGGACAAGAGTCTGTTCGGGGTGGTGGGGCTGCTGACCACGGCGAACATCTTCATCGCCGTTTTGTGGACGTGACCTCTCCGGACGAGGGGCGGGTGTAGGCCGACACCGCGCCCGCGGTGACCGCCAGCCAAGCCGCCACCGTGATCCACAGCAGTGCGTCGCCGGGGGTCTCGAGCCACGGGATGTCGAGGGCGGTGGCGACGGAGAGGGTCGCCGCCGCCGTCATGCCCATCGGGAACACGGTTGCCCAGCGGCGGACGTCGTAGCGCGGCCGAGGCCATGCGATCTCGGCGATGAGCAGGACGGCGTACCAGGCCAGGTCGAGTACCAGGAGGGCGACGGTCACGGAGCGCAGGACGCCGCTGTCGTCGTCGTTCCAGAGGTAGAGGTCGGCGCTGTCGGCGGCGATGAGTTTCGAGCCGGCGAGTGCGGAGATGGCGAGGGCGCCGCCCGCCACCCAGTGGTCGCCTGCACCGTGGGCCACTTCGCGCAGGTCGAAGCGGGTCAGGGCGACGGCGTAGAGCAGCAGGCCGAGCCAGAAGAACGCGAGTGCCGTGTGGGCGAGCCAGGCCGAGGTCTCGGTCGCGGCGAGTGTCGCGGCCAGGACGGCGAGGCCCTGGGTGGCCACACAGCCGAGGAACACCGCGCCGGGCATGCGGTGGTGCCAGTGGCGTACGACGGTGATCAGCAGGCCGGGCCACAGGAGGGCCGCGAGGGCGAGGAGGGCCTTGGCGAGGGTTTCCCAGCCGAGGGTGGCGAAACGGGTGCCCAGGACCGTTGTCGCGGCGATGGCGGTCAGTGCGGCGGGGGTGGCTGCCTCCTTCGTCCATCTGGTGCGGTCCCACAGGAGCCGTGCGACGAAGTCGCCGGCGAGCGCGAGCCAGGCTGCGCCGGCCAGGGTGAGGGCGATGCGCGACAGTGTCTCGTGGTTCGTCTGGTGCAGGGCCACCGAGAGGATGCCGGTTGCCATGACGGCCGCGCCGGCTGTGAGGGGACGTTGCGACCACCAGGTGCGGAGGGGGGATGGGAGGTTCGTGGCCGTGGAGGTGGTGGCGGGCATGGCGCCGATGCTAGGGAGCGTGGTGGGGGTTGGTGGTGGGGCACGCGCGCGTGGGGGCCAAATACGCGCGGGTGCCTCCGGCGGTTGGGCGGGGGTGCCTGCGGCGGCCTGCTGGTGTTCGGTGGGGGTTCGCCTTGATGCCTGCGGCGCCTGTGCGGGTGGGATGGGGGTTCGCGTAGCGCCTGCGGGTGGGTTGTGGGTCGGGGGGGGGGGGGGGGGGGGGGGGGGGGGGGGGGGGGGGGGGGGGGGGGGGGGGGGGGGGGGGGGGGGGGGGGGGCGGGGGGGGCCGGGGGCGGGCCCCCCCCCCCCCCCCCCCCCCCCCCGCCCCCCCCCCCCCCCCCCCCCCCCCCCCGCCCCCCCCGGCCCCCCCCCCCCCCCCCCCCCCCCGCGCGGCCCCGGCGGGGCCCCCCCCCCCCCCCCCCCCCCCCCCCCCCCCCCCCCCCCCCCCACGGCGGCCGACGAGCCCGAACACGACGGCGACGAGCCGCGTATTCCTCACCAGGCGGGCCCGGGGGCCGGCGGGGTCAATCCGTCGGCGTTCGAGGCGCCCGGGGCCATGAACCCGAGGCCTGCGGGACCGCATGACCAGGCGTACGGCCAGGACGGAGGCCAGGCGTGAGCAACGAAGCCGCCACCGCGACCACAGCCGCGGAGGCAGCACCCGCCCCCGAGCCGATCCCGCACGGCCTCGGCGCCTCCCTGCCGGCCGCCGACGCCCGCGCCAAGACCGAGGGCACGTTCCCGTACGCGGCCGACCTGTGGGCCGAGGGCCTGCTGTGGGCGGCCGTACTGCGCTCGCCGCACCCGCACGCGCGCATCACGTCCATCGACACCTCCCACGCGCGCGAGATGCCCGGCGTACGGGCCGTCGTCACCCACGAGGACGTGCCCGGCAGCCCGCTGTTCGGCCGCGGCAAGGCCGACCGCCCGGTCTTCGCCTCCGAGGTCGTACGCCACCACGGCGAACCCATCGCCGCCGTCGCCGCCGACCACCCCGACACCGCGCGCCTGGCCGCCGCGGCCGTCATCGTCGAGTACGAGGTGCTCGACCCGGTCACCGACCCCGAGCAGGCGTTCGAGGCCGAGCCGCTGCACCCCGACGGCAACCTGATCCGCCACATCCCGCTGCGCCACGGCGACCCCGACGCGGCCGGCGACATCGTCGTCGAGGGCCTGTACCGCATCGGCCGCCAGGACCCGGCCCCCATCGGCGCCGAGGCGGGCCTCGCCGTCCCCCGCCCCGACGGCGGCGTCGAGCTCTACCTGGCCTCGACCGATCCGCACACCGACCGGGACCGGGCCGCCGCCTGCTACGGCCTGGAACCCGAGCGCGTCAAAGTCGTCGTCACCGGCGTCCCCGGCGCCACCGCCGACCGCGAGGACCAGGGCTTCCAGCTCCCGCTCGGCCTGCTGGCGCTCAAGACCGGCTGCCCGGTGAAACTGACGGCCACGCGCGAGGAGTCCTTCCTCGGCCACACCCACCGGCACCCCACCCTGCTCCGGTACCGCCACCACGCGGACGCCGAGGGCAAGCTGGTCAAGGTCGAGGCGCAGATCCTGCTCGACGCGGGCGCCTACGCCGACACGTCCTCCGACGCCCTGGCCGCCGCCGTCGCCTTCGCCTGCGGCCCGTACGTCGTCCCGAACGCCTTCATCGAGGGCTGGGCCGTACGCACCAACAACCCGCCCTCCGGCCATGTCCGCGGCGAGGGCGCCATGCAGGTCTGCGCCGCCTACGAGGCGCAGATGGACAAGCTGGCCAAGAAGCTCGGCATGGACCCGGCGGAGCTGCGCCTGCGCAACGCCATGGCGACGGGCGACGTACTCCCGACCGGCCAGACGGTGACCTGCCCGGCCCCCGTCGCGGAGCTGCTGCAGGCCGTGCGGGACTACCCCCTGCCCGCCCTCCCCAAGGACACGCCCGAGGACGAGTGGCTGCTGCCCGGCGGCCCCGAGGGCGCGGGCGAACCGGGCGCCGTGCGGCGGGGCGTCGGCTACGGCCTGGGCATGGTGCACATGCTCGGCGCCGAGGGCGCGGACGAGGTCTCCACGGCGACGGTGAAGGTCCACGACGGCGTGGCGACGGTGCTCTGCGCGGCCGTCGAGACGGGCCAGGGCTTCACCACCCTCGCCCGGCAGATCGTCCAGGAGACGCTCGGCATCGACGAGGTGCACGTGGCGCCCGTCGACACCGACCAGCCCCCCGCGGGCGCGGGCTGCCGCGGCCGCCACACCTGGGTGTCCGGCGGCGCGGTGGAACGGGCCGCCAAGATGGTCCGTACGCAACTGCTGCAGCCCCTGGCGCACAAGTTCGGCATGTCCACGGAGCTGCTTCAGATCACCGACGGCAAGATCACGTCGTACGACGGTGTCCTGTCGACCACCGTCACCGAGGCGATGGACGGCAAGGAGCTGTGGGCGACCGCCCAGTGCCGCCCGCACCCGACCGAGCCGCTGAACGAGGCCGGCCAGGGCGACGCCTTCGTCGGCGTGGCCTTCTGCGCCATCCGCGCGGTGGTGGACGTCGACATCGAGCTGGGCTCCGTGCGTGTGGTCGAGCTGGCGCTCGCCCAGGACGTCGGCCGGGTGCTGAACCCGGCCCAGCTGGAGGCGCGGATCGAGGCGGGCGTCACGCAGGGCGTGGGCATAGCGCTCACGGAGAACCTGCGCTCCGCGCGCGGCCTGATCCGCCACCCGGACCTGACGGGCTACTCCCTGCCGACGGCCCTGGACGCCCCCGACATCCGGATCGTGAAGCTGGTCGAGGAGCGGGACGTGGTCGCGCCGTTCGGCGCGAAGGCGGTGAGCGCGGTGCCGGTGGTCACCTCGCCGGCCGCGATCGCGTCGGCCGTACGCGCGGCGACGGGCCGCCCGGTGAACCGGCTGCCGATCCGGCCGCAGGCGGCGGTGGTGACGGGGCAGTGAGCGCGTTCCGGCCGGCCCGCCGAACGTTCTGATGTCCCTTACGTCTCCGATGGGCGGGGTTGTCCTTGTCACCGGCGTGATGGCGGCCGGGAAGTCGACGGTCGCGCAGGCGCTGGCGGAGAGGTTGCCGAGGGCGGCGCATGTCCGCGGTGATGCCTTCCGCCGGATGATCGTCTCGGGGCGCGTGGAGTACGACCCCGGGGCCGAGGGCGCCGACGGCGACGAGGGCGAGGCCCAACTGCGGCTGCGGTACCGCCTGTCGGTGGCAGCGGCGGACGGGTACGCGGAGGCCGGGTTCACGGCCGTCGTGCAGGACGTGGTGCTGGGCCCGGAGCTGGCGGCGTACGTACGGCTGGTGCGCACACGTCCGCTGTACGTGGTCGTGCTGGCGCCGAGCGCCGCGGCCGTGGCGGCACGGGAGGCCGGGCGGGCGAAGACGGGTTACGGGGCCTGGACGGTCGAGCGGTTGGACGCGGAGCTGCGGGCTCGGACGCCGCGGATCGGGCTGTGGGTGGACTCCTCGGAGCTGACCGTGGGGGAGACCGTGGAGGCGATTCTGGCGGGGCGGGAACGCGCGAGGGTGGGCTGAGCGTCTACCGATGTGAAGCGCTGTCTGCGGGCGTGCAAATCCAGGGGCGTTGTCAGTGGTGGCGCGTAGTGTTCTGAGCAGTGGGACGGCCGCCGAACCCGGCGGGCGGGCCGATCGGCCGTGTCCTGCCCGGGGGCTGTGAGCGAGCACATGCGGGGGAGTCCATGAGCACGACCATTACGACCTACGCCGGTGACACGGCGATCGTCCTGACCGAGACCGAGCTGGATCCCTACATCACGCACGCGTCGACGCGGCGATGGCTGACGGGACCCGGCCTGCCCTGCGAGAGCGGAGTGTTGAGCTTCGCCGAGCTGTGCCGCGAGGGCCTGCGGACGGTGGCGGACTCCACGGGCGGCCCGGTCGACCGGCTGGCCGCCGAGCTGCGGGACCAGCTGGTGATAGGCGGACTGCTGGGCCCCGGTGCCCTGCCGACGGAGTCGGTCCTGCTGGACGGGGCGACGGGCGAGATCTCGACGACGCACTTCCTGCACGACCGCCCCGACCTGATGGACCGCCGTCCGCTCGCCCCGTCACTGCGCACACTGGTCCGCTTCGCGGAGGCCACGGACGAACTGGCAGGGCTGCGCGGCCAGTTCGCCTCCTACGTCGGCCGCTACGGCCCGAAGGCGGTCGCGGAGGCGTCCCGGCACCTGCTGGCGGTCTTCGAGGAAGGCACGGACGGCGAGCCGGCGCCGTTCTGGAAGATGGCGGCCCTGATCCGCCCGCTCGCGCTCGTGGCGGGCCGGGCCGGAGAGTCGGGCCTCGCCCTGGACCTGCCGCGGCGCCTCCTGGACCAGGAGTTCGGCCCGCGCAAGGTGGTGCGCTTCGAGGAGGTCGACTTCCCCGCCACGCTCACCCACGAGCCGACCCGCCGCTTCCTGCGCGAGATCGGCCTGCCGGAGGGCGCCCACCTGTTCTCCCTCGACCTCGACACGGACGTCCCCCTGCCGACGCTGACCGAGCACTACGCCGACGTTCACCCTGCGGCCGAACTCCCCTACCGCGCCGACCACTTGATACGCCTCGGCCGCCTCGACGAGGACAACAGCCTGGTCGTCGACGGCGCGACGGGCGCGGTCCTGAACTGGAACGAGCCCGAGGCGAGGCTGTTCCCCCTCAACACCGACGTCTCGACCCTCGCCTTCACGCTCTGGCTGCTCCACCGCGAGCAGGCGATCGACGAGGAGTCGGGCCACGAGCTGACGACCGACACCTACGACCAATTGGCCATGACGATGCTCCAGGTCCTGTCGACGGTCGACCCGACCGGCGTGGCCGCGGCGGGCAGGGACGGCCGGCACTACTGGACGGAGGTGTTCCAGGACACGGCGAGTGGGGTGCTGGAGTCGGTGGGCGCCGGGCGGTGGGCCTGATCGACGGTGCGCGTATGGACCAGGTGATCGTCCGCCCAGCCGAACCGGGGGAGTTGGCGACTGTCGCGGGACTGCGGTGGCGGTGGATCCTCGAGCACGACGGCACCGCACCGACGGCCCTCGACCGCGAGGACTTCGTCCGCCATTTCGTCGCCTGGGCCGAGCGGAACGTCTCCTCGCACCGCTGCATGGTCCTCGTCAGCGGTGATCTGGGGATCATCGGCATGGCGTGGCTGGCCGTCGTCCACCGGGTACCGACGCCCTACGCCCTGCACCGGGCGTCCGGTGATCTCCAGTGCGTGTACGTGGTCCCGGAGGCTCGCGACGCGGGGCTGGGCGGTCGGCTGATCAGCGAGACGCTGGCCAGGGCGAAGGACCTCGGACTGGAGCGGGTCACCGTCCACTCCTCACCCCGGGCCGTCCCGGCGTATGCCCGTCAGGGCTTCGAAAACTCGCCGCGCCTGCTCCAGACGCATCTCGCGAGGGCGACGCCGCGTCCCTGAGACCGGCCGGGCACCTCCGGCCGAGGAGCCGCTGCACCGGCCTCAGGGACGCGTGTCGTCAGGAGGACTCGGCGGTCGCGCGGCGGCGACGGCGTACGGCGATGACCAGGGCGCTGCCGAGGGCCGCCGCGGTGGCGGCGGCGCCGGCCAGGAGCGGGGTGCCGTTGGAGCCGGTGCTGGCGAGGTTGCCGCCGACGGAGTTGCCGGAGCCGCCGGTCGTGGCGCCCGTCGAGGTGCCGGACGAGGTGGAGCCGGTGCTGCCCGTGCCGCCGGTGGACTGGCCGTCGGGGTCGTTGCCGTTCCCGCCGTTGGTGGAGCCGCCGTCCGTCGAGCCGCCGCCGTTGCCGGAGCCGCCGGAGGGGGAGGGGCCGGGTTCGTAGTCGGTGGGGATGGCGATACGGATCTGCGCCTTGTCGTTGGCGGGGTTCTTGTCGAAGGCCGGGCGGATGTCGTAGACGGAGGTCGCCTTCACCTCACCTGTGGTGGTCTTCGCGTCGTCCTTGATCTCCAGCATGAAGGTGAAGGAGAGGGACTCGCCGACGTCGATGGTGTGGTCGGCGGGCCAGCAGACGTACTTGGACTTGCGCGGCGTCCCACCGGGCCCGGACGGACCGTCGATCCCGAACGGCGCGCACTCCTCGGGTACTTCGGCGGCGACCGTGCCCGGCGGGATCTGCACCATGAGCGCCGTCTGGTCGTCGCTCTCCTGGTTCCGGATCCAGCCGGGTCCGTCGTTGCGGAGCGTCGCCGTGACGGACTGCTTGTCGCCCGCGAGCGCCTCGGTGTCATCACCGACGGCGACGAGGTCGGCGGAGCTGTCGGCGGTCAGGGTCAGTCGCCGGTGACTGTCGCCGAATCCCTCGCCCGGGGCCTCGCCGGTCGGGCCGGTGCCGTACTCGACGGCCTCCATCAGCGCGTTGGGCAGCGCCTTGAACCGCACGGGCGTCTCGATGGACGCGCCGGGTTCGATGACCGTGTCGAGTTCGCAGAGCGCCTGCCTGACCTGGTCCTCGACGGTCGAGTAGGTGCAGCCCTGCACCGCCTCCGGGAAGTCGAGCCCCCGGGTCAGCCGGATCCGGAAGGTGACGCCGTCCGCGGCCGTGGTGCCCTTGTTGGTGACGACGACGGACTCGTCGTACACCTCGCCGGGCTTGGGAGACGTACGCGGCAGATTCGAGATCACCAGGGAGGGCTCGCCCCCCTCGGCGTACGCCGAGGGCGCGACGGCCACGGGAACGGCCGCGACGGCCGCGGCGGCGGCCACGAGGGCCGCCGAGTGACGGATGTGCGAGGGGCGGATGCGCTGGCGCACGGATGGGTCTCCTCGTCGGGACAGAAGCACGGCGACCGGAGTTTGCCTTCCAGTCATGTTCTGGACAGCCGGAAGGTGCCCAGGGTTGTGCTGCTGTTTGGGGAGATCCTGTGACCGCACCGCACCGCACCGCACGAAGCGGCCTGGGGGCTCAGCCGAACGGATTCGCCCCGGGAGTCGGCCGCGTCCCTATTTCCGGCTCGCCCGAAGTCCTGCCCTCCTGTCCGACCGTGGGTCCCGCCGGACGCTGCTCCCCGGGAGCCGGCAGATCAGTCGAGTCGGGCTCGGGGAACTGGTGGGTCGGCGACTCGTCGATCGGAGTGCGCTGGCCGTCCGGAAGCAGATGGGGCCCGCCCTGGATGTCCTCTCCCGGGAACGGGGACGCGAAGCCCGGATCGCTCGCGACGGGTGGCTGGAATCCCCGGTCGAACGGGGTGATGCCGTTGTCGACCGGATGCGGTCCCAGCGGTCGCACGTCACCGCCGCCGTTGCCCGGGAACCTCGGGTCGAGGCCGGTGTTCGGGTACGGACCCGACCCCACCGCGCCGCCGCCCGCCATGGGAGCCGACATCACCCCGACCCCGACTCCGCTCGCCGACGCGGTCTGCACGTCCAGCTTCTCGAAGTCCTGGGTGACCAGGTCGTCGTTCCACTCGTGCCCGTCCGCGGACTTGCGCAGGTTGGTCGCGCCCGCCTTCGTACGGGCGTGGAGCCCCTGCAGAGCCTTGCCCCAACTGCTGGAGATTTCCTGGAGGGCCGGCCCGATCGACCATCCCGTCATCGTGGAGCCGGCCGTCGCCGCCTCCCTGACCGCCTTGTCCGACGGCTCCTTCATGTCGTCGGCTATGCCGTCGGCGGCGCCCGCCGAGCCGCGCAGCTCGTTGGGGCTTACCGTCAAATTCCCAGCCATGGAGGCGGTTTCCTTCCTGAGGGAGATATGGGATCGCTTCGGGGCTAGAACTTCTGCTGTTTCGCGCCGGGTGGGAGGAAGCAGGTGGTGCTGACTCTGAACTGCAGCTCGTCAGGTTCCTTGCCCTTGAGATCATTGAGGCTGTCCACATCGAGGTCGTACCACTCGCCTCCGTCCTCGGCCTCGAAGTTCCAGATGACGGGGCGCTCGTCGTCCGGCCGCTCGTTGCCACCGAGATCCTTGAATCCCTGCTTCTTGAGGGCCTTGCGGAGCTTTCTCACGGTCTGGATGTGCTGATCGCGCGGAAGGTCAGCCCTCACGCGGTACCTGAGGTAGAAACGGCCGTCGTCCGCGACTTCGTCATGCTCGCCGACACAGTCGTAGAAGCGGATGATTTCTTCCTTGGGCTTGAGCTTCACGCCGGCAGGAGCCGCCATTTGCTCGGTGAAATCGCGGGCGAGACCCAGCACGGCGTCCCGCGTCTGGCGGGGCAGCGGATCGTTGATGTCCCGGCCACCGTCGGATCCGCAGGCGGTGACCGAGAACAGCAGCAGGGCGGTGAGTGCGCCCAGGGCTGTGCGCTTAGTGATCGTCATCGTCTTCGGCGCTAGAACTTCTGCTGTTTCGCGCCGGGTGGAAGGAAGCAGGTGGTGTTGACGCTGAATTGCAGCTCGTCAGGTTCCTTGCCCTGCCGACCGTCCAGGCTGTGCACATCGAGGTCGTACCACTCGCCTCCGTCCTCGGCCTCGAAGTTCCAGATGATGGGGCGCTCGTCGCCCGGGCGCTCGTTGCCGCCGAGATCTTTGAATCCCTGCTTCTTGAGGGATTTGCGGAGCTTCCTCACTATCTGGATGTGCTGATCGCGCGGAAGGTCCGCTCGCGCGTGGTACTTGAGGTAGAAGCGGCCGTCGTCTGCCACTTCGTCATGCTCGCCGACACAGTCGTAGAAGTGGACGATTTCTTCGCTGGGCTTGAGCTCAACATTGGCATCGTTCGCCATTCGCTCGGTGAAATCGCGGGCGAGACCGAGCGTGGCGTCCCGTGCCTTGCGGGGCAGTGGGTCGTTGATGTCCCTGGCGCCGTCGGATGTGCAGGCCGTGGCCGAGAACAGCAGCACGGCGCTGAGTGCGCAAAGAGCCGTGCGCTTGGCGATCATCATCGTCTTCCTCATTGTGGTCTACCAGGGCAGCAGTGGTACGTCGTTGTCCTGCTTGGGCTCTGTTTCCGGCTGTCTGCCAGCGATGATCAGGCCTTGGTTCGTCAGGGCGTCGCCCTTCCAGTAATCGCTGTGCCCGCCGTTGTGGTCCACCTTGAAGTTGTTGCCGCCGAAGGGCTCCTCAGCTGGGTTGTCGCCGAGGTTGAAGTCGGAGAACGCGTCGGCGACGTTGTCGCTGTCGGATTTTCCGATCCAGACGTGGTCAGGATCGATGTTGAGGTCCTCGGCCTTGTTGACGTGCATACCGGGACTTCCGACAGCCACGATGTCGTCCGCGCCCAGACCCCCGTCCAGGGACGCCGCGTTACCGACCACGGTGGATCCGTAGCTGTGTCCTAGCACGGTCAGGTGAGAGGGCTCTCCCTCGTGCGAGGCCCGGACGCCCTGGACGAAGTCCCGCAGCCTCGGAGCGGCTTCCTCGGCCCGTCCCTCGTCGTACACGCCACCGCCGACCAGTTGGTTGCCGTTCTCGAACTCGGGGGCGTCGTAGCCCAGCCAGATGATGGTGGAGACGTCTCCGTTCGGATCGCCGTAGGCGTACGCGGAATTCTGCAGGTCCCCGATGCGGCCCAACTGGCCGGGCACGCTGTTCATCGTGGTGTCGGTGCCCGGCACCTGGATGGCGGTGTGCTCGGCCGTGTCCGGGTTGCCCATCGCGATAACAGCCCTGCCGTTGCCGCTGCCGTCGAAGTCGAGCAGATAGAGCTGCTTGCGCTCCTCGGTCTGGCCGTCATTCTTTTCCAGCTCCTCGCGGAGCAACGCCAGTTGGTTCTGCCGGTTGTTGAGCTCGTCGTTGCTCGCGCCGGGGTTCTCCGCGCGGGCGTCGCCATTGGCCAGCGCGTCGTACTGCTGGTCCAGAGCGATGCGGTTGGCCTCGTTCCGCACGTCGGAGGGGAGGCCGTTCGTCGACCCGATCTCCTTCGGGTACATGGTCATGTACTCGCGCTGTTCCGTCGGGCTCAGCGCCTTCCACCAGTCGGCGGCGTCCTGGGGCTTGTCCGGTATCTGCGGCCCCTGGTTTCCGAGGGCCTTCATGGCGGCCTTCGCGTCGTCGCCGGACTCGTCCACCGCCCCGTGGCGGAAGCGGTCCATGATGTCGCCGTTCAGCCCGGACAGGGCCCTGGTCCCCTGGTCGCTGGCCTCACGGGCGTCCTTGAGCGCCTGGTCTATCCACTGCCGGTACTCACCGAGCGGGCCGCTGCGCTCGCGCACGAGGTCCTGGTAGTCCGGGTCGTGCCGCGCCCCCTGATCGGTGGGGAGGCTGGCGTCGGTGACGTTGCCCTCGTCGTCGACCGCGTAGCCGTTCTCCTCGGCCCTGCGGACCGCGTTGCGCAGAGCGTTCTGCGCCTGCTCCATCCGGAAGCGGGTCTCGTCCATGACCTCCGCGATGGTCACGGCCTCGGTGCGGGCGATGCCGATACGGGACTCGACGTCCTCGAGATAGAAGAGCGCGGAATTCGCGTCCTCGCCCGTCCACTGGCCGTGCAGCGGACCCGTGACATTACGCCGGTGTCGCTGCTGCAGGGACTCCATCGTGCCGCCGAGTTTCTCCCATGCCTTGGCCGCGCCCTCGAAGTCCGAAAAGTCCTGCTTCATCAAGCGTGCGAAATCTGACGCCACGCCAACTCTCCCGATATGACCGATTTGAACTTATATAGCTGATCATCAGCTGAACGCGATCATGTTAGCGGGCATGTGAGCACAGGGGATGAGTCGAGATACTCAGAAGCGTGTCTTGGAAGGGGGGTTGGAGGGGGAGGTCGTGGCGGGACTCGAACCCGCGTAACTCGCCTTTTTGCGGGTTTGTCCCGGTTGATCGAGGCGTGATCCGGTCTCGTCCATCGGCGTTCAGCTCCGTGCGGATGCTTGCACCGCAGCCGCAGAACCGGCGTCAGGCCACGGGGAACTTGGCGACGTACTCGTCGAAGGGCTCGATGCCTGCTTCCGCGCGGAGTTCGTCCATGCGCTCGGGCTCTTCGCAGGGCCACGGAACGGGTGCCCCGTCCTTCACGCCGGCGATCTGAGTGCCATAGACCTGTTTATGGCCTTCGTTGACCAGCGTGCGGTCGCGCAGGAAGGCCAGTTCTCGGGGGCTGGCCGAGCCTGCCGACACCGCTTGCTGCATCAATTGGAGGGCCCGACGCTGAACGTCGAGCTGTCGGTCGGCGTGCTGGGCGATCAGCCATGCCGCGCGTGCGGCCTCCTCGCCGACGAGTTCCGCCGTCGGCCAGCCGTACTCGTCCATGATCTCACCGAGCCGGTCACCGTGCCGGGCGGTCAGTCGCCGCCAGGCCAATTGCTCGGCGGGGTCATCGCTGTTCGCGCGGACCGCGGACTGGTGATCGGTCGCGGCCATGTCCGTGAGTTCCATCGCCAGCGCGGCAGCGTCGTGCGTCACTTTCAACTCCCGGGTCACATCTGTGTTTTGTATCCGCCCGCAAGCCTAGAGGTGCAAATCGGGTGTAAAGATCATTCCGGAGAACGGTGACAGACGCTTCCCTGCGTGGGGATAATGGATCTACCCCCGAAGCCAGAGCCGGATCGCTGGGACGGTCACGGTGCACTGGGAGACATAGGCACGCTTGTCGAACCTCGCGGCCACAACCCGGAAGATCTTGAGGGCATCAATCGTCCGCTCGACTTCGTTTCTGCGCTTATGGGCCGTCTTGCCGAAGCCGGTGGGCCGCCGCCCCGCTGCCGCAGTTCATTGGTCGGGAAGAGGGTCTCCGTGGACTGGGCTGAGCCCGCCTCCATGCGCGTGCCGCATGACGACGTCACACCACAACGATCAAGAACCTGGGACGGGCGAACGGCAGGTCGATGCGCTGGAGGCCGTGGCGGGATTCGAACCCACGTAACTCGCTTTGCAGGTTTGTCACGCTCGTTGGAGCGTGATCCCGCCGGGTTCGCATGCGTTCACCGCCGTACGGAGGCTGTGCTCGTCGAGGCAGTGTGAACCGGTCCGGACCGCGACGGACGACAATGAACGAGACGGAAACTGAGACGGAGCATAGGCCGCCTACCAACCACCAGCCTCGGGCTTGCTACGCGCTGCACCTTCTACGTGCGTTGGAGTGCTCGGGGCACCAGCGGTAGTAGCTGTCGTCGAAGTTGCGGTTGTGCGTTGCCCGGCCGTGCTGGGGCCGCCACCCTCGCCAGTAACGGGTGTTGCAGCGGTTGCACAGCGGCGCGCGTACGAAGCCATGCGTGTGGCAGTGGTCCCACACGGCTGCCTTCACGGTCATGCAGCTCGCGCACATGAACTGTGCGGCGGCGGGCCAGTCCCGTCGGCCGGCGCGATCCACGCGGTAGCGTTCACCCGCGAGCTTGCCTTCATACACCACAGCATCGGCGTCACTACCTCTCGCTCCGTAGACGACCGCGGTGCGAGTGAACTCGCCCCGGTCGGCCACCACCGCGTCTCCGACGCGTTCGAACCAACCGGCAGCATCCTGTCCATGGTGCGCCCCGAGGCACGAGCACTGGCATTCAACGCCCGTCGCTTCCAGACATGCCCTGGTGCACTGCGACAGCCTCGACATGTCACGCCAGAGCACGATGAACCCGTACCGGTCGATGGCCGCCGTCACCAGCCGCACAAGACTGCTCCGTGGCAGCTTCCATCGGTCGTCATCGAACTCCGGGGAACGGATGCCCACCGTCTCATGCAGCCAGTGGCGGTTGCCTTTGCGGGGCGGGATCTTGGCGATGACCTGCCCGTCCAGGGGGAGCCACACCATCGCCACTGGCCCGACCCCGGGTGCCCTGACTACACGTCCATCGACTATGCGAACCGGTAACTCGTCCGTCATGCTCCCACGGTGGCAGGCAGACTGGCAGTCAGGAACCCCGCCTCCCGGACCGTCCGCGCTGGTCAGCGCTTGATCTGGAAACCTTCGCTCTTGTACGCACGTCGCAAGGGGTTGTGCCCAACACGCTTTCCAACTGTCCGCGTGGCCGTTCGGAGGCGTCCGTGGGGGTTCACGGGGCAGGTCAGACGTGGTGTGCGTACGGCGGTGAACGGTGGCGTCCGTCGGTGCACTGGACAAAGACCAGGACAACGAGACCTGAGCCGTGATTGTGCAGCACCGGTGGTGGGGGATCGGAGCCGAGGACCAGTGGCGCGGCAAGTTCCTCTGGCTGTTGTCCCTGTGTCCTCACCAGAGCGAAACGTGGCTCCCAGAGGTCCCGAGGACGCCGGATGTCGACAGGGCGGCTTGCTCGTTAGCACAGGCGATTTGGAGACTGCCTAGTGATCTCCGGTGGGGACGGCCGCGAGGAGGTTGGGGACACCGCAGGCGCCGGCAAGGAGACCAGCGTAGGCGGTGAGGATGTTGCGGGTGTCGCGCAGCGCGGTCCGCAGTTCGCTGGCGCGGGACCAGGCAAGTTCGTGGTCGCGACGCGAGCGGTCTGCGGGGCGGTGGGTCTCCCAGTCCTCCAACGCGGGGTGCCAGCTTGCGAGCAATGGGCGGATGCCGTAGTTGAGCATCGCGACGGCCAGGTAACCGAAGTTGTACTGGCCGTTCTTCTTGGGCTCGGCGACTTCCGGACCGTACTTGCGCAGCACCTCCCGGGTCGTGGTGAACAGGGAGTACAGGCTGCTGAGGGCTTCCCGCAGTAGCCCCTCCTCCTCACGAAGTGGCACCACCGACACCCGGGTCACCAGCTCGACGTACAGCTCCCAAGCAGCCCGCCGCTCGGCGTCGTTCGGTTCCCATGTGCCGGAGATCTCCAGCACGCGCAAGTTCAGCTTGACCTCTACGCTCCTCGGCGCCCGCACCATCTCTTGCCCCCTTGCCTGGACTGCTGCGATATCGACGATTCACACCTGCTGCCACCGTATACGGGGGGTCATGAGGGCCGCGTCATGTCGGGTGACCTTGAAGGTGGAGGCAGGGATGGCAGCTGCAGCGGACTCGGTCTCCGTCAGCCATGGCAGACCGTGTCTGGGCGGAGTGGGTTTAAGGCGCCTGCGGGCAGGTCAGCCACCGTTATGGAGCTGGACGTGTGGGACTGACAAAACCGGCGAGATTTGCTCGGAAGTGCAAGATCATGGCTAGAGGGGAGGTCAGCCACCGAACAGCACATCGTCCCGCAACTGGTTTCGCGATGCTTAGCTAACGCTTCTAGATCATTACAGGATAGCTCTGGCCTCGTGAGCCACCCGGATTACTATCTCGCCTAAAACTCCATTTCCTTCCCCCCGATGTGACTATCATCTCGATCTAGGGAACCGGTACAGAGGGTCGAGGGGGCGGAAGTGACCACCCGTATGCGCTTGTTTCTAGTTGTTCCGCTGTATTTAGCGGCGCTCTGGTTGACGTTTCTTGCTGGCCTTGCTGGCAGTGATGCGGCGGGGATCCTAGGCTTCCTTCTGGCAGGCGCGGGACTTGTGCAAGTTGTACAGGTGACCTTTCTTCGCGGAAAGTTGACCCGTCCGTCAGTCTGCATTTTCAACCTCGTTTCGTTAACTATCCTCGGCCTTGCCTGCGGTATTTCCGCGCGCGGCGAGGAGGGAACCGGGTCCGCAGCAGGGTTACTCATTGGAGGTCTAAGTTGCCCACTTTCGCTATGGTTTGGCGATCTCTCCCAACTGCGACGCAAACCGAGGTTCTTCATCAACTACCGCCAAAGCGACTCACTGAGTGAGTGTCAAGAAATCTACGACGCTCTGTCGAAACGATATGGTCGCACCCGAGTTTTTAAGGATTCGGAGACGCTGCCCCCCGGTAGAAATTTTCTGCACGCCCTGGGGGCAAAGAACCTTCCCACACTGATCAGGCGCTGTGACTGCATGCTGGCCCTGATCGGAGAGAGCTGGCTCGAAACCCGCGACGCGAGAGGCGAGCTGCGGCTCGGCCAGCCGAACGATCCCGTCCGGACAGAAATCGAAACAGCGATCGCCGCCAAAATCGCTGTAATTCCTGTCCTGGTCGGTGGGGCTGGCCTCCCGGCCGCCGATCAGCTTCCCAACTCCCTTAAGGTGTTTCCCTTCTTGCAGGCGACACATTTACGGCCGGGCCCCGACTTCGGCAAAGACCTGAATACGCTTCTAGAGCGGTTCGAGGACTCTTTCCGGCTCGAACGGTCGAAGCTGATCGAGACGCCCCCTGCGCGGCTACGACACAGGGTCGGCGTAGCCGCGTTCACAGCGGCTGTCCTATTGCCGTTCGTCTGGGTTGGGCTTGTGGCATTCGCCGCTGACGCGCGGGTCGTCAACGACGTCGCGCTTTCGCCCGACGGGCGGTACGCGGTATCGGCCCACGGCCAAGGCTGGGGCACCGCCACCACGATTCGACTCTGGGACACACGGAGCGGCTCGCAACTGGCTTCCCGCACCGAGTCCAGCGGCCCGATCGTATGGATCCTGCGCTGGTCGCCCGACGGACGTCGGATCGCCACCGGACAATCCGACGGGAACGTACGCCTATGGAACCCTGCGACGCTGACGCCGTTACGTACCCTCTCCGGAGGCCAAGGCATGATCGATAGTCTTGAGTGGTCGCGCTCCGGAGAGCGTATCGCTGCTGGTGCCTACATGGGGACCCTGCACGTGTGGGACACTCGTACCGGAGCACTTGTGGGTGACAGGATTTTCAACTCATCTGTGAGCGCCCTGTCTTGGTCGCCAGACGGCAACCGTCTGGCCGTCGGCAGACTGATGCACAACGCCATAGTGGTCAGTGCCGGGTCCGAGCGGTTGCACACCTTGCGTATCTTCCAAGAACAGCACTCCGCCGACTTGCTTGCTTGGTCCCCACACGGTGAAATGCTGGCCATCACCAGCCTGAACGAAGAAGACCCACCGCTTCTAATTCATCGTCTTGAGGAGGGCGGCGTCGTACGGCTCTCCCCAGGCTGGCAGGGTCTCGTTGACGATCTCCAATGGTCCCCGGATGGTCGCCGCTTAGCCACTGCCTCTTGGTGGGGTAAGCGCGCCCTGGTATGGCGTATAGACGGCACCCCTGAGCGCAGCTTCTCCTACGGTTCTCTCTCCCCCTTCGAACCTCGGGTAGCGTGGTCTCCCGACGGCCGATGGCTTGCATCTACCGGAGGCGCCTTGCGTCTTTGGTCCCTCGGCGACGGCACGAAACGCGAGCTGACCGTCCACGACGAGGACATCACCCCAGCCGGGTGGGCCCCTGACCGTCGCCGCCTTGTGACTTGGTCATCCGATGGCGTACAGATATGGGATGTAGGCACGCGGAGGCCCCTCGCGCACTGCCGGATGTCGCTGTGGGACGCGGTGATGGCCTCGGTGCAGTAACCACCGCTGTCTACCTGGCCATTCCGCGAAACGCAGCCAGATGTCTCCGGCAGCCCGGGTGCGTGGGCTGCGGCCTGCGGGCAGTCGCGGCACCGATGTTGTGAGGTGTTGTGACCACGACGCCGGCGTGACTCGCTCGCCGCCTACCTCTACCGCGTCGACCAGGCCAGGCCCATGTGACCGATGATTTCGGCAAACCGAGCGCACTGGACGAAGACCAGGACAAGGAACGTTGCTCGCTGACTGCGCAGATGAGGAACAGGCTAGGGCCGGACGCTGACCCCTACAATCCGAAGCGACGCCTAGCCCGATCCATCGCTTCGGATTGTTCCCTCAGCGCTTCATCGTCAATTGTCATGATTAGTTCCATCGTAATCTCCAGGTGTTTACCATCGGCGATTCGTTCTGGAACGGTATCCACCTCTGCTACGAATTGATCGATGAAATCGCGAACCTCTTTCAGGGGCTGGTCCGCCAATCGCGCTGTTGCCTCCATTACTTCGCTGAGCTCTTCTGGGACACCTGCGCCTCGCAGTGCCGAAGCGACATCCATCATCTGCTCATAGATTCCTACGAAGCGGGTGGCAATGTGCTCGATCAGCTCTGCGTTTCCGGATTCACCTCGGGCCCCGAAAGCGCGCTGCTGAGCTTGGGGGCTCAGCATCTTGAGAAGGTTTTGGGGGCAAGCCGCAAGGTCGCTTAGCGAGTTCTGGAGGAACGTAAATGCTTGGGCGGTGTCGTAATGTTGGCCCGTGCGGCTGGCGTACCCCAATTCATGGTCTCGCCACTTTGCTTCCAATGCGTTGCGACGCTGCCAAAGTACGCCGCCGTAGAGAAGGTACTCCCACGCCGGGGGACGTTGAGCGAGGAGCTCCCGTTGCTGATCAGGGGTACGAGGAGCGCGGAGAGTTGTCGGTTCTGGCTTGGTTGCTCCAGGGGCACCCGAAAGCTTTTGGCTAATCAGGGCGACTAGCTGGTCCTGGGTAGTATTTCGAGCATCGATGTACCCAATAGTAGGACGCAATCCGGGAAGTTCGCTATCATCGAGTCTCACGGGAAGGAAGTATGGATCTGTCTCGGTCAGTGCCCGCGCCTGTGCGCTCATTCGCTCATGCTGCGCCCAGGGCTTACTGACATAGTGGCAAGATACGAAGACGATGGCGAATCGTGCGCGCTTCCTGTATACCTCATCTAGGACGGTATATAGATCGCGCCCCCACAGGTCGGCAGTGGCGTATTCGTCATAGAAGATTCGAACGCTCCTTTCCTGGAGTAGGCGAGCAACGTGCTGAACATACTCACGATCCTCTGTGGCGTAAGAGAGGGCAACATCGAAGTCGAATGTGTCGACAGGGGGAGTGGTCATTGGGCGCGCCAGTGCTTTCGTTCGCAGGAAGGCTTAGGTGCTTATCATCTCAGGCTCGAATGTGACCGTGCAGGCTTTTGTGGAAGTTTCCCCCGACTCCCCTCGTGGCCCGTCTCCTGAAGATCATCGAACGGGCAGGAGTGCTGGCTCTGCGCCGAACATGCAGGAAGTCTTGGGTCGGCCACGTATTGCGCACAGTAACCGGAATCTCGCGGAGCGCGTTCGCGTACTGCTTGCCGGATTGGAGGGCGGGTGTTGCCACTGCTTGGCTTAGGGCGACTCAAGCAAGCGGCGACCGTCGTGTGCGCGAATGTGTGGCGTGGTTGTGGCGGCTAGGGGATCTAGTACGCGCACTGCGTAGACCTCGCCCATCCACTTTTCGACCTCATCGGGAGTCAACCACTCGACGGCCGTCGATTCGCTCGACGTGCGTTCGACGCCGTCCACTGGCCGGCACCGAAAGACGAGGGCCACAATGCCTCGGGCCATGTTCTTGTAGACGCCGGTCAGGCGCTCCACCGAGACGCGGATACCCGTCTCTTCCAGCACCTCCCGCACGGCACCGTCCTCCGGGCGTTCGTCCAGCTCAAGAACCCCGCCGGGGGGCTCCCAACCCTCGCGGAGGCGTGGTCGACGCTGGAGACGGCACGTCAGGGTGAGGGCACGGGCAGGGCGCTGACGAGTGTGACGGCCCCCGTCACGCCCGGCGTCACGGCCCGCTGAACTGCGGGTGTGGGGTCCCAGTGAGCCGACCGGACTGCCCGCCCTGGAAGAACCGCCCGGCGAGGATGACGCGGCACCGGACGTGTGGGAGGACCCCATTCCCTTCACCGGCCGCCGTGAGCGTCCGCCGTTCCCCGCCCACGTCCTCCCGCCTGGTTGGGGGAGTTCGTGGCGGCGGTCTCGGAGGAGACGCAGACCCCGGTGGACCTTGCCGGTTCGATCGCCCTTGCCGTGCTCGCCACGGCGGCCGGCGGCCGGTCGGTGGTCCACGTGCGCGGCAACTGGCGTGAGCCCACCAACCTCTACACGGTGGTGGCGCTCCCGCCCGCGAACCGCAAGTCGGCTGTCTTCGCGCTGCTGACCAACCCTCTATGAGGCTGAGAAGCAACTCAAGACGGCTATGAAGCCCGTGATCGTGGAAGCGGAGTTGACGGCGAGGTTGGCCAAGGAAGCGGCGGACAAGGCCGCAGCCAAGGCTGCGTCGGCCGACGGCGACAAACGAGGGGAGATGGTGGCGACCGCCGTGGGCCTCGCGCAGACGGCCGACACGCTCGCCGTCCCCGCCGAACCGGTGCTGTTGGCGGACGACTCGACACCCGAGGCGGTCACCTCGCTCATGGCCGAACAGGGCGGGCGGCTCTCGGTGATGAGCGCTGAGGGCGGCATCTTCGACATCATCGCTGGCCGCTACTCCGGCGCCCCCAACATGGAAGTGTTCCTCAAGGGGCACGCCGGGGACCGGCTGAGGGTCAACCGGCAGACCCGCCGCGAGTACATCGACGCCCCCGCCTTGACTATCGGTCTGGCCGTGCAGCCGGACGTGCTGCGTGACATCGGGAAGGTGAAGGGGTTCGAGGGGCGCGGACTGCTGGCCCGCTTCCTGTACTCCCTGCCGGTGTCCACGGTCGGAGACCGCGAGATCATCACCGACCCGGTCCCCGAACAGACGGCCGCCACCTACACCACCCGGGTCATCGACCTCGCCCTGTCCCTGGCGGAATGGACCGACCCGGCCGTCATCCAACTCACCCCGGAAGCGGACGCGGCGCTGATCACCTATCAGAAGCACATCGAACCGCAGCTCAAGGCACCTGGGGGCAAGCTGGGACACATCTCCAACTGGGCCGGAAAGCTGACCGGGGCGACCGCCCGCATGGCCGCGCTGCTGCATCTCGCCGAACACGGCGGCAGTGGCTACGCCCACCCCGTCACCGAGGCCACCATGCGCGCGGCCATCGAGCTGGGGGAGTACTACACCGCCCATGCCCTCGCCGTGTTCGACGTCATGGGCGCCGATCCCGTCCTGTCCCGCGCCCGCAGTGTGCTGGAAGCGCTGCGGGACAACGGATGGCAGGACGTCAGCCGACGGGACGTCTTCACCGTCCTGTCCCGCAGCGAGGTCCCCACAGTCGCCGACCTCGAACCCGCGCTCGCCCTGCTGGAAGACCACGGATACCTGCGGTCCTACCAACCCGAGCGCACCGGCAAGCGCGGACGCCCACCGGCACCCCGCCTCCAGGTCCACCCTGCCCTGCGCCAGGGCGGCCGGTGACGCGTTCCGCGCTTACAAGCCCTCCCGCACAAACCGCGAAATCCGCAAAAACCCCGGACCCCCCGCTGACCTGCGGCGGGACCCTCGCCCAATCCTGGCCGGGGGCCCGTCGCACAATCCCGCGATATTCCGCAAAAAACCGAGCACCACCCCGCGAGCGGACCGGCCGCCGGCCGCCCTCTGATTTTTGCGCAATATCGCGGTTTTCTGCGGAGCACCACCCACCACCGCCCCCGAACCACATCACCGCAGGTCAACGACCTCCCCCGGCTTTTCTGCGGATTTTGCGGTTTGTGCGGCGGCACCTGCCCATGAACTCAGCCCTACAGGAGTGAGCCGTGGACGAACCCGCAACCCTCTCCCTCGCCCCCGCCGAAGACCCGAGCCTGGTTCTCCTCACCGTTGAAGAGGCTGTGCGTCGCCTCCACATCGGCCGGACTACATGCTTCGCCCTCATCCGCACCGGCGAACTGGAGTCCGTCATGGTCGGCGGTCTCCGCCGCGTCCCTGCCGACGCCCCGGCCGCATACGTGACTCGACTCCGCGCCGCCCGCCAAGCAGCTTGACGACGCCTGGGGCGGCGGCACTCCCGGACAGGACAGCCCGCCGCCCCGGTCTCCATCCCGACACCAAGAAACAGGAGCCTGCCTGCGGCAGAGGAAAAGAAGAAGCGCACCCGCCAGACCAACGGTCGCAGCTCGATCTATTTCGGCAAGGACGGCAAATGGCACGGCCGCGTCACCGTCGGCACTCGCGACGACGGCACGCCGGACCGGCGCCATGTCGAGCGCAAGACTCGTGCTGAAGTAACTGCCGCTGTACGCGAGTTGGAGAAGCAGCGCGACGCCAAGACGGTGAAGAAGCCCGGCAAGGCGTGGACGGTCAAGGCGTGGCTGACGCACTGGATTGAGAACGTCGCGCCTCTCGCCGTCAACGACAACACGATGGTCGGGTACGGCGTCGCCGTGCGGAAGCACCTGATCCCGGGTTTGGGGGCTCACCGCCTAGACAGGCTCAAGCCCGAGCACATCGAGGCGTTCTACGCCAAGGTGCAGGTAAACGGCAGTAAGCCCGCGACCGCTCACCAGGTGCACCGAACTCTCCGCACCGCCCTCAATGAGGCCGTGCGGCACGGTCATCTCGGCAGGAACCCCGTTCAGTTGGCCAAGGCGCCGAAGACGGGCGAGCACGAGGTGGAGCCCTACAGCGTCGAAGAGGTACAGCGGTTGCTCAAGGCCGCTGACCGGCACCGCAACTCCGCTCGCTGGGCCGTCGCCCTCGCCCTCGGGCTGCGCCAAGGGGAAGTGCTCGGTCTAAGGTGGGAGGACGTGGACCTTGACGGTGGCTTCCTGGTGGTCCGGCGTAGCCGCCACCGGCCGCAGTACGCCCACGGGTGCGTGGACCCCTGCGGGCGCAAAGCCGCCGGATACTGCCCGCAGAGGCGTCGCACGAACCCAGAGTTGGCCACCACCAAGTCGCGGGCAGGCCGCCGCGCCGTCGGTCTCCCCGAACAACTCGTTGACCTGCTGCGTGCCCACCTCAAGGCGCAGGAGGAAGAGCGGGCAGCGGCCGGGAAGCGTTGGGAGGAGAACAGTCTGGTCTTCCCGGACGAGCACGGCCGTAGCCCGTCCCACCGCCGGGACTGGTCCGAGTGGAAGGCTCTTCTGGCAGAGGCGAAGGTGAGGGGTGGGCGACTGCACGACGCGCGCCACACGGCCGCGACGGTCCTGCTCATCCTACGTGTCCCTGAGCGGGCCGTCATGGGCCTCATGGGGTGGTCGACCACGGCCATGGCCGCCCGCTATCAGCACATGGTGGATGCGGTGCGGACGGACATCGCGAAGCAGGTAGACGGGCTGATTTGGCGGTCGTCCGCAGACGGAACTAGCCCGGACGACGACGATGACGGCCTTACTGGGGCGCTGGTGTCGGATCGGTGAGCGCAGGGGCAGGCTTTCGAGCCTGCCCTCGCTAGTTCACGGCCTTACCGCCCAAGAGACCGACCATGGCACCGAAGCCGAGGTTGGCGAGCGTGGAACAGGTGTCCATCGCAGACTTCGCAGCCTCTGTGGGCTTCTCTACGAAGATTCCTATGTACAGGCTGGCCGCGAGGGTAAGCACGGTTATCACCGTCACGCTGATGAAGACCAACTTGAAATGGGCGCTCACTGTGGTGACTGTTGCGGCATCGGTAGGCGTAGCCGCTGGTGGCGTCTGGGTCGTGTCGACGCTTGTGCCCGGGTTGACCATGCCTTCACTCATCCGAGTCGGCCCCCACAACATGCTGGGCGCTCTCACCGGACGACGTCTGAGTGTCATCTAGTGACGCAGCTCTCCCCGTAGCCTCGCGCCACGCCTTGAAGAGTGCGTCCGCCTCTTCAGGGCTCAGATTCGCTGGTCCCCTGATCTCGATGACTTTCGTTCCATCGGGCCCTTTCACGAGCAGAGAGGTCTCTCTCGGTCTCTGGAAAATCGTTCGCAGGATGCTGCGCAACTTCTGGCTGATCAACAGGGCAGCGGCGGAGGCCCCGAACGCTGTTATGAGTGAGAACCACCCCGGATCCATCCCCCACCCTCCCCAATGACCTCGTATTGCTGTGTACCAACAGCGCCACGATGTCGATTGTGCTACCTCGCGCCCCTCGTGGGGGGTGTTTCGCGTGCTTCATGGTGGAGGAGGAGCGGAAGCATCCCAAACTGAGACGGGAACTGAGACGGACGACCGAAAGGGCGGCACCCCCGGACGGGTGCCACCCTTTCGTTTTGCCTGGTCAAGCTGGTAGAGGCCGTGGCGGGATTCGAACCCACGTAACTCGCTTTGCAGGCGAGCCCCTGAACCACTCGGGCACACGGCCGTCGACAAGTCCGGTCGGGTCGGGCTTGGTCGGTGCATTGAACGTACGGGCGGGCATGCGGGCCGCTCAAGGGAATCGGCGGCCCTGCAATGGGACTGCCACACCGCGTTCATGAAACGCGCGGTCGTACGACCAAGGTCCCAGCGCGGGGCCGTCTCTCGACAGGGGTCAAGGTCGGTTGTGGCCCTTACGCTGGCGGGCATGAGTGTCCTTGAGCCGCGTGACGCCGATGTGGCGAAGAGAACCGATGTCTCCTCGGGTGAGGGGCCCGAGGAGAGTGTGCTGAGCAGGTCCTATCGGGCCCTCAGTGTCGGGATCGTCTCCGTCGTGCTGCTCATCGCCTTCGAGGCGACCGCCGTCGGGACGGCCATGCCGGTCGCCGCGCGGGAGCTGGACGGGGTGTCGCTCTACGCTTTCGCGTTCTCGGGCTACTTCACCACCAGCCTGTTCGGGATGGTGCTCTCGGGGCAGTGGTCGGACCGGCGGGGGCCGCTGGGGGCGCTGACGTGCGGGATCGCCGCCTTCGGCGCCGGGTTGCTGCTGGCCGGGACCGCCGGGGTCATGTGGCTGTTCATCCTCGGGCGGGCCGTGCAGGGGTTCGGGGGCGGGCTGGTCATCGTCGCGTTGTACGTCGTCGTCGGGCGGGCCTACCCCGAGCGGCTCCGGCCGGCGATCATGGCGGCGTTCGCGGCGAGCTGGGTCGTGCCGTCGATCGTGGGGCCGCTGGCCTCCGGGGCGGTGACCGAGCATCTGGGGTGGCGCTGGGTGTTCGTCGGGATTCCGGTACTCGTCGTCTTTCCGCTCGCGCTCGCGCTGCCGCAGATACGGCGCCGGGCGGGCGGACCGGTCGATGACCCGGCCGGCAGCCGTGACTCGGCAGGCGGCGGAGACTCGGTCGGCAGCGGCGACCCGGCCGGCGGCGGAGACTCGGTCGGCAGGGGGTCCTTCGACCGGCGCCGCATCCGGCTCGCCCTCGGTATCTCCCTCGGCGCCGGGTTGCTCCAGTACGCCGCCCAGGACCTGCGGTGGCTCTCCCTCGTCCCCGGCGTCGCCGGCGCCGCGCTCCTCGTGCCGGCCGTGCTCGGGCTGCTCCCGCGCGGCACGTACCGGGCGGCGCGGGGGCTGCCCTCCGTGGTGCTGTTGCGCGGGGTCGCCGCCGGGTCCTTCATCGCCGCCGAGTCCTTCGTGCCGCTGATGCTGGTCACCCAGCGGGGGCTGTCGCCGACGCTCGCCGGGTTCTCGCTCGCGGCGGGCGGGGTGACCTGGGCGCTGGGATCGTGGGTGCAGTCGCGGCCGCGGGTGGAGCCGTACCGGGAACGTCTGATGACGGTGGGGATGGTGCTGGTGGCGGCCTCCATCGCCGCCGCGCCGAGCGTGCTGATCGACTCCGTGCCCGCCTGGATCGTGGCGGTGGTGTGGGCGTTCGGTTGCTTCGGGATGGGGCTGGTGATCTCCTCCAGCAGCGTGCTCCTGCTCCAGCTCTCCGCCCCCGAGGAGGCCGGCACCAACTCCGCCGCGCTGCAGATCTCCGATGCCCTGTCCAACGTGATCCTGCTGGCGGTGGGTGGTGCTGCGTTCGCGGCCCTGGGTGGTGGCGCGGTGAGTCATGCGGCCACGGAGGCGTCCGGCACGGGGTCGCATCCGGCGGCGTTCGCGGCGGTGTTCCTGCCGATGGCGGGGGTGGCGTTGGTGGGGGCCTGGGTGACCACGCGGTTGCGGGAGCGGTGAGTGCAGGAAGGGCGAGTACGGCAGCGGTGAGTACCGGAGCGGTGAGCCGGGTGCCCGCGGAGCGGGTGGCCGCAGAGCGGGCGAGCGTCGTAAACCAGTCGTAGGCGAGTGATCCCGAGCCTTGCCCTCGCGCCATGCACGAGCTCACCCTCCGCCTCACCCCCGCCGTCCGGCGGTCCCTCGACGACCTCGCCGACGCGCAGGGCCGCACCGTTGAGGACCTGGCCGAGGAAGCCGTACGCAGCCATCTGGACGAGGAGGCCGGCCGCGTACGCTCCGTCGCCGAACGCCTCGCCGCCGCGCACGCCGACCTGCTGAGGAGGCTCGGCGAATGACCCGTCACCTCACCGTCGCCGAGGTCACCGCCCTCGCCGAGGTCGCCTTCGGCGGCCGTGCGCCCGAGGCGCGGGAGCCGGGGCTGCTCGCGTCGGCGGTGCACCGGCCCCGTGCCCGCATGTCCGGTACGGCGGCTTACCAGGACCTGCACGAGCAGGCCGCGGCTCTTCTCCACGCCATCGCCACCAACCATCCCCTCGTGGACGGCAACAAGCGCACCGCGTGGCTCGCCACCGCGTCCTTCCTCGCGCTCAACGGCGTCGATCTGGCGGACGTCGACCAGGACACGGCGTACGCGCTGGTCATCGACGTGGCCTCTGGTGCGGAGGGGGATGTCGGCGCGATTGCGGGGCGGTTGCGGCGGCTGTGACGTGGATCCCACCCGGGCGTGACCCGGCCTCGTAGGCCCCTTGTCACCACCGCCCCGCCGGTAGGGTGGCCCGGTTGTCATACCCAGCCGAGCCGCCCACCGCCGTTCGCCGAGCCGCCCGACCCCTCTCCGGAGACCGTGACTACCACCGCCGCCAGCTCCAGTTCTGCCTCCCACTCCCACCACCTGTCGCCCGCCTTCCCCGGCCGCGCCCCCTGGGGCACCGCCAGCAAGCTGCGTGCCTGGCAGCAGGGGGCGATGGAGAAGTACATCCAGGAGCAGCCGCGTGACTTCCTCGCGGTCGCCACGCCCGGCGCCGGGAAGACGACGTTCGCGCTCACCCTGGCCTCCTGGCTGCTGCACCACCATGTCGTGCAGCAGGTCACCGTGGTCGCGCCGACCGAGCATCTGAAGAAGCAGTGGGCCGAGGCGGCCGGAAGGATAGGCATCCGGCTCGATCCCGAGTACAGCGCCGGTCCGCTCAGCAAGGAGTACCAGGGCGTCGCCGTGACGTACGCGGGTGTCGGCGTACGGCCGATGCTGCACCGCAACCGGGTCGAGCAGCGCAAGACCCTCGTCATCCTCGACGAGATCCATCACGCCGGTGACTCCAAGTCCTGGGGCGAGGCCTGTCTGGAGGCATTCGAGCCCGCCACGCGCCGGCTCGCGCTCACCGGTACGCCCTTCCGGTCCGACACCAACCCCATCCCCTTCGTGACGTACGAGGAGGACAACGCCGGGATTCGGCGGTCCGCCGCCGACTACACCTACGGGTACGGGTCCGCGCTCTCCGACGGGGTCGTGCGGCCGGTCATCTTCCTCTCCTACAGCGGCAACATGCGCTGGCGGACCAAGGCGGGGGACGAGATCGCCGCCCGGCTCGGTGAGCCGATGACCAAGGACGCGGTCAGCCAGGCCTGGCGTACCGCCCTCGACCCGCGCGGCGACTGGATGCCGAGCGTGCTGCGCGCCGCCGACCAGCGGCTGACCGAGGTCAGGAAAGCCATTCCGGATGCCGGGGCCCTCGTCATCGCCTCCGACCAGGACTCCGCGCGCGCCTACGCCAAGCTCATCCGTGAGATCACCGGCAGCAAGGCCACCCTCGTGCTCTCCGACGACGCGGGCGCGTCCGGCCGTATCGACGAGTTCAGCAACAACAACGACCGGTGGATGGTCGCCGTCCGGATGGTGTCCGAGGGGGTGGACGTCCCGCGGCTGGCCGTCGGCGTCTACGCCACCACCATCTCCACCCCCCTCTTCTTCGCCCAGGCCGTCGGCCGTTTCGTACGGTCCCGGCGGCGCGGCGAGACCGCGTCCGTCTTCCTGCCGACCATCCCCGACCTGCTCACCTTCGCCAACGAGATGGAGGTCGAGCGCGACCACGCCCTCGACAAGCCGAAGAAGGAGGGCGAGGAGGACCCGTACGCCGAGTCCGAGAAGGAGATGGAGGAGGCGAACAAGGAGCAGGACGAGGACACCGGCGAGCAGGACATGCTGCCGTTCGAGGCGCTGGAGTCCGACGCCGTCTTCGACCGGGTCCTCTACGACGGCGCAGAGTTCGGCATGCAGGCCCACCCGGGCAGCGAGGAGGAGCAGGACTACCTCGGGATTCCCGGTCTTCTCGAGCCCGAGCAGGTCCAGTTGCTGCTGCAGAAGCGGCAGGCGCGGCAGATCGCGCACAGCCGCAAGAAGCCGGACTCCGAGGCCGACCTGCTGGAGCTGCCTGCCGAGCGGCGGCCCGTCGTCTCGCACAAGGAGATGATGGAGCTCCGTAAGCAGCTCAACACGATGGTCAGCGCGTACGTCCATCAGAGCGGCAAGCCGCACGGTGTGATCCACACCGAGCTGCGGCGCGTGTGCGGCGGGCCGCCGAGCGCGGAGGCCACGGCGGGGCAGCTGCGGCAGCGGATCGCGAAGGTGCAGGAGTGGGCCACCCGGATGCGGTGACGGACGCTGGCGCTGTGCCTTAGCCGGCTTTTTGGGAGGCCTGTCGTGTTTTGGCTGCGGGCGGCGGGGGCTTGTCGCGCCCGCGCGGCGGAGCGGCATATCGACACAGCCCCGCGCCCCTGAAGGGGCCCTTCACGCCCCGTGCGTATCAGGGCAAACGGGCGTCGTAGAGACCCGCCCTTGCCCGGATTCTGGACGGAGCCTTCCGCTCAGCGAACCGGCATCGCTAAAGTCCCGCTACGCACACGCCCCGTGGCAGCGCCGCCGCGGAGCGCAGCCGTGAAGCGACGCGGTCCGGTACAGGCCGGGCCGCCGGCCGATCGGCGGCCTCTGAAGCGCGTCACCGACGGGACTCGGTGACGCACCCGCCGCGAGGGGGCCGCTGACCTCACCACTTAAGGAGTGGGCGTCGTGACCGCGGAGACCTCTCAGACGCTCGACCGAGGACTGCGCGTCCTCAAGCTGCTGGCCGATACGGACCACGGGCTGACCGTCACCGAGCTTTCCAACAAACTGGGCGTGAACCGGACCGTCGTGTACCGGCTGCTCGCCACGCTCGAACAGCACGCACTCGTACGCCGGGACCTGGGCGGCCGCGCCCGGGTGGGGCTCGGGGTGCTGCGACTGGGGCGGCAGGTGCACCCCCTGGTCCGCGAGGCCGCGCTGCCGGCGCTGCGTTCGCTGGCCGAGGACATAGGTGCGACGGCACATCTGACGCTGGTGGACGGCACCGAGGCGCTGGCCGTCGCCGTCGTCGAGCCGACGTGGACCGACTATCACGTGGCCTACCGGGCGGGGTTCCGGCACCCCTTGGACCGTGGTGCCGCGGGGCGGGCGATCCTCGCCGCCCGGCAGCAGACGTTGGAGGAGCCCGGGTACACCCTGACCCACGGGGAGTTGGAGGCGGGGGCCAGCGGGGCGGCCGCGCCGTTGATCGGCGTCACGGGCGTCGAGGGCAGCGTGGGCGTGGTGATGCTGGCGGACGCGGTGCCGGAGCGGGTGGGGCCGCGGGTGGTCGACGCGGCGCGGGAGGTCGCGGACGCGCTGCGCTGACGTGGGCGGGCCGGTGGTCGTGCGCTGACGTGGGTGGGCCGGTGGCGGTGCGGCACCCTAGGCAGGGCGGGCACCGGCTCCGACACTCGGTACATGACCTCACTCAGCATCCGCACCGTCCACGACGTCGCCGGGTTCGCCGCGGTCGCCGACTACTTCAGTGACGTATGGCAGACGCCCCGCACCGCGCCGCCGTTACTGCCGGAGACGCTGCACAGCCTCGCCCACGCGGGCGGGGCGGTGCACGCGGCGTACGACGGGGAACGGCTCGCCGGGGCCTGCGTCGCCGTGTTCGGGCCGCCCGCGTCGAGAGAGATCTACTCCGTGCTGGCCGCCGCCGAGCAGGGGCTCGGGGTGCGGCTCAAGCAGGCCCAGCGGGCCTGGGCGGTGGAGCACGGGGCGCGCACCATGCGCTGGACCTTCGACCCGCTGGTGGGCCGCAACGCCCGGTTCAACCTCGTCAAGCTGGGCGCCGTGGGCAGCGAGTACCTCGTCGACTTCTACGGCCCCATGGCGGACGGCGTGAACGACGGCGACGAGACGGACCGGCTGGCGGTGACCTGGGACCTGATCGCGCCGGGGAGCGCCCACGACAGCGCAGACACCCGCGATCGCGACGCCGCGCCCACCACGGACGCCGCTCCCGACGGCGGACCGCTCGCCAGACGGGACCCGCGAGGCCGGTACGTCTGGTGCCGCGTCCCGGACGACATCGTGGCGCTGCGGGCCGCCGATCCCGCGCTGGCGCTGGCCTGGCGGCGGGCCGTACGGGACGTGTTCACCAAGGCCTTCGCCGACGGGTTCACGGCGACGGACATGTCCCGGGACGGGTGGTACACACTCACCCGCCAGGAGGCCTCCGTATGAAGCTCGAACGCGTCGAGATCGTGCACCTCGCGATCCCCCTGGTCACCCCCTTCCGGACCTCCTTCGGCACGATGACGACGAAGGACACCTTCCTGCTGCACGTCGTCACGGACTCGGCCGAGGGCTGGTCGGAGTTCGCCGGCGACCCCGAGCCGCTGTACTGCCCGGAGTTCGTGGCCGCCGCCGAGATCGTGCTGCGCGACCACCTGGTGCCCCGGATCGCCGCGCTCCCCGTGCTCGGTACGGCCCACCTCGCCCCGGCGACGCGGAAGATCAAGGGGCACGAGCTGGCGAAGGCGGCGCTGGAGACGGCCGTCCTCGACGCGGAGCTGCGGTCGTACGGGATGCCGCTGGCCACGTATCTCGGGGCGGTGCGGGAGCGGGTGCCGGCCGGGGTGTCCGTGGGCATCCGGCCGACGCTCGCCGAGTTGCTGGACGACGTGGAGGGGTATCTCGCCGACGGGTACGTCCGGATCAAGCTGAAGATCGAGCCCGGCTGGGATCTGGAACCCGTACGGGCCGTGCGCGAGCGCTTCGGGCCCGATCTGCCGCTCCAGGTCGACGCCAACACGGCGTACACCCTCGCGGACGCCGAGCACCTGCGGCGGCTGGACGAGTTCGGGCTGCTGCTGATCGAGGAGCCGCTCGCGGAGAACGACCTGTACGCCCACGCCCGCCTCCAGCAGCGCCTGGCGACCCCCGTCTGCCTCGACGAGTCCCTGCACAACGCCCGCGACACCGCGTCGGCGATCGCGATGGACGCGTGCCGGGTGGTGAACGTGAAGCCCGCACGGGTCGGGGGATACCTGGAGGCACGGCGGGTGCATGACGTGGCGCACGCGCACGGGGTGCCGGTGTGGTGCGGCGGCATGCTGGAGACGGGCATCGGCCGGGCCGCGAACCTGGCACTCGCCGCCCTGCCCGGTTTCACGCTGCCCGGGGACACCTCGGCGTCCGGCCGCTACTTCGCCGAGGACATCACGGAGCCGTTCGTGCTGGTCGACGGCCACCTTCCGGTCCCGCGGTCGCCGGGGATCGGGGTGGAGCCGCTCCCGGAGGTGCTGCGCCGCTTCACCAAGGAACGGCGAGACCTCTACCCGGCCTGAGCAGGCGGGGCGCGTGCCGCCTGGGCTGTGCGGCCGGGGCTGTGCCGTCTGGTCCATGCCGTCTGGTCTACGCCGTCTGGGCGTGCGGCCTGGGCTGAGCCGCCACGCCTGTGCCGCCCATGCCTGTGCCCCCGGCGAGACCTCCACGTGACCTGACGAGATCTCGTACGTGACCTGAATGGGGCAACCTGGGCAGCTCCGACCTGCGCCTGGCCGGAACTCGCCGTCACGTTAGATTGATCCCGTGTTCTCTCGTCTCACGCGCCCCCGGGCCGTCGCCGTCTGCGCCCTGCCGGTCGTGGCCCTGCTCGCCACGGCGGCCTTCGCGCCGCTGCCGTTCTCGCTGACGCAGCCCGGCCAGACCACGGACGTACTGGGCGAGGACAAGGGCGACCCGGTGATCACCATCTCCGGTGCGCCGACCCGGGACACCAGCGGCGAGCTGCGCATGACGACCATCGAGGCCACCTCCCCGGACACGGACGTGCGGCTCGGCGACGTGATCGACGCCTGGTTCCGTACGGACAAGGCGGTCATGCCGCGCGACTCGGTCTATCCGAGCGGCCGCAGCACCAAGGAGATCCAGGAGTACAACACCGAGCAGATGAAGGAGTCCCAGGACGACGCGACGCAGGCCGCGCTGAACTACCTGGACGCGACCGACAAGGACATCAAGGTCACCCTGAAGCTCGCGGACGTGGGCGGCCCCAGCGCCGGCCTGCTCTTCTCCCTGGGGATCATCGACAAGCTGGAGGGGGACGGCGAGGGCGGCGACCTCACCGGCGGCCGCACCATCGCCGGCACGGGCACGATCGACGCCGCCGGCAAGGTCGGCGCGGTGGGCGGCGTGTCCCTGAAGACCCAGGCGGCCAAGCGGGACGGGGCGACGGTCTTCCTGGTGCCCAAGGCGGAGTGCTCCGACGCGGAGGCGGAACTGCCGAAGGGACTGCGACTGATCCCGGTGACCACGCTCAAGGGCGCGGTGAGCGCGCTGGAGGCGCTGGAGAGTGGGAAGGGCTCCGTTCCGAGCTGCTAGGCGTTGAGCACCGGCCTCGGGGCGGTGAGGCGCAGGCCCACTTCGATGAGGGTCCAGCCGAGGCGGGTCCGGATGTCGTACGGCTGCCTGGCCTCTGTGGTGAGGCGGTGGGCCGAGGCCTGGGCGCGGAGGTCGGCGGCGCGGGCGTGGTGCAGGGCGAGGCGGGTCTCGGGGTGCTGCATCGGTTGCTGCCTTTCAGTCCGTGCTGATGGGGAAGGTGCGGCTCTGTACGCGAACGGTGCTCGCCTCCGGGTCGTCCTCGACGTCGGTCCGGTCCCGGTAGCTGTCGACCAACTCGTGCATTTTGTGGGCCAGTTCGCTGGCCAGCTGCGGGGTGAGGCGGAGCGTGAAGCTGCTCATGTCCGTGCTGCGGTTCCATGCGTCCGACCACTCCGCGCGGGTACCGAGCCAGGTCGACAGCTCCTGGGTCTGCGCGGTGGCGACCTCGTGCAGATACAGGTCGGCGGCACCGCGCACATCAGGGCTGGGATCGCGCAGAAGCGCGTCGTCGAACCGCAGGCCCTGCACCGCAGCCTTCCACCACCGCTCCCGCCCCTTGCCCCGCTCGGGGTCGTCCTCGACGAACCCGTGTGCCGCGAGTTGCCGTAGGTGATAGCTGGTGGCCCCGCTGGACTCGCCCAGTTTCTCGGCGAGTTGAGAGGCCGTGGCCGGTCCGCCGAAGCGCAGCGCATCGAGCAACCGCATACGCAGGGGATGGGCGAGTCCGCGCAGGGAGCGGGCGTCGAGGTCGTGAACCTTGGGCTGGTCGGGCTCCGTCATGCATGCAAAGGTAGCGTTGCAAAGAATGCTTTGCAAGCACTTCTTTGCAAGTCCGCCTACTTCACGAACCCCTCCTCCTTCATCCAGTCCAGCGCCACCTGATGCGGATCCTCTCCGTCCACATCCACCTTCGCGTTCAGGTCCTGCGCCACCGCGTTGTTCAGCTTCCTGGTGATCGGGTCGAGGACCTCGCGGATGGCCGGCCATTTCTCCAGCGTCCTGGTGTTGATCACCGGGGCGGCGTTGTAGTTGGGGAAGAAGTGCTTGTCGTCGTCCATGACCACGAGGTTCATGGACTTGATGCGGCCGTCGGTCGTGAAGACCTCTCCGTAGGCGCAACTCCCCTTCGCCACCTGCGTGTAGATGATCCCGGTGTCCATCTGGGTGATGTTCCCGGTCGGCACGTTCATCCCGTACGCCTTCTGCATGCCCGGCAGCCCGTCCGCCCGGTTGGCGAACTCGACTTCCACGCACAGCGTCACCGCGGCGGGGTCGGACTTCGACAGGGCGGCGACCTCGGAGAGGTCGTTCGTGCGGTACTTCCGGTGGTTCTCCTGGTTCATCGCCAGGGCGTAGGTGTTGTCCAGCGCGGACGGCGCGAGCCAGGTCAGGCCGTTCTTCGCGTCCTCCTTGCGCACCGCCTCCCACTGCTCGTGCGGGTCGGTGATCGGATCGCTGTGCCCCAGGTATGTGATCCAGGCCGTGCCCGTGTACTCGTACCCGGCGTCCGCGTCGCCCTTCCTGACCGCCTCGCGGCTGCCGATGGAGCCCTGGATGCCGGTGCGGTCGAGCACCTCCGCGCCGGCCGCCTCGAAGGCGATGCCCATGATCGCCCCGAGGATGAGCTGCTCGGTGAACGACTTCGACGTCACCGTCAGTTCGGCGCCCTCCAGGGGTTCCCCCCGTCCGATCGTGCCGGGCCGTACGTCGTCGACCATGGGGGAGCCGCTCGTCAGGCCGCACCCCGGGGCCACCACCAGCAGCCCCGCGGCCAGCAGGGCCGCAGCCGCACCCCGCCTCACGTCTCCAACCCCCGCGGCCGCAGCAGCACTTCGGCCAGCGACGCCAGCCAGTCCACCAGCAGGGCGAGCGCGACCGTGAGGATCGAGCCCAGCACCAGCACCGGCATGCGCTGGTTGGTGATGCCGGCCGTGATCAGCACGCCCAGGCCGCCGCCCCCGCCGAAGACCGCCAGGGTCGCCGTACCGACGTTCAGGACCAGGGCCGTACGGACGCCCGCGAGGATGAGCGGGACCGCCAGCGGCAGCTCCACCCGCGTCAGCGCCCCCGCCGGGGACATACCGATGCCGCGCGCCGCCTCCAGCAGGCTCGGGTCGTTCGCCTTGAGGCCGGCGATGGTGTTGGACAGCACGGGCAGCACGGCGTACGCGACCATGCCGATCAAGGCGGCCCTGCGGCCGATGCCCAGCCAGATCACCAGCAGGGCGAGCAGGCCGATCGCGGGGGTCGCCTGGCCCATGTTGGCGACCGCCATGGCCACGGGGGTGGCCTTCCGGAACGCCCGCCTGGTGAGCAGGACGCCCAGCGGGATCGCGATGATCAGCACGAAGAACGTGGAGATCGCCGTCAGTTCGATGTGCTCCCACAGCGCCTGGGAGACCTGCCCGTTCGACAGCGCGTTCTCCGAGACCGGGTCGAGGTCGGCCTGCTGGAACCACAGCCAGGTGGCGAGCAGCATGGCGACCAGGAAGGCCGGCACGAAGGTCAGCTTCTGCCAGGTCACCCTGCGGGCAGCCGGTTTCGGCGGAGCGGGGGCACGCGCGGCCTCCTCCGCCCCTCCCTCCTGCGTCCCCTCCGCCGTTTCCGCCAGGTCGGGGGCCTCGGGAGCGCTCACGCCTTCCTCCCCCCTCCCTCGCCCTCCTGCTCGGCGTGCGTGCGGTCGGACCGGGCGACCTCCAGCTCGTGCTGGGCCTCCAGGGCCTCCAGCCGGTCGGCCTCCAGCAGCTCGTGCACGGAGTTCATGAGCGTCTCCATGTCGACGACACCCGTGTACTCGCCGCGCCGCCCGGTCACCGCCACCCGGCCGGCACTGTCCGTCAGCACCGCCTCCAGCGCGTCCCGCAGGGTCGCGTCCCGGGTCACCGTGTCGTGCACGAGCGTGCCCGCCCGCGCCAGCGAACCCTTGGCCCGCATCATGTCGCCGCGCCTGAGCCACTTGTACGGCCGTCGGCGCCGGTCGAGCAGCAGGACCTCGTTCGTGCCGCTCGCCCGCAGCCGGTTGAAGATCTCCTGGAGCGGGTCGTCGACGCCCGCCGTCGGGTAGTCGGTGATCGCCACATCGCGTACGCGGGTGAGATTCAGCCGCTTGAGTGCCGCGCCGGCTCCGACGAAGCCCGAGACGAAGTCGTCGGCCGGGTTGGTGAGGATCGCCTCCGGGGTGTCGAACTGGGCGATGTGCGACCGTTCGCGCAGCACGGCGATACGGTCGCCGAGCTTGATCGCCTCGTCGAAGTCGTGCGTGACGAAGACGATCGTCTTGTGCAGCTCGTGCTGCAGCCTGATCAACTCGTCCTGGAGGTGGTCGCGGGTGATCGGGTCGACCGCGCCGAACGGCTCGTCCATCAGCAGCACCGGGGGATCCGCCGCCAACGCCCGGGCCACGCCCACCCGTTGCTGCTGACCGCCGGAGAGCGCGCGCGGATAGCGGCCGTGGAACTCACCCGGATCGAGGCCGACCAGGTCGAGCAGCTCCTCCACCCGCGAGCCGATACGCGGCTTCGGCCAGCCGATCATCTTCGGTACGAGGGCGATGTTCTGCGCGACCGTCATGTGCGGGAAGAGCCCGGCGGACTGGATCGCGTAGCCGACCTTGCGGCGCAGCTTCACCGGGTCGATGTCGGTGACGTCCTCGCCGCCGATGCGGATGCGGCCGCCGGTCGGTTCGATCAGCCGGTTGATCATCTTGAGCGTGGTCGACTTCCCGCAGCCCGACGGTCCGACGAAGATGACCACCTCGCCCGCCTTGATCTCCATGCTCACGTTGTCCACGGCCGGCTGCGGATTGCCGGGATACCGCTTGGTCAGGTTCTCCAGCTCGATGGAGGCGCCGTGATCGCCGTCGGCATGGCTCGTCTCAGCCACGGATCCCCCTGGGAATGGTCAGCCGGCCGAGCAGGACGTACGCAGCGTCGAACAGCAGCGCCAAGGCGATGATCCCGAGCGTGCCCGCGAGCACCTGGTTGAGCGCGTTCGCGCTGCCCAGCGAGGCGAGGCCGCGGAAGATCACATTGCCGAGGCCGGGTCCGGAGGCGTACGCCGCGATCGCCGCGATGCCCATCAGCATCTGCGTCGAGACCCGGATCCCGGTCAGGATCGGCGGCCAGGCCAGCGGCAGCTCCACCCGCAGCAGCCGGGCGAGCCGGGACATCCCGATGCCCCGGGCGGCGTCCACCAGCGACGGATCGACCCCGCGCAGGCCGACGATCGCGTTGCGCACGATCGGCAGCAGCCCGTACAGCGTCAGCGCGATCACCGTGGGCGGCACGCCGAGCCCCACGACCGGGATGAGCAGACCGATCATGGCGAGCGAGGGAATGGTCAGAATGGTCGAGGTGGACAGGGTGGCGAGATTGCCGGCCCACCCGCTCTGATAGGTGGCGACCCCGATCAGCACCCCGAGCAGGGTGGCCACGACCATGCACTGGAAGACGGCACTGGCGTGCTGGTAGGCGTCGGTGAGCAGCTGCTGGTGGCGGTTGCCCAGGTACTCCCAGAAGCTCACATCCGCTCACCCGCTCACCCAGGTCCGCCAGGTCGCCCTTCCCGGTCCTCCGCCGCCTGCTCCACCAGCGGGATGATCCGCAGCGGGACGGGGTTCTCCATCACGATCGCGGTGGAGGCCCGGACGATCCCATCGAAACCGACAACCCGGTCGATCACACGCTGGAGATCGGCGTTGGAACGCGCCACGAGACGGCACATCATGTCCCCGGTCCCGGTGGTCGTGTGCAGCTCCAGCACCTCCGGCACCGTCGCCAAGTGCGCCCGCACGTCGGCGCCTTGCCCCTGCCGGATCTGCAGGGTGGCGAAGGCGGTGACCGGATACCCGAGGGCCGCCGGATCCACCTCCGGGCCGAATCCCCGGATGACTCCGTTCGACTGAAGACGGTCCAGCCGCGCCTGCACCGTCCCCCGGGCCACCCCCAGCCGCCGGGACATCTCCAGCACCCCGATCCGGGGCTCGCGCGCCAGCAGCACGATGATCCGCCCGTCCAGATGATCGATCGCCACGGCAGCCTCCCTGGTGGGGTGGTCATCCTGTACAGACAGCCCGCAGAAACGGACACTCCACTGAACATATTGCCCAGTGAAAAAGCCAACTATTGCGCACCTTGCCGCATCGGAGTGAGGCTGCGCCTATGACGCAGACCACACACCACACTCCCGACACCGCCCGGCAGGCCGACCCCTTCCCGGTCAAGGGAATGGACGCGGTCGTCTTCGCCGTGGGCAACGCCAAGCAGGCCGCGCACTACTACTCGACCGCCTTCGGCATGCGGCTCGTCGCCTACTCCGGACCGGAGAACGGCAGCCGCGAGACCGCGAGCTACGTGCTGGAGAACGGCTCCGCCCGGTTCGTCCTCACCTCGGTGATCAAGCCAGCCACCACCTGGGGCCACTTCCTCGCCCAGCACGTGGCCGAGCACGGCGACGGCGTCATCGACCTCGCCATCGAGGTCCCGGACGCGCGCCGCGCGTACGCCTACGCCCTCGAGCACGGCGCCCGCTCGGTGACCGAGCCGTACGAACTGAAGGACGAGCACGGCACCGTCGTCCTGGCCGCCATCGCGACCTACGGCGAGACCCGCCACACCCTCGTCGAGCGCACCGGCTACGAGGGCCCGTACCTGCCCGGCTACGTCGCCGCCGCGCCGATGGTCGAGCCGCCCGCCCAGCGCACCTTCCAGGCCATCGACCACTGCGTCGGCAACGTCGAGCTCGGCCGCATGAACGAATGGGTCGGCTTCTACAACAAGGTCATGGGCTTCACGAACATGAAGGAGTTCGTGGGCGACGACATCGCGACCGAGTACAGCGCGCTGATGTCGAAGGTCGTGGCCGACGGCACGCTCAAGGTCAAGTTCCCGATCAACGAGCCCGCCATCGCCAAGAAGAAGTCCCAGATCGACGAGTACCTGGAGTTCTACGGCGGCGCCGGCGTCCAGCACATCGCGCTGAACACCAACGACATCGTGGCCACGGTCCGCACCATGCGCGCGGCCGGCGTCCAGTTCCTCGACACCCCCGACTCGTACTACGACACCCTCGGCGAGTGGGTCGGCGACACCCGCGTGCCCGTCGAGACCCTGCGCGAGCTGAAGATCCTCGCCGACCGCGACGAGGACGGCTATCTGCTGCAGATCTTCACCAAGCCGGTCCAGGACCGCCCGACCGTGTTCTTCGAACTCATCGAGCGGCACGGCTCGATGGGCTTCGGCAAGGGCAACTTCAAGGCGCTGTTCGAGGCGATCGAGCGGGAGCAGGCGAAGCGCGGCAACCTCTGAGGCCGGTACGGGACCTGAGGCCTGTGGGACGCCTGTGAATTTGTAGAACATGCAACCAACGGGCGGCGGTTGACGCTCTCATGTCCTGTGGGTGCCACGGGGGCACCCACAGGACTCGGGGGAGACAGTGACCACGAGCAGCATCGACCTCGCCGTGCGGTCGGCCCGTTGGCTGTGGCGGAAGAACACCCTCAAGGAGCCGACGGTCCTGCAGTCGTTCGCCTTCGACGAGGCGAACAAGCACCTGTACGTCCTCCAGGTCACCGCACACGGCCACGCGGCCGGCGACCTGTGCCTGAACAAGCTCGACCACCAGGGCAACCGGCTCGGCCACATGTACCTCAAGGGCTTCGGCCACGGGGTCAGCATGGGTGTGCAGCGCGACCCGTCCGACGGCAGCACCTGGATCTGGACCGAGGCCGACGCCAGGAACGGCTACGGCCGGGGCGTCACCCGCTTCCACTTCAGGAACGGGGCCGTCCGCACCAACGCCGACGTCAAGATCCGCCACCCCATGGCGGACTCCACCAACAACCAGCCCTCGGTCTGCATGGCGTCGGGGCGCATGGCCGTCCGCTACCGTGACGCCGCCGGCCGGCCCCGCTACCGCGTCTGGGACCTCGACGCCTTCGTCGCCCGCGACTACGGCGACCCCCTCGCGGACTTCGCCCAGACCGGCGCCCACCCCGACCCGAAGATCCCCTTCCAGGGCTACGCCCTGCACCGTGACTGCGTGTACCAGCTGGCGGGCACGGCGTACGACCCGAAGAACAACCCGCCCGGCGGGCGGGGCAACGCCTACGTCTCCTGCCTCGACATCCGCACCGGCGAGCTGCTTCAGCAGGAACGCACTGAGGCCGGGCACACCCTCGAGCACCGTGAGCCGGAGGGAGTGGCCGTGCGCGGCGGAGCCGAACCGCGGGTGTACCTCGGGTTCGCGTCCGGACCGCTGGGAGCCCGCCGCTTCTCGATCTTTGTCAAGGACAAGGACCGGGACGAGCCGTAGTCTGACCGCATGGCCAGGATCAACGACGTCGGCGGCGTCGAGGGCTTCGGACCCGTCGACACCGCCGACGACTCCGAGCCCTTCCACGCGGACTGGGAAGCGCGCGTCTTCGGGATCTGGAACGCCCTGCGCGCGCAGGAGATCTTCAACCTCAACGAGTTCCGGGATGTCATCGAGTCGATGCCGCCGCGGGAGTACCTGGCGGCGTCGTACTACGAGCGCTGGTTCGTGGCGATCTGCGCCCTCCTGGAGCGCAAGGGCGTGATCGAGCCGGGTGAGCTGGATGACTGACCGCTTCGCACCGGGGTCGCGCGTGGTGACGTACCTCCACGACCCGCCGCACCACACCCGGCTGCCCCGGTACGCGCGGGGCAAGCGGGGCGTCGTGGTCGAGCCGGAGGGGCCGGCCGAACTGGCCGACGTCAGCGCGCGGGGGAGTGCGGACGCGCCGGTGGAGCAGGTGTACGCGGTGCGGTTCGAGGCGCGTGACCTGTGGGGTGAAGGCGACCACCAGGTCGTACTGGACCTGTGGGAGAGCTACTTGGAAGAGGACCGTGACGATGAGCGGTGACCACCACTCCGACGCGACGATCGCCCGCCGGGTGCGGCGCCTGGAGACCCTGCTGGAGGAGAAGGGCGTGCTCACGGGCGGGGAGCTCGACGAGGCGATCGACGCTTTCCTCGCGGGGGCCTCTCCGGCGAACGGGGCGCGGGTCGTGGCACGTGCCTGGACCGACGCGGCGTTCCGGTCCCGTCTGCTGCGGGACGGGACGGCGGCCGTCCGGGAACTCGGCTGCATGGAGGGCTCGTACCAGCGCCTGCGGGTGGTGGAGAACACGGCGACGACCCACAACGTCGTCGTCTGCACCCTCTGCTCCTGCTACCCCCTGCGCCTCCTCGGCCCCTCGCCCAGCTGGTACAAGTCCGAGGCCTACCGCTCCCGCGTGGTCCGCGAACCCCGCGAGGTCCTCGCCGAGTTCGGCCTCCACCTGCCGGCCGGCACCCGGATCACGGTCTGGGACTCCAGCGCGGAGACCCGCTACATGGTGCTGCCGCGCAGGCCGGAGGGCACGGAGGGGATGGGTGAGGAGGAGCTGGCGGGGCTGGTGACACGCAACGCGCTGATCGGTACGGCGGTGCTGTAGAGCTCACCTCCGCCCCAGGGCGACCCCGGTCCGCCTCCCCGGACCGCCCCCGGACAGGAGCCCGGCCCGCGCCCGGACCGGAGTCACTCCCGGCCGGCCTTGGCGTCCGCCTCCGGCACCCCCACCGCCGGCGGCTCTCCCAGCCCCCGCAACACCGCCTCGGCCACCGGCACCCGCACCGGCGAGAAATACGGGTTGATCCGCAGCGCCTCCTGCAGATGGCGTCGCGCGGGCCACACCATCCCCAACTCCCGCTCGATCATGCCCCGGTGGTACGCGTACAGCGCGCTGCGCACCTTCCCCCCACGCTCCCGGTCGGTCGCCACCCTGGCGAACTTCAGGGCCTCCTCGTCCTTCCCGGCCCGGTGCAGCGCCCAGCCCAGCGCGTCGGCCACCGCGATGCCCGGCTGGCGGCGCCACTCGGCCCGCAGCCGCCGTACGGCGGACGCCGCGTCGCCGTGGTCGGCCTCGAAGAGGCCCAGGACGAGCTCCTCGTCGACGCCGGCCGACGCGGCCCGCGCCACCCGCTCCCGCAGCAGGTCGTACTGCACCCGCGCCGCCTGCCCCAGCCCCAGCGACTCGTACAACTCGCCCAGTTCCAGGGCGTACTCGGGACGCGGCTGCTTGGCGAGGGCCACCCGGTACGCGTTCAGCGCCTCCGTCGTGCGGCCCAGCGCGGCCAGCGTCCGCCCCTGCCCGGCGAGCGCGGCCCGCTGGTCGGGATCGAGGCGTACGGCCTCCTGGAAGTACCGCAGGGCGACCCCCAGGTCGCCGCGTTCCCAGGCGAGTTGCCCGGCACGTTCGAGATACGCCGCCCGCTCGGCGGGGGCCTGCGCTGCCGCCGCCGCGTCGGACAGCGCGGCCGCCGCGTCCTCTCGCCGGCCCCGGTCCCGGTAGACGGCCGCCGCCCGCGCCCGCACCGCAGGCCCCGAGTTCAGCTCGAGCAGCCGCTCCAGGGTCCGCTTGGCCGCCTTGTGGTCACCCAGCCCCGTGTACGCGTCGATCAGCTGCGGATACGTCGTCCACCGCTTGCGGTCCAGCGCCAGCGCCGCCTCGCCCCAGGTCCGCGCCGCCAGGAAGTCCCGCCGCGCGTTCGCCAGCGCCGCCATCCCGTCCAGCGCCGCGGCGTTCTTCGACCGCACCCTCAGCGACATACGCAACGCCCTCTCCGCCTTCGGGTAGTTCTCCGGCTGCGCGGTCCGCCGCCCCTGCTCCACATACGCCGCCCCCAGCACCGCCCACGCCTTCGCGTCCCGGGGATGGGTCCGCAGATGGGCCTCGCGCTCGTCGATCAGCACCGCCAGCTCGGGCAGCGCGGCCGGCACCCCCGTCGTCACCGCGGTGAGCGCCTGCGACCCCGGTGCCGGCCCGGGCGCCCGAGTCCCGCCCGGCCCCCACAGCAGCGTCAGCAGCCCGCCGAGCACGGCACACCCCGCCACCGAGGCGATCAGCACCCGTCGCCGGACGCGCGGGCGGCGGCTCGGCGTGCCCTGTTCGATCTGCGAGGCGTCGTTCTCCATGGCGCTCACTGTGCGTGAAAGGCGGCGTCAATACGACGACCACACCCGCCTTACGTCGGCTGCCGTACACGGGGTTCACACCGATGGCCCCGGGTGTCACGCTGTGATCATGAGCCGTATCGAAGCCGCACCCGACCAGGCCCGGGGTGACCTCACCGAGCGGCTGCTCGCGGGTCTGCCCGCCGAGGCCGTCCTGACCGATCCCGACGTCACCGCCTCCTACGCCAACGACATGGCCAGCTTCTGCCCGGCCGGCGCCCCCGCCGTGGTCGTGCTGCCGCGGACCGTCGAAGAGGTCCAGCACGTCATGCGCACCGCCACCGAGCTGCGTGTCCCGGTCGTCCCGCAGGGCGCCCGCACGGGCCTGTCGGGCGGCGCCAACGCCTCCGACGGCTGCATCGTGCTGTCCCTGACCAAGATGGACCGCATCCTGGAGATCAACCCGGTCGACCGCATCGCGGTCGTCGAACCCGGCGTGATCAACGCGGCCCTGTCCCGCGCGGTGAACGAACTGGGCCTGTACTACCCGCCGGACCCGTCCAGCTGGGAGATGTGCACGATCGGCGGCAACATCGGCACCGCATCCGGCGGCCTGTGCTGTGTGAAGTACGGGGTGACGGCGGAGTACGTCCTCGGCCTCGACGTCGTCCTCGCCGACGGACGCCTGATGTCCACCGGCCGCCGTACCGCCAAGGGCGTCGCCGGATACGACATGACCCGCCTCTTCGTCGGCTCCGAGGGCTCGCTCGGCATCGTCGTACGGGCCGTCCTGGCGCTCAAGCCGCAGCCGCCGCAGCAACTGGTCCTCGCCGCCGAGTTCGCGTCCGCGGCCGAAGCCTGCGACGCGGTGTGCCGGATCATGGCCGGCGGGCACGTCCCGTCACTGCTCGAACTGATGGACCGTACGACGGTCAAGGCCGTCAACGACATGGCGAACATGGGACTGCCGGAGTCGACCGAGGCCCTGCTCCTGGCCGCCTTCGACACCCCGGACCCGGCCGCCGACCTCGCCGCCGTCGGTGCGCTGTGCGAGGCGGCCGGCGCCACCCAGGTGGTCCCGGCGGACGACGCGGCCGAGTCCGAACTCCTGCTCCAGGCGCGGCGGTTGTCCCTGACCGCGCTGGAGGCGGTGCGCGGCGTGACGATGATCGACGACGTGTGCGTGCCCCGCTCGCGCCTCGGCGATCTGATCGAGGGCGTCGAGCGGATCGCCGAGAAGCACCAGCTGACCATCGGCGTCGTCGCGCACGCCGGTGACGGCAACACCCACCCGACCGTGTGCTTCGACGCGGCCGACCCCGACGAGTCCCGGCGCGCCCGCGAGTCCTTCGACGAGATCATGGCCCTCGGCCTGGAACTCGGCGGCACGATCACCGGCGAGCACGGCGTGGGCGTGCTGAAGAAGGAGTGGCTGGCGCGCGAGATCGGCCCGGTCGGGATCGAGCTGCAGCGGGGCATCAAGCAGGTCTTCGACCCGCTGGGCATCCTCAACCCGGGCAAGCTGTTCTGACCCCTCCTTGCGGCTGAACCGCCGCCGCTCTCGCGGACGTGGCTGATCGCCGTTGTGGTTCCTCAATTGATGGTTGCGGCTCACTCACTGGAGGGGGCGAGCAGCTCGGCGAGCGCGTCGTCGATCCCCAGCTGCTCGCCCTCGGTCCCCGGGGGCACCACCCGCAGCGTCCGCTCCAGCCAGGCCGACAGCGGGGCCGCCGGCGCCTCCAGCAGGGCGTCCCCGTCCGGCGAACTCAGCGCCATCAGCACGACGCCGCGCCCCTCGACCTTCGTCGGCCACACCCGCACGTCGCCGTGCCCGCACGGCCGGAACACGCCCTCGACGAGCAGATCGCGGGAGAAGGTCCAGTACACGGGGTTCTCGGAGTTGATGTGGAACGTGATGTGCACCGCGTACGGATCGTCGCTGTGATAACTCAGCCGAGCCGGCACGGCGACCCCGCGCTCCGGCGACAGGACGAGCCTCAGCTCCAGTTCGCGCTCGATGACGGTGTAGTGCATGGCGTGGATGTCCTCTCCCGTGTCGTGTGCGGACCCTGAGGACGGGCCCGTACGAGTGGAGAGGGCGTGGGGCGGCGGATCATTACGCGGGTTCGCGAAGATTTTTTCCGGGCCTGTTCCCGCACGCTTCCGATCGTTGTGAAGTCCGTGTACGAGGTTGCCCGGAAAGGGGTGGGTCCTGCGGGACCGGCGGTGCTTGTTGCGTGCGTCTGATAGATGTGGAGGCCCCCAATAGACCCTCGAGCAGATACCGGACGACGGACATGAGCGCCCCAACCCCGGCCCCCGGTGACGACAGGCCCCGCGAAGGGTATTACCCGGACCCGTCCATTCCTGGATATGTCCGGTACTGGAACGGCGCCTCCTGGGTGCCGGGCACCAGCCGTCCGGCACCGACGGACGGCGAAACGCTCGCCCCGCCGCCGGGCGTGCGGCCGGACCGGCCCGCGGCCGCCGCGGCCACCCCTGCCACGCCGGCCAACCCCGCGACCCCGGCCGCCGCGGTCGAGGAGACCGGCCCGCACTTCTTCGACGAGGAGCCGGCCCAGGAACCCGCGTCGGACGGCGCCCAGCACGGCAACCGCCCCGAGCCGGCGTCCGCCTGGGGCGCCGACCCCTCGCGCCAGTCCGGCTTCGGCGGCGACCAGGACCACCGCGTCTCCTGGGGCGCCCAGCAGGGCGCCGACCCGCGCGCGGCCCAGCCGGAAGGTCACGCCGCCCGTACGGACGGCACGGCGACGAACGCCCCTGCCGAGCCGGACGCGGACGCCGCGGGCCTCGCCTCCGGCGACACGTTCATGATCCGCCGGCCCGTCGCCGGGGCCGCGGGAGCACCGTCCGCCGGCCCGTCCGGGCAGGCCGCTCCGCACATCCCGAACCCCGCGGGCCCCGCGCCCGTCGACGGCACCATGGCCATCCGCGCGCTGTCCCCGCGCACGGGGCAGCAGGGCGGGGCGGCCGGGGCGCAGGCCGGAAGCACGGGCGCGTCCGCCGGCCCGGGCGCCGCACGTCCGGACGCGGGCCACCCCCCGGCGGCCGGCGCCCCGCAAGGCCCCGGCTTCGGCGCCGGGAAGGCCGCCGCCGAGCGCGCCGCGGGGGCCCAGGCACAGGCTCAGGCGGGCGCTCAGGCCGCCGCCGGCACCCCGTCCGCGGCCGCCCCCGCGAATGCTCCCTCGGGCCCGCAGCAGGCCTCCCCGGGCGTCCCCCAGCAGGGCGGCCCGCAGCCCGCGGTCGCCGCGTCCCAGGCCCCCATGACGGCCGGGCCCGGTGGCGGCCAGTCGTCCTGGGCCCAGCAGGTCCACCGGCTCGCCGGTGAGGACCAGCCGGTCGCCCCCTGGAAGCCGCCGGTCGAGGACCTTTTCCAGGCCGCCGCGCGGCGTCAGGCCGCCGCCCGTCCGGCGAACCTCGGCAAGCGGCTGGCGGCCCGGATGCTCGACAACTTCGTGGTGGCCGCCGTCACCTCGGCCGTCGCCGTGCCGTTCGGCATCAAGGCGATCGACCATGTCAACGGGAAGATCGACGAAGCCAAGCTGTCCGGCGAGACGGTCACCGTGTGGCTGCTGGACGGCACGACGTCGGTGTACCTGGGCATCATCCTGGCCGTCCTGCTGGTGGTCGGGCTCGTCTACGAGGTCCTGCCCACCGCCAAGTGGGGCCGCACGCTGGGCAAGAAGCTGCTCGGCCTGGAGGTGCGGGACATCGAGGCCCACGAGCCGCCGGAGTTCGGCGCGGCCCTGCGCCGCTGGCTCGTCTTCACCGTCCCCAACCTGCTCGTCGTCGGCGTGGTCGGCGTGGCCTGGTGCCTGTTCGACCGGCCCTGGCACCAGTGCCTGCACGACAAGGCGGCACGCACGTTCGTCGCAGGCTGAGCGGTCGGCCGACGGCGTCCCGAGGGCTGCCGTACGTCCGTCCTACGCCTGTCATGGGGTCACCCCATGAGGCGAACGGCCGGGAGGATTCCGTACTCCGGACGGCCCCGCGCCGGATGCGAAGCCGCGGGGTTCGCGGTCGACTCGGGCCATGAGCAGTGAACCGCCTCCCGGCTCCGGTCAGCCGCCCCCGGAAGACGACCCGTTCAGGAAGCAGCCCCCGCCGCCCGGGGGCTCGGGTTCGCCGTACGGCGATCAGCCGCCGTACGGCAGCCAGCCGCCACCGCCCTACGGAGGTGGCGGTGATCCGTACGGCGGCGGCGGTTATCCCACCGACCCGCTCGCCGGGATGCCGCCGCTCGCCGACAGCGGCAAGCGCACGCTGGCGCGCATCATCGACATGATCCTCGTGGGCGTCGTCGTCTGGCTGCTCACCTGGGGGTTCGGCGTCACCGAGTACGACGTGAACACCGACGAGGTGGAGTACAGCAAGTCCGTCGTGCAGTCGGTGGTCGCCGCCGTGCTCTTCATGGGCTACGACACCGTCCTGACCGCCAGGACGGGGCAGACGCTCGGCAAGAAGCTGCTCAACATGCGGGTGGCCAACCTCGACAACGGCGCCACACCGTCCGTGCAGACCTCGCTGATCCGGGCGGCGGTGCTGTGGATCCCGTTCGCGTTCTGCTGCGCCTGTATCTGGACCGCGATCTGCGGCGGCTGGAGCTTCTTCGACAAGCCCTACAAGCAGGGGCTGCACGACAAGTCGGCGAAGACGGTGGTGGTCAGCACCAGCGGCTGACGCCCGCCGGGAGTGCGGTGAGGAGGTGCGTCAGGACTGGGTCAGCACAGGTTCCTCGGTCTGTTCCCGGTCGACGGCGGGCTTGCGCACCGTCACCACGCGGGACCTCTTCGGCATGGGCACCGTCATGGCGACCAGCAGCCCGAGCAGGAGCGCCGCGACGGCGATGACCGCGATCCCCGCGCCCGAACTCGTCTGTGACAGCAGCAGCATGGCGAGCGTGGAGAAGATCACGGTGCACGAGCCGTAGGCGAGCTGTGCGGCAGTCGGACGAGGCATGATCATCGTGTCCTCGGATTCGGGGGTGCACGGGGGGCTTCGGCCTGGCTTTCCGCCGACGTCCGGGCGTTCCGCCATCCGACTCTAACCGCGTGCATGCCCGAGGGGAACAAACCGTAAGCGTGACCTAACCAACAGTGCCGGAGCACGGGGGGCGCACTGGTTCATACCGTCCACCAAGTGGACAGGGGCACGCGCCTGTTGAGGGAGAGTGGTTGTCCGCTAAATGAACATCGACTCCGCATAGTGCACTTGACCTGTTCAAGTCAAGGTCTGTTTTTTCTGGTTAACCTCTAGTCAAATGTCGTCACTTGACTACACGCGTTGATCAGGCGCGCGCGGACCCTCCATGACCAGGACCCTTCATTCCGCGCGCCCGGACGCGGGGGAGGAAGCAAGTGACCAGTAGACCCTGGACGTTCAGAGCGGCGGCGACCACCGTCGCGCTCGCGACGGCGGCGGCGACGTTCTCGACCTTCGCGGTGGCTCAGGCCGACGAGGGCGAGTCGGCGGTGTCCGTCGAGCGACACGACCCGGCGGAGCACACTCACGTCGACCACGACCTGGAAGGCCCCCTGAGCAAGACCCAGGAGGCTCAGCGCGAAGAAGCCCTGAACCAGGTCATATCCGGCAAGACCAAGGTGAAGGAGCGCGAGGGCTCGCAGGTCGTCGAGCTCAAGAGCAAGAAGGGCGACAGCAAGTACGTCGAGCTGGGCCGCGAGAAGACCGACAAGATATTCACGATCCTGGTCGAGTTCGGCGACCAGATCAGCGAGTTCGGCGGCACACCCGGCCCGGCCCACAACCAGATAGCCGAGCCCGACCGCAGCAAGGACAACTCCACGGCCTGGCAGGCGGACTACGACCGCAAGCACTACCAGGACCTCTACTTCGGCACCGGCAGCAAGACCGAGTCGCTGAAGAAGTACTACGAGAAGCAGTCCTCGGGCCGCTACTCGGTCGAGGGCGAGGTCACCGACTGGGTCAAGGTCCCCTACAACGAGGCCCGCTACGGCAACAACGCCTGCGGCCAGACCAACTGCTCCAGCGTCTGGAACGTCGTCAGCGACGGTCTGAACGCGTGGGTCGCCCAGCAGAAGGCAGCTGGGAAGACCGACGCCGAGATCAAGGCCGCCGTCACCCAGTACGACCAGTGGGACCGCTACGACTTCGACGGCGACGGCGACTTCAACGAGGCCGACGGCTACATCGACCACTTCCAGGTCGTGCACGCCGGTGAGGACGAGTCCGCGGGCGGCGGCGCCCAGGGCACCGACGCGATCTGGGCCCACCGCTGGTACGCGTTCGGCACCGACGCGGGTGCCACCGGCCCCGACGGCAACAAGCTGGGCGGCGCGCAGATCGGCTCCACCGGAATCTGGGTCGGCGACTACACCGTCCAGCCGGAGAACGGCGGACTCGGCGTCTTCGCCCACGAGTACGGCCACGACCTCGGTCTGCCGGACCACTACGACACCGCCGGCGGCGAGAACTCCACCGGCTTCTGGACCCTGATGTCGTCCGGCTCCTGGCTCGGCACCGGCAAGGGCGAGATCGGCGACCTGCCCGGCGACATGACCGCCTGGGACAAGCTGCAGCTGGGCTGGCTGAACTACGACCGGGCCAAGGCCGCGACGGAGTCCGAGCACAAGCTGGGCGTCGCCGAGTACAACACCCGGCACAAGCAGGCCCTCGTGGTCGAGCTGCCCAAGAAGAAGGTCACCACCGAGATCGTGGTACCGGCCCAGGGCGCGAACCAGTGGTGGAGCGGCAGCGGCGACAACCTCGCCAACACGCTGACCCGTTCCGTGGACCTCACCGGCAAGTCCAAGGCGTCGCTGACCCTCGACGGCTGGTACGACATCGAGGCCGAGTACGACTACCTCTACACCGAGGTCTCCACCGACGGCGGCGCCAACTGGACCGCCGTCGACGGCACCGTCGACGGCGCGGCGCTCCCGAAGGACGCCAGCGGCAAGCCGGCGCTGACCGGCACGGTGGACGCGTACAAGAAGCTGGTCTTCCCGCTCGACGCCTACGCCGGCAAGAAGATCGACCTGCGGTTCCGCTACCAGACGGACGGCGGCGTGGCCCAGAAGGGCTTCGCGGCCGACCAGATCACCGTGACCGCCGACGGCACGGCCGTGTTCTCGGACAACGCCGAGAGCGCGGACGCCGCTTGGACGGCCAAGGGCTTCTCCCGCATCGGCGCGTCCATCACGGACGACTACGCGCAGTACTACATCGCCGAGAACCGCCAGTACGTGTCGTACGACAAGGTCCTGAAGACCGGCCCGTACAACTTCGGCTTCTCGGGGACCCGTCCGGACTGGGTGGAGCACTACGCGTACCAGAACGGCCTGTTGATCTGGAAGTGGGACACCTCCCAGGCGGACAACAACACCAGCAAGCACCCCGGTGTCGGCCTGGTCCTCCCGGTGGACTCCCACCCGACCCCGCTGAAGTGGGCCGACGGCACGCTGATGCGCAACCGCATCCAGTCCTACGACGCGCCGTTCAGCCGGTACCGCACGGACGGTATGACGCTGCACAACGCGGACGTCGCGATGCGGATCCCGTCGCGTGCGGGGGTGCCGGTCTTCAACGACCACACCAACACGTACTACGACGCGGCGACCCCGGCGGCCGGTGTCAAGATCACTGACACCAACACGAAGATCAAGATCCTCAAAGAGGCCGAGAACGGCTCGACGATCACCGTCGAGGTCGGCCCCGCTGTGAAGTAGCTCGCGTTTTCGCAGGTCAGAGCGCTACCGGCGGCAACCCCCTGGCGGGGTTGCCGCCGGTCGTGTTTAGGTGCACCCTGTGCTTCCGTTATTGACACCGGAGCCGGCGCAGGCACCGGCCCCGACCCTGACACCGACTCGCACGGGGGTGTGACCGCATGGCCGCAGGAGGTTTCTGCAAGCTGCCGACCGGCAGCGTGGTGGTGGCGCTGAACCTGCCCAGACCCACCGCCGACCGCACGGGCTGCGTCCGTGTCCTCGTCCACGCCCAGAACCGCGCCCGAGCCCTGACCAGGCTCCGCAACCTGGGCATGCGCGCCGTCTACCTGCGCGGCAACGCCGCCCCGCCCACCCCGGACGAGATCACGGCGGTCCTGCACCACCCGGACGGCCTGATATGGCGAACAGCACCCGACAACGGTGTCGCCCTGGGCCCCGAGCCGGCGCAGGAGCTGTGGCACCCGATCAGGGCTCTGCTGAGACGCCCGGCGGCACCGGCGTAGCCGACAGGCCGGGTAGCCCACAGACCTACGCGACGACCGGCTTCCCGGACAGCTCGACCCCCGCGTCCCGCATCTCCTCCAGCGCCCGCTCGGTGGTCTCCGTGGCCACACCCGCGGTCAGGTCCAGCAGGACCTGCGTACGGAACCCCTCCCGCACCGCGTCCAGCGCGGTCGCCCGCACGCAGTGGTCCGTGGCGATGCCCACCACGTCCACCTCCGAGACCTCCCTCGCCCGCAGCCAGTCGGCCAGCTTCACCCCGTTCTCGTCGGCCCCCTCGAACCCGCTGTACGCCGCCGCGTACGCCCCCTTGTCGAACACGGCGTCGATCGCGCCCGAGGCGACCGCCGGGGCGAAGTTCGGGTGGAAGCCGACGCCCTCCGTGCCGGCGACGCAGTGCGCGGGCCAGGAGTGGGCGAAGTCGGGGTGTGTGGAGAAGTGGCCGCCGGGGGCGATGTGGTGGTCGCGGGTGGCTACCACGTGCTGGTAGCCGGAGCCGGCCGCCTGCCCGATCAGCTCGGTGACGGCGGCGGCCACATCGGCACCGCCGGCCACCGCGAGGCTGCCCCCCTCGCAGAAGTCGTTCTGCACGTCTACGACGATCAAGGCGCGGCGCATGGTCGGTGTCCTTCGGTTATGGACGCTGAGGTCGGGACGGTGAAAGCGTGCGGGCCCGGCCGTGAACTTCCGAGCCTAGAGACTTCGCGTGCGGTACGGGAGGGGGCATGGAGTGAGCGCGCCGGGCGCACTCGCTTCACGACCCCGTCCGGCTCTCCGAGCGCCCGTTGACATACTCCGTCGGAATGACCGGTTCCCCCCGCGAGAGCTGGGTCGCGGACATCGGCAGGCCCGCCCGGGCGGCCGTGTGCCGGTCCCGTACGACGTCCAGCGGCTCACGGGCCACCACGTCACCGCCCTTGACCAGCTCGACCAGCAGCTGCCGGTCGGCGAGTTCGTCCGGAACCGCCCCCGTGCCGACGACCTCGGCCTCCGCGACGCCGTACTCGTCGAGGCGCCGCGCGGCCCACTTGCGGCCGCCGATGGAGGTCTTGCCGCCGCTGGACTTCTTGGCCACCGGCACCAGCGGGGCCTGCGGGTCGGCGGACTCGGCGCGGGCGACCAGCTTGTAGACCATCGAGCAGGTGGGGTGCCCGGACCCGGTCACCAGCTGGGTGCCGACGCCGTACGCGTCCACCGGCGCCGCCGCGAGGGAGGCGATGGCGTACTCGTCCAGGTCGGAGGTCACGATGATCCTCGTGCCCGTCGCGCCCAGCTCGTCCAGCTGCTGCCGCACCCGGTGCGCGACCAGCAGCAGGTCGCCGGAGTCGATCCGGACGGCGCCCAGCTCGGGCCCGGCGACCTCCACGGCCGTACGGACCGCCTCGGCGACGTCGTAGGTGTCCACGAGCAGCGTGGTGCCGCGGCCCATGGTGGCCACCTGGGCCTGGAAGGCGTCCCGCTCGCGGTCGTGCAGGAGGGTGAAGGCGTGGGCGCTGGTGCCGACGGTGGGGATGCCGTAACGGAAGCCGGCCGCCAGGTCGGAGGTGGAGGCGAAGCCGCCGACGTACGCGGCCCTGGAGGCGGCCACCGCGGCCAGCTCGTGGGTGCGCCGGGCGCCCATCTCGATGAGCGGGCGCCCCCCGGCGGCCGAGGACATACGGGAGGCGGCCGCGGCGATCGCGGAGTCGTGGTTGAGGATGGAGAGGATCACGGTCTCCAGCAGCACGCACTCGGCGAAGGTGCCCTCGACCCGCATGATCGGCGAGCCCGGGAAGTAGACCTCGCCCTCGGGGTAGCCCCAGACGTCGCCGGAGAAGCGGTAGCCGGCGAGCCACTGAAGGGTGTCCTCGTCGACGATCTTCCGCTCGCGCAGGAAGCCGAGGACGCCCGCGTCGAAGCGGAAGTTCTCGACGGCGTCCAGCACCCGGCCGGTGCCCGCGACCACGCCGTACCGGCGCCCGTTCGGCAGCCGGCGCGTGAAGACCTCGAACACGCTCCGCCGCTCGGCGGTGCCCGCCTTCAGGGCGGCCTGCAGCATCGTCAGCTCGTACTGGTCCGTGAAGAGCGCCGTCGAGGGAACGTCCACCGGCAGCCCAAGGTCCGCTACATCCACGAAAGCTCTCCTAGCCGTGACTCTCCGGGTCCCCCGAGACCGGCCGGGGGTCCGGGGGTTGTCCCCCGGTGTATGCAGCATGGCAATGAATGCTACCCCCATTTCGTCAGTTTGACGATTTGCTCCGACGGCTTGCTCCGGGGTTCGACGAGGATTTGTGCGACCACCCCCCTCGGGTGGCAGCATGGGCACTGTGACGTCACCCGCTCCCGTAGAGATCGAACGCACCGAGTCGGCGGAGGAAGTCTTCGCCGTACCTGAGCCGGACGTCCCCTGGGTCACGATCGTTCACAACGACCCGGTCAACCTCATGAGCTATGTGACCTATGTCTTCCAGGCGTACTTCGGGTACAGCAAGGACAAGGCCACCAAGCTCATGCTCGATGTCCACCACAAGGGCCGGGCGGTCGTCTCCAGCGGTACTCGCGAGGAGATGGAGCGCGACGTGCAGGCGATGCACGGCTACGGGCTGTGGGCCACCCTCCAACAGGACCGGAAGTAGCGAACCGTCTCCATGCCAGGAACCTTCGAACCGCTCCCCGGCGGCGGCGCGGCCGTCGCCCTCGACGACGTCGAGATCTCCATCATCCGGTCGCTGGCCGTCCAGCTCCTGGAGCTCATCGGCCCCGGACCCGCCGAGGACGCCCCCGACGACCCGCTCGCCGAGCTCTTCGCCGAGGGCCCCAGTGAACCGCCGGCCGACCCGGTGCTCAAGCGCCTGTTCCCGGACGCCTACAGCGACCCCGAGGGCGCCCCGCAGGCCAAGGAGGCCGAGGAGCAGCGGGCGTACTCCGCGGAGTTCCGGCGCTACACCGAGAACGACCTGCGCGCCGGCAAGCGGGACAACGCGCTCGCGGTGGTCCGCTCCCTGGACGAACTCAGCGCCGCCTCGGCCGGGGAGGGCGGCGCGGTGCTCAAGCTCTCCGCCGAGCAGTCCCAGCAGTGGCTGCGCGCCCTCAACGATCTGCGTCTGGCCATCGGCTCCCGCCTGGACATCACCGACGAGGACGACACCGACCTGCTCTACCGGCTCCCGGACGAGGACCCGCGCAAGCCGATGGTGATGGCGTATCTGTGGCTGGGCGGGCTCCAGGAGACGCTGGTCGCGACGCTGATGCCGTAGCTCGCGACCGTCCCTGCGACCATCCTGTGTCTGTATGTGACGGTTTTGTGTTCGCTCAGCGGACGCTCAAATCCGGATAACGATCGTGTCACCGCCGTCGCCCGCTCTGGGTGCCGGCGGTTCGTTTGTCCGGTTCTTCCTGTGCGATGCGCCACATGTCCCCTGCCCGATCACTGTGACGGCCGTGATAAATCTTCACGACGCCCGGCGAACACCACCCGAATGTTCGGCCGGGTGCGCCATGCGGCCGGCGGATCGCCGGTCAGGCACGAGCGGGCTCGCGAGTTCGCTCAACTCCAGCAATCCGGGGGGATCGAGACCCGATCCGAGGCCGACGAAAGGCCCGGGTCGGCATGGAGAAAGGCGCACTACACATGACCTCTTCGAAGGTCACTGACACGAAGGCCGCGGACGCTCCCGAAGAGGGCTACGAGCGCGGCCTCGGCAGCCGTCAGGTACAGATGATCGCGATCGGCGGCGCCATCGGCGTCGGCCTGTTCCTGGGCGCCGGCGCGAACATCGCCAAGGCCGGTCCCAGCCTCATCGTGATGTACGCCCTCGCCGGCGTCATCGTCTTCTTCATCATGCGGGCGCTCGGTGAGCTCCTGCTCTACCGCCCGGTCTCGGGCTCGTTCGCCGAGTACTCCCGGGAGTTCCTCGGCCCGTTCTTCGGCTACTTCACCGGCTGGACGTACTGGCTGATGTGGGTCGTCACCGGCATGGCCGAGCTCACGGCCGCCGCGATCTACGTCAACTACTGGTTCCCGGAGATCCCGCGGTGGGTCACCGCGCTGGTCTTCCTGGTGATCCTCTTCGGTGTCAACCTGATCTCCGTGAAGCTCTTCGGTGAGCTGGAGTTCTGGTTCTCGATGGTCAAGGTCACCGCCCTCATCGGCATGATCGTCATCGGCCTCGGTGTCCTCACCTTCGGCTTCAGCGCCGCCGGTGACACCGCCGCCGTCTCCAACCTCTGGGCCTTCGACGGCTTCTTCCCCAAGGGCATCGGCTCGTCCCTGATGACCCTGCAGGGCGTCATGTTCGCCTACCTCGCGGTCGAGCTGGTGGGTGTCACGGCCGGTGAGTCGGAGAACCCGGAGAAGACCCTCCCCAAGGCGATCAACACGCTCCCGTGGCGCATCGCGCTGTTCTACGTCGGCGCGCTCACCGTCATCCTCTGCGTCGTGAAGTGGACCGAGTTCGCCGAGGGCGTCAGCCCGTTCGTGAAGGCGTTCGCGGTGATCGGCATCCCGGCCGCCGCCGGCATCGTCAACTTCGTGGTGCTCACGGCCGCCCTGTCGTCCTGCAACTCCGGCATGTACTCCACGGGCCGCATGCTGCGGAACCTGGCCGAGAGCGGCGAGGCCCCCAAGGTCTTCTCCCGGCTGTCCGCCACCAAGACCCCGGCCTTCGGCATCTTCGTCTCGGTGCTGTTCATGGGCATCGGCGTGGTCCTCAACTACGTCGTCCCGGAGAAGGCGTTCGGCTACGTCACCTCCATCGCCACCGCGGCCGGCATCTGGACCTGGCTGATGATCCTGATCAGCCACGTCCTCTACCGCCGCCAGGTCGTCGCGGGCCGCCTGCCCGCCTCGTCCTTCCCGGCGCCGGGCGGCTCGGTGTGCAGCTGGATCGCCATCGTGTTCCTGCTCTTCGTGACCGGTCTGATCGCGTACGACGCCGACGCCCGCGTCTGCCTCTACGTCATGGCCGGCTGGGCCGCCGCCCTCGGCATCGGCTGGGCGGTCCTCAAGAGCCGCAACCCGCAGGTCGCCGAGCGCGGTGACGAGCCGGAGTTCGAGAAGGTCGGTTAGACACTTCGCCGAAAGGCCGGACGTCCAGCGGCAGGGAGCTCTCGTGGCGCCCCCTGCCGCTGCCGCTCAGGGCGTCCGGCATATGGGCCGTCCCGTACCACCCTTCGGTACGGGACGGCCCTCTGCTTATCCTGACGAGCATGCTGACCATCACCCAGGCCCTCGTCGACCAGATCGTCGCCCACGCGCGCAAGGACCACCCCGACGAAGCGTGCGGCGTCGTGGCGGGGCCGGCCGGCTCGGACCGCCCCGAGCGCTTCATCCCGATGCTGAACGCGGCCATGTCGCCCACGTTCTACGAGTTCGACTCCGGTGATCTCCTCAAGCTGTACCGCGAGCTGGACGACCGCGACGAGGACCCGGTGGTCATCTACCACTCCCACACCGCCACCGAGGCCTACCCCTCCCGCACCGACATCTCCTACGCCAACGAGCCCGGCGCGCACTACGTCCTGGTCTCCACCGCCGACACCGACGGCCTCGGCGAGTTCCAGTTCCGCTCCTTCCGGATCGTCGAGGGCGAGGTGACCGAGGAGGAGGTCAAGATCGTCGAGGCCTACTGATCCACGACTCCGGGGCGCGAAGGGGCCGCCGGAGATACCGTTTCGCCTAGGCGTACGCGAACAACTCGCCGTAACAGAGATGGTGTTGACGCAGCAGTCGAACGGGCGGCGCCCACACTGGAGGACGTCGCCGGCCGGTCCAAGGTCTCGAAGTCCACGGTGTCACGGGTGATCAACGGCGAGCCCAGGGTGCGCGCGGAGGTCGCCGACCGCGTCCGCGAGGTGATCGCCGAGCTCGGCCAGGCCCTGTCGTTCGGATCAGGCCGGCTGTGAGGCGTGCTGCCCTTCAGCCGACCCGAGCGGGGGGCGATGGGGAGCGTGCAGTTGCAAGGCGGAGGAGCCGTGTCGATCGGCCGCTTCCGCGGCGGGCGACGCGATGGGGGTGGCCCCGCGCGAGGTTGTTCGAGCGTGGAAGTCCCCAAACACGCCGCACGTCAGGGTCACCCGCCGGAACAACGCCGTCGCGGTCGTCGCCACCCAGTCGCAGGACCGGCTGTTCATCGACCCGTTCTTCGACCGCCACCTGCGCGGCATCCGCAAGAACCTGGTGGGGCACGGGGTCCAGCCCGTCCTGCTGTTCCTGGAGGAGCCCGACGACTACCCGCGCGTCGCCGACTTCCTGGGCGGCGGCCATGTCGACGGGGCCCTGCTGTTCTCCCCGCGCGCCGACGACCCGCTGCCCGCGATGATCCGGCGCCCGGGCCTGCCCGCGGTCTTCGGCGACCGTCCGATGCTGCGCGAGGGCGAGCCCCGTGCCCGGCCATGTCCACGTCGACGTCGACAACCGCGGCGGCGCCCGCCAGGCCGTACGCCACCTGGTCTCCCTCGGCCGCGAGCGCATCGCCACCAGCGCCGGCCCGTACGACCAGGAGGCCTCCGCCGTCGACCGCCTCGACGGCTACCGGGATCCTGCTCGACAGCCCACCCGAGCTGATCGAGAAGGGCGACTACACGCAGCAGGGCGGCGCCGCGGCCATGGCGGCGCTGCTCGCGCGGTGTCCCGACCTGGACGCGATATGGCCCGGCTGCTGTGCGAAGGCCCGCAGGTCCCGTCCGTCGTCACGCCGACCCACCTCGTGGTGCGAGCGTCCGCCTGAACAGCGCGGTCTCACTCCCCGGCCCTCAACCGTCCGCGATGTGGGATCACATTCCAAAAGCCGGACCGGGAATCGATACGATGAGCCCATGGTTTTCCACGACGTGAGCGAAAAGACGCCGGGCATGCTGCTCGTGGCGCGGCTGCACGTCGATCTGTGCAGGCTCGCCAGCGCCATCTGTTGACGCGACACCTGCCGCCGTACGGCCGTGAGCCGCGGCGCTGCACTCACGCACCACCACATGCTGTACTTGCGCTGCCGCGCGCCCCGACTGACTACTCCCGACAGGAGCCCTGAGCCATGGCCATCGAGGTCCGCATCCCGACCATCCTCCGCCAGTACACCGACGGTCAGAAGGCGGTGGAGGGCAGCGGTGACACCCTCGCCGAGCTGTTCGCCGACCTCGAGACCCGGCACACGGGCATCCAGGCCCGCATCGTGGACGGTGGCGAGCTGCGCCGCTTCGTCAACGTCTACCTGAACGACGAGGACGTCCGCTTCCTCGACGGCATCAACACCAAGCTCTCCGACGGCGACAACGTCACGATCCTGCCGGCCGTGGCCGGCGGTATGGCCTGATCCGGATGCGCTACGACTCCCCGCTCGCCGCGGTCGGCAACACCCCCCTGGTGTGCCTGCCGCGGTTGTCGCCGTCCGAGGACGTCCGCATCTGGGCCAAGCTGGAGGACCGCAACCCCACCGGCTCGGTCAAGGACCGCCCCGCCCTGCACATGATCGAGCAGGCGGAGAAGGACGGCCGGCTGACCCCGGGCTGCACGATCCTGGAGCCGACCAGCGGCAACACCGGCATCTCCCTCGCCATGGCGGCCAAGCTCAAGGGCTACCGCATCGTGTGCGTGATGCCCGAGAACACCTCGCAGGAGCGCCGGGACCTGCTCGCCATGTGGGGCGCGGAGATCATCTCGTCCCCGGCCGCGGGCGGCTCCAACACCGCCGTACGCGTCGCCAAGGAACTGGCGGCCGAACACCCCGACTGGGTGATGCTCTACCAGTACGGCAACCCGGACAACGCCGGCGCCCACTACGCCACGACCGGCCCGGAGATCCTCGCCGACCTCCCCTCCATCACCCACTTCGTCGCCGGCCTCGGCACCACGGGCACCCTGATGGGCGTCGGCCGCTACCTGCGCGAGCACAAGCCGGACGTCAAGATCGTCGCCGCGGAACCGCGCTACGACGACCTCGTCTACGGCCTGCGCAACCTCGACGAGGGCTTCGTCCCCGAGCTGTACGACGCCTCCGTCCTGACCACCCGCTTCTCGGTCGGTTCGGCCGACGCGGTCACCCGCACCCGCGAACTCCTCCAGCAGGAGGGCATCTTCGCGGGCATCTCCACGGGCGCCGCGCTGCACGCCGCGATCGGGGTCGGCAAGAAGGCGCTGAAGGCGGGAGAGCCCGCCGACATCGTGTTCGTCGTCGCCGACGGCGGCTGGAAGTACCTCTCGACCGGCGTCTACACGGCGGCCACGACAGAGGAAGCGATCGAGACCCTGCAGGGCCAGCTCTGGGCCTGACCGCCGGGCGGCCTCAGTTCGACAGGTGACGGACCTGGTCCCACACGACCGGGTCCATCACCCCGACCCGCCGCCGGAACTCCCACACCGGTACGTCCCGCAGCTCACCCGTCTCCAGAAAGCTCGCCCGCCCGCGGGTGTCCCCGACCGAGCCCGGCGGCAACGGAATCACCCCGCGCCGCTCGTCGCGGTACTTACTGGTGATCTTCGCGACGGTGACCTGCTGTCCCCGCACCGCGAGCACCAGACAGGGCCGGTCCTTGGCGCCCGGCCCGTCCTCGTACGGCACCCTCGCCCACCAGATCTCCGCAGGCTCCGGACGAGCCGAAGCGGGCCCGCGCGCCCGCCCCCGGGGCCGCCCCGGCGGCCGCGTCCGCCGCCCCTCGGGACGCCGCCCGCGCCCCCACCCGTCCACGAGTGCGGCAACTAGCGCGAGCAGTACCACCGCCGCGAGCGCCAGCCACCATGACGTGTCCATGGGATGACGTTACCGGCCTCCGGCCCCACGGCGCCTTACGCGACCAGGGAGTTGTACAGCTCGGTCACATGGCTCTCGAACGGGGGCGCTCCGAGCTCCTTCGCGGCCGGGACGACCGACTCCTCCAGGAAGCGCCGGAACGCCTCCTCCGACTCCCATACGTCGATGACCTGCCACCCTCCGCCCTCGCTCGGCGCCGCGTAGTGGGCGACCATACCGGCGGGCGGATTCGTGCGGTCCGGGATCGCCCGGTCGAACGTTGCCTGGTAGAGCTCCTGGGTCCACTCGGCGCCCTGGTTGACGACCAACACGGCCATGTTCGGATCCCTCGATTCACAGAAGGCGACACCTGTTTCCGACGTTACGTCCACTTTTGTGTGGTAGCGAGTGGAGATGGCCGCACACCGAACACCTGGACAGGGTCGGCAGCCGAACGGCTGACACCACAGGTGAGTTCGCCCACAACAGCCCCTGGCGGAGGAGCGACCGGAGGTTTTGCGCCTTACGCTCGACAAACCGCACGACCCCCGACGCCCCATTCCCGATCTTCTGGATTCTCTGGATATCCGCCAGCGGAGGTTTCTGTTTCATGAAGCTCACCGTCGTCGGCTGCTCGGGGTCGTTCCCGTCCGCGGAATCGGCCTGCTCGAGCTACCTCGTAGAGGCCGACGGCTTCCGGCTGCTCCTCGACATGGGCAACGGCGCCCTGGGCGAGCTGCAGCGCCACTGCGGTCTCTACGACCTCGACGCGATCTTCCTCAGCCATCTGCACGCCGACCACTGCATCGACATGTGCGCGTACTTCGTGGCGCGCTACTACCGGCACGACGGCGGCCGGTGCGACCCGCTCCCGGTCTACGGACCCGAGGGCACGGAACAGCGCCTGACCACCGCCTACGCCGACACCCCCACCGCCTCGTCCATGAGCGAGGTCTTCGACTTCCACACGGTCAAGCCGTCCACCTTCGAGATCGGCCCGTTCACGGTGCACACGGAGCGCGTGGCCCATCCGGTGGAGGCGTACGGCATCCGGATCGAGCACGGGGGCAAGGTCCTGACCTACTCGGGCGACACGGGCATCAGCACGGCCCTGGACGAACTCGCCCTGGACGCCGACCTGTTCCTGTGCGAGGCGGCCTTCACGCACGGCAAGGAGAACATCCCCGACCTGCACCTCAACGGCCGCGAGGCGGGCCAGACGGCGGCCCGCGCGAACGCCCGCCGCCTGGTCCTCACCCACATCCCGCCGTGGACCGACCCGCAGGTCAACGTGGCCGACGCGCGCGCGGTCTACGACGGTCCGGTGGAGCTCGCGGCGCCGAGGCAGACGTACGAGATCTGACCGCTCGGCCGAAACAGCCTGTACGGGGTTCAGGCCCGTATGCGCGCGAAGGCCCCGGAACCTTCCCGGTTCCGGGGCCTTCGTCGTTCTTTGCGGGGCCGTCGGCCTACTTCGCCTCCGCCTTCTGCAGTTCGGCGAGTTCCTCGTCGGACTCGCGGCCCGGCGTCGGCAGGTTGAACTTGGTGATCGCGAACCGGAAGATCACGTAGTAGACCGCGGCGAAGCACAGGCCCACCAGGGCCAGGCCCCACGGGTTGGTCGCGATGCCCAGGTTCAGGCCGAAGTCGACCGCGCCGGCCGAGAAACCGAAGCCGTCCCTCATCCCCAGGGCCCAGGTCAGCGCCATCGAGACACCCGTGAGCACGGCGTGGATGGCGTACAGCACCGGGGCGATGAACATGAAGGTGAACTCGATCGGCTCGGTGACGCCCGTGACGAACGAGGTCAGCGCGAGCGAGAACATCATGCCGCCGACGACCTTGCGGCGCTCGGGGCGGGCGCAGTGGACGATCGCGAGGCAGGCGGCGGGCAGCGCGAACATCATGATCGGGAAGAAGCCGGTCATGAACTGGCCCGCCGTCGGGTCGCCGGCCAGGAACCGGGCGATGTCGCCGCTCTTGCCCTCGTACTCACCGGCCTGGAACCAGGGGAAGGAGTTCAGCAGGTGGTGCATGCCGATCGGGATCAGCGCACGGTTGGCGACACCGAAGATGCCGGCACCGACGGCCCCGGAGCCGACCAGCCACTCGCCGAAGTTGTGCAGAGCCGTGCCGAGGACCGGCCAGATGTAGCCGAAGACTATGCCGATGACCAGGCCCGCGAAGGCCGACAGGATCGGGACCAGCCGACGGCCGCCGAAGAAGCCCGCCCAGTCCGGCAGCTTGGTGCGGTAGAAGCGCTGGTAGAGCAGGGCCACGACGATGCCCATCACCACGCCGCCGAGGACCTTGGCGTCCACGGGGGCGTCGACCATCACGACCTTGCCTTCGACGGCCTTCTCCACCTGCGGCAGGTTCTTGTCGGTGAACGTGGCCAGCACGTTCTTGAAGACCAGGTAGCCGACCACGGCCGCCAGGGCCGTCGAGCCGTCCGACTTCTTGGCGAAGCCGATCGCGATGCCCACGGCGAACAGCAGCGCCATGTTGTCGAGGATCGCGTTGCCGCCGGCCGCCATGAAGCCCGCGATCTTGGTGAGGAACGCGGGGTAGGACGGGTCTCCCAGCATGTCGTTGTTGCCGAAGCGCACCAGGAGGGCGGCGGCGGGCAGGACCGCCACCGGCAGCATCAGGCTGCGGCCGATACGCTGCAGAACAGCCATCGCGCCGGCGCCCTTCTTCTTGTCGGCCGCGGGAGCGGCGCTAGCCGTGGTCACAACTTCCTCCATTGGGCAAGGCGCCGCCCGGGGACTGGGAGGGGGACGGCAACGTCTCTGGTCTAAACCACTCAGTGGTGTAGACCTGTTGTAGCACGATGAAGGCGAGATAAGGAACCCGCGATTCCCGCGGGATTTTCCGGATCTTCCAGGGCCGTATCTCCTGGGGCCTTCTGCCGTCCTCAGACCTTTGTGACGTCCTCGATCTCCTCCTCCGGCTCCCTTCCCGGGGTCTTGAGATCGAACTTCGTGATCGCGAAACGGAAGATCGCGTAATAGACGACGGCGAAGCTCAGGCCGATGGGAATGATCGCCCAGGGTCTCGTCGCCAGGTTCCAGTTGATGATGTAGTCGATCAGCCCGGCCGAGAAGCTGAACCCGTCGTGCACCCCCAGCCCCCACGTCACCGCCATCGAGACACCCGTCAGCAGCGCGTGCACCGCGTACAGCGCGGGCGCGATGAACAGGAACGAGTACTCGATCGGTTCCGTGATGCCGGTGACGAAGGACGTCAGCGCCACCGACAGCATCAGGCCGCCGACCTCCTTGCGCCGGCTCGGCCTGGCGCAGTGCGTGATCGCGAGGGCCGCCGCGGGCAGGGCGAACATCATGATCGGGAAGAAACCGGAGGTGAACTGGCCGGCGTCGGGGTCGCCCGCGAGGAACATGTTGATGTCGCCGTGCACCACCTCGCCGTCCGGCTTGGTGTAGCTGCCGAACTGGAACCAGATGGGCACGTTGAGGAACTGGTGCAACCCCACGACCAGCAGGGCGCGGTTGGCGACGCCGAACACGCCCGCACCCCAGGCGTCCAGGCCGTCCATCCAGTCGCTGAAGCTCTCCAGCGCGTCACCGATCGGCGGCCAGATCCACAGGCACAGCACCGCGAAGGCGGTCGCCACGAACGCCATGATGATCGGCACGAGACGCCGGCCGTTGAAGAAGCCCAGCCAGTCCACCAGCTTCGTCCGGTGGTAGCGCTGCCAGAAGAAGGCCGCCAGCAGGCCGATGACGATACCGCCGAAGACACCCGGGTTCTGGTACGTGTACGCGCTCACCGCCCCTTCGGCCGCGGCGCAGCCGATGTCGGGGATCTCCTTGGTCCCCTCCGGGCAGTCCTCCGGGAACCCGCGCAGCACGCTGTAGTAGACGAGGAACCCCGCCACCGCCGCGAGCGCGGTCGAACCGTCCGCCTTCTTCGCCATGCCGATGGCCACGCCGACGCAGAACAGCAGCGGCAGCCCGAGCGAACCGTCCAGCAGCGCCCCGCCCGCGCCGTCCATCACCTTCGAGACGTTGTCCCAGCCCAGCCCCTCGTCCCCGAACACATCCGGCTGCCCGAGCCGGTTGAGGATGCCGGCGGCGGGCAGTACGGCGATGGGCAGCTGAAGGCTGCGGCCCATCTTCTGCAGGCCCTGAAACGCCGCCTGCCACCGCCGGCGTGCGGGGGAGATCTCGGTCTCGGCAGTCATGGGTTGGCGGCCGCCTGTCGGGTGGTGTAGACCAGTTATCGACGATTGGGTTGCTGTGACGTCATCCTTCGGTACGCACGACGCAACCGCTCGTGAAGTTGGGCCAACAGTGCGTGAGGAGACCGAAATGGCCAGCAAGGCTGAGAAGATCGTCGCCGGGCTCGGCGGCATCGACAACATCGAGGAGATCGAGGGCTGCATCACCCGGCTCCGCACCGAGGTCAGCGACGCCTCGCTGGTCGACGAGACCGCCCTGAAGGCCGCCGGCGCCCACGGCGTCGTGAAGATGGGCACCGCCATCCAGGTCGTCATCGGCACCGACGCCGACCCGATCGCGGCGGAGATCGAAGACATGATGTGAGCCTGCGGACTCACCGCAGGGGCCGTTCCCGCCAGGGGAGCGGCCCCTTCCGTATCCGTGACTGCGGCTAGGCTCTCGGCATGTCTCGATTCGACGGCCGCACCCCCGAACAGCTCCGCCCCATCACCATCGAACGCGCCTGGAGCAAGCACGCAGAGGGCTCCGTCCTCGTCTCCTTCGGCGACACGAAGGTCCTGTGCACCGCCTCCTTCACCGAAGGCGTCCCGCGCTGGCGCAAGGGCAGTGGTGAGGGCTGGGTCACCGCGGAGTACGCCATGCTGCCCCGCGCCACCAACACCCGCGGCGACCGCGAGTCCGTGCGCGGCAAGATCGGCGGCCGCACCCACGAGATCAGCCGCCTCATCGGCCGCTCCCTGCGCGCGGTCATCGACTACAAGGCGCTCGGCGAGAACACCATCGTCCTCGACTGCGACGTCCTCCAGGCCGACGGCGGGACGCGTACGGCGGCCATCACCGGCGCGTATGTGGCGTTGGCCGACGCCGTCGCCTGGGCCCAGGGCAGGAAGCTGATCAAGCCCGGCCGCAAGCCGCTCACCGGCACGGTCAGCGCCGTCTCGGTCGGCATCGTCGGCGGCGTTCCGCTCCTCGACCTCTGCTACGAGGAGGACGTGAAGGCCGACACCGACATGAACGTCGTCTGCACCGGCGACGGCCGCTTCGTCGAGGTCCAGGGCACCGCCGAGGCCGAGCCCTTCGCCCGCGAGGAGCTCAACTCCCTTCTGGACCTCGCCGTTTCCGGATGCGGGGAGCTGGCGGACCTCCAGCGCAAGGCACTTGATACGGTCCTCGAAAAGTAAAGGCCACACCAAGAACAGCCGCAGCTTCGGGCAACCGCGCCGCCGTTCCCGGCGTCACTAGGGGTACGGGCGTACGGCACACCGCTGTACGCCCGGCCAACGCACAACGGGGGCCCGCGAGGCCTGAGGCAGGGAGGGAACGTCAACCATGGCCACGAGCCGACGCCGCCGGAGCCGTATCGCCACAGTCGCCGCAGCCGTCGCGGCAGTCGGGCTGACGGTCGGGCTGACCACCGGCTGTGACGCCGTCAACAAGGCGCTGGACTGCGTCCAGACGGCCGAGACCATCGCCGACAGCGTGACCGAACTCCAGCAGGCCGTGGAGAACGCGTCGAACGACCCGACGCAGCTCCAGGAGTCCATCGACACCATCGGTGAGAACCTCGACAAGATCGGCGACAAGACGGACAACGCCGACCTCGACAAGGCCACCGAGGACATGCGCGCGGCCCTGGTCCAGTTCCAGGGGGACATCGAGAACGGCGACAAGACCCCTGACATCAGCGGGGTCACGGACGCGGCCGGTGAACTGACCAAGGTCTGCACGTCGTAGCTGCCGCCGGCTGGGCGGGTGCTACTCGTCTGCCGGGTCATGCAGGCTGCCGGCTGAGTCTGGCTGGTCGCGCCCACGCGGCGGAGCCGCATGTCGATACAGCCCCGCGCCCCTTTGGGGCGCGTCTCGCACCCCCGGGATACTGGACCCCATGACCCGCCTCATCCTCGCCACCCGCAACGCCGGAAAGATCACCGAGCTCCGGGCGATCCTCGCCGACGCGGGGCTGCACCACGAACTCGTCGGCGCCGACGCCTACCCGGACATCCCCGACGTCAAGGAGACCGGCGTCACCTTCGCCGAGAACGCCCTGCTGAAGGCCCACGCCCTGGCCCGGGCGACGGGGCTGCCGGCGGTCGCCGACGACTCCGGCCTGTGCGTCGACGTCCTGAACGGCGCACCCGGCATCTTCTCCGCCCGCTGGGCGGGCAAGCACGGGGACGACCGGGCCAACCTGGAGCTGCTGCTGGCCCAGCTGTCCGACATCGACGACGCGCACCGGGGGGCGCACTTCGCGTGCGCGGCGGCGCTCGCCCTGCCGGACGGCACGGAGCGCGTGGTCGAGGGGCAGCTGCGGGGCACCCTGCGGCAGGCTCCCGTCGGCACCAACGGCTTCGGGTACGACCCGATCCTCCAGCCGGAGGGCGAGAGCCGGACCTGCGCCGAGCTGAGTCCCGAGGAGAAGAACGCGATCAGCCACCGGGGCAAGGCGTTCCGGGCATTGGTGCCGGTCGTACGGGAACTGCTCACGCAGTGATCGGTGCGGCCGGAGGGACTCGAACCCTCACGGGTGTTACCCCACTGGGACCTAAACCCAGCGTGACTGCCAATTCCACCACGGCCGCGTGACCTTGCCCGGCCATGCTACTGGCCGGGCCGGGTGCTCAGATCCCCAGGTCCTTGATGATCTTCGCCACGTGACCGGTCGCCTTGACGTTGTACAGGGCCCGCTCGACCTTGCCGTCCTCGTCGACGACCACCGTCGAGCGGATGACGCCCACGACGGTCTTGCCGTAGAGCTTCTTCTCGCCGAAGGCGCCGTATGCCTCCAGGACCTTCTTGTCCGGGTCCGCCACCAGGGTGACCTTCAGGGACTCCTGGTCGCGGAACTTGGCGAGCTTCTCCGGCTTGTCGGGGGAGACGCCGATCACGTCGTAGCCGGCGCCGGCCAGCAGTTCCAGGTTGTCCGTGAAGTCGCAGGCCTGCTTGGTGCAGCCGGGCGTCAGGGCGGCCGGGTAGAAGTAGACGATGACCTTGCGGCCCTTGTGGTCCGACAGGGACACCTCGTTGCCGTCGGCGTCGGGCAGGGTGAAGGCGGGGGCCACGTCCCCCGCTTGGAGTCGCTCGCTCATCGGACCAGCGTAACCGGGGAGCCTGACGGTGCGGTTCGGCGTGGAGCTGACAGACTGTCCGGAAACAGCATCAGCTTCACTTCGGAGGCCGTACGGTGGCGGACACGTCGGACACCAGAACACCGGCGCAGATCGAGGCGGACATCAGGGCCCGCCGCGCAGCGCTGGCCGAGACGCTCGACGAGATCGGGGTGCGGGTGCACCCGAAGACGATCGTCGGCGACGCCAAGGCCAAGGTCGTGTCGAACATCGACCACACGCTCGGACGGGCCTACGTCGGGGTCAACCGGGCCGTGAGCGACGTCAAGGGCAAGTTCACCCACGAGGACGGGGCGCCCCGCCTGGAGCGGATCGTGCCCGTCGCACTCGTCGCCGTCGGCCTCGTGGGGCTGCTGGCGCTCGGCACCCGGCGCCGCAAGGGCTGAGCGACGGCGGACCCGGCGGCGTACGAACGCGGCAAAGGCAGGTAGGTTCAAGGCGTGAGCGCCAACAGAAACGAGCACAGCACCCACCACGACAAGCTGCCCATCCGGATGCTGCACGACCGTGTACTCGTGCGGCAGGACACCAACGAGGGTGAGCGGCGTTCCGGTGGCGGCATCCTGATCCCCGCCACGGCGGCGGTCGGCCGTCGGCTGGCCTGGGCCGAGGTCGTCGCGGTGGGGCAGAACGTACGGACGGTGGAGCCCGGCGACCGGGTCCTGTACGACCCCGAGGACCGCGCCGAGGTCGAGGTGCGCGGAGTCGCGTACGTGCTCATGCGCGAGCGCGATCTGCACGCCGTGGCCGCCGACCGGTTCGAGGGGTCGGAGGACTCCACGGGGCTCTACCTCTGAATCAGTGGTTGCAGGGGCTGGTGACCATCGTCACCAGCCCCTTTTCCTTGCCTTTTGCTAGCTTTGAAGGAGCCCGACGAGACGCGCCGTACCGGGATCCCCGCAGGGAAGCAGGCAAAGACGACGCACCCCCGCTCAACGTCGTCACGTCTCGGAGGTGCCTGTCATGGCCTGGGTTCTGCTCGTCGTCGCCGGTCTGCTCGAGGTCGGCTGGTCGATCGGCATGAAGTACACCGACGGCTTCACCCGGCTCGTCCCCAGCCTGTTCACCGGCGCCGGCATCGTCGCCAGCATGCTGCTGCTGTCGTACGCCGCGAAGTCCCTGCCCATCGGTACCGCCTACGGCGTCTGGGTGGGCATCGGCGCGGCCGGCGCGGCGGTGGTCGGGATGGCGGTGCTGGGCGAGCCGGTCACCGCCGCGCGGATCTTCTTCGTCTGTCTGCTGCTGGTCGCCGTGGTGGGGCTGAAGGCGACCAGCGGTCACTGACGCGGCCGGCCGGCGGTCACTGATCCTCCCCGCCCCCGCTTGCCGAGGACCCTCCTGCGCCGGTGTCCGTGCCGCCGGAGGAGGTGTCGCCGCCCGTACTGCCGCCGGTGTCCATCCCGCCGATGATCTCGCCGGTCGCGCCGCCGGAGGTCGTGCCCCCGTCGTCGCTGCCGCCGGTCGTCGTGTCGCCCGTGGTGCCGCCGTCGGAGGTGGTGCCTCCGTCGGTGGTGCCGCCGGTCGTCGTGTCGCCGGTGGCGCCGCCGTCCGTCTGGCCCGGGGTCTCGCCGCCGGTCTGGCCCTCGCTGTCCTGGCCGCCCGTGGTCGTGTCCCCGGTGGCGCCGCCGTTGTCCTGGCCGCCGGTGCCGGGGTCGCCCTTGGTCGGGTCGGTCGTCGGGTACTGGGGCACCTCCGCGCCCTCCTGGAGTTCCAGGTCGAAGTCGGTGACCGGCTTGCCCTTCAGGGCCTCCTCGGTGAACTGGGCCCAGATCGCGGTGGGCGGGCCGCTGCCGTTCATGCGCTCTGCGCCCAGCGCGCCGTACAGGGGCTTCTGTTCGGCCGTGTCGGGGTCCTGGCCCATGACGGCGACGACGGTGGCGAGTTCGGGGGTGTACCCGGCGAACCAGGCGGCCTTGTCGTTCTCCGCCGTGCCGGTCTTGCCCGCCGCCGGACGGCCCGCGGCCTGGGCGGGCGTGCCGGTGCCGTTCTCGACGACGCTCTGCAGGACCGAGGTGGTGGTGTCGGCGGCCTCGCGGCTGATGACCTGGGTGGTCTTGCGCTTCGGCAGCTCGATGACGTCGGCGCCGTCCTTGGTGACCCGCTCGATCATGGTGTACGTGCCGTGCTTGCCGTGGTTGGCGAGGGTCGCGTAGGCCTCCGCCATGTCCAGGACGCTGGCGGTGGCGGTGCCGAGCGCGACCGACGGGACGCCCTGGAGTTCGGGGGTGTCGGCGGGCAGGCCGAGCTCGATCGCGGTGTCCTTCACCTTTTCCGGGCCCACGTCCACGGCCATCTGCGCGTACACCGAGTTGACGGACTTGTCGGTGGCCGTACGCACGCTGATGTCGCCGTAGGAGATCTGGTCCTCGTTCTCGGGGGCGTAGCCGCCGCCCGACCAGCCCTGCACAGGGCGCTTGTTGGTGCCGTCGTAGATCGTGTTCGGGGTGATCGGGCGGCCGTCCTGCGTGATCGAGTCGTTCTCCACGGCCGAGGTGAGCACGAACGGCTTGAAGGTGGAGCCGACCTGGTAGTCCCGGCGGGTGGCGTTCGGGGTGTACTGCTTCACGTAGTCGATGCCGTTGTACATCGCCACGACCTTGCCGGTCTTCGGGTCGACGGAGGCGCCGCCCGCGCGGACGTAGGTGTCGACCTTGTTGTTCTTCTTGTCCAGCTTGGACATCAGCTGGTCGTTGACGGCGTCGACGAAGGCGTCCTGCTTGTCCTTCTGCAGCGTGGTGGTGATGCGGTAGCCGCCGGCCTCCAGATCCGCCTCGGTGGCGATCTTGTTCTTGATCAGGTAGTCCTTCACGATCCGCACGATGTACCCGCGCTGCCCGGAGAGGTTGGTGGAGACCGTGGCCTCCTTGGGCATCGGGAACTTCATGCCCGCCCGGTCCTTCTCGGACAGCCAGCCCTTGGTCACCATGCCGTCCAGGACGTAGTTCCAGCGGGCCACGGCCGCGCCCTTGTTCTCCGGGTGGGCGACGACGTCGTACTCGCTGGGCGCGTTGACCAGTGCGGCCAGATAGGCGGCGCGGGCCGGGTCGAGGTCCGCCGCGTCGATGCCGTAGTAGGCCTGCGCGGCGGCCTGGATGCCGTAGGCGTTGCGGCCGAAGAAGCTGGTGTTGAGGTAGCCCTCGAGGATCTCGTCCTTGCTCTTCTCGCGGTCCAGCTTGATCGAGATGAAGAACTCCTTCACCTTGCGGGTGACGGTCTGCTCCTGGCGCAGGTAGTAGTTCTTCACGTACTGCTGGGTGATCGTGGAGCCGGACTGCTTGCCCTTGCCGGTGGCCGTGTTCCACGCGGCGCGGAGCATCGCCTTGGGGTCGACCGCGGACTCGGTGTAGAAGTCACGGTCCTCGGCGGCCAGGATCGCGTGCCGGCCGTCCTTGGAGATCTGCCCGATGGTGACGTTCTCCCGGTTGACCTGGCCGTCGCGGGCGATCACTGAGCCGTCCGCGTACAGATAGACGTTGGCCTGCTTGGTGGCGAGGGCGTTGGCCGGCGGGATCTTGACCATGGAGTAGCCGAGGAAGAACAACCCGAACAGCAGCAGCGCGCCGATGACGAAGGTGCCGAGCACCGTCCGCCAGGTCGGGATGATCCGCCGCCAGCCCGTCCGTCTCGGCCGCCCCGATCGCTGGGTCGGCTGCTGTGGCGGCTGCTGCTCGTCGCTCATGTCGTGCACGGACTCCTGTTTCGCGTCGTACGTTCCCGTACGCCTCGTACGCCTACTGCGCCCCCATTGAAGACTCTCGCACCGGTCGTTCCGTTCCCGGAAACCGGCGGGCGTCAGCCGAAAGTGAGCAGACTCTCCCGCCGGCGTCCCCGGAAAACCCGCCCGAAATCCGCTGGCAGCTCTACTCGTCCGCGCACTAGGCTCCTGCGCTTCGGTGCCGGGCGCGGGCGAGGAGGGCCGTGGATGTGGGATCGGGGCGGTTGTACTTAGCCGTCGCGGTGGGCGGGTTCAGACGATACGCGACATATCGGGCGGCTACGGCGGCCGGGGTGTTCACCAACACCGTCTTCGGCGTGATCCTCGTCTACACGTATCTGGCGCTGTGGGACGAGAAGCCGCACCTCGGGGGCTACGACCAGGCGCAGGCGGTCACTTATGTGTGGCTGGGGCAGTGCCTCTACGCCACGCTGGCCATCCAGGGCGGCGGTGCGGAAAAGGACCTGATGGGGCGTATCCGCACCGGGGAGATCGCCGTCGACCTGTACCGGCCGGCCGATCTCCAACTGTGGTGGCTGGCGGGCGACATGGGGCGGGCACTGTTCCAGCTGCTGGGGCGGGGCGTGATCCCGTTCGGGTTCGGCGCGCTGTTCTTCCCGATGGCGCTGCCCACGGAGCCTGCCGCCTGGCCGGCCTGTCTGGTCGCCCTCCTGCTCGCGATGATCGTCAGCTTCGCGATCCGCTATCTGGCGGCGCTGAGCGTGTTCTGGCTGCTGGACGGCATGGGCGTCAACCAGGTCCTGATGATCACCGGCATCTTCTTCTCGGGCATGGTGCTGCCCCTGAACGCCTTCCCCGGCGTCTTCGGCGACATCGTGCGGGTGCTGCCCTGGGCGGCCCAGATCCAGATGCCGGCCGACGTGCTGATGGGGGAGACCGATCCGCTCGCGGCGTTCGCCTTCCAGGCGGCGTGGGCGGTGGTGCTGCTGGCGGCGGGGCGGCTGCTGCAGTCGGCGGCGACACGGCGGGTGGTGGTGCAGGGTGGCTGAGCGGAGCGCTGTGCTCGAGGGGCTGCGGGCCTACCGGCTGATCGCCGGGATGTGGGTGCGGTCCAGCATGACCTACCGCACCTCCTTCGTGGTCACGGTGTTGGGCAACCTGCTGGTGACCGGCCTGGACTTCGTGGCGATCCTGCTGATGTTCTCGCAGGTCGACTCCCTCGGCGGCTGGTCGCTGCCCGAAGTCGCCTTCCTGTACGGGCTGTCGGCGACGGCGTTCGGGATCGCCGACCTGGTGCTCGGCTCGATGGACGTCCTGGGCGCCCGGATGCGCGACGGCTCGTTCGACACGCTGCTGGTGCGTCCCGCGCCGGTGCTCGCCCAGGTCGGCGCGGACCACTTCGCGCTGCGCCGCCTGGGCCGGATCACCCAGGGCGCGGTCGTCCTCGGGTACGCGCTGGTCGCGGTCGACGTCGACTGGAGCGTGCCGAAGGTGCTGCTCGTGCCGGTGATGGTGGTCAGCGGCGCGGCGATCTTCTCGGCGGTGTTCGTGGCGGGCGCGGCCTTCCAGATCTTCGCGCAGGACGCCGCCGAGGTGCAGAACGCCTTCACGTACGGCGGGACCACGCTGCTGCAGTATCCGCCGACCGTGTTCGGCAAGGACCTGGTGCGCGGGGTGACCTTCATGCTGCCGCTCGCCTTCGTCAACTGGGTGCCCGCCGCCTACGTGTTGGGACGGCCGTACCCGATCGGCCTGCCCGAGTGGACGGCCTTCGCCTCGCCGCTGGTGGCGGGGGTGTGCTGTGCGCTGGCCGGTCTGGCGTGGCGGGGCGGGCTGCGGTCGTATCGGAGTACGGGGAGTTAGGGGCAGGCGATGGCGGACAGGGACGAGGCGTTCATCGAACTCGACGGCGTCGAGAAGGTCTTCGACGTACGCAAGAAGACGGGCTTTCTGAAGCGGGAGCGGCGCCAGGTGCGGGCCGTCGACTCGATCTCCTTCACCGTGGCGCGCGGCGAGATGGTCGGCTACATCGGCCCGAACGGCGCGGGCAAGTCGACCACGATCAAGATGCTGACGGGGATCCTGACACCGAGCGGCGGACGGCTCCGCGTGGCGGGCATCGACCCCTCCCGCGAGCGCAAACGCCTGGCGCACCGCATCGGGGTGGTGTTCGGGCAGCGTACGACGCTGTGGTGGGACCTGCCGCTGATCGACTCGTACAAGCTGATGCACCGCATGTACCGCATCCCGGACGGGCGTTACCGAGAGAACCTCGACCGCCTGGTGGAACTCCTGGACCTGGGCGCACTGTTGGACGTCCCCGTGCGCCAGCTCTCCCTCGGCCAGCGGATGCGCGGCGACATCGCGGCGGCGCTGCTGCACGATCCCGAGGTGCTGTACCTGGACGAGCCGACGATCGGGCTCGACGTCATCTCCAAGGCGAAGGTGCGGGAGTTCCTGCGGGAGGTGAACGCCGAGCGCGGCACGACGGTCCTGCTGACCACGCACGACCTGCAGGACATCGAGCAGTTGTGCTCACGGGTGATGGTCATCGACCACGGGCGGTTGATGTACGACGGTCCGCTCGCCGGGCTGCACGAGGTGGGGGAGAGCGAGCGCATCCTCGTGGTGGACCTGGAGCGCGAGCTGCCGCCGATCGAGGCGGCGCCCGCGCGCGTGGTGAAGGTGGAGGGACCGCGGCAGTGGCTGGCGTTCCCGGCGGCCGAGTCGGCGGCGGTGCTGGTGGCGCGGATCGCGGCGGAGTATCCGCTGGTGGATCTGTCGGTGCGGGAGCCGGACATCGAGGCCGTGATCGCGAAGATGTACGCCGAGCAGGCGGAAAGAGCGGTCTCGTAGCACCGGGCCGGGGTTGCTCGTAGGCTGCTGTACATGACCGACGATGCCCCGGAGCTGCGCGCTTCCGACGCCGATCGTGAACGAGTCGCCGAGGTCCTGCAGGACGCCCTCGCGGAGGGGCGGCTGGACATGGAGGAGTTCGAGGAACGGCTCGACGCGACGTACAAGGCTCGTACGTACGGTGAGCTGGCGCCGATCACCCGGGATCTGCCGGTCGGGACGGTGGCCGCCCCGAAGGTCGACATGCTGAAGAAGCCCGGGTCCCTGAAGGGGAGTTGGGCCGACCGGATCGTCGGCGGCGAGGGGTCGTCGACGTGGGGTGTCGCCGTCATGGCGGGGTTCCAGCGCAAGGGGCGGTGGACCGCGCCGAGGCGGTTCAACTGCTTCGCCTTCTGGGGCGGCGGGGAGATCGATCTGCGGGAGGCGAACTTCGCGGACCGGGAGATCGAGATCAACTGCGTCGCGATCATGGGCGGGGTGCAAGTGATCGTGCCGCCCGGGGTCGAGGTCGTGGTGCGGGGGATCGGGATCATGGGGGGCTTCGACCAGCGTGAGGACGGGGTGCCGGGGGATCCCGGGGCGCCTCGGGTGATCGTGACCGGGTTCGCCTTCTGGGGCGGGGTCGGGGTCGAGCGGAAGATGACGCGGGCCCAGCGGCAGGAGCTCCGGGAGGAGCGGCGGCGGGAGAAGCTGGAGCGGAGGGCTGAGCGGCGGGAGCTGGACTGAGCCGCCGTTGGCCGTCCGCCCCAGCGGCACGACTGCCCGCAGGCCGAGCCCGTCACAGCTCCGCCGGAGCCGCGCCCTTCAGGTCCTCCAGGTTGAAGGACCGGGCCATCTGTTCGTAGCCCTTGTCGCTCGGGTGGAGGTGGTCGCCCGAGTCGTAGTCGGGGCGGAACTTGCGGGGGTTGTACGGGTCGCGGACGGCCTTGTCGAAGTCGGCGACCGCGTCGAAGACCTCGCCCGCGCGGATCTCGGCGTTGATCTGCTGGCGTACGCCCTCGCGGGCGTCGGTGTAGCCGCGGTGGCCCTGGAACGGCATCAGGGTCGCGCCGACGACCTTCAGGCCGCGGGCGTGGGCCTGGCGGACCAGGGTGCGCAGGCCGTCGAGGATGCGGTTCGGGTCGGCCAGGTTCGGGTTGCGCAGGATGTCGTTGACGCCGAGGTCGATGACGACGACCTTGACGTTCGTGCGGGAGAGCACGTCGCGGTGGAAGCGGCCGACGCCCGCCTGGTTGTCCGCGGGGCGCCCGGAGCCGCTGGCGAGGATCTGGTTGCCGCTGATCCCCTGGTTGACGACGCTGTAGCGCGGCACGTCCTCGCCGGCCGCGACCGCCTCGCGCAGTCGGCGCGACAGGAAGTCCGTCCAGCGGCGGTTGGCGTTCTCGGTGGACGTGATGCCGTCGGTCAGCGAGTCGCCGAAGACCACGACGGTGCCGTCGGACTCGTTGCTGAGCACGTCCAGCGCGGTCAGGTACCGCCAGGACTCGACCTGCCCGGTGTACGCCACGCCGGTCGCGTCCTCGGTGAGGTCGCCCTCGGCCACGTAGCTGGTCTGGCGTGAGTGGGGGTGGTAGGTCACCGGGCCGGACGGCGTGGGGGAGTAGGTGGTGACCAGGACGTCGGCCTCCGCCTGGATCGCCAGGCGCACGGCGTCGCTCAGCACCTGCTGCCCCGGCGGGATGACGACCGTGGGGTTGCCGCCGAAGGTCAGCCGCCGCATGGTGTCCGCGACGGCGGCCGCGGTGCCGGTTCCGGCGGCCACGGCGATCGACGCGTGCGTGATCGTCAGCGGCGACTGGCCGTACAGGTTGGACAGCGTGACCCGGGCACTCGTACCGCCGACACTGGTGTGCACGACGTTGCGCACCGAGCGGCCCGCCAGGCCCCCGACCTCGGTGCCGGGCTCGGCACCGACGGGGGAGGCGGACCAGGCGCCGACCCAGATGCCGGTGGAGGCCGGGGCGGCGGGGCCGCGCTGGGGGCCTTCCCGGTCGAGGGTGCTCTGCGCGGTGGTCGTTCCGTCGTCGGAGGCGACTCCGACGTAGATTGCGGCCGAAACCGCCACGATCAGGGCGATGATCCCAGATAGCAGGGCATAACCGTTTCGCCTGGTCATGCGGTGCGTGTCTCCTCGGGCGGATGGGAGCCCGAGGCTCCGATGTGATCACCTCATGATGCGTCATAAGGCGGAGGGGAGTTGCACAGACCCCCCGTTGGGCCGCCGAAGTTCATCCGGAGTTCGCAGTTCGGAGTTCACCGTCGACCTCCCCCACCGGACAGACGCCGGGAACTCCTGGTTCGTTCCAGGAGTCGGTCAGGTAGGGACAATGTGTGCGGGGGATCCTGGACGGGTGGAGCGGATGGAACGTACGAATCCGGATGAAACGGGTGCGAGTGTCGTAGATCAGCATGCCCGGCCCGACGCCGCCGATAACCGGGGCGTCCCCGCGTCGGCCGTACGTGCGATGACGACGTTCAGCGCCGCCGACGAGGAGAAGCAGCGCGGCGTACGGCGGATGAAGATCACCGCGACCGGGCTGCTGCTGTTCGTGGCGCTGGTGTACGTCCTCGCCAAGGTGGCGTCGAACCAGGGCGCCGGCGCGTGGGCGAACTATGTGGCCGCGGCCGCCGAGGCCGGCATGGTCGGCGCGCTCGCCGACTGGTTCGCGGTCACGGCCCTGTTCCGCCATCCGCTGGGCATCCCCATCCCGCACACCGCGATCATCCCGAACAAGAAGGACCAGCTGGGCGTCTCCCTGGGCGAGTTCGTCGGCGAGAACTTCCTCTCCGAGGACGTCGTACGGCAGCGGCTGCGCTCCGTCGGCATCGGCAGCAGGCTCGGCGCCTGGCTGGCGGAACCGGAGCACGCCGACCGGGTGACCGCCGAACTGGCGACGGCGCTCAGGGGCGCCCTGACGGTGCTGCGCGACTCCGACGTCCAGGCCGTGGTCGGCGAGGCGATCACCCGGCGGGCCGACGCCCGCGAGATCGCGCCCGGCATAGGCAAGATGCTGGAGGGGATCGTCGCCGACGGCGGCCACAAGCGGGCCGTCGACCTGATCGTGACCAAGGCGCACGACTGGCTGATCCTGCACGACGACGAGATCATGGGCGCGGTCCAGGGCGGCGCGCCCGGCTGGACGCCGAAGTTCGTCGACCGGAAGGTCGGCGAGCGGGTCTACAAGGAGCTGGTCCGCTTCTGCGCCGAGATGCGCGACATGCCCTCCCACCCGGCCCGTGGCGCCCTCGACCGGTTCCTCATCGACTTCGCCTCCGACCTGCAGTCCGACACCGACACACGCGCGCGCGTGGAGCGGCTCAAGGGCGAGGTGCTGGCCCGGGGCGAGGTTCAGGACCTGATCGCGTCCGCCTGGACCGCCGTCCGCGCCATGATCGTGTCGGCGGCCGAGGACGAGCGCAGCGAGCTGCGGCTGCGCGTGCGGTCCTCCCTGCTGTCCCTGGGTGCCCGCATGGCCGCCGAGACCGCGATGCAGAACAAGGTGGACCGCTGGGTCGAGGACGCGGCGGTGCACGTCGTGACGACGTACCGCAAGGAGATCACCTTGCTGATCACCGACACCGTGGCGAGCTGGGACCCCTCGCACACGACGCGGAAGATCGAGGCGCACATCGGGCGCGACCTGCAGTTCATCCGGATCAACGGCACGGTGGTCGGCTCGCTGGCCGGGCTGCTGATCTACACCGTGTCGCGGGCGCTCGGGGCGTAGGCGGCCCACGGGGCGGACCGGTCCCGGCGCCCCTCGTGGCGGGCGCCGGGACCGGAGATCATTCCCCTTCGCGCGGCCCTACCGGGACTCGCCCCGGACCCGGCCGCGGCGGCGCAGCAGGAGCAGGCCGCCCGCGAGGGCGGTGACGCCGGTCGCGGCGGTCCAGCCGAGGATCTCGCTGGAGCCGGTGGCGGCGAGGTCGCCCGTGGCGGGGGAGGCGGACGCGGAGGGGGAAGAGGGGGTCGCCGGCTGCGGCCGGGCATCCGACCCCGACGCCGACCCCGCCCCCGAACCGGCCGCCGTGGATGCCGCCCCCGACGCCGCCGGACCGGGCGAGCCGCCCGTGCCCGTCCCCGTGGCCTTGTCCCGCGTGAACGCCAGCGTGCCGAAGCCCAGCTGGTCGTAGCCGCCGCTGTTCGGGCCGTAGTCCCCGCCGCCGCCCTCCGGCGCGGACTTCGCGGCGATCCGGGTGAGGTACGACGCCGGCAGGCCCCGGCGCTTGGTGTAGTGGTTGGCGATCATCGCCCAGATCGGGCGGGTCATCGCCGGGTCCACGGGCGCCGCCTCGGTCACGGTCTCCGACCCCGACCAGCCGTTGATCGCGCCCTTCTTCCGGGTGTTCGCGGTGAACGGCACGTCGCCGCCCATGGCCCACTTGGCGACGTACTGGGCGCCCTTGAGGAAGCGGCTGTCGTCGTAGCCGTACAGGTCGACGCCCTGGTTCCAGGCCATCTCGCAGAACGTGCCCATCAGACCGACGCCGAGCAGGGCGTGCCCCTGGTCGCGGCCGGCCTCCAGCCACTCGGCGAGCCCGTCCTCGTGCACGACGGGGATGGCGTTCCTGATGGAGCCCAGCCCCTCGCCGTGCTTGAAGTACTCCACGGCACGGGCGACCTGGTCCCTGTCGTCGCAGAAGATGCCGGTCGCCAGGACACAGCACATCGCGGCGAGGTCCCAGTTGGTCCAGTAGTTGGAGACGACGGCGCCGTTGTGCCTGACCAGGAAGTCGTCGCTGACCGACGCGAAGACCTTGGTCAGCATCTCCTGGAACCGGCCGAGCTCGAAGTCCGGGTGGTCGCGGACGAGCTCGGCGGCGTTGGCGATCTGGTAGCCCTGCAGGCCGGCGCAGAGGAACCGGTCGGCGTTGCCGCCGATCGTGGTCAGCTTGGCCGACCAGGCGTTGAGGATCGCCACGGCGGTGTCGAGATGCGCGTCCTCACCGCTGACGTGTCCGCGCAGGGCGTTCTGGTAGGCGGCGTGCACGTCCCGGAAGAGGATCCCGTAGTTCTGGCCGTCGCCTCCCCGGATGACGGTCGTCTGCGGGTTGGCCGTCCAACCGCTCTGCGCGTGCCGGTTGGCGGTCAGCTTGGCGAACCCGGCCGTGTAGGGAGCGGCGCCGGCCTTCACCTTGGCGGCCATACGGTCCAGGTCGGCGCGGGTGTGCAGAAGGCCGGGGTGCGCGTGGGCGCCGGCCGCCAAGGCAGGGGCGGCGGGCAGCACGGCCGTACCGATTCCGACGGCTCCGGCTGCCACGCCCGCGGCCTTGAGCATGCTCCGGCGGCTGATCTGTCGTGTCACGTCGTCAATTCCTCGCGTGCCTGCGGCTGGGGACGGTGAGGAGACGGGGGAACACTGCCGGGGATAACAAAAACCTCAGGATGCCGGTCAGTCGATCAGGAGCCGTGCCCATGACCATCCGCAGGATCGTCCCCAACGTCCATGTCGAGTCGGCGGAGGGGATGGGGACGAACAGGGACTTCTACGGCCTGCTCGGCTTCGAGGAGGTGATGGGCATGGGCTGGGTGACGACCATGGCGTCCCCCGTCAACCCCACCGCCCAGATCAGCTTCTTCACCGAGGAACGCACCGCGCCCGTCGTCCCCGACCTGAGTGTGGAGGTCGAGGACGTCGACGCCGTGTACGCGCGGGTGGTGGCATCGGGCGCGGAGGTCGTACGGGAGCTTCGGGACGAGGAGTGGGGCGTACGGCGGTTCTTCGTACGGGACCCGAACGGGCGGGTGGTGAATGTCCTGACCCACCGCCCGGCGTAGCTCACCCCCGCCGGTCCGCCACCGCCCAGGACGCCAGGGCCACCGCCCCCGCCACCCCGAACACGGCGGGCCAGGCGCCCACCTTCTTGGCCAGCGGATGCGACCCGGCGAAGGCGGCGACATACGCGGCGGTCAGCGCCCCGGCGGCCCCGCCGCCCGCCTGCTGCCGCCACTGCTTGGCGGCCGCGGCCCCCGCGACGGCCAGTACGGCCCCGCCGAGCTGCCGCTTCTTCGTCCAGCGGGCCACACAGTAGCCACCGACGAGGCCGCCTGCCGCGACGGCCGCGCTGGGGATCTTCGCCATGTCTGCCTCCAAGCTCCACGCAGGTCGGCCGACCATTCTCACAGCACGTCCGCGAGGCGGTACACCTGGTCCGGATCGAGGCCGTAGCAGTAGAGCATGACCTCGTCGGCGCCCAGATCGGCGAACGCGGTGAGCGCGGCGCGGATCTCGGCCGGGGTGGTGAGCATGCCGGCCACCATGCGGTCGGGCATGCCGGTGAAGGCGTAGTACGCGTGCATGCGGGCCCGCGCGTCGTCGAGCACGTGCCGCGGACCCAGCGCGACGTTCACCTGGGCCACCAGACGGGGCTCGCCGTCGCGGCCGTACTCCTTCCAGAAGCCGCGGACGGTGTCGAAGAGGCCTCCCGCCCAGGAGGGCGCCGCCGCCGCGAGGAAGCCGTCACCCCAGCGGGCGACGCGTTCGAGCGCGGCGGGCTTGAAGCCGCCGAAGAGGATCTCCGGGCCGCCGAGTCGGGCGGGCACGGGGCCGATGGGACCGACGCGGACGCAGTCGCCGTCGCCGTCATCGCCGCCGTCGCCGTCGTCATAGGGCTCGCCTTGCCACAGGCGGCACATCGTCGCCATCTGCTCGTCCAGGCGGCGGCCCCGGGTGCGCAGGTCGGTGCCCGTGGCCCGGTGGTCGTCGTCGCGGCCGCCGATGCCCAGACCGAGGGTGAGGCGGCCACCGGTCATCCGGTCCAGGGTGGCGGCCTGCTTGGCCAGCAGGGCGGTGTCACGCAGCGGGGCGAGCAGCACCTCGGTCTGGACGCGGATGCGGGTGGTGGCGCCCGCGAGGACGGACAGGGCGACCAGCGGCTCGGGGTTGTCGTACACGAGCCGGTCGAGCAGGCCGAGCGCGCTGAAGGGACCGGCGTCGGCGCGCCGGGCCCAGGTGAGCAGGGCGGCCGGATCGCCGATGGGCAGGCCGAGGCCCACGTTCGTGGGGACGTTCATGGAGGGGACCTCCGAAATGAGGGGTCGACAAGGACAGTTGCCGCCCCTCCGGCACCTCTGCGAGGTGGGACGCTCCCGCTCTGCGGCGTGTTTCCGGGGGAACGTCTCTTCGAAGTCGGCTCACTGTAGGACGAGCCGACTTCGCGGGACAAACCATTTCCCACGACGGCCGACGGCCCTCGGGGTCGGGGGCGTTGAAGGGGTTCGTCAGTTGCGGGAAGCGATGATCAGCAGCAGGACCACGATGGCCAGGGCGATCAGGCATCCGGTGCCGCCGCCGGAGGAGCCCTTGCGGAACTCGACCATCCCGCCGGGGGCGATGCGCGGATGGCGTCGGGCGTAGTGGTTCTCGATCGACTGCTCGCCCTGGGACTCGCTCGCCCAGGCGGTGCGGTGCCCGCACTCGCCGCAGCGGAATCGGTAGCTGTCGGCCATGTCGGAGTCTCCTTCTGTGGTCAGTGGGTTGGCTCAGTGGGTGTTGTGCTCAGTGATGGGTGGAGTGGTACGCCGGTCCGTCGAACCCGGCGCCGTACGTCAGCCCTCGTCCCGCTCGGCAGCCGTCAGCCGCTCCGCGAGGGCATGGAGGACACCGAGGTTCGGGATCCCGGACGCGACGGTTCCCCACACCTGCCAGCGGTCGGCGGAGCGGACGGCGACGGAGCCGTTGAGGACCTCGATCCGCTGGACCCGCGCCCACCGCAGGGACGTCCCCCGGGAGCCGATCTCGTCCCGGGTGATCCACACGGGGCCGAAGTCGAGCCGCGCCCCCTCGGCCAGCGCGGCCAGGGCCCGCGGCAGCTGGGCGGCGGTGACGGCCCGGCGGATCTCGGCTCCCCACACCTCGGCTCGGGCGAAGTCGCCGCAGCGCAGCACGATCCGCTCATCGTCGACATCGACGAGCTCAAGGGCGCGGACGATGCCCTGCGGGGACAGCACCCGGCGTCGGCGCACCACCGTCGTGTCGTAGCGGACGACACGGATCCGCCCGGCGCCGGCGGCCGTCAGCCCGTGTTCGTACAGGTCCAGCCGTGCGCGACCCGTGCCCGTCCCCGATCGTCCGCCGGCCCGCAGCAGACGACGTACGCCTGCCACGGCGGCCCGCCACACCCCGGTTTCGGCGACAGGGGCCGGATACGTGGCACGCCGCCTGCCCAGCCGTGCCCGGCCCGCGGCTTCGGAGACCTTCGCCAACAGCAACTCGTCGGCGCGGCCCTCCCGGTGACTACCGTCGCTCACGCCGCACCCGCCCGACCGGGCCCGCGACCGTGGACGCGTTCGCGACCGGGTACCTGTTCGCGACCACGCACCTGTTCGCGACCACGCACCTGTTGGCGACCACGTACCTGTTCGCGACCGCGGACGCGTTCGCGACCTTTGATCTGCTCGCGGTCGCCACCCGCGTCCTCGCCGCGAAGGACCGACCACCGTGCCCGGCGCAGCAGTTCGCCCGGAGCCACGCCCAGGTCGTCGTCGAGCCGCCTGGCGGTGCGCTCGAACACGGCCAGTGCCTCGGCCCGCCGCCCGCAGCGGTGCAGTGCGTGCATCAGCAGTGCGGCGACCGGTTCGTTCAGGGGCTGCTCCAGGGCGAGGGCGGACAGGTCCGTGGCCGCCTCGGCGATCCGGCCCAGCCGCAGCTGCCACTGCGCCTTCCGCTGCGCCAGGGCGACCCGCCGCTCCACCAGCCGCAGCCGCTCCAACTCGGCCAAGGGACCGGGCAGTCCGGCCAGCGGCTCACCACGGAACAGCTTCAGCGCCCGCGCGCACAGCCGTACCGCCTCGGCCGGATCCCCGGCCCGCTCGGCGGCACCGGCCGCGGTGACGAGTTCCTCCATGTACGTGACGTCGACCTCGACCACGCCGGGCACCAGCCGATAGCCGTACCGGTCCCGCCCGATCACCGACTCCGGGCACTCCCCGAGCGGCAGGCACTTGCGCAGCCGGTAGACATAGACCGGTACGACGTTCGCGCCGGGTGACTCCATCCCCCATACACCGTCCAGCAGTTCCTGCCGGCTGACCGACCGCTCCCGGCTCAGCGCCAGTGCCGCCAGCACCGCCTGCTGCCGGACCGGTCCGACGTCCATGGGGCGCCCGTCGAGCCGGGCCCGCAACGGGCCGAGCAGGGAGACCCGGAGCCGTGCGCCGGGCGCGGGGCCGGTCGGCCCGTGGACGGTGGTCACCAAGGACGCGGCCTGCCTGCGCGGCCCCTGTCCCGGCACGACCAGACCGCAGTCGAAGGCGTGCACGATGGCCGCCGCGCGGTCACGCAGCCCCAACTTCGCCAGGATGCACTCCAGTTGCCCGGCCACCTCCCGCTCGGGCAGCGCGAGGGCCTCGGCGATCTCGGCGTCCTCCATACCGCAGCCGAGCGCGGCGAGCACCTCGCGTTCCTGAGGGGTGAGGGCGGCGGCACCCGTGAGTCCCTGGCCGTCTTGGCCGTCTGTGCCGTCTTGGCGGTCCCGGCGTCGTTGGGGTGCTGTGGTCGTCGGCATGATGTTCCCCGTTCTCCGGACCGGTCGCGCAGGTCGTCCCGGTCGATCACCTCGATGGCTTCGAAGCTGGCCGACGTGGAGGAAACGTGGACAGGGCATTGAACCGGTCATATGTGACCGGTGACCCGGCTAAAGTCCCTCACCTGCGGAAAGACCACAACTGAAGGGGAAGGGCCGTGACTTGTGGCCAGTGAGTTCGGCACGGTCCTGCGGCGGTTACGCGTCCGGCAGGGGCTGACACAGGACGAGCTGGAGCGGCGTTCCGACGTCAGCGTGAGCACCATCCGCGGCCTGGAGACCGGCAAGCGGTCCAACCCGCGCATGACGACCGTCCAGTCGCTGGCCGACGCGCTCGGCCTGGGGCCGGAGGACCGCGAGGAGTTGATACGCGCCGCTGTTCCCGGCCCGCAGGAACCAGCCCGGGAACAGCCGGAGCCCATCCCGGAACAGCCGGAGCCAATCCAGGAACAACCGGAGCCCATCCAGGAACAACCGGAGCCCATCCCGGAACAACCGGAGCCCATCCCGGAAAAGCCGGAGCCCACCCCGGGAAAGCCGCCGTCGCCCACCCACGACCCCCTCGCGGACGCGACCGAACAACTCGCGAAGGCGGTGGCCGCCCGCTGGCGGCGCGAGGAGGAGCAACGGCAGATCCAGGACCCGTACCCCCTGCCCGTCCGCTGGAAGGTGGCGGACGAGGGACTCATCGACCACTGGACCAACATCCGCCGCCTCCCGCCGGGAGCCGCGAACGACCCCCTGGACCTGAGCGGGCGGCTGGAGCAGATCGCGGAGAAGTACCGGGACATCCCCTCCCGACGGCTGGTGGTGCTCGGCCGCTCGGGCTCCGGCAAGACGATCCTGACCCTGCGCTTCGTCCTCGACCACGTGAGGACGCGCACTCCCGACGAGCCCGTCCCGGTCATCTTCAGCATCGGCGCCTGGGACCCCACCGCCATTACCCTGCGCGACTGGCTGACCGAACAGCTGATGCGCGACCACCCCGGTACGGCCGCCCGGGCCCCCGGCAGCGCGAACCTGGCCTCCGCACTGGTCGACTCCGGCCGTGTCCTCCCGGTACTGGACGGCTTCGACGAGATCGCCGACCGCCTGCGCCGCCCCGCGCTGGAGGCCCTCAACGCCACCACCCTGCCCCTGGTGCTCACCAGCCGCCCCGGCCAGTACGCCGCCGCGGTCAAGGAGACCGACGTACTGACCGCAGCGGCCGCGCTCGAACTCACCGACCTCACCCTCGACGACCTGGCCGCGTACCTGCCCCGCACCACCCGCAAGCCCGCCCGCGCGAACCCCACCCAGGGCGCGTGGGACCCCGTACTGGCCGAACTGGCCGAGCAGAGTGCACAGGGCGAACTGGCCGAACTGGCCGAGCAGAGTGCACAGGGCGAGCTGAGGGAACCGGGTAACTCGGCGGAGCGGGAGCGGGAGCAGCCGGCGGCCGACCCCGCGTCCCCGCTCGCCACGGTCCTCACGACCCCCCTGATGGTGTCGCTCGCCCGCACCATCTACAGCGACACCCCCGACCGCGACCCGTCCGACCTCCTCGACACCCGACGCTTCGGCACCCCCGAGGAGCTGGAGGACCACCTCCTCGACAACTTCATCCCCACCGTCTACCGTCACCGCCCCCGCAACGGTCCCCGCGACCGCGACCCGGACCGCGCCCGCCACTGGCTCGGCTACCTCGCCGTTCATCTGACCCGGCACAGGACACCCGACCTCGCGTGGTGGCGACTGGGCAACGGACCGAGCCGCACGGCACGCGCGTTCGTCACCGCCCTCGTGACGGGACTCGCCATCGGCCTCATCGACGGCGCGGCGAGTGTCGCCTTCCACGGCCGGCTCGCCGGCTCCCTCGTGGACGGGCTCCTCGTCGGGCTCCTCGCCGGGCTCATGTTCGGGCTCGTGCACTGGCTGACGTACACGGCCAAGGGCAAGGACATCACCCCGTCCGCGGTACGTCTGCGGATCCGGGGCAGGCCGGAGAGCACCGCATGGACGGCCGGCCCCCGCCTGGTGATCGGCACCTTCGGCGGGGCGATGTTCGGGTTCGCGTACGGGTTCCTGGTCGGCTTGGTCAAGTCGTACGCCTGGACGGACGACACCACGGCCATGCTGCGCATCGGGTTCGTCGACGGGCTCGTCTACGGCCTGGTCTTCAGCGCCGGTGCCGGCCTGACCTTCTGCCTCCTCGGCCTCCTCGAAACCCCCCTCGACCTCGGCTCCGCGGTCAACCCACGCACCCTCCTGACAACCAACCGCCGTACCGTGACCACCCAACTGCTCGTCTGGGCGCCCACTTTCGGGGTCGTGGTAGGTGTCGGCAGCGGAGTGGCGGTCGACCTGCTGCAGGGACCGCTGGGCCCCCTCACCTGGCCCTCCGGCGCCAGCCTGCTGCTCGGCGTCATCAGCGGCCTGGGCGGCGCCCTCGGCTACGCCCTCACGCTGACCGCCTGGGGCCAGTGGCTGGTCCTCGCCCGGATCTGGCTGCCGTTGACGGGACGCCTGCCCTGGGCCGTCGTCACCTTCCTGGAGGACGCCTACCAGCGCGGGGTACTGCGCCAGGCCGGCGCGGTCTACCAGTTCCGCCACGCCCGACTGCAGCACCATCTCGCCCGGCACCACGGGAGCCGCCGAGTCCCGCGGCAGGAGCGCCCCTCCGGCTTTCACGACGATTTCATCGCTCCTCCCTAGCGTCCCGAACCACAGCAACAGACCAGAGCGTGCCTGCACGTCATCGGTGTCACAGGCGCCATGAGCGTCCTGGGCGTCACAAGCGTCCCGGGCGTCATGGGCGTCACCGGCGTCGTCATAGGCACCACCGGACCCAGGGGGAAACACCCATGCCGTACAAGAACCGACTCCTGCGCCGCGCCAAGACCGTCGCCCTCACGGCGGCGATGACGGCCGCCGTCGCCGCACTCACACCCACCGCCGCGCAGGCCGACGACGCCCCGCGCCACTACTACATCGAGATCGGCGGCACCGGCTCCGCGCTGCCCGCGCCCCACTGCACCAAGACCTACGGCTACGCCAACCAGTACCTGGAGCCGGGCGCCGAGGTCGTCCCGGTCTGCTACCCGGCCAGCGCCGGCCCCTGGCTCAACGGCCAGAACGCGCCGGACCTCACCGCGCCGAGCTACGACAGCAGCGTCGCGCAGGGCTACCGGAACCTCCTGGCCGCCGCCGAGGAGACCCACCGCAAGGACCCCGCCGCACGTCTGACGATCGTCGGCTACTCCCAGGGCGCACAGGCCGCCGACGCCGTACTGGAGACGATCGCGAACGGCGGCACCGACATCCCGCGCGAGCAGGTCGACGGCAAGCTGTACGCCGACCCGAAGCAGCCCGACACCGGCATGTGGGCCAAGGTCCCCCAGGGCCTGGGCGCCCTCGGCTTCACCTCCACCGGGCCCGGCCCGAGGGAGTTCCCGGGCATCCCGGTCGCCCGCTTCTGCATCCGCGGTGACCTCGCCTGCGACGCCACGACGCCCGTGGCCGCCCTCGACTTCTTCCTCACCGACGTCCACCGGCGCTACGCGCTGGACGGCAACGTCATGGCCAAGACCATCGCCCAGGACGGCCTCAACGGCGTCTACTGGTACGACGCCTGACCTTCCCGTGACATGAGAAAGCCCAGGCCGGACGGCAGCCGTATGCCTTCCGGCCTGGGCTTTCGCCGACCGTGGCCGGCTGTCGTCACGCCCCCGGCCGCGCGCTGGCCCGTTCGAGTACGACCGTCCGCATGCCCCCGGGCCCGCTCTCCTCCTGCCGGACGCGCAGCCCGGCGATGCGGAGTTGCTCCAGCACCCAGGCGTGGGAGAGCCGCAGTTTGCGGTAACTGTGGGCGGTGAGAGTCCAGTCGGCGTCGGTACGGTCCCGGGTGTGGATCAGGTCGTGCACGACGACCGTGTAGTCGTTGTAGTCGTCCGGGTACTCCAGGAAGCAGGTCATGATCCGGTCCTCGGTGGCCCGGACCGGGAGGAAGCGGTCGGTGCCGGTGAGCGGAACGGTCAGGTCGCGGTAGCCGAACACGGCCGTCCCGCCGGGCGCCAGCGCGGCGGCGGCATCGGCGAAGAGCGCGGCCACGTCACCGCGCGTCGGCAGATGCGTCAACGTGTCCCCCAGACATACGACGGCTGCCGCCGACCCCGGCCGCACCAGCTCCCGCAGAGCCGTCCGCACATCCGCCCGCACGGGCCGTACCCCGGGCAAGTCGGCGGCGTGTGCGGCGAGTTCGTCCAGCAACGGTCGGCTCAGGTCGACCGCGAGGACGGAGTCGAAGCCCAGCCCGGCCAGCGCGAGGCTGGCGTGCCCCGGCCCGCACCCCAGATCCACGGCGAGCGCCCCGCCCGCCGGCCCGGCCGCCGACTCCGCGGTCACGCCCCACGCCGACAGGGAGGCACGCTGCACGGCGGCGAGCGCGTCTAGATCGCCGCCGAGCATCCAGGTGTAGTGCTCGGCTAGGAAGCGGTCGTAGTGGTGGACGGCCTGGTCCACGGACAGCCCGACAGCGGCAGCGGCAGCGGCAGCTTCGGTGGCGGTGGCAGTGGCAGCGGTGGCGGTCGTCATGGGGCGATGGCTCCCTTCGGTCCGGAGGACGAGGGAAATGTAGGACGTGGTACGGGAGTTGAGCGGCCGACCCGAACTAAATTCGGCGCCCTGGGAAAGATGACGGCCATGGACGACATTGATTCGGCGATCCTCACCCATCTCCAGCGCGATGCGCGGCTCACCAACCGCGAACTCGCCCGCAGGATCGGCATCGCACCCTCCACCTGCCTGGAACGGGTCCGCGCCCTGCGCGCCCGCGGCGTGATCACCGGCTACCACGCGGCCGTACAGCCACGCCTGCTGGGCCGCTCGCTCCAGGCGCTGGTCTTCGCCCGACTGCGCCCGCTCAGCCGGGAGGTGATCTACGACTTCGAGAGCTATCTGACCCAACTCCCCGAGGTCGTCTCGGTCTTCGTGGTCTCCGGCGACGACGACTTCCTCGTCCATGTGGCCGTCCCGGACATCGAGCACCTGCACGCCTTCCTCATGGACCGCTTCAGCGCCCGCCGCGAGGTGGTGAGCTTCCGCAGCTCGGTGATCTACCGGCAGTCGGGGACGCGCGTACTGGCACCGATGAACGCGGAGGCCGACTGAGCCTCAGACTCCGCCCAGTAGGGACGTGAGGCCGTGGTCCAGTTCCGGTCCGAGGTCCTCTCTCCCCGGCTCGACGACGGCGTACGACCGTTGCAGAAACCGCCGGAGAGGGGCCGTACCGAACCGCACCGCGGCCATGCCGTGCGGCGCGTGGAACTCCACGACCGTACGGGACCGCCCGCACGGCACGATCCGGACGTCCCCGATCCCGGCGGCCGCGCCGTCGAGCCCCTCCGCCAGGAGTGAGCGGGCGAAGGTCCATGTGACCCCCAGCCCGTCGTCAGAGACGTGGGCGGGGAAGCCGATGTGCACGGCGAAGGGCTCGGCGGCGGCGTAACGCAGGGTGGGGCGTACCGGCAGCTCCGCGTAGCCGGGGGTGACGAGGCGGGCGCGGACGGGCTGTTCGAGGGTGCTGAGGCGCATGGTCGGTCTTCTCCAGTACAGGGGACAACGTGTGTTCTCGACCCGGCGGCGCCCCCTCCGATTACGCCGAACCGGAACCCACTGCCTGTGATCTAACTCACTCGAACCATTTAGTTGAGATTTTAGTCATCTACGCTGACAAACTCGCTCGGCCCCCTCAGCCCCACCAGTCCCATCAGCCCCGCAGGCAACTGGAGCGTTCCTGCCATGTCCGACGGTTTCCCCAAGGTGCCCGCCCAGGCGTCACCTCCCGCGTCCGCGTCCGCGACCGCTTCCGTGAGTGCGTCTGCCACTGCCTCGTACGCCCGTATCTACGAGGAACAGCAGCCGCGCCTGGTCGCCTTCGCTCGCTCGCTCACGCGCAACAACTCCTGGGCCGCCGAGGACCTCGTCGCCGAGGCGCACTTCCGTGTCTGGCGGCGGCTGTCGGAGGGGCACGAGATCGAGAACGTGCCGGCGTACCTGATGACGACGGTGCGGCATCTGGCGGCGTCGGCCGTGGGCGAGGCGCGCGAGACCCCGCACGACCCGAGCTCCGCCGAGCGCACGGAGATCGCCGCGCACGCGGAGGACTCGGCGGACCCGGCCGAACAGGTCTCCTCCGTCGACCTGTTGGTGCGCGTACTGGGCCAACTCCCCGAGCGCTGGGTGCAGGCCCTGTGGCTCGCGGAGGCCGAGGGGCAGCCGCTGGAGACGGTCGGCCGGCGCATCGGCGCCAAGCAGGGAGCGACGGCCGTACTCCTGCACCGGGCCCGCGAGGGCATGCGCCAGGCCTTCCTGCGCAACCAGACCGGCGCCCCCGACGACCCCGCCTGCGAGGTCCACTGGGTGCGCATGCCGGCGTACGTGCGCGGCAGTGCGACGCCCCGCCAGTCGGAACGCCTGCTCGCCCACGTGGACGCCTGCGACGACTGCCGCGGCCGGCTCGCGGTGCTCATGCGCGCCAACGACCGCCTGCCCGCACTGGTCGGCCCGGCCCTGCTGGTCTTCGCCGTCGGCGGCGCGGGCAAGCTCCTGCTGCCCTTCGTCGCCGGGTCCGCCGCCGCCACGACCACCCTGGGCGGCCAGCTGGGCAGCGCGCTGCACACGGCCCGCCAGGCGGTGACCGGCGGGGGCGGCGCGAAGGTGCCGACGGCGATCGCGGCGGGCGCGACGGTCGCCGGCGCGGCCCTCGCGATGATGATCGCGCTGGGCGTGAACGACCCCTCTGCGACGCCGCTTTCACCGCGCGTACCGCTCGCGGAGTCGCCGGTGGCCGCACGGCCGTCGGAGGGTCCTGTCGCGGCGGCGCAGGCTCCGGGCGGGCCGGGGGAGCCGGGGGACGTGGCCGCGGTGGAGGCCCGGGCGAAGCAGGACGGGCCGCGCGGGATGGACGGCGGTGCTGGTGAGGGGGGCGGCGCGGGCGACGGGGTCGACGGGGTCGGCGATGAGGCTTTCGCTGCCGATGCCCCGGGTTCTGATACGGCGGTGAGCGGGCCGGTGGCGGAGGTGGAGACGGGCGCGGACGCGGGGGCGGACGCGCAGGCGGAGGTGGAGACGCCCGACGTCAACGAGCCCGTACCGCCCGTCGCCGAGCCGGCGCCTGAGCCTCCGGCTGTCGAGCCGCCCTCGCAGGAGGAGCCGGCGCCGGGAGGTGATGAGCCGTCACCGTCCGCGCCTGCGCCTGGACCTGTGCCTGCGCCTGTGCCGGTTCCAGCGCCTGCGCCAGCGCCGGCCGATCCGGTGGGCGAACAGCCGGGGGAGCCCACGCCGGAGAATCCCGGGTACGAGGAGCCGGGGCAGGAGGAGCCCGGACAGGAGGAGCCGGGCCAGGGGAACACGACGCCCGAACCGCCGACCTCAACTCCCGCAGAACCGACGCCGGTTGAGGAGGCGCCGGGCACGCCCGAGCCCGCCCCGGACCCGGCACCCGCCCCGGACCCGGCACCCGCCCCGGACCCGGCACCCGCTCCCGACCCGGCACCCGCTCCCGACCCCGCACCAACCCCCGACCCCGCACCCGTCCCCGCCCCGGCCCCGCAGCCCACACCGGGAGATCCGGGACACGGCTGCGGCAACTGACCCCAGAGACCGGGCGGAAAAATCACCCGCCCGGCCCTGCCTCCACCGCGTGTCCCTGATGGACATCGGTGTGACTCACGTCACCGGGATCACGCGACAAAGAAAGCGGATGCTGTGCAGGCGGTGCTGGCATGCTCATGCATGACTACTGGGGGGTAACCACCGTCTGCGCACAGCGCGGGACCGGCCGTACCAGCACACCTTGAAAGCCTCGAAGGCTGACCTCGGCATGCCCCGATACGCCCGCCCGCGCGCCGCAGCACGCCTGCTCCCCACCTGTCACCTCATGCAGCGCACCCCCATACACCGCTCCCGAGGAACAAGCGTGCACCGACCCAGGCTCAAGAGCCATGCCTTACTGCCGGCAGTAGCCATCGCGGCCCTGCTGTCCACCGGCTGCTCCACCAGCCCCCCGACCACCCCCACCGGAACACCGGCGGCGACGGCGGCCGAGCCGTCAGGGACCGCCGTGGTCCAGGAACAACTCGCCGTCGTGTCGGCTCCCTCCGGTACGGCCACCCCCACGGCGGTGGCCGACGGAGCTGAGAGAGCAACGGCGAGAAAGTCCTCCCTCAAGGTCGCCTCGTACGACCGGAAGAGCGGACGGGCCGTCATAAAGGCGCCCTCGGTCGCACCCTCGGTCGAGCCCTCGGCCGCGAACCCGACCACGGCCCCTTCGCCGACTCCCTCACCCGGCGCGTCGGACGGTCCCTCGGGCGGTCCCTCGGGCGGTCCCTCGGACGGCCCCGCGGGCGACCCGTCGAAGCACCCGTCGGTGGCCGTCGGCGACATCATCGCCAGCGCTCCCGCCCCCGGTGCCCCCGACGGCGTACTGGCCGAGGTCACCCAGGTGGTGGGCACCACGGCGGACGGCGACACGACCGTCACGACCGAACCGGCGAAGCTCAACTCCGTCCTCGGCGAGAGCAGGGCCCAGGGCACCGTGCCCGTGGACCCGTCGGCCATGGAGGTCGAGCCGCTCGTCCAGGGAGTGAAGGTCTCCTGGGCCAAGGCGGGCGACGTCCGCTTCGGCCCCGAGGGCGCGAAGCTCCCGCTCGGCAGCCTGCGTATCGACGTGGGCGCGGCGATCGCCACGGCCGAGGGTTCCCCGGCGTCGGCGTCGGCGTCCGTGCAGGGCTTCGTCCAGCTGGCCCCCGAGGTCGCGTTCTCATACGACGGTGCGGGCGGCACGGGCTCATCGCCGGGAGCCGCCTTCCTGGGCCTGTCCGGCGACTGGGCCTCCCAGTGGTCCCTGAAGGGCCGCGCGGCAGGCTCGACCGAGGGACAGCCGATCCGCATCCCGTTCGCCGAGCTCCACGCCGACCCGGTGATCCAGGTAGGCCCCGTCCCCGTCGTCGTAAATCTGGACCTGACCTGCTACATCCAGGTGAACGCGGACGGCCGGGTCACCGTCGACGTCGAACAGGACCTCAAGGGCGACTTCCGCGTCGGCGGTACCTTCTCCTGGGCCGAGGGCTGGACCCCGGTCAGCGAGTCCGACATGACGGGCGAGCCGCTGAAGGCCCGCGTCACGGCGGCCGGTGACGTCAAGGCGGCTTTGGGCGCCGAGGCCACCGTCGGCCTCTACGGCACGGTGGGCGTCACCGCCGACCTCGCCCCCTATGTCCGCGCCCACGCGGACGCGTCGGCCGAGGGCTCCGCCGACGGCACCGGAACAGCGACCGGCGCCTACGCCCTCTACGGCGGAGTGGACCTGACCGGCTCACTCCAGCTCCAATTGACCATCTTCGGCACGCCCGTACTCCAGAAGAAGATCCCGTTGGGCGCACTGCATCGAGAGTGGCTGCTGTCGGCCGGAGAGGGATCGGCGACAACGAGCCCCGCGAAGACGACCGGCTGACCCGAGGCACGGCGGCCCGCTGACGGCCGCCGCGGACCTCCGCGCACCACCACAGGCAAGGTCCACGCGGGCCGCCCCGAGGAACGTCTCCTTCTCGGCGCGGCCCGCGGCCCGCGGCCCGCGGCCTACGTGCCGAAGAGCCGGAAGGGGCAGCCGCAGGTTGCGGAGTTCCGCGTCGTCAGCCGTCCCCGTCCGAGTTCGACCCCGAGCCCGACCTCGACGAGCGACTCGAACGCGCCAGCGCGCGCACCACCTGGCCGAGTCCGATGGTCACAGCGGCCACCCCTCGCACCCAGCGCGGCCCGCCCCGCGCCGCCCACACGACGCAGACACACCCGCCCACGACGAGCGCGAGAACGCACGACAGAACGACAAGCTCGAACATGCCCGTCCCCCCTTCTTTCAGGTCCGCGCAATCCTCTCAGCCCGCACAACAGTTCCTCGAACCGCACCTCGCTCCAGGCGGGACCCGGCAAGCGGCAGGTCGAGCTCGGGGGAGACCGCGAGACCACCGACGACCTGCTCGACCGAACAGGTGAGAGGAGGCGTCACCTGCCCCCCGCAGAGGGACGACAGGCTTCGGCCCGTCATGTGCCCCTCCGTCAGGTGCCACTCCATCAGGTGTCGACATGTCAGGTATCGACACGTCAGCTGCTGGCCTGTCAGCTTCCTTGCCGTCAGCTAACCGGAGCAATCAGGAGAGCGGATCCGGAGCAACGTCAGGACGGCCGCCGATGCATACGCCAGTACTGCCGCTTCTTCTCATCCCGTACGACGACACCGAGCCGCAGCAGCTCCCCGCGCAGCTCCCGGGCGTCCTCGCCGCCTGCATCCTTCTCCCGCGCCGCCGCACGAGCCCTGAGCAGCGCGTCCGCCCCTTCGGGCAGCCCAGGCATCCCGGGAACCCAGCGCCGGAACTCCTCCCGGTGCGGATCCTCGCCCGCCCAGCGATACCCATGCCCGACGAAGGCGTCGGAAAGCCGCTGCCACGTCAGATGACAGTCCTCCCGCGCGATCTCCATACCGTCCGGACCGAGCAGCACGAGCTGCTTCCCGTCCCGTACCACCAGGCCGACCTCATCGCACCCGAACTCCTGCGAGGTGTCCCTGACGGTGAGAACCACGCGACCACGGGAGACGCTGACCGCCAACGACTCATGCACCACGATGAACCCGACGGCCAGCCCCAGCAGCACCCCCACTCCAAGGGCCCCGATGGTGCGCCCCGGCTCCGGGATGGAGTTCAGCAACTCGGCCGGCCCGTCCAAGGGCGCCCAGGGCAGAGTCACGAGCCAGTCCGCGAGCAGCGGGGCCAGCCCGCCGACCACGGCCCCGCACCCAACCCAGAAGAGCACCAGAACCCAGGCCGACTCCGCGATCACGACGGCGGCGTCGTGCTGCGACGCACCGGCCGACGGACGGCCCTCCCTGCGGCCCTGCCCCGAAAGATCCCCCGTACCCCTCATGTCCCCCATGCCCATGCTTCCGGCCTACGCTTGCCGTCTCGGCTTCCGGCGCCAATTCTCCAGGCAGGCCCCCGCCCACTGTCATCGGCCGATGGTCTACGGCACCTGCAACTTTGGTTGTCCGCCCGCAAACGAAGACAGGGCCCGGCGCCCGAGTCGAAGACCCGGGCGCCGAGACCCATATCGGCGAGCTACCTCACACAATTCCTGTTGATCGGTCTCAGCAGGTGCCGCCGAAATCGGTGACTTGCCCACCGGCATTGCCCTCGCCGTTGAGCGCATTGCCCAGAAGGCCGTTGAGGATGCCGACCTGGCCGAGGATGTCGATGTTGAAGTCGTGAGACTTGCAGTGACCGCCTCCGTGGCCGTGGCCACCCGACGGCTGGGCGGTGGCGGTGCCGCTGGCTATGAGGGTCAGACCACCGATCATGGCGGCCGCGACAGCGGCCTTCTGAAGCTTACGCATTTCTCCTCCTTAGTTGAGTAGAGCGCGCACCACCAAAGATCCACATCGCGCTCATTTCGGAGGCTATGCCGATATCTCCCACACCGCTCATCGGAGCCGCCATCCGGGGCCGTGGGCCGAACCGGTTACGTACTCCTCCCGCAGCACGAACCGAAATCACAGTCCCACCCCCGCGCCACGACGGGCTGCCCACCGGCACAGGGGAAAGGAAAGCGATTCGGCGCACGCCATCAAGACGGTTACACCACAGCCGCATCGCACTCGCCGAGCCGCAAACCGAGAAGAGAACCACCGCCGAATCGAAGCGGCACTCAACAACCGTGCCGACAACGGTGGTTCACTGTTGATCAACAAGACGCGAGTCGTCCGCGATCGAAGCGGAGTTGACCGCGCCCGAATCTCGTCGGCGCCGCTATGCCTGCTCCCCGTCACACACGACGGTCCCGTCGACCGTGCGCGGAACCTTCGCCCCGCAGGCGACCATCTTCCAGTCCAGCCGCAGCGTGTACGGCTTCCCGCCCACGTGGTAGTCGATCCACGCGGCATCGATGAACCCACCCTGCTCACCGACGTCCAGGACGAACAACAGCTCGGTGTACCCGGCCCCTTCCCGGTCCTGTTCGGCGCAGCTCTGCGTGATTCGGCTGCCGGCGCGGACGTCCGCGTAACGGCCAGGCGCCTTCCGGTTCTGGAAATGCGGGGGTTCACCGAGCGCGGCGCCGATGTAGCCCGCGTCGACGTCGGCCTTCCACATCTGCGGGGTGACCGTCCGCAGCTTGACGGAGACGGACCGCGGCTCGACCGCGGTGTCGTAGCGGACGCCGTCGAGAACGATCGGCTCACCGCTGGTCGAGCAGAGCAGATAACTGCCGAAGGTCACTGCCCACGGCACGTCTTTCGGCGCGTACACCGACGTGGTGCCCTGGGCGGTGTCGGACTGAAGCGGACCCTCGCCGTTGATGTGTTCCACGCGAGAGTTGTCGTTGTAGTAGAGCCAACCGGCCACAAGAGCCAGCGCTGCCGCCGCGGCGGTCAGGATCAGCGTGACTCTTCCCTTGCGTCCGTTGCGTGGGCGGAGGGACCGCCGCGCGGGCTCGGCGGCCTCCTCACTCCTCGTACCGCTGGTCACAGTTCCTCTTGAATGCGGTTGTAGTACTGCTGCACCTTGGACGCGTAGTTCGGCTTGTCCGTGTTGCCGCACAGGGAGTCGTGCCCCGCGTCCATCTTGTAGCTGAGCGTGGAGCCTGTGGTGTAGGCCCGAGCGGTGCTCAGCTCGATACCGATCACGGTGCTGATCTTCACGCCGCCGGAGTTGGAGTAGGTCTTGCCGGTGGTCTTGGTCCACGTTCCGGCGGGCATGTCGAACGTGCACTTCGTGCGGGACAGCCAGCGCGGCGGAAGGCCGGAGGTTGCGCGGACGGTCTTCACACCGCCGGTCTCCGACACTGCCTTCAGCTTCCGGTTGATGATCACGCCACCGCAGTCGTACTGGTACTTGTAGTAACGAACCTCGGTCCGGTACGACATCATCGGGTGGCTGTCGGGATCCCACGTGAAGTCGAAGCTCTTGGTGTTGGCCACCGCGGCGCTGCCGGACGCGGACCACTTGTGCCCGTCCTTGCTGATCGCCGCGCCGTATGTGACCTCGGCACCGTTTCGATGGGTCATCCATGCCTTGCCGCGCGTGGTGCCGTAGCCGGGGGCCGCCGGGTAGCCCTCGCCGATGGTGGCCCAGGCGTCGTTCTGCCCGATCTTCGTCGTACGGCAGGTGTCGGCACGGGAGACGAAGGCGTTCTTCACGCCCTTGGGAGCCTTGTCCAGGCGCACCGTGACTTTCGGCGCCCCGCTCATGGCGGAGCGAACGGCCCCGGCCTGCCCGCCGGCGAGCGGGTTCGCCCAGCTCTTGGCCGACGCGGACCGGGCGGTCTGGGCGACCCCTGCGCCTGCCTCGCCGACGAGACGCACGGACTGCGTGGTCCACGCGTAGCTGTCGGTCGTCGGGTCGTAGATCTCCAGCTCCAGCGACACCAGGCCGTTGGACCCGACGTAGCGGGCAGGCACATCGTCCGGATCGACCGCGACGCTGAACGTCTTGCCACTGGTGCTGATCCCCGCGGTGGGCAGCTTCAGCATCTCGACCTCCTCACCGTCGGCAAGGTCGGCCGTCTGCGTGGCAGGAAGATCGGCACGCAGCGTGAACAGCGCCCTGTCCAGCGGTATCTCCGAATCGATCTCCCCGGTGAAGGCCACCGGATCCCCCGTCGCCGCCTGCGAAACAGGCACATTGACGAGGCCCGCGACAGCGCAGGCGCCCAAGGTGAGCACAGCGAGTTTCCTCGCGAACATTTCGGTTTTCCCCCTTGTGCGAATGCACAGAGATAACCGGAAGGCATCCTTCCGGGTGTTTGGTCGCCGTGAACATATCAGGAACTTACGAGCGCCCTGTGTGGCCCAGATCACGAGAGGTGGCGGCTGTTTCCGCGTTCAGAAACTGCTGACAACCAGTCAGTGACGGACCTGAAAAAGTCAGCCCATTAGACGAGCGACTCTCTCACCGAGCTCCCCGCACACGTGCGCCCGGAAAAGTGGTCGAAGACCCGTTCGTAGCCGGTACCGGGTGAAGTGTTGAACGGATGCAGGCGAGGACCTCGGCCCGGTCATGGGTGACGTACACGCCCACGGGCGGTGAGAATCTTGAAGTCGAAGAGCCAGAAGTCACAGTCCAGCAGAGGCAATTCCGCGCCTGAACACGCGTCAGATAACAGATGTCCGGCTCTTCGCAATGCGAAGTGTCGTCGGTGACGCTGATGCGCCGATCGTCGTCGAACTCGCGCAAAAACCAGAACTACAAGGCGTTCCGGGAGGTCATCCGGCAGCTGGTTGCCGAGGGACGGCAGGTGACCGCTGAGATCTGGCCCAGCTCTCGCCCTACCTGACCTCCCACATTCTCCGTCCGGCGCCTACGCAACCGACGAACTCCGCATCCCGCCGGACGTGTTCGACCCACGCAAATGTCCGCGGCCGGGCGCTCGGCCGGGATCGGCGCCGGCTCGATGCCGGCGGCAGCGCGGCTGGACCCTTCCTTCGCGCGATGTCGGCGGGGCATCGGCGATGCTGTGGGCATGGAGTACGTGTCCAGAGTGCCGCGACCGCCCCTGGACGGGCTGATCGACGACCTCTACTACCTGGAGGGTGCGCCGCCGTACGCCCGGCTGACGCTGCCGCCGCCGTCGGCATTGCTCATCGTCAACCTCGGGGCGCCGTTCCGCATCCGCGCCGGCACCGACATCGAGGCGGCCGAGTACGCCGACGGCTGCGTGGTCACCATGCCCACCCGCGCGTGGGAGTTCGGCTACCCGCTCCGGACCCGGTCCGTCGGCGTGCACTTCAAGCCGTGGGGGCTGGCGCCGTTCCTGCCGATGCCCGCGGCCGAGCTGCGAGACCGGCCGGTGACCATAGAGCAGGTTTGGGGGCGGCCCGCCATCGCTGAGCTGCGAGACCGGCTGGCCACGGCGGACCGGCCGCAGGAGATGCTGACGCTGCTCGAGGAGGAGCTGATGCGACGGCTGTGCGAGACCGCCGGCCTGGGGCTGGTCCGCTGTACGAGCAGCACCATCGCGGCGACCAGGGGGGCGGTGGCGATCGGCGACCTGAGCATGGCAGCCGGTGTCAGCAGCACTCATCTGGCACAGCGGTTCAAGGAGCTCATCGGCGTCACGCCGAAGCGGCTGGCCCGCACCTACCGCTTCGCCGCCACCGTGTTCGCGATCAACTTCGCCGAACCGATCGACTGGGCCGACCTCGCCGGTAGCGCAGGCTACTTCGACCAGGCCCACTTCGGCCACGAGTTCCGGGCGTTCACCGGGTTCACGCCGACCCGGTACGTCGAAGTCCGGCGGCGGTTCCTGCGCGAACATCCCGGCCACGTGTTGGACAGCTGGCCGCTGCCGGCCGATTGATTTCTTACAAGAGCGACAGCTCACGACACGCTAGCTTGGGCGCACCCCAAAGCAGAGGAGAGCCTCGTGGGCAAAGTGGTCATGTACAGCTCGGTGTCGGTCGACGGCTTCATCGCGGACGAGAACGACCAGCCCGGACCGCTGTTCGACTGGTTGCTCAGCGGTGACGTGCCGTTGGACGAGAGCGGCGAGCTGAAGGTGTCACAGACGTCCTACGACTACACGCGGCCGTACTGGGACCAGATCGGGGCGACAATCGCCGGCCGCCACGTCTTCGACATCACGGACGGCTGGGACGGAAAGCCTCCGAGCGGGATCGACCACGTGGTCGTCGTGACGCACCGGCCGATGCCCGAGGGCTGGGACCCCGAGGCGCCGTTTCACTTCGTCGACGGCGTCGAGGCAGCCGTGGCCAAGGCGCAGGAGCTTGCGGGTGACCGCCTGGTCGAGGTCGCCGCCGGCGACGTCGGTGGCCAGGTGCTTGCCGCGGGTCTGGTCGACGAGGTGCGCATGGACGTCGTACCCGTCGTGTTCGGGTCCGGCAAGCGCTACTTCGGGTCGGTCGACGCGCAGCACCTGTTGGAGGATCCTGACGTGGTGATTCAGGGCAACCGGGTGCTTCACCTGCGTTATCGGGTGCGCCGTTGACCGATCTGAGCGAGTACGCGAAGAAGCCGCCGACGATTTACCACTTGCCGGCGCATGCGCGACATACCCAGCTCAGCGGCGACGTGGGCGATGGGACGTGTCTGGTACCGCTTCACGAGCCGCCTACGGCCCTCGACGCTCAGGGGCGCATTCGCGTGGGGCACTCGTAGTCCTCTCGAAATCAGACGGCGGCAGGCGCGCCACCTGTCGTGCGCGCCTGCCGCATTACGGCCTTTCAGTCCTGCGGTGCGACGCGGATACGGTTCCCGTCAGGATCGGCTGCGAGGAAGGTCAGTCCGAACCCCGCATCGTAAGGCTCCTGCAGGATCGTGACGCCCTTCGACTGCCACTGCTTGAAGATCGCGTTGACCTCGTCGGGCCCACTGTCGATGGCCAGGCCAAGTGCTCGCAGAGGCAGCACACTTGCTCACAGCACCCCCGGGTCGATCCGGCCGGTCATGAGGACGTCGTGGTTCGCGAAGAGGGCGTCGAGTTCGAAGCGTCGACGTACGTGCGCTTTCCAAGATGCGTCGGACAGGTTCGTATAGGCGTTGACCATTCGGGCACGGCTTGCCTGGGTGAGGATCCACCGAGCCCGGTCCTGGTCGGCGGTACGGCCGCCGAGTTCCGCGGCCAGCTTCCACAATTCTTCTCCGTCGCTCTGTGCGTCGACGACGGTGACGAGGGCGATGTCACCCAGGCCACGCCGGTCGGTGGACTGCGTCGTATAGGCGACCGTGAGGTTTTCGAGGGGGAAGACGGTCACGCGGCTGGTCCCGGTCAGCGCGGTGAGTGGCACGGGGCGGGTTCCGTTCTGGCGCAGGGCGCGTGGGGCGGGTCGGCCCGCTGAAGGCCGACCCGCCCTGCAGGGGGAGATCTGGGAGGCCGATTCAGCAGCAGGGGCCGTCGCCGCAGCAGGCGGGTGGGTTGCAGTCGGCGGCGGTGCCCCACAGGCGGTCGTCGACCTCGAAGCCGGCGGCCCGGATCTTGGCGACGACGTCCGTCATCAGGCCGCGGGTGCGGACCTTGGAGTTGGGCTGGTGGTGCAGGAAGTAACCGAAGTGCTGCTGACACCAGTCGGCGTACCAGCCGGTGTGCAGGATGAGCGTGTGCCAGCCGGGGTCGACCAGCTGGGAGGGTGCCATGGACGCTCCCTCGCCCGTCGTTCCCATCACGTGGACCAAGGCGAGCGCTTGGTCGATCACTCGGTCGGCGATGCACCGCTCCAGGCCCTATTCGTCGGCGCAGAACGCGGTGAGCATCTCGAAGTCGGCGTCGGTGACCAGGGAACGGCCGGAGCGGGTGTCGGGGGCGACAGCGGTTGTCATCGCGCGACCTCCTGGGCGACAGGGCCGCTGACGGGCGGCGTCGGGATCAGGTGCCGGGCCAGGCCGAACAGGGTTGTGCAGTGCACGGTTTCACCTCACAGTTGGAGGACCTTCGGGTAGCCCTCTCCCGGAGTGCCGAATGCCAGTCGTGTGCTCGGGGAGGGGGATTTCGTGGCCTGCCACGCGACGAGCGACGGCTCGTGGCGGCGGGGGCCGGCGGCAACGGCGTCAAGCCGAGGCGGGCAAGGCGAGTTGCCGACGTCCGGCGTCGATCAGCTCGCGTACCGCTTGAGGTCTGCACAGGTTGCCCTCAAAGCGCGGCGGAACCGCCCAGTAGGTGCCTGGAGGCTCACGCCGGTCGATACGCGGCACTCCCAGATACGTGTCGCCGTGCAGACATGGCGCAACCTCGCCGTAGTCCCAGACAAGGCCGGCATGCCACTGGATGAGGGCGTAGTACGTCGGTCCCATGCTTCGGTGGTCGTGGATGACGGGGCCGCGCAGCCACATCCTCAGGATGTCGGCAACCTGCTCTGACTCCTCGCCGCCGACAGCGGCGTACACGAGGTCACCGGGGATGCGGATCGCGGCGAACAACTTGCCGAGTGGGAGTAAGGCGACGCCCTGGTCTGTCCATTCCGTGAACGCCTGTTGTGGTGCCGGGTTTGCCTGGGCGAGCCACTCGGAGATCAGTCTGTCCATGTCGGTCGGCGTCAGCACCGTAGCTCCTCGGTCGAGTGCGCTGTTCACATCCACGAGGAAACCGGAGGTGACCTACCGGCCATCAGGACAGATCTTGGGGAGTTACTCGCCGCCGTCCGGACAGTTTTATCCAGCGACGGACGCCGGTAGGACTACCGTCGAGGGACCACGCGTGCGAGGGGGAGGCAGTGGGCAACAGGAGAAACACCCAGCTCGAAGGCCTGTTAGCTGAGTTCGGCTACACCCACGAACAACTTGCGCAAGAAGTGAACAGGGCAGCGGAGGAGCTGTTGGGCAGGCCCGCCAACTGCACCGACCGCCATGTGCGCCGATGGATCGCAGGCGATGTGCAGTGGCCCTGGCAGCGGTACCTTCTGCCCCTTCAGCACATCTTCGGGCGAAGCCCGGAGGACATGGGATTCAAGCCGCGCCAGTCTTCACCCGTTCCGCCTCCACCTCGTAGGCCGACGCTTGCGAGAGATCAACATGCCCGACACGTCATGCCACGCAGGGAGTTCATTGCGGTCGGACTTGTTGCAACGCTCGGCCTGGACCGCATTCCCTCGGTCGGCCGCCTCGGCACCAGCGATATCGAGCGAATTCGGGCCATCATTCCTACGCTGTACAAGTACGACCACTCCTTGGGCGGCGGCGCCCTGCACGACGCGGCGACCGAAGCGCTTCGCCGCGTGCAGAGCGCCCTCAACCACTGCACCTATGGGGAGCGTGTTGAGCGTCTCCTGTACTCAGCAATGGGGGATCTGGCGGCCTCTGCCGGATGGTTCGCATACGACGCGGGACGACAGCGAGACGCGACTGCGCTGTACAACGATGCCCTGCAGGCCGGCATGCTCTCCAAGGACGGGATGCTGCAGGCCCGGGTCTGGTCCAACCTTGCGATGCAGGCCCGCCTCCTCAACCGCGACAAGGAGGCCCTGCGTATCGGTCGCGCGGCCGTCGAAACACGCCATGCGAAGAGCGACCCATGGCTGATGGCGCTGCTCCACTGCCGCCAGGCTGTGGGCCACGCAAGGACCGGAGACCGCGCGCGTGCCCAGCGCTCCCTCGCCCGAGCCGAGACCGCCTACGAGCGAACCCAAGGGCAGCCCGCAGCCTGGCTGTCGTTTCTCACCCCTGCAGAGCTGACGGGTTTAGCGGGCGCAGCGCACCAGGCCCTCGGACAACACCGACGAGCCGAACAACTCACCGCCTCCGCACTCCAGATGCTTGAGCCGCGCTTTGAACGCAACCGGGTCTACTACACGATCCAACATGCTCAGGCACTCCTCGACGGCGAGGAGATCGAGCACGCCGCTAATCAAGCCTGCCGAGCCGCCGCCATAGCAGGGCGCGTTCAGAGCGAGCGCATCCAAGACAAGCTTGGTGACCTGCGGCAGCACCTCCAGCGATTCGCGCATGTTCCGGCAGCTGCAGACTTCCTGGAACTGACTCGACAGACGGGAGCATGAGAGTGGAAGGGTTGCGGCTGGAACGACGGGATGCGGCCGGTCTCGGCGACATCCGACAGCAGCTTCTCGACGTCTACGCGGAGATCTATGCGGACAGGTTGAGCGAGGATTTCCACAGCGTCGAGCGGTTCGACGAACGGCTCGGCTGGAACACCGAAGTACCCGGGTTCGCCGCAGTCGTGGGCTACGTCGACGACACTCCTGTCGGCTACGCGTACGGCTGCACACTTCAGCCGACGACACGATGGTGGAACGGCCTGCGCACTCCAGTGCCCAACGGCGACGCAACAGAGACAGGCACCCGAACCTTCGCGCTCTCGGAGCTCATGGTCATCGAGAAGATGCGCGGCGCGGGCGTGGCTCGCCAGATTCACGACGAGTTGCTGCGTGACCGCCCGGAGGAACGCGTCACGCTGCTGGTCGAGCGGAACCATCCCAAAGTTCGGGTGCTGTACGAGGCGTGGGGGTACGAGTGGTTTGGCGAGGTGGTGCCGTTCCCTGATGCCCCGTTGTATGACGCGTTGATCCTCCGGCGCGAAGCTGGCTGAGACTGGAGATGCCGAACGGACGCCTCAGGCTCTAGGCGGGCACGGGGCAATCCAAGCAGCGGAAGGCTCGAGAGGCGCTGCCTGAGGTGGTGCTTGCCTCGAACTCAGAGAAGCCTCCGCTCTCGTTGCGATACACCACGCCAATCCCGTGTTCGGCCAGCAGGTTACGGAGATCCTCGCGGGGAAGCTCGGGGGTGAGAACCATCAGGTGGAGCGGTTGGCTGTGAGCGATGTTTCGTAAGTAGTGGCGAGCTATCAGGAGTTGAGTCATTGCCTCGGCGATCGACTCGTTGGCTGCACTCCCTGTCGGCTCATAGACCGTGTTGTTCGCTGGGTTGTAGAGCTCGACCATGAGTTGAGCCGTTGCATCACGCATCGACACCTCAAGCTGGCCGATCGTTTCTCCTGCAGCGAGGGAGCTCTCTTCGAAGGTATCCGCCAAGTCATCGCGAGCAGCGGCAACTCGGTCGGCGTCAGACAGTTGCGTCTGCTGTCGCCTCTGGCGTCGATAGGTGCGGGTGAGCTTGGCCGCGGTGCGGTTGAACCGTGAGCGGGCATTCGTGGCGCGCGGGAGAGTGTCTTCTTCACGTCGGATGTGCGGGCCGGTGGGGCGCAGGCGAAAGACGATTACATTGCGATCTGCGCCTAGTTCATCCCTGGCCTCCCGAATTTCGAACGACTTGCGCTCGTCGAGCTTGAATTCCCCTATGTATATGTGTGTCCGGGTGTCGCTGCCAGGAACCTTGCCCACGGCGATAAATAGGTGCAGGGTGCGACCCTTGTCGACGTGCTCCAGGATCGACTTGTTGCCGCCTTCTAAGGCTTGATCGCCGCGCTTCCCAGCGCCGGTATAGGTGAATATTGGGCCGATGTCGTCATCCTCGGCGAGCCATCCGTCGCGGTATCCGAAGCGCTCGCCGACCTTGCTGTCAGAGAAGATGATGATGTTCTTCTTCTCAACTGCTGGGCAGATTCCGGCGTAGCCGGCGCCGCCGAGTACAGGATGTATTTCTGCGCGTGTGAGGATCTGGCCGGGGCGAAACCCGGAAGCGTGGGTCGTCATGATCCGAGACTAGTGGTTTCAGTGGGCACAGAGTGACAGATCTGACGCAGGTTCCTTGCGATGACGTTGTGATGAGTGCACAGCGCAGGTGAGGATGGCGCCATGGGTGACGCGACGGCGACGGTCATAGCTGGTGGCATCGGTCTCATGGCAGCAGTCATCGGGGCTGTGATCGCGGGGAGGTATGCGGAGCGGGGAGCAAAGGCCGGTGGGCGCAAGGCGGTTGAGGCTGCGCTCACCCAGGTTCAGGGGCAAGCTGCGGCGGAGCACTGGCAGTGGGTGCGTAGCCAGCGATACCAGTCCATTGCTTCTCTCCTCGCGGCCTACACAGCTCTTGATGAAGTGCTCGCGCGCATCACGCCTGAGGTCAGGGGCGCAGTCCCACTTGACGTAGCAACTAGAGATGAACTGCGGCGCGCTGCGCTTGCCCTGCAAGACAAGACAAGCCTCTTGGCGTTGTGGGGCCCAGATGAGGCAAGGGCGCTGGCATACGCCTTGACGCGGAAGGCGGTTGCGGCGGTCAGCGCACTGCTTCAAGTGGAGCGGGCAACTTCCGAAGGGCGCATCCCGGAATGGTCGAACTATGACGAGGAAAGGGGTGGCATGACCGAGGCCTATGCCACCTTCCTTCAGAGGGCCGGAGAGATAATTCGCGACCCTATGCAGTCGGTTAGTTAACGCTGCTTTCCTGGTAGAACATTGCGGATCTGAGCGTTGAGGTGGCTACCCGGCGGTGATACCCGAGAAAGACCACACATCCGCAGGCAGCTCATGATGTAGCTGCCAGGTGATGGCCATGGGCTTGCTGCCTTCATGCCGGACATAGGTAGCTGGGCCGAGCAGCATCCAAGGTTGGGCTTTGCCGATGTCGGTGTCCTTGTAGCGCCGCATGAACAGCAGGACATGGCTCCCACGTTGCTTGTGCTGCTGGTAGCGCAGACCTGTGGGAGAAGCGGCTGCGGTCGTGCTTTGTGACTCCCAGTGGAAGAGTGAGGGGCTCAACGCGTAGTCCTTGTACCGGACCGTGGGGGAGAAGTCCTTCTCGTTCTTTTCAAGGGTGATCAGTAGCGCGTCCGTCTGGTTCTGCTCGTCCCACAGAACGCCCTGTGCAAAGGATCCGGGCATCTGGCCGCCGAGGCGGGCGACACCCAGCGCGGCCAGGATCTCCGAACGGTTGTAAGCACTGTGGATCTTCAGGGGGATGTGGCTGTGCGGACCTTCCAGAGGGATGGGGAAGTGGTCGGCTTGTCCCATCACGTGGTCGAGCACCTGTCGCAGTTCGCTACGGAAGGCTCGCTGCTCGCGGAGCGATTCAAGCCCCTCCTCGTAGGAGTTGAACCCGCCAGCCTTGTCCCAGAGGTTGAAGAAAAGCATGCGCGCGTACGTTTGATCCTTCGGGCTGAGCGCCCCGTAAGTCGGTGCGTCATCGCTCAACAAGCGCGCGTATGCGTTTGCGCGTTCGCGGTCGTCTATGTGCAGGAACGCGTGTACGCGCTTCAGTAGGTCTTGCTCGCCGGCTTGTTCAGGTAGATCGGCCAGGCCAGCGCGGCGTAGGACTGTCGTCCACGAGTTGCTTGACTTGTACAGCTCCCGGACTTCACGGCGACTCTCCTTGAGATAGTCGGCGAGGAGCGGCGTGTCGAAGGCTTTCACTTCCTTGGCGAGGGTCTGCACGGTCGCCTTGATCTGGGTGCGGATGTTGTCCAGGACGAGGTCCTTGGACTTGCCTTCAAGGATGATCTGGCAGCCGGACGGAAGCAGAGGGAAGTCGTGCTCCGCGTGGTCAAGGAGACGGTTTCGCGACAGGTTGGTCATCGCGCGGAACTGCTCCTCGAACCGGAACTCGGCACGATGCTGGCCGATGAAGTCGAGCACAGTGAGCACCGGCTTGTCTGGCGTGCGGCGCAAACCCCGACCAAGTTGCTGAAGGAAGACGGTGGCGCTGTTCGTGGGGCGCAGCAGGAGCAGCGTGTCGACGTCGGGGATGTCCAGGCCCTCGTTGAAGAGGTCCACGGAGAAGATGACTTGGATGTCTCCGGACTTGAGCTGTGACAGTACCTGGTCACGAAGCTCGGGCTTTGAGGCGCTGTCCAAGGCCGCAGCCTTGAAGCCTGCATCTTGGAAGCACTTCGCCATGAAGTGAGCGTGTTTCCTGCTGACGCAGAAGCCAAGCGCCCGCATGTTCATTGGGTCGGACACTTTGTCCCGCACTTGCTTGATGACGATACGGGCACGTGCATGGTCGGCGGAGAACAAGTCGCCGAGCTGGCTCTGGTCGTACGTCCCCGAGCGCCAGTTGAGGCGGGTGAGGTCCGTGCCGTCGGGCACTCCGAAGTAGTGGAACGGACAGAGGAGGTCGTTGTCGAGGGCTTCCCACAGCCGCATCTCGGCGGCGATCCGGCCTCCGAAGAACTCGTCCTGCACATTTAGGCCATCTGCGCGCTCGGGAGTGGCCGTCAGACCGAGGAGCTGTTTCGGCTTGAAGTGGTCGAGAACGCGGCGATATGTCGTCGCCGTAGCGTGGTGGAACTCGTCGATGACGATGATGTCGAAGTGTTCCGGGTCGAACTGGTCGAGTCGCTGGTCGGTGAGTGACTGAACGCTGGCGAATACGTGCTCCCAGTCGCGCGGTAGCTCGCCACTGAAGAGCGCTTCGCCGAAGGACGCGTCGTCGAGTACTTCGCGGTACATGCGGAGCGACTGCCTCAAGATCTCCTTGCGGTGTGCCACGAAGAGCAGCCGTGGGTACCGCTTCCCGCCCCATTCTTTGTGCAGGTTGCGGTAATCAAGGGCGGCCATGACTGTTTTGCCCGTACCGGTTGCTGCGACCAGCAGGTTCTGCTGGTGACCACGTACCTCACGCTCGACTCGCAGTCGCTCGAGCATGTCGGCCTGGTGCGGATGCGGGCGAACCTCAAGACCAGAGAGACTGATCTTGGAGTCGTGATGGGATGGCGAACCGCCCGCCACGGTCAGCGCTTCGTCCAGTTTGTGGGCGTCACGATCGGGGTCGTAACGCTCAAAAGCGATGTCGTTCCAGTATGCGTCGAAGGTGGCCTCGAACTTGTTGAGCACTACCGGAGTGGCCACTGATGACAGGCGTACGTTCCACTCCAGGCCGTCGAGTAGGGCGGCCTTAGAGAGGTTGGAACTGCCGACGTACGCCGTGTCGAAACCGCTATTGCGTCGGAACAGCCAGGCCTTTGCGTGGAGGCGAGTCGAGCGAGTCTCGTAGTTGACCTTCACCTCGGCGCCGAAGTCGCGGACGAGTCGGTCGAGTGCATGGCGGTCGGTTGCGCCAATGTAGGTGGTTGTGATGACTCTGATCGGGACGCCGCGATCCCTGGCAGCGCGAAGAGAGTCTTCGAGGACGCGAATGCCGTACCACTTCACAAAGGCACAGAGCAGGTCAATGCGATCCGCTGTGGCTAGCTCAGCGCGGAGCTCACTGCCCAGACTTGGGTCCTCGGGGGAGTTGGTTATGAGAGCAGTCTCCGACAGAGGGGTCAGCGGGCGCATCGCGTAGACGCCGGGGGCTTCCTTCTCAGCCAGAGCGAGGAGTTGGCGAGGACCCTCGGCGATGAGGTCGGACGGGACGCTGCCATCGAGGTCGGCTGATTCGGATGAGAGGGACTCGATGATCTGGTTGGCTACAGCGACGCGCTTGTCATGCGGCAGTTGACTGAGCCGCCGGCTTACGGCCTGACTGATGTGTCGGGCGAGAACATGGGGTGACGATTCTTCGCTGACCTCGTCGTCGATGGCCTTCCAGCCTGCTGCGCTCAATTGCCCCATTTGCTCCTGCATGCGTTGGGTGACGAGTTCCTCGTAAACACCCGCGACAGGTTGCGACAGATCCCCCGGCTGAGCCACGCTGCTTCCCCAATCCCTGACACACAGCAGTGGCTCTGTTTTAGCAGGTGACAGTGGCAATCCTCATGGACTACTTCAGTTTCATTGGAAGTGCCGCTGGGCCGCCCGCTTCTTTGGCAGTGTCTTGCTTCCACGGGGGAGAAGCGAGCGGACGGCCCAGGGGAGACGGGTGGCCCAGGTGGAGTGGGGGCTGGGTCGGCTGTGGGGTGGGCGAGGTTGCGCGCAGGTGCCCTTGCCGCACTGTCCCCATCCAAGGAGGACCCCATGTACGTCGTGGTCCAGCACAAGATCTTGAACCTGGAGACCGCGCTTTCCCGCGGCCAGGCCCTTATCGACGGCACCGGAGCGCCTGAGGGCACCCGGGTGCTGCAGTGCTACCCGCACGTCGACGGATCCGCCGTTACGTGCCTCTGGGCGTCGGAGGTCGACGTCGGCGTCTGTCACCTGAAGGTGAGCGATGCGGGGAGTCCGTAGTTGTAGACGGTCGGCGAGCTCATGAGGGCGAGGGAGTCCGGATCAGTGTGACAACCTGTCTTCGGACTGCCTCGCTTCAAGTCATGCGTGGGGTTGTCGGGCTCGTGTCGTCAGAACTGTGACGCCACCCCGTGGCACTCCTCGTAAGCCAGCCCCGACCCACACCAGCACACCGCCCCCCGCTGCGGCGGCCAAGCCACAGCCCGCCCCCTCGCCGCCAGCGTCGTCGCGTACTGCGGCAGCAGCGTCGCGTCCTCCGGCGACGCGCCCTCCGAGGCCGCGAAGGCCTCGTACGACGGGACCGTCCCCGTCACGATCCCCAGGTTCGGGGTGCCGGACGTCGACAGCTCCCGCAGCGACCCCTCTATCGTCGCGAGGTGCTCCTCATGGGAGGGGTACTCCAGCGCCAGCGACGGGTACGCGGCCACCAGTTCCGTCAGTTCGTCCGCCGTCCAGTGCAGTACCGCCACCGGGAACGGGCGGGACAGGGCCTCGCGATAGGCGCCCAGTTCTGCCCGGAGCCGCGAGATTTCCGCCTCCAGTTCCGCCGGGTTGTCCGAGCCCAGGGACCAGACGCGCTTGGGGTCGTGGAGTTCGTCCAGGGAGATCGGCATGGAGTGGAGGGTGTCGGCCAGGGTGTCCCACTCGTCGTGGGCCACGCCCAGCATGCGCCTCACCCGGTGGCGGCCGATCAGCAGCGGGTGCGTGGAGTACGGGGGTTCCGGCACGTCCGTCAGGAGGAGGCGGGCTCCCTCGGTGAAGGTCTCCTGCGCCTGTTCCAGTTCGTCGTGGGACTCCAGGGCCTCCGCGACGATCACCCACGGCGCCGGGTCCCTCGGGGAGGCCGCGCGGACGCCCTCGATGATCGCCCTCGCCTCCGCCTCGTGGCCGTACTCCCAGAGGTTCGACGCCTTGAGGGCCCGTACCAGGTACGGGTTCTCCAAGGTGAGGGAGGACGACAGCAGGCGGTCGTAGAGCGCTGTCGCGGCGGGGCGGTCGCCGGCCAGTTCCAGGTGGGCCGCGGCCTGGAGGAGCAGGGCCTCGGCGTCCTCTGGGTAGAGGCCGGCGGTTCGCTCCAGGCGTGCCGCTTCGGCGGGGTGGTCGACGTTTTCGGCAGGCGTGTCGGGGCGCATGGGGGACACCGTACTGCCCATGGCTGACGGAGGAGAGAACAGAGGGGAGAAGAGGGTGCAGATATTGCCTGGTCGAAGACGTCACGGAGTCGAGGACGTCACGGAGTCGAGGACGTCACGGAGTCGAGGCCGTCGCGGAAGCGTCCGGTCGTTGGCCTCACGCCTTCGCCAGGCACAGCAGCACCAGGAACGGGACCGGGATCAGCGTCGCCATGGCCAGCCACCGGGCCGGGCGGTCGTCGTCGCGGGCGAGTGGGCGCAGTACGTCCACCGCCACCACGAGCGCCAGCAGCAGCGACCCCGTCAGCGCCAGGAGGAACATCACCGGGCCCGCGTGGTCGAGCGTGTGGAAGTCGCAGTTCCGCACGTCCGGCCGGGCCATGTCCTTGATGTCCCTGCAGTCCATGGGCAGGTACTTGGTCAGCAGCCAGTACGCCAGGTAGGAGGGGATGATCGCGGGCACCCCGAGGGCCAGGTTCGCCAGCGCGGGAGCCAGCAGGCCCTGTCGGTGCCCGGCTCGGCGCCCGTGCTCTCCCGCTCCCGCTCCTTCTCCCCCTCCCCCTCCCCCTCCCCCTCCCCCTCCCCCTCCCGCTCCTTCTCCTTCTCCTTCTCCTTCTGCCGCCGCTTCTACGACTGATTTCGTCACGTGGCACAGGACGTACCGGAATCACCTCCGGTTGCGTTCACGTGCGTGGTGTCAGATCACCACCCCGTCGATCTGCAGCGTCTGCACCGCCTTCGCCGCGAACGGCACCGCCACCGACTTTCCGCTCAGGAACGTGTTCGAGTACGACCGGTATTGGTCGCCGCCCGTCGTCACCGTGTTCCAGCGCGGGACGACGCCGCCCGAGCCGCCGGAGACCGTGGTGAAACGGGACAGGTCGAAGGTGAAGGTCTGGGCGGATGTGGAGGTGTTCACCGCCACGATCACCAGGCGGCGTGCCGACGCGTCGTACGCCGCCGCCGCGTAGCTCACGCCCGTGTCCAGGATGCGCATCCCTGGGCGGATGTGGCGGCTGAATTGGGCCATTACGTAGTACTTGGTCTGGATCGTCGTCGGCTGGAGGGTGTTCGCGTCGTACGCGATCAGCGCCCAGCCCGCCGTCGGGTCCATGACCTGCCAGTAGCACCAGGCCGTCGGGTGCAGCCAGCGGAAGTCGTAGCAGAGGTTGGAGGCCATGGTGAGGCCGGTGCCGTCGCCGTCGCCCGTCTCCGAGTTCCACAGCTTCTTGCCGGAGGTGGTGACCACGTCCGTGTAGAGGAGGTCGCGGCGGCCGCCCGAGCCCTGGTAGCCGTGCACGTTGACCTGGCTGACCAGGGCCTTGGTGGAGGAGTTGAAGGAGGACCACGTCGAGCGGGCCGTGTCGTAGTTCGTCTCGTCCGACGCCGAGATGCGGATTCCCGTCAGGCCGCGCTTGTCCAACTCGCTGCGCATGTACGGGAGTACGGCCGCCTGGACCGCCGGGTCCATGTGGCAGCCCTCCTGGGTGCCGGTGGCGGTCCACCAGGTGGAGGCCGGCTCGTTGAAGGGGTCGACCGTCGCGAAGTTCACGCCCCAGTTGTTCCTGGCGTAGAGGGCCGTGGCCGCCAGGTGGGAGGCGTGCTGGCGGTAGTTCCAGGTCTGGAGGTTGTTGCCGCCGCCCGCCGCGCCCGACGGGTTGTGGTTGCTGCACATCCACCACATGGGGGAGTTGGCGAAGAGTTCGGTCGTCGCGCCGCGCGCCGTCGCCTTCTGCAGCATCGCGCGCTGGTTCGCGTCCGCCGTCCAGTCCCAGGCCGAGGACGTGGGGTCCTCGTTGTTCCAGTCCTGCCAGAAGCCCTCGATCTGCTTGAAGCCGGGGATGTTCGGCGACGCGACCATCGATTCGCCGTTCACGCTGTTCCAGCTGCACGCGCCGAGGTTGTAGCGGGCGATGTTGAGGCCGAGGCCGGGCAGTGTCGTGCCGTTGTAGGTCACCGAGTTGGTGGTGAAGAAGAGGGCGGCGAAGTCGTTCCGGTTGCCGAAGACGTTGGCCCACCAGGCCAGGGAGGTGCCCCAGCCCTCCCAGGTGCCGTACGACGTGCCGGGGTTGACGGCGATGGTCGCGTCCGCGTGTGCGGTGCCCGTCGCCAGGGCGCTGCCGAGGAGTGCGCCGCCTGTCGCCGCCAGCAGAGTTCTGCGTCGGATCATGACTTCTCCGCTTCGCTCAACGGCCGGTCGTCGTCGAACCGGCGTCGTGGCCTGTCCCGTACATGCCGACAGGAAGCATCAGGTGTGGCGTATGAGGTTGTCGAGGGTTCCGACAGCCCTTTCTCAAACCTGTGGAGGAAGTGGGAGCGGAGGAAGTGGGAGGAAGTGTTCGGAGGGCCGGACAGGGGCGGTTCCGGGGCCGGACAGGGGCGGCTTCGGGTGCCGGACAGGGACGGCTTCGGGTGCCGGACAGGGGCGGTTCCGGCGGGCTGGGCGCGCACGGGTCTGGAGACCTCGCGCCCCCGCCCCTATCGTGCGGGCGGCCCGGTGGAGGAGGCTTGCGGATGGTGCGGGTTCGCGTCGTGCAGCACAGCGGGCTTCGGCGGCGTGCCCTGCGGCGGCGAGTGCTGTGGGGCGGCGGGGAGGTGCTCGCCACCGTCGGGGTGGTGCTTCTGCTGCTGGTCGTTCATCAGGTGTGGTGGACCAACCGGGAGGCCAGGGAGGGCGCCGAGCGGGAGGTCCGCGCGCTGGAGCGGACCTGGGACGAGGGAGGCGGTGACGCCCGTACGGCCGTACAAGCGGCGACCGCTACGCCCGAGCCCGGGGCCGAGCCCCAGCCCCGGTCCACCGAGCGAGCCGCCGGCTCCCGGCGACAGTCCGCGGCCGCCCCCTCCGCAGACTGGTCGCAGGCCTACGCCATCCTCACCATCCCCCGCCTCCACCTCCGCGTCCCCGTCGCCGAGGGCGTCAGCAAGAGCGGTGTGCTCGACAAGGGCTACGTCGGTCACTACCCCGGCACCCAACAGCCGGGCCAGGCGGGCAACTTCGCGCTCGCCGGGCACCGCAACACCCACGGCGAGCCCTTCCGGTACATCAACCGGCTCGCGCGCGGGGACACCGTCCGGGTCGAGACGCGGAGCGCGACGTACACGTACGCCGTCGACAGAACCCTGGCGCGGACCGCGGCCCACGACGGGAGCGTCATCGGACCGGTCCCGCGCTCCACGGTCAGGCCCGGCCACGGCTACACCGAACCCGGCTACTACCTCACGCTCACCACCTGCACGCCGGAGTACACGTCGAAGTACCGGCTGGTGGTGTGGGGCAAGCTCGTTTCCATGCGGCCCCGGTAGCCTCCATGCGGCCCGGTAGCCGCCGTGCCGCCCCGGTGGCCGCCGTGCCGCCCGGGTAACATCGTGAACCTCAGGTCGAGCGCCGTGCGCGATGAACGAGCCGTACGAGGGGAGGGGGCGCCGATGATGCGGAGTCGGGCGAGTCTGCGTCCCACCGCCGTGATGGTGCTGCTCTTCCTCGAGATCGCGCTGCTCGACACCGGCAGCCTCTCCGCGACCGTCGCGCTCGCCGCGACCGCCGCCGCGAGCTCCGCGTTCGCCGTCTGCTCGCTGCTCGCCTCGCGTGCCGCGCCCGCCGTGGCGCCCACCCGGGTGCGTACGGCCATCCGCGACCGGGCCCGCCGTACGGCCTTCCTGCCCCAACGCGATCCCGACGCCTCGGGCCGGCCACGGCCCAGGGCGCCTGGTCACGCCCTCCCGGCGACCTTCGCGTAGGGCACACACCGAAACTCGGGTACGTTCGCGCAAAGCGTGTGACCCCTCCCTGCAAAAGCGTGTGACCCCGCGCGTGTCGTCATGCCGCCATGCCGGAACTTCCCGTCCCGGCATCTCTCCTCATCTCTCCTCATCACTCCGGCACGACGAGACCCTCGGAGGGCTCACCCATGTCCGTTTTCGCCGACCTTGTTCAGCGGCTGGCCGATCTGCTCGCCCCGCTGTTCGGCGCCTCCGCGGCCGCCGCCGCGATCGTCCTGTTCACCGCGTTCGTACGACTGCTCGTGCATCCGCTGTCCCGGGCGGCCGCGCGCGGCCAGAAGGCGCGGGCCGAGCTGCAGCCGAAGATCGCCGAGCTGCGCAAGAAGCACGGCAAGAACCCCGAGAAGCTCCAGCGGGCCGTCATGGAACTGCACGCCGAGGAGAAGGTGTCGCCGCTGTCCGGGTGTCTGCCCAGCCTGTTCCAGTTGCCCGCGTTCTTCCTCCTCTACCACCTGTTCTCGAACACGACGATCGGCGGGCAGGCCAACGAACTGCTCACGCACCGGTTGCTCGACGCGCCCCTCGGCGACCGCTGGGCGGACGCGCTCGGTGACGGCGGTGCGTTCGGTGGCGCGGGGCTCGTGTACGTCGGGCTGTTCGTGGTCGTCGCCTGCGTCGCCGCGTTCAACTACCGCCGTACGAAGCGGATGATGGCCGCGAATCCGGCGGTACCGGTGGTCGACGGGGAGCCGGTGCCGGGGATGGGGGCCATGACCAAGGTCATGCCGTTCATGTCCTTCTTCACGCTCTTCACCGTGGCGGTGGTGCCGCTGGCCGCCGCCCTGTACGTGGTGACCAGCACGACGTGGAGCGCGGTCGAGCGGGCTGTGCTGTATCGCTGACGGCTCTGTTCGAGCACCATCGGCTGTGCTCCGGCGCTGAGTGGTACGGGTCCGGGCGCGCTCCTACGGTCCAGTACGTGAACCGGGTATTGCGGACTGGCCGTGGACCTTGGAGGATCGACCAGTCCTCCGATGGCTGCACACATCGGCGGGCGCCCCGCGATCGAGGGAGATTGTGATCATGAAGCTGCTGCGAGTCGGTACGGCGGGAGCGGAGACGCCTGCGCTGCTCGACACCGAGGGGGTCTTGCGGGACCTCTCCGGTGTTGTGCCGGACATCGATGGAGCGCTGCTCGCCGACGGTGCGGCGCTGGGGCGGATCCGTGCCGCCGCGGACGCCGGTGAGCTGCCCGCGCTGGACGCCACCGGGCTGCGGATCGGGCCGCCCCTCGCACGCATCGGCAAGATCGTGTGCATCGGGCTGAACTACCACGACCACGCCCGCGAGACCGGCGCCGAGCCGCCCGCCGAGCCGGTCATCTTCTTCAAGGCCGCGGACACGGTCGTCGGGCCGAACGACACGGTGCTCGTTCCTCGCGGCTCGGTGAAGACCGACTGGGAGGTCGAGCTCGCGGTCGTCATCGGGCGTACGGCTCGTTATGTGGACTCCGCCGAGGAGGCGCTCGCGCATGTCGCCGGGTACGCGGTGGCGCACGACGTGTCCGAGCGGGAGTTCCAGATCGAGCGGGGCGGGACCTGGGACAAGGGCAAGAACTGCGAGACGTTCAATCCGCTGGGGCCGTGGCTGGTGACGGCGGACGAGGTGCCGGATCCGCAGAACCTCGCGCTGAAGCTGTGGGTCAACGGTGAGCTGAAGCAGGACGGTACGACCGCGGAGCAGATCTTTCCGGTGGGGGAGGTCGTGCGGTACGTCAGTCAGTTCATGACGCTGTATCCCGGGGACGTGATCAACACGGGTACGCCGGCGGGGGTTGCGCTCGGGCAGCCTGAGCCCAAGCCGTTCCTGCGGGCCGGGGATGTTGTTGAGCTGGAGATCGCTGGACTTGGTCGTCAGCGACAGGAATTCAAAGACGCCTGAAGGGTGGGGGACTGCGCTTGTTCCGCGACCGCGGGTGGGTCGTGGTTGCTCGCGCAGTTCCCCGCGCCCCTAAAAGCAGGGCGTTGCCCTTAATGCTTGCTCAAGAAGGTCTCCAGCGCCTCCACCACGAACCTGTGGTCCTCCAGCTGCGGAAGCCCGCTCACCGTCACCGATCCGATGACCCCGACCCCCTCCACGTTGATCGGGAACGAGCCCCCGTGCGCCGCGTATGTGTCGGGGTCCAGGCGCGACGAGTCCTCGAACGTCGTGCCCTTGGCCCGGAAGCGGGCGCCGACGACGTACGAGGAGGTGGCGTAGCGCTCCACCACCCGGCGCTTGCGCTCGATCCAGGCGTCGTTGTCGGGGGTGGAGCCGGGGAGGGCGGCGTGGAAGAGCTGCTGGCCGGCGCGGTGGATGTCGATGGCGACCGGGGCCTGGCGCTCGCGGGCCATCTCGACCAGCAGCGAGCCGAGGGCCCAGGCGTCGTCGTGGGTGAACTGGCGGAAGACCAGCCGGCGTTCCTGGGCCTCCAGCTCCTCCAGGGGCGGGGTGAGCTCCGGGTGGAACTTCGGGGTGATCTCCGGGTTGTGAGTCTTGTGCGTCATCACAGCTTCACCGCCGATCCGTCATGTGCCGAACGGCGCGCCGCCTCCAGTACGTCGAGGGCGGCGGCGGCCTCCAGGGCCGTCACCGGGTTGGGGCCGCCGTCCAGCAGTGCCTTTGCCACGGCCGCATAGTAGGCGGGGTAGTCGCCGGGGAGGGTCGGTTCGGCGCGGCCGCCGCCCGTCAGGGGGGACTCTCCGGAGCCCACTCGGCCCCACATCGACTCGGGTTCCGTGCCCCAGTCGGCCGCCGCCGTACCCGGGCGCTGTCCCTCCCGCAGTGCCGCCTCCTGCGGGTCGAGGCCGTACTTGACGTAGCCCGCCTTCGAGCCCAGCACCCGGAAGCGGGGGCCGAGTTGGGCGGTCGTCGCCGAGACGTAGAGGTGGGAGCGGACGCCGCCGGCGTGGGTGAGGGCGATGAAGGTGTCGTCGTCCGTCTCGGCGCCGGGGCGGCGAGTGTCGGCCTCGGCGTACACCTGTGTGACGGGGCCGAAGAGGACCAGCGCCTGGTCGACGACATGGCTGCCGAGGTCGTACAGCAGACCTCCGATCTCTTCCGGGGCGCCGGACTCCCGCCAGCCGCCCTTGAGTTGCGGCCGCCAGCGTTCGAAGCGGGACTCGAAGCGCCATACGTCGCCCAGCTCGCCCTCGGCCAGGAGCCGGCGGAGCGTCAGGAAGTCGTTGTCCCAGCGGCGGTTCTGGAAGACGGAGAGGAGCAGGCCGCGCTCCTCGGCCAGCGCCGCCAGCTCGCGCGCCTCGGTCGCCGTGCCGGCGATCGGCTTGTCCACGACGACCGGGAGGCCCGCCTTCAGGGCGGCGGTGGCGAGCGGGACGTGCGTCTTGTTGGGGGACGCGATGACGACCAGGTCGAGGTCGGCGGCGCGGGCGAAGAGGTCCTCGGGGGTGGCGGCGAGGTGTGCGTCCGGGTGCTCGGCGCGGGCCTGCTTCTGCCGTTCGAGGTTGGACGTGACCACCGTGTCCAGGGTGAGCCCCTCGGTGGTGGCGATCAGCGGGGCGTGGAAGACGGAGCCTGCGAGGCCGTAGCCGATCAGGCCGACGCGGAGGGGAGCAGCAGTCATGCCTCCCACTTTCGCAACGCTGTTGCCAAAGTGCAAGCGCGGGGGAGAATGGCCGGGTGGATGGTGTGGACGGTGGTGTGAGCAGGGCGAAGGGCCGTGGTGGCGATGGGGTGACGGGTGCCGTGGCCGGTGCCGTGGCCGGTGCCGTGACCGGTGGTGCGGACGGCAGTGTCGCGGGTGGTGCCGGCGGAAGCGTCGCGGTTGGTGCCGGCAGCGGTGTCGCGGTTGGTGCCGGCAGCGGTGTCGGGGGCGGTGCCGGTGGGGGTGTGAATCTGGGTGCCCTGCGCAGTCACAACACCGCGCTCGTGCTCGACCTGCTGCGCACCGCCGGTCCCGAGGGCATCAGTCGGCTCGAACTCGCCGAGCGCACCGGTCTCACCCCGCAGGCGGTCAGCAAGATCACCGCGCGGCTGCGCGAGGACGGCCTGGTGGCGGAGGCTGGGCGGCGGGCGTCGACCGGGGGCAAGCCGCGTACCGTGCTGCGGCTGGTGCCGGAGGCCGGGCATGCGGTGGGGGTACATCTGGACCGGGACGAGCTGACGGCCGTGCTCTGCGATCTGACGGGTGCCGTGGTGGCCCTGCGCAGGACTCCGCTGGATCTCGGGGCCGGTGCGCAGACGGTCGTCGAGCGGGCTGTGCGTGAGGTGGGGGAGCTGGTGGCCGGGGGCGGTCGAGGTGGCCGGCGAGATCGGCCCGGGGCCTTGCTCGGCGTCGGCGTGGCGCTGCCCGGCCCGCTCGACCATCGGCGCGGGGTACTGCACCGGGTCACCGGATTCCCGGAGTGGAACGGTTTCCCGCTGCGGGACGTGCTCGCGCGGCGGCTCTCGCTGCCGGTCGTCGTCGACAAGGACACCAACGCCGCCGCCCTCGGACTCGCGGTCGGGGGAGCGGTCGCGCCCGTCTCGTCCTTCGCGTACCTGCACTTCGGGGCGGGGCTCGGCGGGGGGCTCGTGATCGGGGGAGCGGTGCACCGGGGGACCCGTACGGGCGCGGGAGAGTTCGGGCACCAGGTCGTCCAGCTGGACGGTCCGCCCTGCGGGTGCGGCAACCGTGGCTGTGTCGAGGCGCTGTGCCTGGCCGCCGTGGCGCGGGGCGACCTGGCGGAGGCGGCCCGGGTGCTCGGCACCGCGGCCGGCAACCTGGTCGCGCTGCTCGACGTCGATCTGGTGCTGCTGGGCGGCCGTACGGTCGCCGCGGCCCCGGACACCTTCGTACGCGGGGTCGCCGCCGTCCTCGAGGAACGTGCCCGGCGCGCGGGCGGGGACGCGGTGCCGGTGCGGGTTGCCTCCGGCGGGGGACCGGGGGAGTGCGGGAAGCGTGGCGAGCAGGGGGAGTACGGGGTTGCCGAAGGGGCGGCCCAGCTGCTGCTGGCGCCGCTGTTCGGGCGGGCCGAGGCGTGAGGGGTGGGTCGGCGCGTAGAGGGTGGGCCGGCGCGTGACAGATGTGCCGGGCCAGGGGAGGTGGGTCGGCGCGTTGAGGGGTGGGCCCGCGCAATGAGTGGCGGACCCGCGGCGTGACAGGTGGGGCCCCACGCGACAGGCGGCCCCCCCCGCGTGAGAGGCGCCCCCCGCCGTGGCAGCCGGCCCCACGCGACAGGCGCCCCCGCCCGCGAGCGTGCTCCGGGTGGGCTGCCCGGCGTCCGCTGATCGAGGGGACTTGCGGCGCCGTACGGAATGGCGTCCTGAGGAAGCCGTAGCCACCCGGCATGGTCATGTGATTATGCGACCGCATTCACCTGCCGCCCTCTGCCTCGCAGCAGCCGCCCTCCTCGCCGCAGCGCCCCCGGTGCGTGCGGAACCCCCGGCGGAGCTGCCCAGCTGCGCCACCGGCGACCGGGACTTCCCCCTCGCCACCCGTCTCCACGGCGGCCCCGACTCCTACGTGGCCGGTGGCGGCTTCGGCACCTGGTACCTGGAGCTCACCAATACGACCGGGCGGACCTGCACCGGCATCCACCCCGTGGTCGTCCTCGTCGATTCCGAACGCACCCTCAAGCCGTCCCAGCCCCGCCTGGAGTTCTACGGCGCCCGGAACGACACCCGTCCCCACGCGGTCCGCTTCGAGACCACCGACCAGCACGAACTCGTCGGTGCCTTCGGCGCCATCGACGGTTTCCCCGGCTTCACCGTCGGCCCCCGCGGGACCGTCACCGTGAAGGTACGGCTCGCCATCACCTCGGACGCCGTACCGAACGAGGTCATCGCCAACGCGGCCGTCGTCCAGCGCCACGAAGGCGACGGCGACTGGGTCGGCCAGTCCAACGACTACCGCTTCACCATCGACGCCGACCCCTCCGGCACGGCAGCCCCGAACGCCCCCGCCGACCAGAACGCCACGGCGGACCCGAACGCCTCGCCCGGCACCGACACCGCCCGCAACCACCTCACCCTCGCCGACGAACTCGCCCGCACCGGCCTCACCTCGACCCCCGGCGCCGCCCTCGCCGCCACCATCTCCCTCCTCCTGATCGGCGCGGGGTTCCTGCTCGCCCGGCGGCGTCGCTGAGGCGGGGCTGTCGGGACAGTCATCGGTAGGCGCCGCCACACCCCCAGCCCCGTCTGCGACGATCCCTGCGTGGACTACCCGAACGACCAGGCCCCCGGCGCCCCCGTGCGCCACGGCATCCCCGAGCACGGCCGTATCCCCAAGTACTACGCGGTGAAGGCCCGGCTCGACGGCCTCATCGGTGAACTCGGCGAGGGTGACGCGCTCCCCACCGAACGGGACCTCTCCGAGCAGTACGAGGTCGCCCGCGAGACCGTCCGGCAGGCGATCCGCGAGCTGGTGCTGGAGGGCAAGCTACGGCGGCAGGGGCGGGGCACGGTCGTGGCCGGGCCCAAGCTCGAACAGCCCCTCTCCCTCGCCAGCTACACCGAGGGCGTACGCCGCCAGGGGCGCACGCCCGGCCGTAACCTCGTCACCCTCGACCGCTTCCCCTGCCCCGCCGCCCTCGCCGCCGAGACCGGCCTCGAACGCGGCGAGCCCGTCTGGCACATGGAGCGCGTCCTGCTCGCCGACGACGAGCGGGTCGGCCTGGAGAGCACGTACGTCGCCGTGACCAGGGTGCCGCGCCTGGACGCCGACTTCGAACCCGACTCCTCCTTCTACGCCTACCTGCACGGTCAGGGCATCACCTTCGGCGACGCGGACGAGCGCATCGAGACCGTCCTCGCCACCCCGCGCGAGGCCCTCCTCATCGGCACCCCGCCGGCCCTCCCGATGCTGCTGATCCACCGGGTGTCGAGGGACTCGGAGGGGGTTCCGCTGGAGCGCGTGCGGTCCCTCTACCGCGGGGACAGGTTCTCGTTCACCACGCATCTGGGCGGCTGAAAAGTCCAGAAATGCACCCACTTTGTGCCTGCTCGTGCATCACGAACAGATAACGGGTCTAGCCCAAACGTGATGGCCAGTTCACGCTCTCGTTGGCAGTCGGACCTTTCCGGTTCCCCGATCCCGAGGAGCGTGGCCGTCGTGAGAGTGATAGTCGTCGGAGCCGGCGTGGTGGGCACCATGCACGCCTGGCAGGCAGTGGAACGCGGCCACGAGGTCGTACAGATCGAGCGCGAGACGGAGGCTCGCGGCGCCTCGCTGCGCAACTTCGGCCAGATCTGGGTGAGTGGCCGGGCCGGTGGTGAGGAACTTCAGGCCGCGCTGCGGGCGCGGCAGCTGTGGGAGGAGATCGGGGCCCGCGTGCCGGGTCTCGGCTTCCGGGCGAACGGCTCCCTCACCCCCGTGCGCGGCGACCTCGAACTCGCAGTCGCCGAGACCGCGCTGGCCCGGGAGGATGCCGCAGCCCGCGGCCACAAACTGCTGACCCGCGACGAGGCGCGTGCCCTGAACCCCGCCCTGCGCGGCGAGTTCACCGCCGCCCTGTACTGCGAGCGCGACGCGGCCGTCGAGCCGCGCACCGCACAGCTCGCCCTGCGCGAGGAGCTCCTGAAGTCCCCGAACTACACCTTCCAGCCCGGCCGCGAGGTCCGCGAGGTCATCGGCCGCAGCGCCGTCCGCGACGACCACGGCGACGTGCACAGCGGGGACGTCGTCGTCCTGTGCACCGGCGCCTGGCTCGGCGGCCTGGTCCGCGAGCTGGCCGGGCCCGAACTCCCCGTCCGCCGCGTACGCCTCCAGATGATGCAGACCGACCCGCTCGGCGAACCGCTCACCACGTCGGTCGCCGACGCGGACAGCTTCCGCTACTACCCGGCGTACGCCTCCGCCGCCCTGGACGAGCTCAACGCCGGTCAGCCGCAGTCCGAGACCGCGGCGGCGCACCGCATGCAACTGCTCATGGTGCAGCGCGCCGACGGCGGCCTGACCATCGGCGACACCCACGAGTACGAGCACCCCTTCGCCTTCGACACCGCCGAGGGCCCCTACGACCACCTCACCGAGGTCGTCGAGTCGCTCCTCGGCCGCCCGCTGCCGAAGATCAGGCGCCGCTGGGCGGGGGTGTACGCGCAGTGCGCCGACCCGGGACGGGTCGTGCACCGCCAGCAGGTGCGCGACGGGGTGTGGCTGGTCACCGGGCCCGGCGGGCGCGGCATGACCTGCTCGCCCGCGATAGCCGAGACGACCGCGAACGAACTGGGCTGGTGAGGAAAATGACGAGCAGTCAGCAGGGCAGTCCCCATCCGCAGGAATGTCCCGGTCAGCAGAACAAACCGCCGTCGAGGCTGGTCGTGCTCGACATGGCCGGTACGACCGTCGCCGACGGCGGCCTCGTCGAGAGCGCCTTCGCGGCGGCCGCACGCCACCTCGGCGCCGACCCCGACTCGATGCTGGACTACGTCCGAGCCACCATGGGCGAGTCCAAGATCTCCGTCTTCCGTCAGCTGTTCGGGGAGGAGGCGAGGGCCCAGGAGGCCAACAAGGCCTTCGAGGCGGCGTACGCCGAACTCGTCGACGGCGGCCGGGTCGCGGCCCTGCCCGGCGCGCGCGAGACCATCGAGGAACTGACCTCCCAAGGCCGTACGGTCGTGCTGACCACCGGCTTCGCCCGCCCCACCCAGGACGCGATCCTGGCCGCGCTCGGCTGGCGCGACCTGGTGCCCCTCACCCTGTGCCCCGCCGACGCCGGGGGCCGGGGGCGGCCGTACCCGGACATGGTCCTCACCGCCCTACTGCGTACGGCGGCCGCCGACGACGTCCGGGAGATCGTCGTCGTGGGCGACACCTCGTACGACATGCTCAGCGGGGTCCGCGCGGGCGCGGGCGTCGTCGCCGGCGTCCTGACCGGCGCGCACGACGCGGACGCGCTGCGGGCGGCCGGCGCGACCCATGTCCTTGGCTCCGTCGCGGAGTTGCCCGGAGTGCTCGCATGAGTGGTGGCATCCGCTTCGACTCCGTCACCGTCGCCCACGACGGCAACGTCGTCCTCGACGCCCTCGACCTCACCGTCGAACCCGGCGAAGTCATGGCGCTGCTCGGGCCGTCGGGCTCCGGCAAGACCACCGCGCTGCGGGCGGTCGCCGGGTTCGCGCGGCCCGTCTCCGGGCGGGTGTTCCTCGGCGGGCTGGATGTGACGGACCTGCCGCCGTACCGGCGGGGCATCGGGATGGTCGTCCAGCAGTACGCCCTGTTCCCGCACATGCGGGTCGAGGAGAACGTCGCCTTCGGGCTGAAGGCGCAGCGGGCGGACCGGGCGCGAAAGGCCCCCAAGGTCTCCAGGACCGAGATCCGCACGCGGGTCGCCGAGGCCCTGGAGATGACCGGCATGGCCGGCTACGCCCGCCGCTATCCGCGCGAGCTGTCCGGCGGCCAGCAGCAGCGCGTCGCCATCGCCCGTGCGCTCGCCATCCGCCCCGGCGTCCTCCTCCTCGACGAACCGCTCTCCGCCCTCGACGCCCGGCTCCGTTCCGGCATGCTCGCGGAACTCGCTCGACTGCACCGCGAGTTGCCCGACATGACGATCCTCTACGTCACCCACGACCAGGTCGAGGCGCTCACCCTCGCCGACCGCGTCGCGGTGATGGACAGCGCCCGGCTCCAGGCCTGCGGGACGCCGAGGGAGTTGTACCGGTCCCCGGCCGACGAGTTCACGGCGTCCTTCGTCGGCAACGCCAACCTGCTGCCGGTGACGGTCGGTTCCGGTGGCGGTGTGGCCTTCGGGGGCGGCGAGATCAAGGTGGACACGGAGGGCGCGGCACCGGGCGCGAAGGCCACGCTGTGCGTACGGCCCCACCTCGTCGGCCTCGGCGACGGGCCCAACCGGCTCTCCGGGACCGTACGGGAGATCCAGTGGCGCGGCGCCACACACCGGCTGTACGTCGAGGTCGACGGCCACCGGGTCATCGCCGACCTGCGGGAACTGAAGGCGCCGCCCGCTCACGGCGACGAGGTGACCCTGCACTTCGCCCCCGAGGACGCCGTGCTGCTGACCGCCGGAGTCACCCATGACTAGAGGCACGACCAGCAGGCTGCTGTGGGCCTGCCCGCCCGTCGCCCTCCTCGCGCTCGTCTTCCTCTACCCGCTCGCCCTCGTCGTCCAGCAGTCCCTCCAGCCCGACACCGGCGGCACGTCCCTGAAGCCCTACGCCGACGTCTTCGCCTCCGACGCCTTCCGCGACGCGTTGTGGACCACCGTCTGGCTGGCGGCCGGATCGACCGCCGGATGCCTGGTCCTCGGGTTCGTGATCGCGCTGGTCATCGCCTTCGTGCCGTTCCCCGGAGCACGCGCGGTGGCCCGCTTCATCGACGTCTTCCTGTCCTTCCCGTCCTTCCTGATCACACTGGCCCTCCTCTTCATCTACGGCTCGGTCGGCATGGCCAACGGCCTGTGGACCGACGTCACCGGAGCCCCGGACGGCCCGTTCCAGTTCCTCACCACCCCGTGGGGAGTGCTCCTCGCGGAGATCACCTACTTCACGCCCTTCGTCGTACGACCGCTGCTCGCGGCCTTCTCCCAGCTGGACACCGCCCAGCTGGAGGCGGCCGGTTCGCTCGGCGCGCGCCCTGCGCGCATCGTCCGCCGGGTGATCCTCCCCGAGGCGCTGCCGGCCCTCGCGGCGGGCGGCAGCCTCGTGCTGGTCCTGTGTCTCAACGAGTTCGGGATCGTCCTGTTCACCGGCGCGAAAGGAGTCACGACTCTGCCGATGCTCGTCTACAGCAAGGCGATCCTGGAGTCCGACTACCCGGGCGCGTGCGTGGTCGCCGTCGTCAACGTCCTGATCTCCGTGGGGCTTTACGGCCTCTACCGGGTGGTGAGCCGACGTGCTGGTGCATAGCCGCGGGGCGCGGTGGGCCGTATGGCTGCTGTTCTTCGTTCTGTTCCTGCCGCTGTTCGCGCTGCCGCTCCTCGTCGTCCTCGGCGCGTCCCTCGCCACCACCTGGTCCAGCGTGCTGCCGTCCGGCTTCACGACCGGCCACTACGGCGCCGCCACCCGCGGCGAGGCCCTCCAGGCCCTCACCACCAGCCTCCTCACGGCCGCGGCCGCGAGCCTGCTCGCCCTGGCGGCCGGGACCTGGGCCGCCCTCGCGGCGGCCGGGCTGAAGCGGCGGTATCGCCGGGTGCTCGACGCGCTCTTCGTCCTCCCGGTCGCCGTCCCCTCCGTGGTCGTCGGCCTCGCGATCCTCGTCGCCTTCTCCCAACCGCCGTTCCTGCTCAACGGCACCCGGGAGATCGTGATCCTCGCCCACGCCGTCCTGGTCACCGCCTTCGCCCACCAGTCCGTGTCCGCCGCCCTCGCCCGCCTCGACCCGGCCTGCGAACAGGCCGCCGCCTCCCTCGGCGCCCGGCCCGCCTACGTCCTGTGGCGGGTCAGGCTTCCGCTCCTCCTGCCCTCGCTCACCGCCGCCGCCGGCCTCTGCTTCGCCCTGTCCATGGGCGAGTTGAGCGCCACGATGATGCTCTACCCGCCCGACTGGACCCCGCTGCCCGTCCTGATCTACGCGGCCACCGACCGCGGCGCCCTCTTCGCCGGCTCCGCCCTCGCGGTGGTCCTCATGGCGGCGACGCTGATCGCGCTGTTCGTCGTGTCCCGCCTGCGCACCAGAGCCTCGTACCGCTGATCCCGCAAGCCGAAGCCCACGTCGCCAGAGACCCTCAGCCCGCAAGGAGTTCACCCCGCCATGCCCAGAACCAAGCCCGTGAACAGCCTCCAGCTCGCGATCGCCCTCTCCCTCCTCGCCACCCCGCTTCTGTCCGCCTGCGGCGGCGACTCCGCCGCCTCCGACGAGAAGGCCGTCACCGTCTACAGCGCCGACGGCCTCAAGGGTGAGAACGGCGACGGCTGGTACGACCGGATCTTCAAGGACTTCGAGAAGCAGACCGGTATCAAGGTCGAGTACGTCGAGGGCGGCTCCGGCGAGATGGTGCAGCGTGCCGCCCGCGAGAAGAGCAACCCGCAGGCCGACCTGCTCGTCACGCTCCCGCCGTTCATCCAGCAGGCCGACGGCAAGGGCCTGCTCCAGAAGTACGCCCCGAAGGGCTCCGACCAGGTCAGCGGCGCCGACAAGGCAGCCGACGGCACCTGGACGTCCGTGGTGAACAACTACTTCGGGTTCATCTACAACAAGCGGGAGCTGAAGCAGGCGCCCACGACGTGGGAGGAGCTGCTGGACGACTCGTACCGGAACAGGCTGCAGTACTCCACCCCGGGCGTCGCCGGCGACGGAACCGCCGTCCTCATCAAGGCGATGCACGACTTCGGCGGCGAGCAGCCGGCCATGGACTACCTCGGCAGGCTCCAGTCCAACAACGTCGGCCCCTCCGCCTCCACCGGCAAGCTCGCCCCCAAGGTCGACAAGGGCGAACTGCTCGTCGCCAACGGCGATGTCCAGATGAACTACGCCCAGTCCAAGACCATGCCGAACCTCGGCATCTGGTTCCCCGCCCGCGAAGGCGGCAGGCCCACCACCTTCGCCCTGCCCTACGCAGCCGGCCTCGTCACCGGCGCCCCGCACAGCGAGAACGGCAGGAAGCTCCTCGACTTCATGCTGAGCCAGGGCGCCCAGCAGCAGGTCAGCGAGATCGGCGGCGGCTTCAGCTCCCGACAGGACGTCAAGGCCACCGACGCCAACGCCATCGCCCTCACGAAGACCATGGAGGGCGTCGAGGTCTTCGAGCCCGACTGGGACGACATCGACGAGAACCTGACGTCGTACGTCGACGCCTGGAAGTCGGCCACCGGCAGCTGACACCCCGCGACCGGCAGCCGGCACCCGCGGGAGCCGCGGGACTTCTCCCTCTCTTCCCTCGAGCAACTCCCCCGCTTCTCCCATGAGCAACGCCCCTGGGCAGCACAACCGGGGGCGCCTGCCATGCCCGCGCCCACCTGTCCCAGGAGGATCACGTGACGTCACACCCGTCCCGCCGCACCGTCCTCACCACCACCGCGGCGACCGCCGCCACCATGGCACTGGGCGCCTCCACCGCCCCCGGCGCCCATGCCGTCCCCACCCTCCCTAACGGCACCAGCAAGGACAAGGTGCTGGTCATCGGCATGGACGGGCTCCGCCACGACCGCATCGACGCGGCGAACGCCCCGCACCTGAAGGCCATGATGCGCGAGGGCACATACGGCACCTCGCTGCTGTACGCGAGCCCGATGGCCGCCACCTCCTCGGGCCCCGGCTGGTCCACGATCTCCACCGGGGTCTGGCCCGACAAACACGGCGTCAGGGACAACACCTTCGCCGGCAAGAGGTACGACCGGTATCCCGGCTTCCTCGCCCGTCTCGCCCAGCTCCGGCCCGCGCTGGCCACCTACGCCGCCGTCGACTGGAAGCCGCTGGACACCGAGGGCACCGTCACCCCGGGCGCCGACGCGAAGCTCGTCCTCGACGGTGACGCCGACGGCTACACCAGGCACGACGCCACCATCGCCGCCGACGCCGAGACGATCATCCGCGACCAGAACCCGGACGTCCTGTTCGTCTACTTCGGCCAGTCCGACATCGTCGGCCACAGCTCCGGTGCCGGGAGCCAGGCCTACCTCGACCAGATCGCCGTCCAGGACGACTACCTCGGCCGGCTGCGCGCCGCGATCAGGGCCCGGCCGAGCTATGCCACGGAGCGCTGGACGGTCATCGTCGCCACCGACCACGGCCACCTCGACGCGGGCGGCCACGGCGGTTCGGCGATCGAGGAACGGCGCACCTTCGTCCTGGCCACCGGTCCCGGGATCGCCGCGGGCGCGCGTCCCCTCGACACCCGCCTCGTCGACGTCGTCCCCACGGTCCTCAAGCAGCTCGGCATCCCCGTCGACCCCGCCTGGGGACTGGACGGCAAGCCGATCCAGGAGCGGTCCGCCGACCCCTTCGACGCGCTCACCCTGTCCGCCCGCACGGACGAGACGGGCATCCCGTCGACCGTCCTCGGCCACACCCACACCCCGCCCAGCGGCTGGTCCGTCATCAACGACGCCATGGGCAGCGGCGGGATGACCGAATGGCGCGGCTGGGCCTTCGCCACCGACGAGTTCTGGTCCCGCACCCAACGCGACCAGTGGCGTGAGCTCAACGTCCGCGCGCGGGGCGTCTTCGCGGTCGCCGACTCCGACGAGTGGGCGGACAGGTCCTTCTCCGGTACGTACGACTCGACGCTGGTCACGCCCGCGTACGACGTCACGGGGAAGGCGAAGGTCCGGCTGGACTTCACGACCCTCTACCGGCAGGAGGGCTCCCAGAGTGCCCAGGTCCTCGCGTCCTTCAACGGCGGCACCCCCTCGGTCGTCAGGAGCTACACCTCCGACGTCGTCTCGCAGCCGCAGTCGCTGACCGTCGACGTCCCCTCCGGGGCCACCACCGTTCACTTCCGGTTCCGCTACACCGGGTCCAACAACTGGTACTGGGTGATCGACGGGGTCGGAATCAGCCTCTCCTGACTACCCTGGGGGCGTCGGCACGGCGTGGTTCCGGCGCCCTCCCGCTCATCCCGTACGCAGGCCAGGAGAGACCCAGCACCATGGCAGACCGCAAGCCCATCGAGTCATGGCTCACCGACATGGACGGTGTGCTCATCCACGAGGGCATTCCCATCCCCGGCGCCGATGCCTTCATCAAGAAGCTGCGCGATTCCGGCAAGCCCTTCCTCGTCCTCACCAACAACTCGATCTACACCCCGCGCGACCTGCACGCCCGGCTGAACCGCATGGGCCTGGAGGTGCCGATCGAGAACATCTGGACGTCGGCGCTGGCCACCGCGCAGTTCCTGGGCGACCAGCGCCCGGGCGGCTCGGCGTACGTCATCGGCGAGGCGGGCCTGACCACCGCGCTGCACGACATCGGCTACATCCTCACCGACCACGACCCGGACTACGTCGTCCTCGGCGAGACCCGCACCTACTCCTTCGAGGCCATGACCAAGGCGGTCCGCCTCATCAACGACGGCGCCCGCTTCATCTGCACCAACCCCGACGAGACCGGCCCCTCCGCCGAGGGCCCGCTGCCCGCGACCGGCGCCGTCGCCGCGCTGATCACCAAGGCGACCGGCAAGCAGCCGTACTTCGCGGGCAAGCCGAACCCGCTGATGATGCGGACCGGCCTGAACGCGATCGGCGCCCACTCCGAGACCAGCGCGATGATCGGCGACCGTATGGACACCGACGTGCTGGCCGGCATGGAGGCCGGCATGCAGACGTTCCTGGTGCTCACCGGCCTGACCCGTCCCGAGCAGGTGGAGAACTTCCCGTACCGGCCGTCCAAGGTCGTGGACTCGATCGCGGACCTCGTCGACCGGATCTGACCGGTTTCGAAACCTCATATGCCCGAAAAACGACCCATACGGAGCATTACGGACCAGTTTGAGGTGCAGGTCCGGTGCTCCGGAGGGAATCTCCAGATATCTGGAGGTTCACGATGGGATCACTGCGAGTCACTCTCTGTGCGATCGCCGCTCTGGGGGCGGTGGCCGTCACCCCGGCGGCATACGCGGCGGACGGGGGTGTCTCGGTCAGTCCGTCGTCCCCGCACCCCGGCAGCGACATCGCGCTGCGGGTGAGCGGGTGTCCGGGGAAGACCGCGACGGCCGTCTCCGCGGCGTTCGTCGCCGACGCCCGCCTCACGGTCGCCGACGACGGCACGCTCGCCGGCGAGAGCCGCGTCCGCTCCACGCTGACGGCGGGGACGTACGAGGTGCGGGTCGCCTGCGGGGACACGGCCGCCGAGGGCGCCGTCACCGTCGTACGGAAGGGGCCGGAACGGTCCGGGCGGCACGGGTCGCAGCCGTCGGCGCCGGCCTCTCCCGTGGCCCCGGTCCGGGCGGGCGGCGGCGGCACCGCACAACTCGCCGTCGTGGACGCCCGCGCGGCCGGCCCCGGCACCGCGCACACCGTGACCGGCCTGGTCCTCGCGGGCGTCGCGGCCACGGCCGTGGCGCTCAGGAGCGCACGCCGGAGCCGGCAGCAGCGCGAGGCGTTCAGCCGGGAGGCGGGTGGGCAGCGGTGAAGGACGCTCGATCGCGAGACGGGTCGCGCTGACCATGTCCGGCCAAGAACGCACCTCCCACGGCGGCCGCCTCCTCATGGGCGTGACCTGGGCACTGCTGCTGGTCGGGCTGTGGCTGTGGGGGCGGGAGATCACCGACGTACGGCAGGCCGTGTCCGCGCCGGTGTCCGGCGACGTCGCCGCGGTCGGCCGGCCCCAGCAGGTGCGGCTGCCGATCGCCGCACCACCGATGGGGGACGCGCTGCCACAGCGCCTCGACATCCCGGGGCTCGGCGTGCGGGCACCGGTCGTCGCCCGGGGGCTCGACGCGCGGGGCGCCGTCGATCCGCCGCCCTACGACCGGGCCGACGCCGTCGGCTGGTACGCGGCCGGGGTGAAACCGGGGGCCGCCGGGGCAGCGCTGATGGTGGGGCACCTCGACACCGAGACCCGGCCGGCCGTCTTCCACCGGATCGGCGCACTGCGGCCGGGCGCCACGGTCCGGGTGCTCCGCGACGACGGCAGGGTCGCCGAGTTCACCGTGGAGAACGTACGCGTCGTGGCCCGCGACCGCTTCGACGCCCACCAGGCGTACGGCGCCCGCCACTTCGGCCGGTCCGAACTCCGCCTCATCACCTGCGGCGGCACCTTCGACCGCACGACGCGCAGCTACACGGCGAACGTGATCGTGTCGGCGTACCTCACGGGCACGGGGCTGTGACGTGGTCGCCATGTGACCTGGTGACGTGACACGCGGTGGGGACTGCGCGAGCTCACCTGGCCCGGTCGACGACTCGCTCCCCCGAAGTCGCCGACCGGGCTGGTCCTCAACCGCGCGCGCACGGGCTGCGGGAGTAACCCGGCGACCGGCGCGGGAGGTCTGGTGTGACCAGTGGGGATGGTCCGACCGGGGGCTGGGGTCGTCCGGAAACGACTCTAGAACGGATGGCCGCCGGGGCCTAGAGGGCCAGGTGGCAGGGGGGCGCACCCACCGCGCGACGGCGTGTTACGCGCGTCCCCCGTCGTCCCCGCCCCTCGCCCCCCGGCGCAGCTCGGCGTCGTCCGCGACCCGGTCGATGACCGCCTGCGCGACCCGGTCCAGGGGCAGTTGGTGGCGGCGCGCGTACTGGCGCAGCGCCACGAAGGCGTGGTCGGCCGGGGTGTTCCAGCGCTCGGCGAGCATGCCCTTGGCCTGCTCGATGCGCACCCTGCTGGACAGCGCCTGCTGCAACTGACCGGCGAGGGTGCGGCATTGGACGTACGCCGTGTGGTTCTGCAGTCCGAGGGCGGCGCAGTCGGCGATGAGCTGGGCCAGGCGCAGTTCGGTGCCGTCGTCGGAAGCGGCGTCGTCGGGCGAGGCGGTCTCGGGGGGCAGCGTGGCCACGAAGACGTTGAGCGCGCCGAGCAGCCGCTCGTGGCGGCGCAGTGGGACCGCGAAGGTGCCGGCGATGTCGTGGGCCAGCGCCCGCTCCGTGAACTCCGGCCAGCGCGCGGCGGCCCGGGCCGCCCCGATCGAGACCGGCGGCACCGGCCGGCCGGAGCTGTAGCTGTCCAGGCACGGTCCCCCGCCCCGCTGGGCCCGCAGCAGATCGAGCGCGACCTCCCGATGCGTGCCGCTCGCCGTCAGCGACACCGTCCCGTCCTCGTCGATCAGCATGAACCCGGCCGCCCGCGCGGCCAGTAACCGCACACAGTGATCCGCGACGCGAGGTAAGTAGTGCACGGCTTCGAACCCGTCGACGAGGGTGTCCGCCGTCTCCACCAACGCCTCCGCCAGCCGTATGTCCCGGGTGGACCGGTGCATGACCGCACGCCCCTTCCCCTGTGTCCCCTGTCGACCGAGCTTTACGGACGCGCAAACCCATTCTGCTCATCGGAGCGGTAAGGGCGGCTGTAACAGGTCCCCGACAAGGCTCGGCGACCTCGTGTGCCCCACGGCGGGTATGTCAGGATTGAGCCTTGGAACAGTGCACCCAAGGGGGAGTTGGATGTACCTGAAGAGGGGGGCCCGGAGGGGGGCTCGCGCTCGGACGTCCGCGGTGGTGCTTGGGGCGGCACTGCTGGTCGCGGGTTGTTCGTCCGACGGGGGCGGCGAAGAGCCGGAGGACGGCGCAGGTGCCGGGATCAGTCAGCAGCCCAAGGACACCGACCCGTTCTGGGTGAACCCGGACGGGAACGCGGCGCAGCAGGTCGTGGCCTACCAGAAGGCCGGCCAGAAGGAGGACGCCGAGCAGATCCGCAAGATAGCTCAGCAGCCGACGGGCGAGTGGATCAGCCCCGAGAGCCCGGAGGAACAGGCACGCGGCTTCACCGAGGCCGCCGACAAGGCGGGCCGCACGGCGCTGCTCGTCCTCTACAACATCCCGCACCGCGACTGCGGCCAGTTCTCCGAGGGCGGCGCCGCGGACGGCAACGCGTACCGGGCGTTCGTCGACGGCGTCGCCAAGGGCATCGGCGACCGTGCGGCGACGGTCATCCTGGAGCCGGACGCGGTGCTGCACATGGTGGACAACTGCACGGCCCCGGAGTACCACGAGGAGCGCTACGACCTCCTCAAGGGCGCCGTCAGCAAGCTCAAGTCCCTGAAGAACACCAAGGTCTACCTGGACGCCGGCAACGCCGGCTGGGGTCACCCCGACCAGATCTTCGAGCCCCTGAAGCGCGCCGGCATCGACCAGGCCGACGGCTTCTCGGTCAACGTCTCCAACTTCTACACGACCCAGGACTCGATCGCCTACGGCAAGGAGCTCTCCGCCAAGGTGGGCAACAAGCCGTTCGTGATCGACACCAGCCGCAACGGCAACGGCCCCTACACCGAGGGCAACCCGGACGAGCGCTGGTGCAACCCGCCCGGCCGCGCGCTGGGCGAGACCCCGACGACGAAGACGCCGGACCCGCTGGTCGACGCGTATGTTTGGGTCAAGCGCCCCGGTGAGTCGGACGGCGAGTGCAAGGGCGGTCCGAAGGCGGGGGAGTGGTGGGCGGAGTACGCCCTGAACCTGGCGAAGGCCAGCAAGTAGCTCTTGCGCGCATCGGGGGTGCCCTTCATGACGAAGGGCACCCCCGATCGCATGTCCGCCGGACAGGCCCTACGGGACCTTGACCCACTGCGCCTTGCTCGGCGTCCCCTGATCGTCCGTCACGAACAGCATGTACCACCCCGACGGAACCAGATTCCGGTTCGTCGGCACCGTCACCGTGATCTTGTCGCCGGACTTCTTGAAGTCCAGCGCCACCGACCGCTGATCCACATCCGTGACGTGCGTCGACGCACTCGGCCGGATCAGCCGTACGTTCTCGATGGACGAGGCGTGCTGCGAGGTGAACGTGCCCGTCCCGCCGCGCTTGATGGTCTGCGGGCCGCCCGACAGCGTCGGCTGCGCGTCCCCGTAGAGATACGGCGGCGTGTAGATCTCGATCCGCTGCTCGAACTTGCCCGGCTTGGTGTTGGCCTTGTCGCTGAACAGCGAGTCGGAGCCGAAGAACATCACCCGGCCGTCGGGCAGCAGGATCGACCCGGAGTGGTAGTTGCGGCCCACCAGCGGGTCGGCGACCCGGTCGAGCTCCTTCGAGTCCGGGTGGTAGAGGTGCGCCTGCAGGATGTTGGAGTCGCCGCGCCCCCGGTAGTCCTCGGAACCGCCCGACACCAGCACGGAATCGTCCGGCAGCACCGACGCCTGCGGATACCGCGTGCCCTTCTCCAGCGACGGCCCGTCCACGAACCTCGGGTCGTCCGCCTTCAGGTCGATGATCCGCGTCTTCTCGCTGGACTCCTTGGACTCGCCGACGCCGCCACCACCGATCACCATGTACTTCTCGTCCTGCGCCGGCGGCAGCAGCACCGTGCCCGAGGTCTCCATCAGCTTGGGATCGCTCAGCCCGGGCAGCTTGGTGAACTTGTCGGTGTCGACGTCCCAGATGCCCGGGTCGCGCCCCACGTCGTCAGGGCCGTAGCCCGCGTTGGAACCCGAGTAGAAGATCTTGCCGTTCTGCATCGGGAACAGCGCCGGGTACGTCGGGAACTGCCGCTCCTTCGCCGTGTAGGTCCACGTCTTGGTCTTCGGGTCGTACACCTCGTTCTTGCCCGGCACCAGCTGGCCGATGTCGTCGAGGCCGGAGACGCTGAGGATCCTGCCGTCGCTCAGGGTGGTGAGCGTCGGGTACCAGCGGGCCTCCTTCATCGGGTCGACCTTGATGTACTTCTCGGCGACCGGATCGAACTCGTAGGCGTCCCGGATGCCCTGGAAGTCCTTCTTGTCGAGGGCGAGCTTCTGCGCGATGCCGTACGTGTTGCGCGCGTCGGCACCCGTCAGGCCCTGGACGCGGTAGTTGTCCTGGGTGCCGGTCTCGTACTTGGCGCCTTCCTTCTGCGCCTCGACGTACACCCGGTAGATACCGGGGGTGTTGCCCAGGAACTTGCCGGTCTCCGGGTCGAACTTCTTCTTGGCGCGCGGCACCAGCGCCGAGTCCTTCGACACGAAGGTCTTGCCGTTCTCCTTGCCCGTGAACTTGGTGCCCGCGGGCAGGGTGATCGGCTTGTCCGGGTTCTCGTTGTGGATGATCATCAGGCCGCCGGCCTTCTTCACATCACCCTTGAGCTTCTCGTACCGCTTCGTGCCGCCCGCGATCAGCAGATTGCCGCTGGCCAGCTGGGTGTGGCCGGTGCAGAACAGGTCGTTCGGCGTCGGCACCTTCTTGATCGTGCCCTTGACCGGGTCCCAGATCCGCGTGTCGTACTTCTTCGCGTCGAAGTTGTCCTGATTGTTTCCCGAGCCCGCGATCAACAGCACCTTGCCGGTGTGCAGGAGCGCCGCGTGGATGGTGTTCTGGCGGTACTCCTCGGGGAATTCGACGATCTCCCACTTGCCGTTCTCGGCTTTGTACTCGGGTCTGTTGATTTGGTACTGGTGGTATTTCTCGGTGCCGACGCGATAGAGCCACGGCCCGTTCATTCCGGCCAGCGCGAGTACCACCGCCGTACCTATCGCGAGTCGACGGGCGCGGCGGCGGCCTGCACGGTCGTTCATTCCTTACGTCCCCCAAGTCCACCAAGGGCGATCTGCATGGTCTGGTCGTTGCCTCCGGTGCCACCGCCATCGCCACCGCCACCGCCGCTGTTCGACGCGGCGGCCCAACTCGGCTTGTGCTGCGGCGCGTGCCGGGCGTGCGGCGCGTGCGCGTGCGGCGTGGGCGCCTGCTGCGTGGGCAGCGGCTGCGGTTCCGGCTGGTGCGACGTCGGCTGGTACGACGTCGGCTGGTACGACGCCGGTTGCGCAGGCACCGTCGCGGCCGACCTCTTCTTGTCCTGCCGCAGCATGTAGCGCCAGGCGAAGATCGGCGTCGCGGTGATCAGCATGGCGAAGGTCGCCCAGATGATCATCGCGGGGTGCGAGTGACCGTACACGAACCCGGCGGCGATCGACGCACCGAAGATCACGATGAAGTACCAGTGGTACCGGAAGGTCCCGAACCACCTGTCGGGGCTGGCCGAATCGCCCTTGGGCGTCACCACGAACTTGCTCTTCTTGCGCAGCACCGAGTCGATCAGCGCCTTCGCGTACAGCGGCGCCGACAGCGCGGACATCACCATGCCGGCCACACCACCGGAGCCCTCCGGCTCGTGCGGCGAGACGTTGTGGCGGCGGTTCCAGACGTAGAGGCCGATCTGGAGCGCGGAGGCGTTGCCGTACAGCATCAGCCAGATCGTGGGGTCGATGTTCACACCCGAGGCGCCCAGGCCCAGGAACAGCGCACAACTCAGCGCGGCCAGGATCCAGTTGAGGGCGGACATCGGATAGAAGATGATCATCATCGTGTAGTTGAAGAGCTTGCTCGGCGGCAGCGAGTACCAGCCCTTCCAGTACTGCTTGAGGATCGTCTCGTACGTCCCTCGCGACCAGCGCATCTGCTGGGTGAAGAAGTCCGTCCAGGCGCTCGGCCCCTCACCGACGGCGAGCACGTCCGGCGTGTACACGGACCGCCACTTCTTGCCCGTGGCCGGGTTCTTGTGGCGGTGGATCTCGAAGCCGGTCGCCATGTCCTCGGTGATCGAGTCGTACAGACCGCCGATCTGCTTGAGCGCCTTGATGCGTACGGCGTTCGACGTACCCACGAACATCGGCGCGCCGTAGCGGTTGCCCGCGCGCTGGATGAGGGCGTGGAAGAGGAACTGCTGGGACTCGGCGGCCTTGGTGACGAAGTTGTCGTAGTTGCCGTACACCTGCGGGCCGATGACGAAGCCGACGTTCGGGTCGCGGAAGAAGCCGAGCATCCGCTCCAGGTAGTTCGGCAGCGGCACGTGGTCGGTGTCGACCGAGGCGAAGAAGTCGTAGTCGTCGCCGTGGGCGTCGAGCCAGGCGTTGTAGTTGCCGTGCTTGGTCTTGGCGCGGTGCGGGCCCTTGGCCTGGTTCCACTTGGCGACGCCCTTGCGGGAGAAGTGGTGCACGCCGAGCCGCGCGCACACCTCCTTGACCTCGGGGTCGTCGCCCTCGTCGAGCAGCCATACGTGCAGAAGGCCCCGGTGGCGCAGCTTGACGGCCGCCTCCAGGGTCTTCGTCACCATCTCCAGCGGCTCCTTGCCGGGCACGAAGGAGGTGAGGAAGGCCACTCTCGTGCCCGTCTCCGGCACCACCGGGATCGGGTCGCGGGCGACCAGCGTGGCGTGCGCGTTGGACACCACGTTCATGCAGCGGAAGAACTCGATCAGACCGATCGAGACGAGCATCACCATGTCGAGCGCCGGCAGGAAGTCATAGGCGGGATAGTCCCGTTCGGTCCAGTGCTCGGGCTGCAGCAGCCAGAACAGCAGGACCAGGGAGAGCACCGGGGCGGCGGCCAGCATCAGTGCGACCCTGATGCGGTGCGGCTCCTGGGAGATCAGCGAGCGGTACTCGACCCGGTACGGCTTGTTCGGGTCGGGCTGGGTGAGGGGGCCGGCCAGCCGGCTGTAGTGCTCGTAGTCGTACTTCGGCAGCGTCTTCTTTATCCGGCGGAAGGCCCCGGTCCGGGTCAGCGAAGGCACCCTCAACTGGGCGGTCTGAGACGGGTCGAAGTTCTGCCGGGCGCCCGTCGGCGTCGACGTCATGAGTCATCCCCCCACACGCGGTTCAACCGCGTGTCTGTCGGTTCCTTTACGGCCGCTCCGGTCCCCCTCGACCTTCACGGCCGTATCAGTGGTGGGCCGCAGTCACCACATCTTCTCCACCTTAGACATGGAACAGCGACCTTCCGGTTGCATCATGCCCCCCTCGGCATGCGGCCATGAACAGGGCCCCCTACTCCCCGTCGAAAACCGGCAACCGGCTCCTTGCCCCCCAACTGCCGCGAATCCGCAGCATCTTGAAAAACCAATCACCAGGGTCTCCGTCGTTCCACATGATCGCAAGATGCGAAACGAGGTGTTTACCGGTCATACGCGCTCATTGTGGCACCTGTGGGGGTGTTGTGTACCCGTTGTGGACACGCGGGCGCGGATGTTGCCGAAGTGCTCGCTTATGGCCTCCTCCGCCCGTACCGCGTCGCCCGACCGCACCGCGTCCACGATCTCCCGGTGCTGCCGGCAGGTGACCAGTGGATCCTGTGGCGCGCCGCCGAGATCGGTGTGGACGCGGTGGAAGGCGTCCCAGAACGCCTCCATCACCTCGCCCAGCAGCGCGTTGTCCAGCCCCCGGTAGAGGGTGGCGTGAAACGCCCGGTCGGTCTCGGCGATCCCGTCGCCGCCTCGCGCGGCCTGCTCTTCCATACGGCCGACGAGCGCGTCGAGTTCAACGAGGTCGGCGTCCGGTATTCGCCCCGCGAGCCGCGACACCAGCCCGGTCTCCACGGCCTCCCGCAGCTGCAGCAGTTGGAGCAGGGTGTCCTCGCCCCGGTGGTGCCCGGCGACCGTGCGGAAGGCGAGGCCCTCGACCATCGGCGCGAGCGACATCGTGCCGACGTAGGTCCCGAACCCGTGCCGTATCTCGACGATGCCCATCGCCTGCAGCCCCTTGAGCGCCTCGCGCACGGAGTTCCGGCTGGCACCGAGGTGCGCCATCAGCTCCGGCTCCGTCGGCAGCGGGGCCCCCGAGGCCAGCCGCCGGTCGATGATGAGCTTCTTGATCCGCTCCTGCAGGTCACGAGCTGCCATGGCCAGAGAGTATCCGGCCAAACACGCCGGAAGCCCCTCGCTTGCACGAGGGGCTTCCGGTCCGACGGGGGTGTGGGTGGCGGAGCCCCCGCAACGCGCGGCGCAGCCGCGCAGACCCCCAGCCGCCGCTGTGGCGCCGGGGAAGCCATCCCAAAATGCGAAGGCCCCCCGCGCTTGCGAGAGGCCTTCACTGTCGGTGCGCCGCCAGGGACTCGAACCCCGGACCCGCTGATGCTGCATCTTCCGGGGGGTGACCCCCGGACCCCCAGCCGCCGCTGTGGCGTCGGGGAAGCCATCCCAAAATGCGAAGGCCCCCCGCGCTTGCGAGAGGCCTTCACTGTCGGTGCGCCGCCAGGGACTCGAACCCCGGACCCGCTGAT